>JAZHPA010000005.1:0-95428 GCA_051024685.1 Moorellaceae bacterium AZ2 | reverse complement strand
ATCAAGCGCTTTGCCTCGGCGAAAAAGCTGGCCAGTTTTTCCGGCCTGGTCCCTTCGGTGCACCAGTCGGGCAAGACTAGGTACACCGGACACATCACCAAGGCGGGCCGGAGCATGCTGCGCTGGGTCCTCATTCAGGTTGCCCAGACGGCGGTGAGGCAGCCCGGCGCTCTGCGGGACTTCTACTTAAGGCTAAAGAAACGCAAAGGCCATAAGATTGCCATTGTAGCAGCGGCAAGGAAGCTACTCACCATCATCTGGGCCATGCTGACGAAGAACACGGAGTATCGCTACCTCAAAGAGGAGTTGCGGCAAAAGAAAATACGCCGCATGCACAAGAGGGCGCTGCCGTACAAAGTTGACAATGATTTGCCGCAAAAAATTACGTCTCTCGTAGGAGAAGAGCAAACGATGACAGAAATAACCCCTCCTGCAGCCTAAATCATCTAAAATCAGGGTTGCGGTTTTTCATAGGTGGGGATACGTCAGTTGACCTGTTTGTTGACGAAAGTGTAATCAAAAGAGTATACTTACTCCTAGAGGGTATTGCAATAGGGAGTGGTACTAAGCTATCCCCACTTTTTCCAGGGGAGGCCTGCTTGGACTTGAAAGCGAGCGACTAAACCCGAGCGGCTAGCCCAGGCTTTAAGCTTTGGCCGAAAGCGGAGGCGGGGTCGAGGATAGGAGGTCCGAGACCGGCCCATCGGCAAGGACGCCGATTGGGCCGGGAACCCCGCCGGAGCTTGAGGCCGAGCAAAAGTCCTGCCCGCGAGGGTTTCTGGAGCGAGCGAAAGCCAAGCAGGCCTGGAATAAAAACTGGGGGTCCCTCAGGGAGTGGTAAGGATGCCTATGACGAGAATTTCCGAGCAGGCTCTGAACGTGCTCAAAGAGATAGCCCTCCTTACCGGCGAGTCCCGGCAGGAAATCCTGCTGAAGGCACTTAAGGCTTATAAGCGACAGCTCTTTTGGGAGCAGGCCAATGCTGCTTTTGCTGCGCTGAGGGCTGATAGTAAGGAATGGGAGATAGAGCAAGAGGAAAGAAAAGCCTGGGATGTGACGCTGAGCGATGGCCTCGACGGCTAAAATGGAACTTATGCCTTGCCGCGGGGAAATCTGGCTGGTGGACTTAAATCCTGTCCGCGGGCACGAGCAGGCCGGTACACGCCCGGCTTTAATTGTTTCGGTAGACCCTTTCAACCACGGACCAGCGGGGATGGTGGTGGTAATTCCACTGACCACCAGGGATAAACGAATTCCATTTCACATAAGATTAACTCCGCCCGAAGGCGGCGTTAAGTCGGTAAGCTTCATCAAGTGTGAGGACGTTAGGTCTATCTCTAAGGAAAGGCTAATACAGCGTCTGGGAAGAGTTAAACCCGAGACTGTCGCGGCCGTAGAGGAACGTTTAAGAATTTTGCTCGGACTGTGATGGAGGCACGGTATGGGACGTTTCCAAAGGTCATTTTCCGTATCGGCCACGGTAGATGGTGCGCCTGAAGCTGCGCAAGTACGGCTCTTGCTGTTATTAGGTTGTGGCTGCCCTCTTGAGGCTCGGAGAGGTCAACCCCTCTGAGCTGGCTGTAGACAAGGGGCTGGCCAGCGAGGCGTCGGAGCGCCGCATGAGGCTTGCCTGCCGTCAGCCGGTTGCTACCGGTCTGGCCCGGGAGAAAGAGCACGACATGTTTGTGCTGGCACTGCACAATATCCGGGTCATTGCGAAAATGTGCCGGGCACGCGGTAGTTAACGTCTTTTCCTCAACAAGTTGTTTAGCTCTGCATTAGGGAAATTAAAATTGACCTACTGGGGGTATGACTGGGGGTGTCCGGAGATATACTACACTTGAATAGCTATACTTGGGCAGCAGAGAAGTAGTTTGGAGTGAGGGCCGTGCGTCCCCTTTGGAAAGGGGCCATCAGCTTTGGTCTGGTCTATATACCGGTAAAGTTGTACAGGGCCACCGAAAGCAATGACATTAGGTTCCATTATCTGCACGCCAAGTGCAAAACACCTATTCAGTACCGGAAGTATTGTCCTTATTGTCAGGTAGAGGTGCCCCTTCAGGAGATCGTCCGGGGGTATGAATACGAAAAAGGGAAATACGTTATCTTGCGAGAAGAAGACCTGGAAGGCCTTCCTCAGGAAGCTACCAAAACCATTAACCTCCTCGATTTTGTGGACCTTGCAGAGATAGATCCCGTCTACTTTGACCGTTCCTATTACTTGGCACCTGGTGATGGGGGAGAAAAGCCTTATGCTTTGCTGTGGGAAGCTTTAAGAGCTGCCAACAAAATAGGCATTGCCACGGTGGCCTTAAGAAACAGGACTTCTCTGGCCGCAGTAAGGGTGTACCATAAGAGTCTTATGCTTAATACCATGATTTACCCCGAAGAATTACGCCCAGTACAGGAACTTACCGAGCTCAATTTTGAGGTGCGACTTCACCCTAAAGAGGTGGAAATGGCGGTTACCCTTGTTAATACCCTGGCGGCCAAGTTCCAACCAGAAAAGTATACCGATGAATACCGCAGAGCCCTGAGGGAGATTATAGAGGCCAAAATAGCCGGCGAAGAAGTGGAGGTTCCGGTCCGGCCCGAAACCCAGAAGGTGGTAGACCTTATGGAGGCCCTTAAAGCCAGCATTGAGCTGGCTAAAAAAGAGGAGAAGGCTGGCACCCGACGCCGGCGAAAGACCTCATGACGGAAGGAAACAACCGGTTGCCTATTTACAGGCTCCGGCCCATGCTGGCTGTATCCAGCCCTCCTTTTGATTCCCCTGACTTCCTTTATGAAGTAAAGTGGGACGGTTACCGCTGCTTAGCCTATATTGACGGGAAAACCATCCTTCAATCACGCAATCTACGAGACCTCACCCGTTCCTTCCCGGATTTATCTAACCTGCATTATTCAGTCAAAGGCCAGCCGGTGGTACTGGACGGAGAAATAATAGTATTAGACGATATGGGTCGTCCTTCCTTCAATCTCCTTAAGGCGCGAGGAAATCTAACTGATGAGTGGAAGGTACGCCAGGCAGCTACCCGAGCTCCCGCCCTTTTGGTGGCCTTTGATCTCCTGTATTACCGGGGTGAAAATATTATGTCTAGGCCCTTAGAGGTACGCAAAGGCTGGCTTCAGGAAGCTGTCCCTCACCTGGATAACCTCGTGATATCTACCTTTATCAGTACCTATGGCACCAGTTTTTTCGAGTCCTGTCTCAAACAGGGTCTGGAAGGGGTCATGGCCAAAGAAAAAAGGAGCCCTTACCTTCCGGGCCGCCGCTCTTCTTATTGGCGTAAGTTCAGGCGTACCCAGCAGGGGCAATTCCTTATTTTGGGGTACCAGCCCGGAACCGGTCGACGTCGCTTGGGTGCCCTTCTCTTGGGTGAATACCGGGAAGGCCGGCTGGTGTACCGGGGAAAGGTAGGCACCGGTTTTGATCAGGAGGAAGAACAGAGGTTGTTGGTGGAGCTGGAGAAGCTACCCTCTATTTCCCCACCCTCTGCAGAACCGCTGCCTGGCTTGACCCGGCCACGATGGGTAGAACCGCGGCTGGTATGCAAAGTGGAATACCTGGAGGAGACGCCGGAGGGCCGTCTCCGCCATCCCAGCTACCGGGGTTTATGCTAGCTTTTCCCCGCTGTCACTCGGGAGGTAAAAGAGGTGATTGTCCTTAAGGTGTGGTTGGAAAATAAAGGTGGTGGTCCTCAGCAAAACCAGAAAAAAAGGCAACCTCCTTATCGGTTTGATTACCTGACTTGTGAGTTAAGCTCAATTTTTTCTCCCTTTAATCCCTTGCGGGTTGTAAAAGCGCGAAATCCGTCGGGATCAAGCACATTCTAAGCGCTGGCAGCGGTCTGGCTTTGGCACTATATTGAAAGTCGGGCGGGCCGGCCCGGGAGTAAAAAGTAACCATATTTGTAAGTAATCCGTCTTGTGTTTTGGAGAGTTACATGTTAGAGTGGACTCGAGAGCGACACTGGTAAGAGTGCAACACAACTTAAAACCTGCCGCTCAGGGCAAACCCGCCGAAAGGCGGGGACGCAAAGCTGCGGGCCTAACGCCGTTTGAAGGGCTATGGTAGCCGGGCCGCCGGTGGGGTATAGATTTTACTACGTAGCGGTATGATCTGCACCAGGTACCGAGGGTGGCCCCTGGTGCTTTCTTTTTGGATTAGTTTTCGCAGAAAGGTATGCATACTAGAAAATTTGGACGGGGCCACGTGAACACATTATGAAACGCTTCGGGTGGGTATGTGAGGGCAATGGAGATGGATGAGGAGGGAGAATAGGTGAATGAGGAGAATAGCAGCCTCAGGGTGTATGCCGCCTTGAAGGATGGGCGGCTCTTGCTCCGCCATCCTCGTGAAGGACCTTATCCCATAATAATTCCTGGGACGGGGATAAAGATCAAGCACAACGGTAAAGAATGCAGCGGTCCGGTGGCGGTAACAGATCAGGATACGGTGGAAATTGAAACGTTCCAGGAGGAAGTAAGGGAGGGCGGATGGGAAATAGAAGTTAGTCCTGACTCTATGTCAGCAATACTTAAAGTGAAGCCGCATCGCCGCATCCGCTACCGGCTTAAGGACTTGCCTCCCTCTCAGATCCTGCGCGTGGAGGCTGAAACCGAGGAAACGCTGTACCTTCCATTTACAATGACAGAACTGGCGAACGGATTAAGGCAATTGGGAATTGTATATGGAATTGATTGGAATACCATTAACCAAGTGCTGGCAGAGCCCAAGGAACAGGAGGTAGAGATAGCACGGGGAACACCGGCCCGGCCGGGACGCGATGCTGAAATTGAGATACTTTTCAGCCTTGCCGAAAAAACCCAGATAGAGATGGCGGAAGATGCTAAGGTAGACCTGTGGGAACGGTTTAGGTATACTGCTGTCCAGCCGGGAGAGCTCCTGGCACGAAAGCACCCCGGGCAACCGGGGAGCCCAGGCCAGGACATTAGGGGTAATGTCCTGGCCCCGCCTGTGCCGAGGGACGTAACTCTGGAAGCAGGAGACGGGGCTCTCTTGGCAGGAGAAGGCACGGTTGTAATGGCGATGCGAGCGGGAAGGCCGGTTGTTATTCCTATAGCCGGGGGAATAAGGGTTCAGGTAGTGAATGTTTTAAACCATATAGGGGATGTAGACAAACATTCGGGACACCTTAGATTTACGGGGGATATTGTTATTACTGGAAATGTACTGGAAGGTATGCGCGTGGAGTCCGGTGAAAGCATTATTATAGAGGGCATGGTTTCTGGCGCCGAAATCAGGGCTCAAGAATCAGTAAGTGTACGCGGCAATGTCCACTCTTCTACCATCGTGGCGGGGGAAAAGTTCTCCCTGCTAAAAAACCTTTTGCCGTTACTGAGAAAACTGAGCGACCAGTTGAGGGGTCTCAATGAAGCTTTGCTGCAGATGCGTAAGAACTATACCGGCAGTACCGGGCCATTAGTAAAGTTGTTGATAGAACGCAAGTTTGCCGGAATACCTGCAGCCGTTCTAATCTTGAAGAAATACTTGGAAGGACTTCCTTTTGAGTATACCGACCTCAAATACTTCGTAATGAAGGCTGACGAGAAGCTCGTGAAGCACCCTTTAAGTATAAGCCGGCCAGAGGAAATTGAACAATTGTACGGCCTGTTGGTGAGATTGATGCAGGAGATAGAAGGGCAGGACGCAGCAGGTGGGGGTAATGTAATCACAGGGTATATACTTGCCTCCCGAGTGAATGCTGCCGGAGATGTAATAGTAACCCGAATTGGCTGCGATAATTGTCTTCTTGAAGCAGGTAAGGGAGTGATAGTGAGGGGGTCTTTCCGTGGGGGTGAGATTCATGCAGGAGGTGATGTTTATGTTGAGGAACTGGGTACCGAGGGCGGAGCTAAGACTCTTGTGATAGCTGGGGAGAACTCGACAGTTACTATTGGGCGCGCTTTCGAGAACAGTGCTGTAAGGCTGGGTCAGAAAACCCACCGGTTTGTCTCTGAGGTGAGAAAGATTAAAGTCCGTATGGATGCAGGTGGATATGTGCAAGTTATACCACTTTAAGGTAAGGAAGAACAGGCTGCTCGCTATCCCAGGGGCGGCACGCCCGAGATAGGTGAGTAAGGCGAAGGAACTGACGGTGGCCTATCTTCAAAACCCCCTATAAGCCAGCACTTTATCCGGGCCACTCCTAAACCCCGGACGAACTTCTGAACAGGCCTTTAGGAGACAAACGCTTCTTAGTTTTGGTAGTCGATGTCGATGGTATAGAATTTGCCGGGCATACGGTGGTAAGCGCTTTGGGGATCACCGAACAGGGAGAGAAAGAAGTTTTAGGTTTATGGGAAGGGGCCACCGAGAATGCGGCAGTGGCTCCAAAGCCTTAAGGGCGGCGGTCAAAGAAGTTTTTGGTACCCATGCTATAGTCCAGAGGTGCCAGGTACATAAGAAGCGGAACGTCTTGGAACACCTGCCTAAAGTAGCCCAGGAATGGGTGGGTAAGAAGCTGGAGCAAGCCTGGGCAGAAAAAGATTACAATAAGGCCCTAAGCGAACTGCTTAAGTTAGCGGATAGTCTTGAGGGGAAGTACCCCGGGGCTGCGGGAAGCCTGCGGGAGGGATTGGAGGAAACACTGACAGTCATTCGTCTGAGTTTACCCGAGACCCTTAGGAAGACCTTGGGGTCAACCAATATAATAGAGACGGCCTTTGATAAGGTGAGGGTTGTTACCTGGAACGTAAAGAGGTGGCAGAGTGGGATGCAGGTATTGCGCTGGGCTGCAGCCGGACTGCTTCAGGCGGAGAAGGGGTTTCACCGCATTAAGGGATGTCGAGAGTTACCTTTGTTGGCGACAGCCCTACTAGAAGTCGTTATTTCGCCAGAAACTTCCAGGGAGGTGAAAACGGCTTAAAAAACGCAAAAGAGGGCGCTACCGAAATTCCACGACGTTTGGGACATGCTCATCCTTTATCTCCTGGTAGCCGTTTTCGTCTAATATCATATCAGTAATCTCTTTCTTCATGTTTTTGATACGGGCGGCAAAGATGTAGCTGTAGCCCCGTTGCACTATCCCCGGCCGTAGTTCCTGTCTGAGCGGTCGCAAATTGCATAGCAAGCCCCCGTATCAACCATTATCATTACTCAATCATTACTCAACGCCTCCCACAGGTAATGGTCGTGCCGTTCAGAAATATCTGTCTTGCCGCTGGCCCCGATACCTACTATTCGGAGGAAAACTTCTTTGGGCGCTTCTGGAAGCTTTACCCGACGTTCTAAGTGCTTTTGCACTATCTGCCGTATCAATTCCGCCAGAGAAACGGCTTTCTGGGCGGCTTCATTTAAGAGTGCCCGATGCTGTTCGGGATGGAGGTAAATCTGTGTTTGCTGCAATAACATCACCCCATTGATTATGGTTCTAATGCGGCGCCTTTGTCAACGAGGAAAGACTACCAGAGGGGTGACTGGTGCTAGCTGTTATTCATTCTGTGGTTCTCATGGGCCTGGAGGGGTTAAAGCAACCGGTACCTATCAAGGGGCGGGGGCTGGAGACGGTCCTGAAAGCGCACTGAGGAATTCCTTGCTAGCAAAATGGAGCTCAAGACCGCATACACAGACAGTCACGAGTGTGTGCTTTGTAGGATAAAGGAGTTCGCCACAATGGGGACACCTAACAGGTACTGTTACCGTCTTTTCCAGAAATTCGACGAAGGAAATGGGGATTGGCGGAGCGCTCACGACACGGGACACTTGTGACGGTGGGAGGTGCCTCTTGAGCGCTATTTCCAGGGCGTCCTTGGAAACGTGAAAAATTAACATAAGTTCATAGATTGATTTGATCTTGCCCGTCGCCAGTATTCTCCTGAGGAAGGATAAGGGAATAAGCAGTTCTTCTGCGAATATGTTTGCCTGCCTTTCCTCTTCCGGATCGCGTTCCGTTCCGAATTCTTCGAAGCAATAGAGCTTATGCTTCAAGACCGCATGACCGAGCTCGTGGGCTCCTGTCCACCTCTTTTTAACATACGATTGTGAGCTGTTTATGAAAACCCCGAGGCGGCGGTGCTTCGCTGAGTATCCGGACCAGCCGTCGAGGTTGAGGCCGGAAAACCACTGCAGGTCGACGCCCTCAACCCCGGGACTACGGTGTGACCTCAAAAACAAGTACGGGTTGACGGGCGGCCTCGTTATACCGGCCTCCACCAAAAGTCTTCTGGCAGCCAGACGGGCATGTTCCCTGCCATGTTCTTGCCATGCGTCCCATGCCGACCTCCCGGTCAATCTTCATCCCCGCCTTCCTTCTTTTGCTTCTCTTCTAACGCTTCTAGCCACCCTTTCATGAGCTTCAGCATGACTTCCTTATCAGCCTCCGAAAGTGTCCTGCTGGCACGGCCGACTAGCCTTACGGCCTCTTTTACCATGCTGTCTTCGAGGTCGGCCTTGGAGATCCCTATGCTGGTTTGGATATCCTGTTCCGAGGCGGGAGACATAAGACCGGTATAAGATACATTCTTGCTGATAACATAGACCACGGTTCCTGCTATGACGGAAGAAGGCTCTGGCAGCAGCACATCATCTACGGTGGGATCCATAGCTTTAAGTGCGGGGATACCCTGCGAGCGGACGAAATACCTCACCAGGGCATTTTTCGCCAGCCGGGATGGATAAAGAACTACCATGTCGCCGTTTACCGGAGCGGATACTCGCTTACATATGAGTATGTCGCCTTCTCTAAGCGCGGGATACATCGCCGCCGCGTCTACAGCAGGTACGGTGACGGCAAAGTCCGCCTCGCGATATTCGGGAACATTAATATAGTCCACAACGTTTTCCACGGCCAGCAGGTTCGGACCGGGAACGACCCGTTCGACCAGCGGCACTCTCTTCCACCGTAAGACTGCATGGAGGGGTTTCGACAGCACTTCGTTGACGATTTCCTCCAGGTCTTTTGTCGTATCGGGGACATTACTTTCGCCCAAGAACCAGCTTAAGTCCCTGTTCAAGACGCGAGCAATCCTGACCAGGACTTCATAAGGCGGCGCATAGTAGCCCAATTCGTACTTCTGCAGCTGGTATTCGCTGATATTTGCGGCGCCTGCCAAATCAGCCCGAGAAAGGCCTGCCTCTTCGCGCGCTTCTCTTATGCGTTTTCCCAGTGCTACGTGTTCCGGCTTCTTTTTGGGCATTAACATGTTTCCTCCGTTTCTATACCCCACCAATTATTCCCCTGGACGATGCTTCCTATAACAAAATTCGGCATGTGTAACACATTTCCTTCTAGAGAATGTTTCCGCTTGAGGAAAATAGAAACCATGCCCAAAAGTGCATATAATCCTTCAGTGCCCATAATATGCGCATAATGACATGCCAAAAATGGCATAGAAAAATCAGCACACTCTTGCCAAAAAGAGAATACCGTGATAGAATACTATGCGAGAGCACCGCGAACACGGACATAACTAGAAAAAGAGGCCCGAGACAAAACTCACCTGAAGGGAGAGGAGAAAATGGCGCAGCCCGCGCAAAGTAAAACGCGGGAAATGGTGCTGAACCTTAGGGCACAGGGTATGAAAACAAAAAAAATAGCGGAGGTGCTCGGCCTGAGTGAGAACACCGTAAAGACCCACCTCAGAAGAGCACAGGCCAAAACAAGCAACCTCCGCGGCTCAGAAGCCCATCCGGACGGTGACCTCCAGGAGATACTAAAAGAGTTAGAGCCCGAATGCAGTCTCACCCTGAAGGTAGAAACCCTCGCCCGAAAAGGCTTATCCCCCAGCAGAATAGCACATATAACAGGAGCGACGCAAGGGACAGTAAGGCAAATTCTTTACCGACAGCGACGGAGAAAAAAGGAAAATAGGGGACGGAAAAAGACTAGGACCTACACGCTGGCGTGGGAGGAGTTGCAGCGGTACAAAAGAGAAGGACAGAACAGACAGCTCTCAAAAGACGAAATAGCATTTCTCTATAAAATATACGTAGAAAAAGGCCTGGATAATATGAATGCGACAGCGCTGGCTTTGCTCGGCACCCAAGGCCTTGGGGGGTGGAAAGGCAGAAGGGCGGTATTCAAAGCCCGTAAGGAAATAATTCATACGATAGCGCTAACCGGACGCATATCAGCGGTCCAATGGAACCGCCGGAAAGTGACCGCGGAAATAAAACTCTACGGCGGCCAGGATAACACCGGCGGCGCGCCGGCCTTGGAAGATCCCTTCAGGCCCCGGACAGGCAGCGGGACCATCAAGGCCCGAAAGGGTACCGTGTGGTGGGCCCTCTGCGAAGACCTGCTGGAAGGCGCGAGGCAGGCAGGAGGTGTATACCAGCCCAAGAGCTGGAGGATGTTTGCTGAGGAAATGGCCGGTCGCGTGAAGGAAGCTCTCAGTGGGCTGGCGATCGAAAAATTGGGGCAGCGCGGGGAGGTGCCGGTGTACAGGATATCCATAGAACGAGTCCCCGCGATTGCTGTGAGGACGGCGCCGCAGGGAGGTACGGCCGTAGAGCTGGTCTGGGAGGTCCCCCGGGAACGGAAGAACGGGAAACACCAGGAGAAAATGGAACCAAAAGGAAGGGTGGTCCCGATGGCAGGAAACAAAGTGGCACTGGTGGACGGGGAAAGCAAAACAATAATAGACCGGCCGGCAGGCATCACATTTTCGGCGCGGGGCAGAAGGTGGGTAGCGGCCGACCTTGCGACCGGAACCACGAAGTTGCTCCGGCGGGGCGACCTGATCCAGATGGAAGGTGGGATCGTGCGGGTCGTAAAATGGGAGAGCGAAGAGCACAGGTTGAAGGTTGTAGAGTTCTCCGGGTGGGACCTGGCCTGGGCCGTAGCCGCGTACGTAATAAGGAGGCCCTGCTGGCTGATAGTAGATAGACCGGGAGAACCGGCAAAGGAGTGGGACTTCAAGGACCTGGAAAGCAGGCTCGCCGCATAACAGCTAGGGCTACCACAGACACAACTGCACAGAAAGGAGAGCACGGATTGCGCAGACTGAGGGTCAAGAAGGTGTATCTGCTGGCAAAGGACATCGCGGACGACCTGATCTCGCTGGCCCACAGGGTATACCACCACTACCTGCCTGCAGCTGAGGTAGCCGGGCAGGTAGTGGAAATCGCAAACGAATACCGGATAAGGCTAGAAAAACTGAAAATGCGTCATAAAGCGGACGGAGATGTGCGGGAAACTCTGGCCTCGGTAGATGCGTTTATTAGAAAGACGGCCAGCGTTGCTAATACTTTTCTTGCCCAGGATAGTCCGCCGGATGAAATGGCCTTTATATTAGAGAGTTCCGCAAACGGCTTCATCAATCAGGTAATGCCTGGGCCCCGCTGGTAACCCTGTACAACGAAATGGCCAAACCGGCAGCCTACGACGGGGGTCATAGACCCCACGGGTAAAGTCGGGGGCTCCGGCGCTGCATAAGAGGGTGACATTTAGGTTAACAGTGTACCCCCGGACGGTGGGGTTTTTGTGCTTTTTAGGGGGTTTTGGATGATCTTTTGAGGGTCTCCGGATAAGAACCCGAAAGCAGGGGGGAAAGTGGTTGGCAGGCAAACCGGATGGGGAAAAAAACCGTGACTTTATCCCGCCAATACCTGTGGAAGGAAACTTCGTAAGACAATATGTGGAATGGGCCTCAAGGATGACTGATGCTCCGTATGAATTCCTGGTTGCAGGGGCGCTGGCATGCATGAGCGCAGCGGTGGGGCGCAGGGTAGTGCTCAACAGCCGCATCTATGCAAACCTGTGGCTGGTCCTGATAGGTGATTCCAGCGTGTTCCGGAAATCCACGAGCATTGCGCTGGCAAGGACACTGTGCGAACAGGCGGGACTGAGCGTGTTCCCCGACCGGATTACACCGGAAAGCTTTTACGAGGCTCTCGCACGGGAACCGCAGGGTCTTTTTGCGCTCAGCGAACTGGGCGGGTGGTTGGGGACGATGAGCAGAAGTTACGCGGCGGGGTTGAAGCAGGATATGACCGAACTGTACGACTGTCCTGCCGAGTTCCGGCGGATACGCAAGGGACCACGGAACAAAATAGTGGAGTTCAAAGTAAGACATCCGTACATTGTGCTATTGAGCGCCAGCACCCTGGAATGGTTCCAGCAGCATCTACAGGAAGACGATTCTGCAGGTGGTTTTCTCCCACGGTTCCAGTTTGTATTGGGCACCGGCAGGGAACCCTACCCCATACCGCCCAGGCTAGAAATTCCTGCGGAACTCCTGGGACAGCTGAGAAGGATATCTGAGACTACCGGAGATATACTGCTTGACCAGTCCACAAAAGAACCCTACCATGTCTACAGCGCCTGGTTTTATAATTTCCGCAAAAAACTACAGGAATATCCGGTTGAGCTCATTCCTTATGCAGTTAGACTGGAGACCCTTGCTCTGAAGCTGGCTGTGCTCTTCGAGGCAGACGCGAAACCCGGACAGTGTCTTGAACAACTGAGCCCCCCGTCGATTGAAAAGGGGTGCCGCTATGCTGCGTACTTTCTGGAGAGCGCCAGGAAAGTGATAGAACGGCTGAGCTTTACCAGTTTTGAGCGCTTGTGCCGGAAAATTGAAGACGTGATCAGTAAAACACCTGGTGCGACCCAAAGAGATATTTTAAGGAGCGTGTGCGTTCCAAAACAAAACATGGAAGAAGCCCTGGTGTACCTCCTTCAATCTGGGAGAATACATGGGCATGCAGCAAAACCCGAAGGCCGCGGCAGGCCGACGATAAGGTATTATATCGCTTAGGAGGGGCCTGATACAAATAGTCCAGACGTATCAAGGGCTGAGCGATTTTTGTCAGGAATTGTGTCGGTAACCTTTCTGACACAAATAAGCCTTGAGCCGTAAGGGTTTGAGGGCAAAAAAGGAATTGTGTCAATTTTGTCAGTGGCACTTTTTCAATCTTCAGCCAGTAGCTGTAATATAATATAGTTGGTAATATTATCCAGCAATACTACTCTACTACAACATTACTAATAACTGTCTACACCTTCCGATATTCAGATACGGGTCGTGGAGGGGGTATGATTAACTGACACAATTAATACTGACACAATTCGCTCAGCCTTTGAGAATCAAGGGTTATTTGTGTCAGTAAGTCTGGCGACAGAATTTCTGACACAATTCCTCAACCCTGAAATACCAAGGGCTAGAGCCAATCGGGCTGGTCTGACACAATTCCTGACACAATTCTACCAGGAGGGATTGCGGTTGCTAAAACTAACACAAATGGTAAGGGATGTAATAACAGAAATCGATACCCTGGCTCTAGAGACGGTCGAAGAAGGGCTCAGACCACAGCAGGTGGCAAGGCGCCTGCGGTCCATTTGGAAGTACTATCTGGGACAGCTGTCCGAAATTAGCAAACAGCGCCCGCCTGCTCCAGAGGTGGCAGTTGTGCAGCGTTTTGTGGATGAACTGGCGGCGCTTGCCCAGACAATAGAGCAAGAAAAAACTCCGGAAGACGTTATACAGGAATATCTTGGATATTGGAGCAATAAGTTGGAGATAAAGTGGGGGAAACTTCGCAGGAAAAAAACAGCCAGGCATTGATTTTTCTTACATACATTTGATATAATTTTGCCGGAACGAAACGATACCCCGGGGTGACAGCAGCGTTAACACTATCCCGGGAGCCGTGTATATTTTGTTGTTTTTTGGGGATAAATACCACAACCGGGAACATACTGTCCGATAAGCTGGGCGGTAGGGTATCCCGGCTTTTTATTTTTGCAATCGCCCTGGGTCTCCTCGTGGCTAGGCTGGTAATACCGCTCAATAGAAAGGAGATCGGTCGAATGCCAGCTTCAGATATCACCCTTGAGCTGGAGATTATATCGGCCGCGGTTCAGGACAGGTCGGCCCGTGGTTTCCTTCTTTCAAGGGTATCGCCCGGAGATTTTTCAGAATTACCTCATAAAAAGGCCTGGCAGGAGATGGCCACCGGCAACACAGTCTATGCGGAGAAACTGGCGTCGGGGCACGACCCTCCTGCCGACATATCCACTGCGGTCTCCCGGCTGAAGGCCTTGGCAGAACTTCGAAAGGTGGAGGCACTCAGCAGGACGGCCTTGAAGGCTCTCTCTAACGGTGCAGTCAAAAGACCAGAACACTTCCTGGAACAGTTTTGCCGCGCGGCTTCCAGAATAGGGCTTCCCCCATCGGGCGCTGTGATGCTTCCCGGGGATTGGATAGAAAAAGGCCTCCAAGAGGCCTGCAGGAGAGGGATGTCCAACCCGGTGATTGAACTCGGGATAAGGGGTCTTTCCAGGGCCGTACTGCCCGAGCCGGGACATCTCTTGATAGTAGCTGGGCAGACCGGAAAGGGTAAAACCGCTCTGGCCCTTAACATAGCGTATTCGTGCGGGATAGAAAGGTCTATGCCGACGCTATATGTAAACACCGAGATGGGCTGGCACGAGCTGGCCTTCCGGCTCTTTTCCCTCATGTCGGGGATACCTGTTACTAGGATTAGAACAGGGGAAATGTCCGAACATGATAGGAAAATATTGGAGGAAGATGCAAGAAAGCTGGCCGACGAAGCAGCGCTATCGATAACTGATGCACTCCCCTGGGCGGACATCAACGAAGTAGCGGCCCTAGCGCGCGAAGCCAAAATGCGCCAGGGCCTTAAGATTCTTGTAGTGGACTACATCCAGCGTTTGGAAGACAGGGCTAGGGACCTGGAGAGCTGGCAGTCGCTCATACTGGCCACCAGGGTACTCAAGAGCCTGGCTCAGGAATTAAATATACTGGTAATTCTCCTGGCCCAGTTGAACGACCGGAGGCAGCTGGCGGGCAGTACAGGAATGCTTCGAGAAGCAGATGCAGCTGTGTATGTAGAAGAAGCTCCGGAGGGCAGTCCCACCAGCCATATGCTGTTTGTAGAAAAAGCCAGGCATGCCAGGAGCCATGTGAAAATACCCGTTAATATAAACCCGGAAACCCTCAGGGCAAAGGGGCTGCCGGAGCTGGCAGGCGCCTGCGAAAGGCAGGAAGGCAGGAAAAAGAAGAAAAAGAAGCAGGACAGGGCGGGGAAAGAAGAAACAGTTCAGGTTGGAATGCCCTTCACCGAAGAAGATTGGAACAACATCCCGGCCCTGGACTCTTGGATCAACCAGACGTCATAGACCCCACGGCTGAAGCCGGGGACTTGCCTTCCGGCCTTAGCCGTAGGCTTTAGGGCCTTGCTATGACTAGCCCGAACCGTCCGACCCGAAGGACAAGGGGATGAGGGTGCTACGTTGGCGGGGAGTGCCGAAGTTCGTACCCCGGGATGCTCCTCCAGTCCCGGGCTCTACAACCCGGCGGTTAAACAGCGAGCTCGGGGTGCAGCGAGTAGTGCCGTCGGGAGAAGGCCGCCCCCCAACATGGGCGAGGAGGGTGCCGGGAAGAGTCTGTCCCGGCGCGTCAGGAGGCCCGTAAGGGCACGGGCAGGACCTTGCCCTACCCCAGTAAGGGGTTCAAAATTGCGGCGCTTTCCTCCCCAGGCTTGAAAGCCGGGGCATCCAGCGCCGCTTAAGTGGTGATCTTGTCGGCATAGAAGAAAAAAGGGGGGATAGGATTTTGATCAAGCTCCGCGACTACCAGCAGGAAGCCGTCGACGCAGTTCTGGATGAATACCGGAACGGGGTAACACGCCAGCTGGTCGTGATACCCACAGGTGGCGGTAAAACGGTGGTCTTCGCCTACATTGCGAAACTCCTGGGGTACCCGACGCTGGTGCTGGCCCACAGGGACGAGCTGGTGCGCCAGGCAGCGGATAAATTTGAAATGGTGTGGCCGGAAGCCAGCGTAGGGATAGTAAAGGCCCAGGAAGACGACCACCAGGGTAGAGATGTGGTAGTAGCATCGGTCCAGACGCTGTCGCGGGAAGAGCGGTTGTCCTGTTTCGGTCCGACGCGTTTCGGCTTTCTGGTGGTTGATGAGGCCCATCATGCCGTGACGCCCACATATTTACGCGTATTTGACCGGCTTGGTTTTATGGCGGGAGACGCGCAGAAACTCCTCATTGGCGTAACGGCCACGGGTTTTCGCGGAGACGGTATCGGGCTTGGCAGGGTTTTCGAAAAAATAACCTTTCAGCGCAGCATTGTGGCCCTTATAAGGGCCGGTTACTTGGTAGATATTAAAGCTCTGGCGGTCCATTCCCAGGCCGACATCGGCGCTGTAAAGATGCGAGGCGGCGACTTCGATGAAAAGGAGTTGGCCTCTATCCTCAACAGCCCCATGCGAAACGAAATAATAGTCAAAGCCTACCTCGAGCATGCGGCCGGAAGGAGAACGATAGCCTTTACAGTCGACGTGCAGCACGCTAAAGACCTGGCGGCCGTCTTTCGGGACTGTGGGGTTAAGGCGGAATCGGTATGGGGCGAAATGCCGTATCCAGAACGCGTTAAAGTATTGGAGAAGTTTTCGGCGGGGCAGATCGAGGTGGTGACCAACTGTGGTGTGTTGACGGAGGGGGTGGATATACCGGCAACAGACTGCATAATAATGGCCAGGCCCACCACGTCCAGGGTATTGTACATGCAGATGCTGGGCAGGGGATTGCGGCTCTACCCCGGCAAGGAAGACTGCTTGGTGATAGACGTCTGCGATAACCACGGAAAACACGACGCTCTTACTTTGCCGACGCTCTTCGGTGTGGATCCCGCGCGCCGTGGACTGCTGGAGGCCCTAAAAAAGAAGGAGAAAAAAGAAACTACAGAATATTCCCCGAATGCCAGGACTGCGGCGGCAGGGGGAGATTTATTGCCGTTAAAGACAAGCGTTCAGGAAGTGGACGTCTTTGCACGGTCGGCCTTCCGGTGGGTGATAGCTGGCGACATTATGCGTCTTCCCGTAGGGCCGGGGGAATATATCTATCTGGTCCCCCTGGGAGGCGGAATATACAATGTGGAGCACCGGCAGGATAACAGCGTCAGGATATTGAATGCTCGTCCCCTGGACATAGGGTACGCTCAAGGGCTCGCGGAAGAGTACCTGAGGGAGAAGCTCGGGTGGAGGGCGCAGAATTTTGCCTCTAGAGCAGCTCCCTGGAGGAAGCTGCCCCCCACCCAGAAGCAGCTCGATTTGTTGTTAAAGCTCAACCTCTACACGCCCGGCATGACCAGGGGGGAAGCTTCCGACACGTTGGAAAAATTCTTCGCTGCTAGACAGTGCAGGCGGCGCAATAAGAATGCCAACCAAACCAATAGGAGGGGGAAAGATTTTTGTTGGTCTCTGCAGAAGTGAGCCACCCGGGCGGTGCGGCCGATATGCAGGGTACTGCATCCGGGATTGGAGAAAGGATCGAAGATCCGAAAGCCGTTAAAGCTGCCAGGAAGCCCTACTGCGAGCTGTGCGGGGAGAAAGCGTACGGCGAGCCCCACCACATCAGAACCCGCGGGGCAGGGGGGAGTGACATACCGGAAAACCTCATCCAGCTCTGTTGGGAGCACCACGTTGCCGTTCATGCCGGGAGGCTGCCTCGTGGAGACCTGGTGGCCGTAGTAGCGGCCCGGGAGGGGAAGACACCGGAAGAAATATGCCGCATAATAGGGCTTAACCTGAAGGTAGACCGGGTGCTCATGAAACAGATCCCTCCGGTCGCAGCTGCCTTGGACGATCTTCTCCAGGCCCTGGTCAGCCTGGAAGAAGTAGACGATGATGCCAAGTTCCTCAAAGGGGAAATAATGGCAGAACTTGTACGGCGTGAGGTACCTCTGGGAGAAATAGCTGCTTATGCCAGGTGCTCGGCCGCGCTGGTGAGAGAATATATCAAGACATACGAAGCATTCCCGGACGAGAGTACGCGCGTACCGGAGCTATCACATTACCACCACCGGTTGGCGGCCGGCACTCCAGACCCGCTATATTGGATACAGGAGGCGGCAAAGCACCACTGGTCTACCAGGGAGATGCGGGAGGCCATAAAAGAGGCCATGGGGGAGAAGCTAACCGAAGAAGATAAGATGTTTTTGAAAGCGGAGGAATGTCTTAAACTGGCGGCGAGAGTAATCAATTACGGCGGTGCACCGGGAGAATGGTTGGTCGCCAGGCTGGAAGAAATTCTCGCCGGGATACCGGCGGCCAGCGATCCGGAAGCCGCATAAACCCCTTTCCCCGGTGGATCACAAGCGGGACATTGATTAGACAACGAGGTTGGGTTATAATATTTCAAAGAATATTGCGGTGTATCCCGACATGATCGGGACCCAATATCGTAAATCGGCACTTGCGGACGCGATCTGCGGGGCGGGAATGTTCTTTTGGGTACGGTGCGCTCATGCGCGCTGCAGCGAACTGTAGGGGCCTTCCCGTCCCGCGTGTTGTCGGCGGGCGGCAGGCGAGCAAGAATGCTCTCCTGCCGCTTTTTGTTTCTCATCCTGCATAAGGGGGTGATCTGGAGAAAATAGCTGTTCGTCCTAAAGAGCAAGAAAACGAAAGGGAGGAGGCGAACCTTTTGGTGCTTCAGAGGGCATATAAACTATTATTACAGTTACGGCGATGGAACGTGCTAACAGCAGCCGCCATGATAGCCGTATTTTCCTTGGCCTCCCCAGGTCTTACCGCGGCTGCCAAACCGTCCCCGCTTGACGCTGCGGTGGAAACGGTGGACGTCCAGGATAGTGGGGCAGGCGTTGGAGACGGCACTGCTGAGGGTGCTGTTTCCGTTGCCGAGCCGGGGGGAATAAAGCCTGTATCGCCGGCGGAATTTGTGGCCAGGATAAACGAATTCATAGCAGACATAAATACGGCGATATCGGGGCTTGTCTTGCCCGTGGCCACTACCGTAATGCTTGTTTCAATTGTAGTTATAACAGCAGGCTTTTTAGTGGGCCACAGCAACCTCAAGAGGTACGGCTGGGGAGGGCTTTTCCTGGCATGCTGCGGGGTGTTCTTGTTTTACGGCTTGCCGCTTATAATAGGGCTGGTCAGGACCCTGGCGTACCGCCTCGGCGGCGGCTGAGGTAGCGGTTAGGCGGTGGTTTGAGTGCAGCAGTACGGCATGAACAACGTCAATCCCGACCTCCTGTTAGAGAAAATAGACTACCTGGCGCAGGAGATAACCCGGCTGTCCGCTTATCTATCACCGCAAGTGGCTCTGGCGGTGATGGCCGTATGCGCCGTAATGCTTTTGCTGGGCGGGATATTCGACGGCCTCAAAAAGATAGCAAAAGCGGGTCTGGTATGCGCTCTTATAGGGCTTGTGCTGATATACTTTGCTCCAACTTTGGTGGGGTTTACTGTTAATCTTATTAAATAATTAAATAACGTTTGGGGGTAAGGGGTTCAAAATTGCGGCGCTTTCCTCCCCACAGGCTCAAAAGCCGGGGCCTCCAGCGCCGCTTAAGGAGGTGACTAAATTGTTAACAAGAATTCGTAGGGCTTGGGGGCAGAGAATAGCCCGTTTCTGGTGTTTCACGAGAGAAAAAATATTGGCGGCTGTTGCCCCAATAGGAGTTACCATGTGGGGTATCGAGGGGAATGCCGAGGCTGGTGAGACAATAGGCAGGACTATAATCAACTTTTCCGATGCGCTCATCGGCTTCGTAGCAGTGGCGGCAGTAGTGGCCATGATAGTCGGTGGCTTCATGTTCATCGCCAGCATGGGCAACGAACGCAACATAGAGACCGCAAAAAAAATAATGCTGTACTCCATAGTAGGCATAGCGGTAGCCCTCTTTGCCAAGCTCATAGTTAGCTTTGCGGTATCCAGACTTGCTCCTCCGGCATAAGACGGCAGCCCCCCGAGGGCTGCTTTTTTTCTTGCTTTTTCTTGGGGAAGAAAGGCGGAGAACACAATGCAGATTATCATCGGTTCCGTTTTATATAGGGGAATAGAGAATTTTACCCCCGATCTCGGGAGAGCGGAAACCTACGGCACCGCCGCAGCGGAGTGGATCCTTGCGTTGGCGAATATTCTGAGCGGGATGATAGGGGTTTTCGCCTTCTTGGCCCTTATCTTAGCGGGATACATGTACGTCCTGTCGTGCGGGGAAGAGAAAAAAACTGAAGCAGCAAAAAAACTTACTGGCGCGGCGGTGGGCGCAGTTGCAATGGTGGTTCTGGCAAGGTTAATTGCACAATTTTTGCTCAGCTTGTTCTAATGCATTTTTTGGGGGGGTCAACGTGGCGTGGGCGGCTGCCTGGATGGCAGGCGGTATACTTGATGGGCTTACCGGCTGTTATTACGGGTTTGCAGGTGCGGTTCTTTGCTCTCTCTTCTTTCCCGTAAGAAGGACTGGGCAGGGAAGCAGTATTTGTGATGTACCCATTTTTGGCTTGGTGTTTCTCCTCGGGAACATGTGGGCTTTGTCCAAGGTCTACAGCTTTCCGGGCGTACTCATGACCGGCGTGGGGGTATACCTGGGCGCGCTCTTTTTGTCCGACAGGGTGCGGGTCATTTTGTGGGGCAACGGGATGAGGCTGCCGTGGATGGGGTCGCCGCTGCAGGGAGTGGCCGTGGAGGCTGGGCTGGAGTTGAGGAGGGCACTAGGCAGGCTGTGGAAGCCGTTGGTCGTTATAACGAGCGCAGCGGTCGTATTGTGGACCTTCAACGCAGTGGTGGATTGGTGGCACTACATGGATGTTTTGTGGGAACAGGGAGAGCTTCGGGGGGGCATTTGGGGAAAATGAGGTTTAGAGTGATAAAACTGATGGACGACGCAAAAGGCGAACTGCATACCCTTGAAGAAAGCGACCTCTCGATAATATACGCCTACATACCTTTGCTCGTGGTCCTTCTGGAACACTGGCCAAGACTCTATTCCAGTCGGCTGCCTCCTCCCGAACATGTCGTTATATGGGCAGACAAAGCCGGCCTGCTTTTAAATATCTTGATTCCGCTGTGGATCATCACGGGTCTGTGGGGACTTATCATGTGGGGCTCAATATCCGGCAGCAGCATATTTCGGGGGGGTATAGCTGCTCTGGTCAGCAGGTGGCTCCTTGTTGTCGGTTTACCTGCTGTTTATGCGGTTCTGGCAAAGTTTTATCCGGGGGCTGCTGGGGTCATGACAGGTGGTCACCCTGCGGCGGGGGCCATAAACACAGCCGTAGCTCTTATAGCTGCAGAACGGATGAGCGCCGCTGCGGCAAGAAAATTGCGGAGGACGGCCGGGTGGGCGGACAACCGCAAATCCCAAGAGCGAGCCCACTGCACCGGGATGGCTCACCATTATAACCATTGGAGCGGCCGTTATGAATACGGACGACAGCATACCTTTTTTTCCCTGCCAGGAGTCATATATTATCCCCCGAAGACGCCGGAACCCAATGCTCTGGACAAAGTCATCGGGTTGGAAGAAGCCAAAAAGAAAGTAATAAGGGCTATGTCTTTAGCCCTGGATAGCGACGGCCAGTATAAGGAATACGGCCTTACCCCTCCCGGGGGGATACTGCTGTACGGTCCGCCGGGGACGGGAAAAACCTTATTTGCCAAGGCCTGTGCGGAGGCCTTCGGCTGCGCCTTCTATGTGGTCAACGCCTCTGCGATAGCAGCTCCTCTGGTAGGTGAAAGCGAACGCGCGGTGACGCACCTCTTCCAACACGCCAGGAACAATAGTCCAGCGATAATTTTCTGGGATGAGATAGACGCAGTAGCAAGAATACGCGACGGCGCCAACCTTAACAGGCCCAGCGACCTTATACTGAACGTGCTCCTTGCCGAAATGGACGGTTTTCAATCAAAAGGAGAAAGAGGGTTATTGATCATAGGTGCGACCAATAGGATAGATGTCCTAGATCCGGCAATCCTCCGGCCGGGAAGGTTCGACGAAAAAATAGAAGTCGGGCTTCCCGACCGGCATACGCGGGCGGTTATGTTGGAAGTATTCCTTAAGGGAAGGAGAACAGCGGATATAACTCCAGGTGTTTTAGAAGAAATAGCCGCGGCCACCAGCGGATGGTCGCCGGCCGAACTCAAAGCCTTAATAAACGAGGCGGCATGGGACGCAGCAGAAGAAGGAGAGCCCATTTCGCCACTGCACCTGGACCGCGTCTTGCGCCAATATCGCAGGTAGGGGGTGTTATCCGATGGCTTACCGCACGCCAGTGCAGTTGATAGAAACGGTAGACAAGCCCATCGGCGGATACCTGACCTTCCGCCAGTTTTTCTATTTACTCGGAGGGGCCGCAGCAGCAGCCCTCCTGTGTCGCCCTTTCTGGCAGGTGTTTCCCTTCGAAGTTATTGCCGTACTCGTAGTGGTGTCCATGATACCAGCGTGTGCGCTGGCCTTCTATAAGGTGGGCTCCATGGGGCTGGATGACTACCTGTGGGGAGTGCTGCACTTTTTGACGGTCCCGAAGCATTGGCCTGAGAAGAGGGAAAAGAACGCAAGGCGAAAATGAGTGAGAATGGGGAGGTGTTTATGCTATACAAAACGCACCTTGCGGCCGGGCTATGCGCCGGTCTTGCTGTTGCCGCCCAGTCGGGCGGGGATGCCGGGCTTATCGCAGCGGCCTCGGGAGTAGGGGCCCTGCTTCCTGATATTGATTGTCCACGTTCTTATATAGGGCGGAAAGTTCCAGTGTCTTACGCAGCATATTTGGGTGCGGGACACCGGGGCTTTTTTCATTCGCTGGCCAGCGCGATCGTAATTACCTTCATAGCCTTGGTGCTACTGAGGAAATGGGTACCGGCTTACACCTTTCTCTGGGTGCCCCTGGCGGCCGGCTATCTCTCTCACCTACTAATGGACACGCTTAACCCCAGCGGTGTTCCCTGGCTGTGGCCCCTCAATAAGAGGTTTACGGTGCCGCTGATTAACACGGGAAGCGTGTGGGAGAAACTTCTCATAACATATCCTCTCTATCTGGTACTACTGCTCCATGCCGTGCCCTACTTGCGGAAGGTTCTCCCCGGGGCATAACAACGTCCCGGCCAGCTGCCGAGCACGAAAAATTTTTTGGATTATAGAACCGCCGCGGGAAAGCCCTGGTTCAAAAAACTTGACTGTTTTTATCTTCAGTCAAGTCGGCCCCCAGACCAGGCTTTCGCCTCCTTCCGGATATTTGATTTGCCCCCCGAGGGGCAGGGCGACAGGGGACCTCGGCCCGGGAGTCCCACCCGGACGGGAGTGCTGCACCGGAAGGGCACAACCGGCACGGACCGCTCACGCGGGGAAGCTTTGGTTGGGCTTCCGCCAGACTGTGTGGACCTTCCAGCGCGGAATTGCTCCCGCCTCCCGCGTCCTGTTAGGATCGCCTACCGGTTTGTCCGACACCGGCTAAACGGGGTCACCGTAAGGACAGGGCCAAAAGCCTTAAGTCGTACCAGACGGAATAATACGCTTCCTGCTGCCACGGGACTAGCCCGTTGTGCACAGGAAGCTTCCCCTCCAGACGCCTCAAGCAGGCCCTGACCCCACGGGTCATCCCTTTTCCTTCCCCCGGTGTATCAGGAGTGACCTTCCGGGTCAGGTTTTGCTTGATTTTGGCTACTAATTGTTTAAGCTCTTTCGTTACCCGTTCCTTAAAGCCCATCGCCCGGCGGCCCACAACAAGCGCCGCCGCACAATGCACCGGAACGGCGTAACGCTCCATGTACTTCCAGTAACCTATGGTGGACGTGTGCCGGGCAGGTACAGGCTTAAAAGGAACCCCTTCCTTGGCAGCCCTCCGGCACACCGCCTCCACCATCTTCGCAAAGGGAAAGTTGGAAGCCATGCGGTTGAACTTCTTATTGGTGTCCAGCCTGTCTTTGCCAAAATTGAGATCCTCCAGGGCAATCGGCTTGCCCAGAAAGAAGGCTATGTCTACCACTACTTTGGCTAATACACCTATCAGGTAATCCCGGCGGAAGCCGGAAGCATAGGCAAAGTCGGGTATCCTGATATACATAAAGCCGTTCGGGTAAGTGATAACCTGAAACTCTCCCTCATATTTGCCCAAGTTGCCCGGGTAAGGAATGCTAAAGTCTTCCGGCCACGGCTCCGGCTGGCCTGAAGCGTTTACATTGCATAAGGCCACTCCGTCAGGGTTGGTGTCTAATGCGAGGCAGCCTTTTGTAAAATCGGGCTCCCTCAATCCGCCAAGATCGAACGTCAGATGTACTATATAGCGGCCCTCCAAGGTGCGGGCCAGCTCTACTGTATAGGGCAACTTCATGGCCAGCCACATCCGCACCAGGTCCCGGTGCTTCTCCGGTAGCCACAACCTGCCTTCCACCCTCGGGGCGCGGCTCATCTTCGGGCGGCCCAGGGCGTCTTCACCCACCTTCTCCGAGAGGTGGGAAATGGTCACCGCCAGATAGAACTCCCCTTCCCGGTAAGTTACCTTCATGTTCGGGTTGCCGCCCTTGGTCTCGTCTCCCCGGGAGTAGAGGCGGTTTTTGCGGGCGGCCCGCCATTCCTCCCGCGTGGCCCGTCCTTTGCAGACTCTTTCCCAAAGCTTTCTCCCGCCAAACACTACCTTGGGTACGGTCCCGTTCTCCCGGTGAGCCTCCAGTTCGGCCAGCTTCTTCTCTAAAGACGCTACCCGGTTGTTTCGCCCCCTGACCACTAGGCGGAGTTTTTCAATAACTTCTGGGGCAGCCCTTTTTTCCTCTGCCCCCGCCAGCTTCCTCATGGCCAGGCCGAGCTTCTTCCTCGCCCTGCCCAGCTTCTTTTCCGTTTCCTCAATCTCCAGCTCCAACAGCTCTTTCTGGGAGTCCAACACACCTTGCGCCTTAAGCCTGGCGTCGTCCGCATACCGGGAGTTGAGACCGAAGAGCTCCTGCCCCAGCTTCTTGACCTCATCGCGAGAAGCACCCTTCAGAAGCCGGTTGAAGGCCCACCTCATGCAGGCACAGAAAAGCCGCATCTCCGTAACAAGAGGGTCTTCTTCACCACGGCTCCACTTTTCTGACCGGGAGGCCGGGAAGACCTCCGGAAAAAACTCCCCGCATACTGTAAAGCTAAATTTGTCCTTCTCCTGCTTCTTCAGCATCCTTTATCAGCTCCCGGAAGCCCTGCCGGATTTTCCTGCCTCCCCTGGCACCATACAAACGGGCCGAAAAAGAAGTCACTATGGCTAACAAATCTTGGACCAACTCCGTATGTGCGTCCTCGGGCTCTCTCTGCGAAGTAACTTCTATCTCTACACCACAGTACTTTAAATGGCCCTCTAAATAGGCATACCCGAATCTCGCCAATCTGTCGGGGTATTCGATAAGTAACTTTTTGAACTCGCCCCGTTCGGCGCTTTTTAGCACCCGCTCCAGGCCGCGGCGGTTCTGGTTTAAACCCGAAGCCACATCCGAATACTCCGCCACTACACGGTAGCCCTTCTCCCGTGCGTATGCCCGCAACCTCTCCATCTGGCGCTCCAAATTCCCAGCATCAGCCTGCTTCTTCGTAGATACCCGGGCGTAGAGGACAACCGCGTCCGGCTCTGCCTTTATCCCCCCCGTTCCTAAAATGCGGTTGATTTCTTCCACCGGGTATCTCCGCTGGCCGCTGGGCAACCGTACGGGCTTAATCAGCCCCTGTTTTTCCCATGCCCGGAGCCTGTTCGGGTGGACGCCTAATCTCTTTGCTGCTTCTCCAATGGATAAAAGTTCCATACTTTTATATTAACAAAATAGTTAAGTACAGTCAATTACAGTATAATTTCTTGAAGCTGCTGCAAACCTCCCCTGACTGAAGTCAGAGGCTTCAGCAGGTTGACGCCGGGTACACCATAAAGGTTCCCGGCCTTCGCGCCTGCCCCGGGTACGGGGATGAAGCAGTCCCCGGGCCGTGGGCCCCACTGCCGGCCATCCCTAATCTCCGGGTGCAAGCAGCCAGCGGGTTCGTGCCTTGCGCCGCGGCACCTTATAGGCACCGGAGCCCCAAAGAAGGACCCCGCCCCTGACGCGGCTGCCCCTCCGTCGCCGGAGAGGTCTTAAGAGGCGTACACGCACAAAAACCGGTCAAAAATGTTCTCTGTGGCCAGAAAGTCCGCGCTTACGTCTCTGAGCTTTTTGCAGGCAACGCACCTTGCTAGTTTTTTTCCGTTTTTCTTCCCGGGAGTGTAGCGCTCTATGGAGAGCTTCCCACATAGAGGACACCTCCGGGAAGTATCCGGAGGGCTTACCCTTACGACTAATATGCCAGCGTGCAGGGCCTTGTACCTGGCGTACCGGTAAACCCGCCCCCTCACCCAGTAGCCCAGCTTCTGGTTCAGGTAGTGCGACTTCGTACCCTTCTCAGGACGTAGGGTCTTTAAGTTCTCAAAGACAATTATTTTGGCCCCGTGCTCCACAGCAAAGTCCACTATCCGCCGGGATATAAGGTGCGCCAGGTAGTTGTTGAAGTTCGCTATCTTCTCCCAGAGGTCCCGGGCAAAGGTCTCCCCTTCGGGTATGATGCGCGTTTGCCTCTGGAGGTTGACCACCTTTTCGAGATACCGCTTCCTAAGGCGGCTGTCCTTAGCACCACGCAAGAACCTGGCGGCCAGGACCCTACCTTCGGTATCCCTTACCGTCATGACAGCGTGGTGGTCTACCCCCAGGTCGACCACGCATACCCTGAGGGAAGGGTCTGTCTTGATGAGGTGCTGCACGATCACCTTGCGGAGTGCGGAAACCCTAAAGGAATCACCGGACTTCTCCGCCTCCGCCAGCAGGAAAAACAACGCCTTCAGCTTTTCATCCGATGCCGGAGATGCCACCTGGAACAGGGGTATGTGGAGTTCCCACCCGTGCACCTTCCTGACCAGAGTAGGGGAACCTGCCGCATACCCCGCAGGGATGGCGAATGAGCCGGCCAGCACCGCCTTCCTGTACCCATAAGAGCGCCCCGTGAAGACCTTCAGCAGAATACGCCTTTCATCCAGCGTTTTATACGCAGTCCCGTACCAGGTGGGCCAGGAGGATACTTCATCCGGAAACCGCGGGGGTCTTTCTGTAAAGGGTACCGGCTTTTTGCCCTGCTCTACCCTCTTCCGGTTCCGCTGTTCGTGTTTTTCTTTCTTACGCTGCCAGCGCTCGTAGTTGCTCTTCCAAGAGAGGGCCAGACCGCGGGCCTCAGCTATAGCAGCCCGCCTCAAACCGGAAGGCAGGTTGGGAAACTCGCGGTCAAAGGGATATAGCGGCTCCGGGTTGCCCTTCGTCCTGTGGGTGAGCAGTTCCGCCTGCTTGAGCCAGTCGCTCCGCTCCAGAAGCTCCATGTGGTCGTGGAACACTTGGAGGTAGTACGATACTACCTGACGGAATAGCGATACCGTCCTTTCCAGGTGTTCCGCTGTCTTCTCACCTAGAATTAGCCTTACCCTGAGCGTTTTGCAGGGGCCGTGAAGGTGCGGCATTTCTTACTCACCAGCCTTTTAGCTCTCGATGTACTTCCTCACTGTTTCCTCGGAGATATGGCCGACCGTACCCACGTAGTACGATGGGTTCCAGAGGTGGCCTCCCCAAAGCTCTTTCTTAAGCTCAGGAAATTCCTTGAAAAGGAACCGGGCGGTAACCCCTTTGAGGGCTTTGACCATGCTGGCCACCAGGTGGTTGGGTGTGGCGCGGACAAAGAGGTGGACGTGGTCGGGCATTATTTCCATAGTCTCAATAGTGAAGCCATTATCTCTGGCCACCTGGTGCAGGAGCCCTTTGAGGTGTTCAGCCACCTTTCCCGTAAGCAATGGCTTGCGGTATTTGACGCACCAAACGATATGGTAGGCTATGTTATATACGCTGTTGCGGCTACGTTGCAGCTCCACCGTTCGTACTCCTAACTTCTGGTTTTTGCATATATCGTACGTATCATAAGCAATATACCAAAACAAGGCCGCGCCTAACTCCTGACTGAAGTCAGAAGAATGCGGCGCGACGGTTATTCTTCAACAACCAGAACTTCCGTATAGAGAAGGAGGCTTCCCAGACCGGCGGAGCCGTATGGAAGGCTTTCTTCCCCACTCTGGAAAAGCGGGTAGGCGTGCCTCTGGAAGTTTCCTCGCATCAGGAAAAGTATCTGGAAATGCTTTTAAAAGGGGAAGCAAAACAGGGGGTAGCGAGGCTGGTCAGGTACGGGAAAAACTGGTACATCCCTGTCTCTGACTGTTCCAGTAAGCGAAAAACCACGGGTTGGTAAGGTCATGGGGATAGACTTGGGGCAGATTGCACTCTTGGTGGCCTGGGTCAACGGGCAGACGCTGTTCTTCCACGGCGGTTATCTGGCATACATGAGGAGGCGTTTAGCCAGCCTGCGGCGTGACCTGCAGAAGACGAGAGCCTACAGGGCATTGAAGAGGCTGGGCGACCGGGAGCACCGCTGGGTGACGGACATGAACCACAAGATCAGCAGGGCGGTACTGGACTTTGCGGTAGCCCAAGGTGTAACACTGATAAGGATGGAAGACCTGACCGGGGTGAGGTGGGCTACCGCCCAGAGGAAAGAGCAGAAGAGCGATCACGGCCGTAACTTGGACTATTGGCCGTACTACCAGCTCCAGCATTTCATAGAGTACAAGGCCCGTTTAGCGGGCATTCAGGTAGAGTACGTCAACAGGGACAAGACCAGCCTGACCTGTTCCCGATGCGGGGAAACCGTGAAGAGCAGGCCCAGAGGCCGTTGGTTAAAATGCCCGAGAGGCAAAAGGATAATGCACGTGGACGCTAATGCGGCGAGCAATATAGCCCAGGCTATAAGCGGTATTGCGGCCTAAAAATTAGAGGATACCTTGGTAGCCTGGTAACTAGGGCTACTGCCCACCGGGGTGGGAGGCAGGTGGTCCTCTGAACCCGGTGGGGCGGGCCGATCTGACACGGCCCAGAGGGTGAGCCTGTGAAGTCCGGCAGAAATGTGCGGATTAAGGCGGATTCCCAACCGGACCGGGGCGTGATCCTGTAAGGCACACAATCCCCGGGAACCCCACCCCCTTCAGGGGGCGGGAGGATGTCAGACTCAGTCTTTTGGGAAGGGAGCCTGATTTCGTTGGTGCTAACCGGTGCATTGCTGGTACTGCTCCTGGCGAGCCTGGGGGCGCTTTATTTTATGAACCGCAGGACGGGGGAGCAAAAAGACAAAAAGGAACGCAGCCTTTTTAGCCTTATGTGTCCTGTGGAAAACGTATCTGAAATGCCCGTGGTGCGCGGCTCGGGCGAAACGGAACGGTGGGGCCTGATAATGCTTCCCGGCAACGCCTACCGCGTGGTGCTGGCCCTCAGGGGTATAAACTACCACCTGCTGACCGACGAAGAAAAAAATGCCATTGCTTCAGCCCTTAGGGGGGCTGCCTTTGCCCTGGGGTACAACGTTCAGTTTTTCACCACCACTCAGATGCTCGACCTCACCAGGGCGGCGCAGGAAATAGCCGATCTGGGAAAGGAGCTTACCGGCCCCATGGCGGAATATGCTTTTATGCAGATACAGTATTTCGAGGCGCTGTCCAGGACCAGGCAGGTGACCGCCAGGCAGGCATATGCCGTTCTGGGTGTTACGGCCCAGTCACGGGAGAAAGCAGAAAGAGATCTCTACAGCCTGGTATCGCGCTTTGCGTCTGCAGTGGAGCCGGTGGGAGCAAGGGTGCGTGTCCTCTCCCGGGAGGCACTGTATGACCTGCTTTTTGCCCTTATGAACCGCGACAGGATATTCAAACCGTCGGCGGCGCTCCAGAAGGGCGCTGTTTCTCTGAGCAAGAAAGGGGGGAACCTATTTGAACCGTTTGATCAGCCGCTTAAAGAGGCGCCGTACTACCGGGCCTGAGCATGAGCCTGGAGATGAAAGCATGAGGGCGCCCTTAGACGGGGAGGAGTATCGGGAAGCCTGGGTGGACGATTTTGACCTTTTTGATAATATTACCGAACCTTTTAGGCTTATATCTCCCGACGGCATAGAACTAACGCCGAGGCACATAAGAATGGGTGACCACTACAAGAGGGTATACGCCGTCCGAGTTCTGCCTGAATACCTTGACGTAGGGTGGCTTGACGAACTATGGAACGCCCCGGGAGTGGAAGTGAGCATATACCTTGTGCCGCCCCCACCAAGGTCGGTCACCAAAAAGCTCACCCGCAAGATGGTGGAACTTTCCTCCCAGTACAACCTGGAGGTGGTCAAGAGGGGATCTATCACCAACAAGCCAGAACTTGAAATAGCCATAAGAGAAATAGAAGAGTTGAGGCAGATCATCCATGGTGGCGAAGACCGCATGGTTTATGCCTGTATGCTGGTAGGCGTCACTGCCAGGAGTGAAGAAGATCTGGCCTTGAGATGTCAGCAGGTGGAGGACGCCGTCGCAGCCGCAGGAGCCAAGCTGGAAGTCATAGAATTCTGGCAGGAAGAAGCGCTGCGCCACCTCATGCCTTACGGGCTCACTCCGAAGGGCGGATTGAAGAGATACCAGTACCACAACCTCCTCTCCGGCGGCGCCTCGACCCTCATGCCTCTCCTCACCGCAGACTTCAGCCATACGGGTGGCATATTCTGGGGTTTCAACCGCCATACACGGTCGCCGGTGTTCGTCGACCTGTGGCGGCCGGATCTCATGAACTCGCATATGTTCATTTTAGGCCGGAGCGGGTCGGGGAAAACGGTGACCACCATGTTGATGGCTTTGAGACAGGTTGTCAGAGGCACGACGGCAGTGTTTCTGGACGTAGAGGGAGAATACTTAAGACTGGCGAAACACTTCGGCGGATTTTACGTAAGACTCGATCCCTCAGCGGAAGCGGTCTTTAATCCGCTCGACATAAGGCCGGAATGGGATGACTACGAAAAGAAAGAATACGTGGACCTTCCTGGTAAAGTGCGGGAAGTAGCGGCGCTTATAGAGGCGGTCTTGGAAAACAGAGGTGAAAAACTGGGCGCCGAAGGCATTATCGCACTGGAAGAAGCTTTAAGGACGGAATATGAGGCCCGTGGAATAACAAGGGATCCCGAAAGCCTCTACCATCCCGGCGGCGAGAGACTCCCTGACGGTTCATTTGCCGTGGGGAGGCACTACAAGAGGATGCCCACATTGAGCGATGTAGCAAGGCGGCTGGAGGCCATGGGCGCGGAACGAGTAGCCTTCTTATTAAAGCCCTTTCTGAGGACCGGGACCCTTGGATTTTTTGACGGCGAAACGAAGGTAGACCCGCAGGACGCGAAGATTATGATATTCGATCTGAAGGCGGTAGAAAAGGACGACTTCCTACGTTTCTATGCTACCCAGATAGTCTTTATGTGGCTGTGGGAGCACCTGGTGAAGGGCCGGAGAAAAGAAAGAAAACTGCTCATAGTGGACGAGGCATGGACTTTCTTGAGACACTCTAATTCTGCGGCCTTCCTCTTGAACGGTGCAAAAAGGGGGCGCAAATACAAGACTGCTATGGTCCTGACGACGCAGTCCTTCAGGGATTTTAACAGCGAAGACGGGAGGAACATACTGGCACAGTGCCCCACCTGCTTTCTTATGCGCACCGAAGCTTCGGAGGCAAAGACTATAGGCTCGGCCCTTAACTTGTCCACTGGATGTATAGATTTCATTGCCAGCAGGAACTGCGGTAAAGGGGACGGCATCCTGTATATCGAAGGAGAAGTTGCCGCCGTGCATTTCGACCTGGCAGAATGGGAAAAGGAAATGCTCGGCCTCCACGGTGCAGAAACGGAGCAGCTGGGGGGATAGTAGTAATGGTGCGGGCATGGCCCAAATATCTGGTCGCAGTCCTAGCGCTGCTTATGCTCGTACTGCAGTGCGCTGGTACTGCCGCAGCCGAAGTCTACGGTTTCGGGGGGCAGGACCCCTATTCATCCGCCCAGGAATTGGCGATTAGGCTCAGAACATTCGGCCACCTTGCGGCGGGGTTTGTGGGGGTGGCAGCTGTCGCAGTCCTTATAATCGCCGCCTACATGTTTATTACGAGCGGCGGTAGTGAAGAAAGGCTCACAAAGGCCAAGAAAGCGATGCTCTTCGCGACCGTCGGCATTGGCATAGCTCTTATGGCCGAAGTTATAGTAGGGTTTGTAGTAAAAACCCTGGTTCCCGGAGAAAGCGTCCCGCCGTCGTACCCAAGGGGTATGCCGCAGGACTATGGGGAACTGCCCGGTACCTGGCTGGATGCCGTCCAAAACGAAATGACCAATATCCTGGGAAGCACCTTCGGCAAAATAGTTGCCATTCCCATCCAGCTGCTGGCGTACCTACTGTTCACTCTCGTAGGAGCCAAGTATCCTCATGTTCTGATATACAACCTGGAAGGCATAGGGAAAGAGGGCCTGACCGAAAAACTGTATCATGCGGGCCCTTTTTCCGATGCCGAGTGGCAGCTCATAGGAGAGTGGTATACCGTCTTTTCCGGCCTGGTAGGGGCATTTATCGTGCTGGCGGTAGTGGTGAACGCGTACCGCCTACTGGTGAACTTTAGAGACAACCCGGGCGAGTATGCGGAGGCCAAGATGGGCATACTCCACTGCCTTGCCGCCCTCTTTATGGTTATGTGCGCTCCTCTTGTATTTAAAGTCCTCGGGGACGTCAACAACGGCATTGTGAGCCTTCTTTACTGGCTGGTCACTTCGGTGCCTGCCGTCGGGAGCGTGCCCGACCTTATCGACCCGAGAACTTTCTTTGAATGGACTCCGACCCTAGTGGAAAACCCCATCGGTTATGCTGTAGTGTTGCTGGCCGCCGCTGGCCTTACCCTGGCGATTAACGTTATTTACATTGTCCGCCACTTTGTCCTGCTGGTGTTCCTGGTAATGACCCCGGTTTTCGCGGCGATGTATGCGTTAAGCCGCAGCAGGAAGGTCTTCGGCCTGTGGGCGGGAGAAATCGTGAGCAATCTTTTTATGCAGAGCATTCACGCCTTTGTCTGGACACTGTTTATCGTCTTTCAAAAGTTCTGGGCCAGTATATAAGAGCATTATAAGACCGTCGGCCCCTGAAGGAGCGGAGAAGAAGTCGCATAAGTGAGATTGATCGAAAGGCGGGATGATGTATGTTTACTCCCCCCCAAGGAGACCCCATGGGCGCCATGCTCTCTGCGCTGGTGCTCATGGCACTCTTTTTCCCTCTCAGTAAGGCCATCAGGAACATAATGATGGGCTTTCTCCAGTGGATAGGTGTAGACGAAGAAGGTGTGGCAGGGCGGGCCGTAGGCACCCTTATGGCCGTAGCGGGTTTCGCCCGTCTGGCGGGGACCGGGTGGAATGCCAACGTCAAGACCGCATCCCCTCCCGGCGGGGGCAAAATACCGCCTCTGGAAGGGGCTCCGGCTGCGCTGGCCGGCGGGACGGCCGAGGGAAGCGGCATATCCGGAAAAGCTCCCCTTGCTGTTGGCAGCGGAGGTGCAAGGGGGTCGGACGGCACTCTGGTATCCCCCCTGGAGCACGACGTGGTAGAGGCCGACAGGAGAGGGGGTATAAAGTACGCGCGTACGGCCGCCATATTTTCTCCAGCTGACCACTTCGCTCCGGGAAGCAGCCACCTTTTCGGCGCAGTATGGGGCAACGTCGAGGCCGCCCGGAGACTGGGTGGAAACATATTCAGGAGTCTAGGCGAAATAAGGCAGCAGTACCCCGGGGAGGGAGGACAGCAGTTGACCCTGGGGGAGGCTCTAAAGCTATACACCAGGAGCCAGTCTACGGCTGGAGCCATAATAAAAACTGGCATAGCCGTGACGGGGACTACCCTCGGGTTCGGTCCGCCGGCCGTGAGGAGAGTGCAGCGTACTGCGGAAATATATAACGCTTTAAGGCAGAGATGGGGACCCGGCATGCAGGGGTAGCCAATGTGCAACTTTGGCTTTTATTTCATTTGGGGGAGGGACGCAGCGGCGTTTTCTGCCCGGGCTAAAGCAGACGGGCTCATGCGCCGCGTTTTTGCTTTGTATGGATGAGGAAATTATGAAGAGGTCCGGAAATACAGGGGGAATAAGGAGCGGTGCCCGCATTCTTCTTGCGCGGTCCTTCTTTAAAAAAGCGCTGGCCTTCCTGGCACCTTATCTGGTACCAGTCCTGGTTGCGGTTTTTCTCATTTTCGGTCTCCTGCTGCTCGTGGCCGCGGTATACGAGGTCATGGCTCCCATGCGCCTTTTGACGGGGGTCTTGCCTTCCGATACCGGAGATGCCCTGTTGGAGGAGTACCAGCTCTTGTGCGATGAGTACAACATAAGAAATACCTGGCTGGTTTCCGGCGAGCCGTCTGCCGGGAGATCTTATTACCCGGGCAAGGGGGAATATATTGGGCGGCTGGTTGACCGTTACGGCAGCGACAGAAAGCATATGCTGACCTGGGGAGCCATACATGCACCGGCCCTTTATTATACCTTTGCCAGCGGTGCGGCGGAAATACCCGACTCGATCATAAAGGCTGCTGCGGAGGAACTGGCCCCTTATTTTTACTACAAGCGGTCCCGGGTTACTGTGAGCGGTGAGGACGGCGAGAGCACGAGCTACGACGTCTACCTATTGGTGGAGGCATCCACCTACACGGGACTGTACCAGTACCGCTATGAGTGGGTCACAAAGGAGCGCGGGGACACCACCGTTACCTATGAAGAGCTCGTTGACGTTGTGCAGGTGTGGGACAATCCTTATCAGAGGCTGGAGGCATTCTTGAAGAAGCACTTCAAAGAAACGGATGGAAGCGTACCCCTCGCCCGAGACGCCATTCTGGAAGCAGCAACCGGTTTCAGCCGACAGCAGGCGAGGCTGGCATGGCTCATGGGGTCGGGAATTGATCCTGCGGCGGCCGTTTCGGCCAGCATGATACCACCGGATCTCATGCCTTTCTTCATGGAAGCCGAGCGGGAATACGGCATACCGTGGTGGTTCCTGGCCGCGGTGGCCCTAAGAGAGTCATCTTTTGACCACCGGGCCATCAACAGCACTACTGGTTGCTTCGGCATAATGCAGGTTAGCCCGACCAACTGGGAGCACTATGCACCCCGGCTGGGCTTTGACCCGGAAAAAGACAGGTACAATCCCCGGGCCCAGATACTCATGGGTGCGTTTCTGCTCTATGAGCAGGGACTTAAGAGCGTTGACTGGGAGGGTAACTGGCAGGAGCAGGCAGCCCCGGTGCTGGCCTTCTACGTTGGGGCCGGCAGAGGTGAAGAGGCCGTCCGGAAGGCCTACGCCATGGGGTATATTCCCGATATATACGCATACGCCGAAAGGTTTCAAACATACCACAATGCGGTATGGCCGGTACCGGGTTGGACGGAAATCACGGATACTTACCATCCCGAGGCGACCCTGTTCAGAAGGGCGCATCATGGCATAGACATAGCAGCTCCCCACGGGGTAGATGCGGTTTCTGTTTCGGCAGGCAGGGTAGAATACACGGGATGGGACGCAATCTACGGGAACTATATAGACATATCGGACGGCATATACATGTACCGCTACGGACACCTATCGAGGATACTGGTGTCTGAGGGGGAAGAAGTGCTGCCGGGGAAAGTCATAGGACTGGTGGGGTCTACGGGAAAGTCGAGTGGACCCCACCTTCATTTTGAAGTGCACGACCTGGCGGCAAAAACGACCATCGACCCGTTCCTGATACTGGCGAGGTAGGCAGTACACTGCTGGCAAATCGGAAAAGCGGAAAGGGGGGAGACAGGAAGATGCGGGTGCTGCTGGCAACGGGCCTGGAAGAGCTCGACAGCATCCTTGCAGAAAGCCTTAAAGATGCCGGGATTGAAGTGGCGGGCACATGCTATATACGGGACTATGTGGTGGAAACGGCCAAACAGAAAGAGGCAGACGTGGTTGTTTTGGGGCTCCATTTGGACGGCGAAGAGGACCTCGTAACAAAAGTGATATTCCCCTTGAGGCTGTACGATAAAAGGGTAATACTCCTTCCGGGCTCCCCGGCGGACCCGGAGACTCGCACCCTCGTTCTCCGGGCCATCGCCTGCGGCGTATACGACCTTCTATGCGACCCGGTTAATGCGGGTGAGTTGATAAATAGGCTGGGGGAAAAGGGCACCCTTGCGGGGGCCTTAAGCGAGCTGGGGCTGAGCGGTGAGGCGGTGGAGCAGGTTGTTGGTGAAATAGCGGGAACGGTCAAGGACGTTGAAGGGGCTCCAGATGCGACGAACTATAGGACGGGAGCATCCGGCGGCGGTGCAGGGGCCGGGGATAATAAAGCGGCAGGAGAGATTCCGGAAGACCCGGGCAGCGAGCCCGCAGAGGAACTCCGGGTGGGGACAGCGCCGGTGGAGACAAGAAGAGGAGGAGGAACTGCTCCGTCCGCAAAGCCACCTTTGAAGTCTCCTTCCAGGGGTCGAATTGTGACGGTCTGGAATCCTGGCGGAGGTCTCAAGAGCTTTGCCGCCTTCAACATAGCGGCAGCGGCCGCGAAAGCAGGTTGGGACGTCGCGCTGGTGAACTATGATTTTGCCTGTCCAGAGCTGGACCTTTACTTCGGCGTGCGCCAGACAGGTCCCTCAGAATGTGGAACCGAGAACGCGGGCCTGGCGACGTTCGCCGACAGCGTTACGGCAGAGCTCGCCCTGAAGATGCTTCGTGAGCGGGGTTGGGGTATGAAGTATCTTCCGGTGGGCAGCAAACTCGGTTATATCGGCACGCCGGACTTCGGGGAAAACCCGGGTCCTCTATTTCGCGAGATAATATCGCAGGTGCACCAGAGGTACAGCGTAAGACCGCGCCTGACCGTCGTGAACGCCGGCGTAAATTTCTTGGAGCCGGCTTCCTTTGCCGCGCTGGAAATGTGCGATGTTATACTGCTGCCCCTCCTGGGATTAAACCAGGAGGCTGAATGCGCTGAGGAGATTTTGAAGGAGCTGAGGCTTCTCGGCGTTAAGGCGTCCGTGAGACGGGTGGTATTGCTTTCAAAACAGCAGTGGGATGTCCGGTGGGAGAAAATGCTGCAAGAGCTTCTATAAACGCCCGGAAGACGCCGGGTACTCTGCGGAAAGGGGTGTGCTGGTTGACAGAACGTTTAGAACTCGAGCCCGGCAACTGGCTGGACATTGTGAGGAAGCAGAAAGAACAATTGATCGATGAGATTGCCCGTTCTCTTTACATGGAACGTCCGGAGTTGTTTTCCGGGGGCCACTTCGGCGGGAAGAACCTGGAGGAAATAGAAGTCATCGTAAGGCGGGCCGTCTTTTCCAGGGACGACCTTCTCCCGGACGAAAAAGAAGAGGTGGTTCAAGCTATTGTGGGGCACGCCGCGGGATACGGCGTGTTGCAAGAATTTTTTGCCGGACCGGGAGCAGGAGAGATAACCGAGATTTTTGTGAACCCTTCGGCCGACGGCAGGCCGAAAGTCTTCTACGGCAAGCACGGAAGGCCGTGGTACGCGGGGGACCATTACTTCGAAGACAACGAAGATGCCTTAAGGTACTGCCAAAAGATATGTGAGGACGCAGGGCGCCCTTTTACCGAAGACGCCCCTATTGTAGACGCCTGGCTGAGAGACGGCAGCCGATTAGCGGCTATAGGGTTTAAGGTTTCTCCTTTAGGCGTGGCGTTTACCATAAGAAAGTCTCCTGTGACGCGCCCCCCGATGCCCCTGGAGAAACTGGTAGAGTTCGGGATGCTGCCCAAATTTGCAGCAGACATGCTGGTCGACCTGTTGGTGCGGGGGCACGCCAACGTGGGGGTTTTCGGAAGGACCGATTCAGGCAAGACGACCTTCCTGAGGGCCCTCGCCCTGCACATAGACCCCCAGGAAAGGGTTTTTATTGCGGAAACCAGCTTCGAGCTGTTTCTGCCGGACCTGCAAAACTGCGTAAATTTGGTGGAGGTGGTATACGGAGATAAGACCATCGTAGACATGACGCAGCTCTGCCGCACCATGAATAGATCCAACCCTGACAGGGCCATAGTGGGGGAGATAAGGTCGAAAGAGATAATAGCCGCCTCCCAGATGGCAAGTTCTACTTCGGGGGGCTTTTGGACCACCGGCCACGCGGGCGACGTAAATTCCCTGCGGACCAGGTTGTGGGGCATGTTTATGGACGGTGGAGTAAACCTGCCCAGAGAGTTCCTGGACGAAGTTATAGCTTCGATGTTCCACTTTATCATCTTTCTGGATAAAGAGACCGTGACCCAAGAGCGCAAGCGGACGCTGATGGAGGTAGTGGAGGTCATTCCAGGCGAGGGATACCGGAGGATTGTGAAGTTTGACGCCCAGGAATTCGCGGCCTCTAGAGGCAGGGTGCGGAGGTGGGTGTATGAAAATCCGGTGTCGCCGGAGAGGCTGGCGCTACTGGCCTTCAGGGGGGCAAAGGTGAAACCTGAATACGAAAAGGTTGAAGAGAAGTATCTCTTTTGAAAGGGGGTCCTGTGGTTGGTTTGGGCAGTTCTTCTTTTTCTCAGCCTGTTTTCACTTTTCTACACCCTGATAAGCAAAGAGTCTCCGGCAGGCAGCCTTTTCTTTTACTGCATTCGTCACGGGGTGAAGGTGGCCAGCGCCGCTACCTTTCTCTTATTAGGCATCCTGGCGTTCCAAACTCCCATCGCTGGGTTTTTCTGGGGTCTTTTGGGATGGCACTTGCCTACCTGGCTGGCAGGCTACAGAGAGCAAAAAAGAGTTGCCCGTCTACGGTCCCTGGTTTCGGACTTCGTGGCCGCAGCGGCGGGCCTTTATGCCGTGGGGCAGACGACCCCGGAGGTGGTGAAGAACGCCTCGGAAAGGTTCCCGGAGCCTCTGGCGGGCGAATTTAAAGGGATGCTCGCGGCGAGAAGGCTGAACCCGCTTGCTTCGTTTCCCAAAATGTTTGAGGCTGTGGGTGAAAAATGGGGCCTGCCCGAGCTCAAGGCAGTAGCCGCGATTGTGGCCGCTTCGGAGAGGGCGGGGGGTCCAAGGGCTGCGGCACAGGGACTCAAAAGGCTCGGCTGCGCTCTAAGGCAGAGGGACAGGCTCCTTGCCGAGCGGGCAAAGGCCACGCTGGAGCCCCGCATTGCAGCTTATGTAACTATAAGCATTCTGCTATTGGGGCTTTTGCTGGATGCCACGGTGTTTAGGGGCATGTTTGAAGGCACCGGTAGACTAGTCCTAGCGGCGGCTTCCGGGCTAGTAGTCGGACTTGTGTTTATGGTGCGGAAGCTGTTTGGAGAGGAAGATTTGTTGGGCTAACGGCAGCACGTTGGCTGCAGCTAATGCAGAAGCTTGCTATCCTGGCAGCCATTGGCTACAATGGAGGTGAAGGCAGGTGAGCGCCGTGCCGGAGGAAGCATTGAAAGAAATTGCGGCCACCAATGAACCGCCGAACAGGTTGGCATCCCCAGAGTTTTTCTTCCTCCTCCAGAGAATAGACAGGCTGGACGAGAAGCTGTCAGCCCGGATTGACAGGGTGGATGAGAAACTATCTAGTCGGATCAATAGGCTGGAAGAGAAAATTGATAGAGTTCAGGACAGGCTAGATGCCGTAAAATTATGGGCCATAGGTGCTGTAATTACCCTAATCGCCGGGTTTACCGGTGTGATCATCGCTCTGCTGCAAAGATAAGCTACAACCCTAAGGCGGGTGCTACCCGCTATTTTTGTAACCCATAATCGTAAGGAGATATCTATTCATGCTCAAAAAATTAACCCTTGGCCTTTTGGCTGCCGTCCTGGTTTTTGCGATGTTACCTGTTGTGGTCTGCGGCGCTTCTGACACGCAGGTGATTGAGTCCGGAGACCAGGCTGTGTTGCGGCCCATAATTGTTGGTGATGGCGGAATTTCCGAAGCGGTCCGTCAGGTCGCAGAACAATACCCTGGGTGCAGGGTGCGCCTCTTCGTAAGAGAGCACGATCGCAGGTACTTTGAACCGTATGTAGCACCAGAGAGAGTATACTGAATGCACGGAAGATACTGCGGTACAATGTTTTTCGATGACGTTGCGGTAATAGGCAGCTCCGGAATTGGATTGCCAACCGCGGCCAGGCGGTGGGAAGCCCTTACGCTGATAGCAAATGATACCGATAATTACAATGGAGGGATGAACTATGACTAAGAGATTTATTAGCAAGATAGCCTTATTTGTGTTGATAACCTTCCTGCTCGGGGTAATTCCCGGAGTAGCCTTCGGGGAACAGACCCAGGTAGACATTTACGAAAACCAGCAACTGGTTAGGAGCGTCATATTTATAGTTGGGATTAAGGAATACTTTATCAACGGACAGACTCCGGGCGTTCGGATGGACGTGGCCCCGTATTTGGACAGTGACCGCACCTTCGTTCCCGTGCGGTATCTAGGGTATGCCCTAGGCGTGAAAGAACAGGACGTGGGCTGGAGCAATGCGGAACAAAAGGCAAGCCTGCGCCGAGGCCCTCACTCTGTCGAGATGGTCATAGGCTCCAGGACGATAATCACTGGTGGCCAGCCTAAGGAGATAGACGTTGCCCCGCAATTGAGGTACGCGCGTACGTTCCTCCCTGCCAGGTACGTTGCGGAGGGGCTGGGATTTGAGGTGGAATGGCGGAACTTGGACGGTAAGGATTATGTGATATGCTGGCCGAAAGGTGAGGCGAAACCCGAAGCAGACATAGAGAAGGTGAAGAACTACATTGACCAGGTTAATACTGCGCCAGACGTGAAGCCCATGAGCGGTATTTTGGTGACCAGCGAAAAGGACCTGGAGGGTATTTCGCCCGTATATGTTCGCCCCTGGCCGAATCTCGGGACAAAAGTCTACAAGGGATATGTGAAGGCTTCCGATTTACCTGTTAAGGTTGACGGGTATGTGGTATATAGCTTTGGGCTCAAGAATGCAAGGATAGAGTATGAGGGTGAAGTGATATATGAGGGAGAAATTGTGACGATAGTAGCCGACACTCAGTACTTCGATCTGCACATTATCGAAAAGAATGGTCAGGTTCGTGACCGTCAACCCGCCAATGTCAAGCAGCTTGGGGATAGCAAATGGGAGATCGACTTTGCGCTGCAGCATACGGGTGAACTCTCCGACGGGAAACCTCCGGTGGACGTGAACAATGTAAAGTACTTTGTGGTGAATACACATAGGATTTGGCCCGTTGACGAAATTGGGCTGTTGTTTATTGATAATCCATACCAAGGTTGAGATAAGGGAGGAATTGGGCCATGCGGAAAGCAATTGCAAACCTGCTTGCTGCAGGTTTTCTTTTTATCCTGGGGTTATTTTCTGCACATCCGGCGTCAGCTGCATACGAAGACCCGGTACCCGAAGGGCAGCTTGCTAAGAGCTACATTGATGTGGCGTATTTTCAGTTGTGGAAGCACTCAAACGGGGTGTGGCAGGATACTGACCATGATGGCATTCGGGACATGCCTGGGCAGACGAAATCCTGGAGCTACAAAGTCAATGGTGTTCTTGATAATCTGGCTAACCGGTGGGATGTGACTGGGGTTAGGGTACGTTATTTGAATAACAATGAATGGAATCAGGCTGTTTACCAACAGAATAATGGCTATGCCGGTATGACCTTTGAAGAGTTTTTCACTAAAATTCTTTCTTTTACTGCTACTCAGGGGTACGAAGGCAAAGTTTGGGCAGAAACACATTTAGAAGATCTTAGTTATACTTTACACTACGAAGGCATACGGTTGGCCGGTGATCCGGGAGTAAGTGATGTTGAAGCTGCAAAGGGGGGAGCAATGGATTTAAAATGGCCGCCCAACCGGGATATTCTTAAAACCCTAGGCATTCCCCTTCAGGTTCCTCCTGGCGGCTTCCTCCAAATGGCCGAAGGCTGGAACTACTGGGTACCGTACATCGTGGAAATTTACGGCAAGCCCAAGCAACTGCCCGACTTTTACGTTAAGAGTCTGGACCCCGGTACTGAGGAAGCAGAAGAAGGCGTCAAGTACACGGGCACAGTAGTATTCGGCCTGGCAGCCGATTACGGTAAGCCCGTAAAGGCCACGCTATCGGTAACCAATAACGGCTGGCCAGCCCCAACTGCCGACGGCAGGTATTTTGATGAGAGCTGGCAGGTGGAGTTCCAGCCGGGGGAGGAGAAGGCGTTTAGGTTTACCTGGACAGGCGATTCTTCAGGCAACACCCTGGTGGCGAAGATACACCCAGTAGACCCGCCTAATGATGTCAACTGGGACAACAACAAGCAGGAAGTATACGTACCCCCGGTGGAGAGGGAGGAGTCCGGACCAGGAGAGCTTACTTTCCAGGCGGTGAGCCAGGACCGGACGATAACCCGTGAACCTGGGACGGCGAAGTGGACGGACTGGGTAACGGCGACGTTGAGGCCTCCGGAGCCAGTACCTCCACGTGGTAGGGTGACGTGGTGGAGGATAACGAGTGCGGAGCTGACGTATCCGAAGAAGCACCCGGAGTTCACTTTTGGAACACCTTATCCTCCTGAGGGTACGGTAACGGTAGCGATGGAGCCGCGTGAACATGAAGCGGTAGTAGAGTTTCAAGAGGACTGGGCGATGGACGGGGCACAGATATACTCTATTCTAGAGGACCGGATGATGGCGGTGGAGCCGAGATACTACAGCATAACGGCAAGGTATACGATAGAGTATGAGTACCGGTGGACGGAGCGGGATTCCGAGGGGCACTCTTATACCAGGACTGCCAGGGGGACGACCTCGGGGACGGTTTCAGGGCAGCTGCTCGTGAACGGTACTGGAGTGTGGAGCCTAGCGGAATAATTGCTGTGCCCAAGTTGTAGATAAGCTGGCGGAACTCGATGGTTTCTACCAATTAGTGACGCGAATAGTGCCTACTCTTCTTGGCCAAATATTTGCACTGCTGAGACGCTAAGTAAGGTAGGCCGGGACTTAAGTTCTAACTGATCCGGTGCTGGGGCACCGTGCTTTTTCTGATATGGGGCTGGAAACCGCACCACAGGAGAATTGCGGTTTCCAGCCTTTGTTTTTTCGAATGTGCAATGGTGGGTGGTAGAAGACAGTAGGTGGCGCAAAGAAATGTCAACCACCCCCGGCACAAGGCCGGGGGCTTGCAGGTGAAGGCCGCAAGCCCTGGTTGACTAGCCTGAGAGGAATTAACCTCTCCCGTAAACCCTTATTGGGCGAGCGGGGGTCTTAAAGGGTCCGGGTTATCCCGGTGATGCCACCGGCGGGTGTAGCCCGAGCCTGCCGCACTGGCTCCCGTGACGCAAGTCCTGCCCGGCATCAATACCGGGCAGCTCTAAACAGTCCTGGGGGGTAGGGACAGTGAGGCGGGAGTAAAAAGCCGGGATAACACAGGCGACGGGCACAAAAACTCCGGCAAGGAGGGACGCGCTTTATGTTAGCGCGCAAACAGAAAGTTTACGTCTATGTGCTGAACAAGCATGGGAAGCCCCTGATGCCTTGCAGTCCCAGGAAGGCGCGGGTTCTCCTTAAAGAAGGTAGGGCGAAAGTAGTCAGGGTAGTTCCCTTTACCATCCGGTTACTATACGGCTCCAGCGGGTACAAGCAGAAAGTCTACGCCGGGCGGGACCGGGGTCTGACCCAGGGTATAGCCGCCGTCCGTGAGGACGGGGAAGTGCTGTTTTTAGGGGAAGTGGCCGGTCGCCGGGACATATCGGAGTTAATGTACGAGCGTGCGAGTTTGAGACAGAGGCGGCGCAGCCGCAAGACGCCCTATCGGCCCTGCCGTATAGATAACCGCAGGAGAGAAGAAGGATGGCTGCCGCCTTCGGTAAGCCACCTGTGGTATGAGCACCAAAAGACCAGGAGCATGGTAGAATCTATACTTCCGGTAACCGTGTGGGCGAAAGAAATTAACAAGTTCGATACCCACAGGATGGTGGACCCAGAAGTGAAAGGCAGGGGTTACCAGGAAGGGCCGCTAAAGGGGAAAAAGAATTACCGGGAATACGTGTTAGAGCGCGATTCGTACCGGTGTGTGCTCTGCGGCGATCCGGAAGGGTTGGAAGTCCACCATATAGTGTGGCGGTTCCGTGGAGGGAGCGACCGGCCGAAGAACCTGGTAACATTGTGTAAGGATTGCCACGACAAGGTGACGAAGGGCGAGATAAAAATCGATAAAGTCATAGAATCCTACCGCTGGCCGGCAAGACTCAATGCTCTAAACCCGCAGTTTAACGCCCTGGAAGGGGTAAAGATACCCGCTTACGAGGTGAAGGAAGCCAGGCTGGAGCTAGGGCTCGACAAGGCCCATTACTGCGATGCTCTGGCCTTAATCCATGCGGCCTTCGGCATTACCCCCAGAGTCAGTCTGCCGGGAGCACTAAGAGGGCGGTTTGTGAGGTCCAGGAACCGACAGCTGCACCGGGCCAACCCGGTTAAGGGCGGGATAAGGCCGAGGGCCAACGCCAACCGGTACCTAATAAGCAGAGATGGAGTTCGGTTTCAGAAATACGATCTGGTATCTTACCGGAGCAGGGGAGGCGAAGTGATAACCGGATACGTCAACACTTTGTTTAGCCGTGGGGCTGTAAGGAACGCCGACTTTTCTGGTAAGGAGCTTTACAACGGGGCCAGCGTCAACAGGCTCCGCAAATTGCAGGACAGCGATACTTTGGTGTGGGAGGTGGCGTAGCCGCCTTTCCTCCCACGGCACGAGGCTGTGGGTTTCCAGGCGGCATTTTTTTATGAAGCTTGCTATCCTGGGCGCTAGTGGATAAAATGGAGGTGAAGGCAGGTGAGCGCCATGCCAGAGGAGGCCTTGAAGGAAGTCGCGGCTACTAATGAACCGCCAAACAGGCTGGCATCCCCGGAGTTTTTCTTCCTTCTCCAGAGGATAGACAGGCTGGACGAGAAGCTATCCGCCCGTATGGACGGCCTGGATCAGAAGCTGTCTGCCAGGATTGACAAGGTAGAGGGAAAGCTAGAAAATGTAAGACTATGGGCCATAGGCGCAGTGATTACTTTAATTGTTGGTTTTGCTGGTATAATCATCACGCTACTACAGAAATAGGCTGAACCTGGCGGGTGCTGCCCGCTATTTTTATGTCCAAAGTTCTTAAGGGGGGATTTACCAATGCTTAAGAAAATTGCCGCCGGCTTTTTGGCCGCCATTCTTACTTTTACTATGGTGCCCCTTGTATCCTGCGACGGGGCGGAAACGCGAGTGGACGTGTACGAGAATAACCAGCTGGTGAAGAGCGTGGTCTTTGTTATTGGCCTGAACCGCTATTTCATCAACGGCGAGATTCCTGGCGTGGAGATGGACGTAGCCCCGTACATAGACAGCGGCCGCACTTTCGTACCGGTGCGCTACCTGGGGTATGCCCTGGGCGTGAAAGAGGAGGACATCGCCTGGAGCAGTATAGAGCAGAAGGCGGGCCTGCGGCGGGGTTCCCATTCTGTGGAGATAGTCATAGGTTCTAAAGTTATTGTCGCGAACGGCCAGCTGAAGGAGATAGACGTAGCCCCACAGCTGAGGTACGCGCGTACGTTCCTCCCTGCCAGGTACGTTGCGGAAGGGTTGGGATTTGAGGTGGAGTGGCGCAACATTGGCGGGAAGGACTACGTGATATGCTGGCCGAAAGGTGAGGCGAAACCCGAAGCAGACATAGAGAAGGTGAAGAACTACATTGACCAGGTTAATACTGCGCCAGATGTGAAGCCAATGAACGGTATTCTGGTGACCAGCGTGGCAGATTTGGAAGGTATTTCGCCCGTCTATGTTTGGCCGTGGCCGGATGATAAGAATACAAAAGTTTACAAGGGGTACGTGAAAGTTACTGATTTACCTGTTGAAGTGGATAAGCATGTTGTGTACAGCATTGGGCTTAAGAATGGACAGCTAGACTATCGGGGTGAGGTTTACTACGAGGGTGAGATTTTGACGCTGGTGGCAGACACAAAGTATCTGGATGTGCATATTGTCGAAAAGGACGGCAGGGTGCGGACACGTCAAGTGGATATAGCGCGGCAGTTGGATAACGGCAGGTGGGAACTGCAGTATGCGGTGCAGGATAGAGGTGAGCTTTCCGATGGCAAGCCACCAGTGGACGTGAAAAATGTGAAGTATTTTGTAGTCAATACTCATGCTGACTGGAGAGACCGTGAAATTGGTCTCTTGTTTATCGAGAACCCATTCTAAGTCAAGCTTGTTAGAGGGGGATAATACACAATGCGAAACTGGAGTATAAACCTGCTGATAGCAGGTCTTTTTCTTTTTATGATAAGTTTTTGGGCCTCGCAACCGGCCTTGGCAGGATATGAGGATCCAGTTCCGGAAGGCCAGCTCATAAAAGCTTATATTGATGTGGCATATTTCCAGCTGTGGAAGCACAGCAATGGAGTATGGCAGGATACCGACCACGATGGCACTCATGATCTGCCGGGGCAGGTAAAAACATGGAGTTACAAGGTTACAGGTGTACTGGGAAAGTTGATTAACAGCTGGGATGTGACCGGGGTCAGGGTGAGGTATTTGGGCATAGATGAGTGGAGCCCAGCGATATACCAGCAGTGCGGTGGATATGGCGGCATGTCATTTGAAGACTTCGACAAGAGGATACTCTTGTACAGTGCTGCTAAAGGGCATGAAGGCAAAGTTTGGGCAGAAACACGTCTCCCAGGAGACCTAAGTTATACTTTGCACTACGAGAATATACGGTTAGCTGGAAATCCAGAAGAAAGTGATGTTGAAATAGCAAAGAAAGGAGCTATGGATCTAAAAGATGACAAGAATATTCAGTTTCTAAAAACCCTAGGTATTCCTCTTCAGGTACCATCGGGCGGTTTCCTCCAGATGGCGGAAGGCTGGAACTATTGGATACCATACATTGTAGAAATTTACGGTAAACCCAAGCAACTGCCCGACCTCTACGTTAAGAATCTGGATCCCGGTACTGACGAGGCAGAGGACGGCGTTAAGTACACGGGTACGGTAGTATTCGGCCTAGCGGCAGATTACGGTAAACCGGTGAAAGCGACTTTATCGGTGACGAACAATGGGTGGGCGGCTCCTACTGGCAACGGCAGTTACTTTGATGAGACCTGGCAGGTGGAGTTTAAACCCGGGGAGGAGAAGACGTTCAAGTTTGCCTGGACAGGAGATGCGTCCGGCAACACCCTGGTGGCGAAGATACACCCAGTAGACCCGCCTAATGATGTCAACTGGGACAACAACAAGCAGGAAGTATACGTACCCCCGGTGGAGAGGGAGGAGTCCGGACCAGGAGAGCTTACTTTCCAGGCGGTGAGCCAGGACCGGACGATAACCCGTGAACCTGGGACGGCGAAGTGGACCGATTGGGTAACGGCCACGTTGAGGCCTCCGAAACCGGTACCTCCCCGGGGCAGGGTGACGTGGTGGAGGATAACCAGCGCGGAACTGACGTATCCGAAGAAGCACCCGGAGTTCACTTTTGGTACGCCTTATCCACCTGAGGGCACGGTAACGGTAGCGATGGAGCCGCGTGAACATGAAGCGGTAGTAGAGTTTCAAGAGGACTGGGCGATGGACGGGGCACAGATATACTCTATTCTAGAGGACCGGATGATGGCGGTGGAGCCGAAATACTACACCATAACGGTAAGATACACGATAGAATATGAGTACCGGTGGACGGAGCGGGATTCCGAAGGGCACTCCTACACCAGGACTGCCAGGGGGACGACCTCGGGGACGGTTTCGGGGCAGCTGCTGGTAAACGGCACGGGTGTCTGGAGCCTGGCGCAGTAGTCAAAGGTTTAGAAAAAATGGGGGAGCGCGAGGGGGCAGTAATCCCCCTCAATTTATTGAGGGGATACACGGACCCCCTCGCCCTGTTATTCAAATTATCAGGAGGAGGTGACTAAGTGCCCCTGCTTACTCTCAAGGCTCAGGTCTACGCTGATCCCCAGACCGGGGCCGTTCTCAAGGACGCCATGCTCTGTGCAACGAAGGTCTACAACGGCCTTCTGTGGCACCTTCGCAGAGAATACGGAGAGACCGGGAAGGTGGATATTTCCCGGAAGAACCTCAACCGTATCTTGAAGGATCTGCCCGGAGCTAAAGGTTATTACTCGATGTCCGTGCAGCTCACCCGGGACGAAGTGCGGGAAACGTATAGGTCTTTCTTCGCCCTGAAGAAGAAAGGCTTAACGCGTCATGAAGCTCCCGGCTTCCGGCGGAAGAGCTGTCTCTCCCCGCTCAAGTACGTGCAGAGCGGGTTCAAAGTAGACGGAGACAGGGTCACGCTGAGCCTGGGCACCAGCCGTAAAGACGGTGTAAAGCAGGTAACATTCCGGATATCCCATCGTCCCGACGTCGAATACGAGCGCGTGCGCGAGCTTTCCATCATCTACGACAGGTATTCCGGGAAGATAGAGGCCCGTCTGATGGTGGAAGTTAAGCCGCACGAAAACGGCGGGTTGGGGAGAGCGGCGGTAGACCTTGGCGAGACGGTCCTCATGGCCTGCGCTTTCGACGATGGCACGGTAACGCTCTACTCCGGCAGGCTGATCAAGGCGATAAGGCGGTACTGGCAGAAGGTACGGGCGAATCTCCAACAGAACTCATGGCGGTGGAGGCAGATAGTACACCGTGAGAAGAAGCAGGTAGCGCAATTATTACACATAGCTACGTCTCACTTCATTGCTGAGTGCTTGCAGCGAGGTGTGAAAGAAATAGTTATAGGGAACCTCAGCGGTATTCGGGAGGGCATCGATTATGGAGACCGGCTGAACCAGCGGCTTCACGCCTGGCCGTACCGGAAGTTGATTAATATGCTCAAGTACAAGGGTGAGCTGGTCGGGATTACGGTCCGCGATGATATAGACGAAGAGAACACTTCTAAGACCTGCCATAGTTGTGGGGTAAAAAAAGCCTCAAACAGGAGACATCGGGGACTATACATCTGCTTCTGCGGGTGGAGAGCGCAGGCCGACGTAAACGGTGCTCTCAACATCTACGAGAGGGCGTTCCAGGTATCTCCCGTGAAGGGGAGTAGTGGCCGTGTGGCGCGGCCCGCGGTCGTGTCATACCGATTGGGGTGGCACGGCGGCGCCGAACCGGAGCGCAGAAACAAAGCGCTGCGTGCATCCGCTTGAGGATGCCCCTCAATTTATTGAGGGGAGGACGTCACAGGCTGGCCCTTTCCTGGGTCGGCCTTTTTGTTTTTGGAGGAGAGTCCCTTTTGTTGGGGGGATGTTTATGGATTTAAGAGACCGCGTAAAGAGGATGGCGGCCTATCTTGATAACGAAGCCATCGCTGCTGCACTAAAAATACCCGTGGAAACGGTAGTAGACATACTAAGTGGGAAGGCCGATATATCCGAAATTCCGGCACAGGTTTCCCAGCCCGCCATACAGGTGACCTCGGTGAAAACGGCATACCGTCAGAGGGTGATAGCCGTCTGGCGGGCACGGGGCGGGGTTGGCTGTACGGCGATAGCCATACACCTGGCATATATGCTTAAAGACATGATGCGTGTGCTTCTGATTGACCTGAATACGGCCGGAGGAGGAAGCGACCTTTGCTATTATCTGGACCTACCGGAATACCCTCATATGTGTTCCGTGAAAGACGGCTTGGCGGACGCCGTTATAGAAGTGGAAAACATGCTCCACGTCCTCCAGCCTCCGCGTAGGCTATCTGAGGGCGAAGTTACAAGAGAGCTTGTGGCACAAGTTTTGACTTATGCCCGGCGTGATTACGACGCGGTAGTTATAGACCTTCCCAACAGGGAAGATGCGGTTACTAGAGAGGCGGTACAGAACGCCAACACCTTGGTCATGGTCACAGGAGGAGGCTATCAGGAGCTGGTGAGGCTTGCCTTACTGATAGCGGATTTCCGCCAGAAAGACGTAGTACTTGTAGCCAACCGGTGCAGGCCGGACGCGGAAGTGCAGAAGACGCTGGGAGTGGAAGCGGTGGTATTTGTTCCGGAGGAGAAGGACCTGGCCCGAGCTATGGAGGAGAGAAGATTTGTGCGGAAGGGTAGTGTCTTGCTAAAGAGCCTCGAAGAGCTCAAAGCTAGACTGTACGAGGTTCGGTCGGAAAAGAAGGGATTTTTGCAGAGCCTTTTTGCCGCTAGTTAAGTAACGAAAGGAGCAGGAAGGAGTGGTGATTGTTGGCAATGTTGCGCCTGCCCAGGTTGGGCGGTCTGGGTTTTCCAGGAGTAAAACGGTTTCTCATGGTTTTTATAGCAGTTGGCATAGCCGTTGGCAGCGCTCTGGGCCTCAGAGGGTGGGCGGTTAAGAACCGTCCCCTGGAACAGGTCTTAGTGGCGAGTCGGGAAATTCCGGCCTACAAAGTGATAACTGCGGATGACCTGGGATACGTCTCCATGCCTGCTGGCAGCCGCCAGACCGGTGCGGTTCAGGACCCTCGCCAGGTTATAGGCAAAACAGCTTTGACCCCTATCTACAGGGGGGAACAGATATTGCTCCAAAAACTGGAGGACAGTTCGCTCGTGGTTAATTCCGGCGAAAGGAAGATCTCAGTGCCGGTGGATGCCGTGGGGGCAGTGGGCATGAGCATCGCTGCTGGTGACCGGGTGGACGTATACTGGGTGCCTGAAAAACAGGAAAATGCTAAGACCGGCCAGGACCTGGTCCCGGGCAAATTGATAGCGACGGGAGCCGTGGTGGTGGACGTGAAAAACAAGAGTGCGGAAAGCCTTCTGGGCGAAATAAGAGCCAGCCTGAATACAACGCAGGCCAATAACAGAAATAGCAACGACAAGTCGCCCGCCATCGTGGTATTGAAAGTCAAGGAGAGCGAGGCGGCTACTCTGGCGGGGGCGACTGTTGACGGCAAGATAGTCCTGGCCAAAAAAGGGGGTGAAGGTGGACATGAAGGTACAGGTGGGCAGTAAGAGCCTGTACGAAGCCACGTTCCTGGTGCAGTCGCTGGTAGCAGACCCGAAGGCGGACCTGGGCATGCCCCAGGAAGAGGTAGAGGCTCTGCTGGCGGACCTTAAGGCTGGCAGGGCGTGCTGTGCCGAAAAGGCGGTCCGTTTTATCGCTGCCGTTATGCACCGGTACAGTATAAGCGTCCACGGGATGAGGACTGAAGAGGCGGCCTGGGAAATATACAAGTACCTCTGGGGTATGGACGTTATAGAAGAGCTCTACCATGCGCCGGAAGTGGATGAAATAAGGGTAAATGACGCGGAGCATGTGTACTTCCAGGAGAGGGGTCGCAACCGCCAGGCCCGTATAAAATTCAAAGATGACGAGCACGTCTTCAAGATTGTCAGGAGGATGCTGGAGCACGACCGCATATCACTCGATGAAGGCAACCCGGGAGTAGAGTCGCGGCGTTTGGACGGCTCAAGAATTACGGCGCTGTGCCCTCCGCTGACCGACAGGCCGTGCTTTGTCGTGAGAAAGCACGGTACTTTTGACATATCTGATGAGAATTACCTCCAGAGCGGGACGATGGACAGGTACACGATGGAGTTGTTCAAATGCCTGGTCAAAGGGCGGGCAAATATCCTCATCAGCGGAGGGACGGGCAGCGGTAAAACAACGCTCTTGAGGTGGCTGGTGAAGCATTTGGACCCGAGGCTCAGAATAGTGACGCTGGAGACCGACCGTGAGCTGGTTCTTCAGGACTGGTACCCGGAAAGGGACATCGTTGCCCTGGAGGCACACCCGGAAATCGGGTGGGACATGAGGAGGTGCTTTACCATCATCCTCCGGCTCACTCCGGACGTGATAATAGTGGGCGAAGCAAGAGGGCTTGGTGAGGCCGGGCAGATGATAGAGGCGTGCCGCCGCGGGCACGATGGTTCTATGGGCACCATACACGTGGGGTCGCCGTATGAGGCGGTTACCACTCTTGCCCAGATGGCCCTGGAGGAGGGCAGGCGCCTGCCGGTGGAACTCCTGGAAAGGCAGGTAGCTTCGGCTTTCAATGTGGTAGTCCACATGTACGGTAACAACGTTAGCGGAGTGAAGAAAGTGGAGCATGTGGTAGAAGTTTCTCCGGGAGATAGTGGACCCGTGTTCCGCGACCTGTGCGTGTGGCAACCTTCGGAAGCGAACTACGAAGAGGGCACCTGGGTCCACCCGCAGTTTATTTCGGAGGCCCTCCAGAGGAAGCTATTTAAGTACGGAGTGTCCATGCAGGAACTCGAGGAGCTGGTGGGGCTATGGGAATCGACCTGATATATCTGGTAGGAATAGCGCTGGCCGCGGGCGGCCTCTCGTACATGGCCCTCAACAGATTGCTAAGCGCGATTGAGGTGGCCGTTGGCGCCTTTCAGAGTCGTCGCAGGAGGGAACATTTTTTAAGCTCTCTGCCGGAAGCCATTAGGAGGGCCGTGGAACAGAAGAAGAAGCCCCAGCAGCCGAGGTGGCTGGAGGGGTGGAACCGGTATGCAGCGAGCAGGCTGGCCAAGGCGGGATGGAAAATCAGTTCCTACGCTCTATTTAACCTTATGGTAGTCCTAGCAATAGCCGGTATAACCGCTGGAGCTATCTTGTTCCGCAACATTGCAATATCCACCGTTATTGCCATGTGCCTGGCGTCGCTTCCGGTCCAGCTTCTAAACTGGGCCGTGCAGAATTACGATAAGAAACTGGTAGAGCAGGTACCTCTTGCTATACAGATGTTTGTAGCGGAATTTCAGACGGTGAAGAACCTCCAGGAGGCCCTTGAACGCACGGCACGGAGTACGGGCAATCCCTTACGGAAGCACCTTGAGCAATGCGTGCGTGATCTGGCCACGGGGAAAAGGCCCCATGAGGCCTTTAGGAAGCTGGCCGAATCAGTAGACAACGACTACGTGAGAGTGTGGGCCCAGATGCTGATAGCGGCCTCCGAAGACCAGACCGTGGTCAAGACGATGCCCCACCTGGCGGTCCGCGTAAGCTCGCAAAAGATGCTGGAATACAAGAACGCAGCTGAGTTGAGCGGTGAACGAAAGGTGGGTATTCTTTTAAACCTCCTGGTATTCCCGGGGTTCATCATTACCCAGCTCATCTTCCCGGATTCCCGCGGTTTCTTTGCGACTGCTCTGGGGAAGCTGGTGGTAATGCTTATGTTTGTGTCTGTTTCAGTGGGTATAGCTCTTGACCTTCTGCTGAGGAGGGTAGAGATATGACGGGGGAACTGCTGGCGGAGTATGCCGCAAGGATGTGGACCTTGTACGGCGCGGATATATTAGTTTTAGTTGCGGCTTTAAGCGTGGGATGGCTAGTGTTCCAACTGATGTTCTACGTGGATGAGAAGCTGGGCTCCCGGTATAGACCTAGACATGCGGCCAGGACCAAGTCGGCTTTGATCCGAACATTGCAAGAAGTGCCATGGGAGGAATACTACGGCGGAGTGGCTGGTGCAACTGGGGGCTTCGTTGTTCTCGCTCAGTTTCCTTACGGGATATGGAAGGGCTTCATTGGTGCCGCTCTTGGGTGGTTATTGGGCCGTCTTATGGGGAAGGCGTATTTGTGGCTTAAGAGGAAAGTGCAGGAGGAGCGGAAGGCTGGAGAGGTCATCCTGCTGGGCGAAATAATAAGTCTCTACGCTTCGAGCGGGTACAGCCTTTACGATGCTCTGTCAGCGGGTGTGTACATGATCAGCCTTATCAGGGAGCCACTTCAGAGGTGTTTGAGAAGTTGGAGCCAGGGGCCGCAGCGAGCTTTGCAGCGGTTTGCGGAAGAAGTAAACCTTCCTGAGGCCAACATTCTTATTGGTGTTCTTCAGAGGGGTGTGGATATAGGCGCGGGGAACATAACCTCCTTACTCAGCCAAGAGAGCTATACTATGGAGAGGATCCGCCAGTACAGGATAGAGCAGGGACTCAGCACGAGACCCATAATCCAGACCCTTTATTTTCTTTTCCCCGGGCTGGCGCTGCTTGGGGTTACACTTATGCCGGTAGGTTACCATATTGCTAAGATGATTACCGGGTTACGGCTAAGTTGAGTTTTGGTTGACGGCTGGAATTAAAGGTGCTAAAATAAGGAGTGACGGGGGAACCGTGTGTAAGCAGACGGGTTCTCCCATTTTTATTGTGCTACAATGCTTATTAAACCACCCAGGGTTTAGCTGCTTTGGGATAAACGGCTCAACAGGTTTGTGGAAGTATCGTCAAGGGCCGCGTAGGTACCTGACGTAGTTGCGGCGGTAGTGACGGTCGCCTGGTGGGAGGGCTTCCGGTAACGGAGTCAAAGCCCGTAAGTACCACCTGTTCCGCTGAAGGGGTTCCATTAGCCCTAGAGGTGGGAAGCCCTACCCCTTTTAGGGGTAGGGAGGAAGTCACTTTGTGGTAGAACTATACAGAAAAGCTTTGAGGCAAGATTTAAGTCAAAAATGGATAGTGGCCTGGGGGCGGGGGAACCGCACCGGGGGATGAGGTCCGGTAATGCCCGGCGGTTCCCCATGCTGTCCCTGGAGGTGGCAGGAAGGCCGCATTGCTGGCTGGTGGCGAACCGGGCCGGCGGTGCGGCCTATTATATTTCACCTGCGTGAAATCCAACAAGAAAGGAGGGAGTAAGGAATGTTGGGCCGTGCGGTAGAGTTTCTGAAGGACGAATCTGGTTACACCGTTCAGGCTTTGGTGTGGGACATCATAGCCGGCTTGGGTGGTACTGCGGTGGCCTTTGCAATTTTGGGCGCTAGCCGGTTCCAAGGCGGCGCCGGTGCCGACGACCTAAGGACCATCGTAACACCTTCGAGCCTGCCTGGTGCCCAGGAGCAGGTTACCCAGGTGCAGGCCGGCTACACGGGAGCCGTAACGGCTGTCACCGTGGAGTAAGGCCTATTGTGTCTAAGGTTACTGTGTCTAATGGCACAATCAAATTATTTGAGGAGGGGTTTGCCAGTATGAAACGCATTGTTAGATTCTTGAAGGACGAATCCGGTTACACCATTCAGGCCCTGGTGTGGGACATCATAGCCGGGTTGGGTGCTTCTGCGATTGCATTTGGGCTGCTTGCCGCCAACCGCATCCAAGGTGGCGCGGTGGCCGACGACATGAGGGCGATAATTACGCCTTCGCAACTGCCCGATGCTACTGAGCAGATTACCCAGCTGTATGCCGGCTACACTGGTGCTATTACTGAGATGACGGTGCAGTAAGAAACGCAAGTTGTTGATGGTATTAGGGTGAGCGACTTCCCGGGAGGGGCTGCTTTGGCTTGCTGAGGTGCGGGTGGTGCAGCCCCTTCTTGATCTGGATAAGGTATAGTCTGAAGTTAAATATGGAGGGACCCAGAAAACCTGAATGAAGGGGGAGGGAACTTCGTGCTTTTATCCAGAAAGCATGTTTTGTTCGGTGTAGCCTTGCTGGCGCTGGTAGTAGCGCTTGCTGTGATGCCTCATCCTGGCTATGCATTTTCGGGAGGTTCGGGTACTGCGGCAGATCCATATCTCATTTCTACTGTTGAAGACCTTAACCAGGTGAGAAACGACTTGACTGCGTATTACAAGATGATAAACGATTTGGACCTGAGCGGTGTTAACTGGGTTCCGATAGGGACGGCGAATGCGCCGTTCAAGGGCACATTTGACGGCGGAGGTCATGTGATACGTAATCTTTACATTTACACGGACAGCGATTATGCGGGTCTTTTCGGCAGGCTCAACAACGCCACGGTAAAGGATCTGGGTTTTGAGAGCGCCCAAGTGCAGGGTGGTAGGTATACAGCCGTTTTGGCAGGTTATGTCGATGGTAGCAGTATTACCGGTGTCAACGTAAAGGACAGCCGCATTACCAGTAGCAGTAATAGTTATACTATTGGTGGCTTGGTAGGCTACACGCCTAGCAGTTCCATCTCCAACGCCTACGTCTCCAATACCTACGTTGCGGGCAGCCAGGTTAGCGGCCGCGGCCATGTTGGTGGCCTAGTAGGGTTGGTGAGTAACGGTTCCATCTCCAATGCCTACGTTGCAGACAGCCAAGTTAGCGGCTGCGGCTATGTTGCCGGCCTAGTAGGGTGGGTGAGTGACGGTTCCATCTCTAACGTCTACGTCTCCAACATCTACGCTGTGGGCATCGATTATTCCGACACCTACGACGGCGTTGGTGGCCTAGTGGCGTCGCAGTATAAGGGTTCCATCTCCAACACCTACGTTGTGGGCGGCCAGATTAGCGGCAGCACCGAGTGGGTTGGTGGCCTGGTGGGGTACCTGTACGGTTCCATCTCTAACAGCTATGCTGCGGTTTCTGTAAGCGGTGGTAAGGTTAATAGAGGGGGTCTGGTAGCGTCTAGAACCACCGATAGTACCGCTATCTACAGCTACTGGGACACCCAGGTTTCGGGGACTACCAACTCGGTCTTAGGTACGGGATATCCCACCGAAAAGATGAAGCAGAGAACAACCTATGCGAACTGGGATTTTGTGAACGTCTGGGCTATAGAAGAAGGGATAAGTTACCCCTGGCTGAGGACTCTGCCGAAGCCGAAAGAAGTGGGAGGAACGCCTGACCTTCAAATTTCCAGCATCAGCGTTTTACCGGATACATTATCTCTTCAGGTGAACCAATCTGCGCAGATAACTGTGACCGCACACTATTCGGACGGCTCCACAGAAGATGCGACTTCCCAGGCGTCTTTCGTATCCTCTGATCCATCAGTAGCAACGGTTAATGGCAATATTGTGAAGGGTATATCAAAGGGGACCGCAATGATAACTGTCACGTGTTTCGGTAAAACGGCAACAATCCCGGTAACGGTAACCGAAGCAGCGGTAACCCGGATTGATGTAAGCCCTAGTCCGGTGGTTGTAATTAAAGACGGGAGCCAGCAGCTCAGGGTAATCGCGACTTATTCCGACGGCAGTACTAAAGATGTAACCGGAGTAGCGAACTATCAGGTGGGAGATAGTTCAATAGCCACTGTGAACAGCGGTTTAGTTCAGGGTCTGGCTGCGGGTAGCACCAACCTAACTGTAACCTATCAAGGCCAGACGGCAACTGTTCCGGTAACGGTTGTAGAACCTTCGACCACGGTAAAGCAAACCGGGGACATAATCGTCCTAAAGGTGCCCCAGCACTTACAGCCTGTAACCTATAACTCTGCCGCCGATTTCACGGTAACCGAGAACGGAGTAGACGTGCCGGTAATCAGGGTAGAGGTAAAGGAGGGCACGGACGGCTGGCCCTTTAGTGAAGTGTGGTTATATCTGCACCGGCCGGTAACGGTAGGAAGCGACGTTGTAGTCAGGTACAATCCGGACCCCAATTATCCGCTGATACCCATAGATGGGGATACGGTGAGTATTCCAGCAACACCGGTAATCAACCAGAGCACCGTTCCTTTAACCCTCGAGCGTTCCACCGTGGTGGTCCAGCCGGGAGGCGATGTGGTCTACATTACCTTCCCGACGAAGGTCAAAGTGGTGGAGTACCAGGGTAATGCGGGTTATACGGTATACAGCAGCGGAACCCCCATTCAGGTAACGAGGGTAGTGACAGACGGCAACGGGGCTTACCTCTATCTGGAGCATCCGGTTCCTCAAGGAGAGGCGGTAACCATATCTTATACTCCCGTTCAGGGCCAGGAGATAACGACGGTGGCGGGTACGCCGCTATCGGCAACCACTACACCAGTGAGCGTGGAGAACCGGAGCACCTTCCCGGTGGTGATTTATGAACCTCCGGTAGTTTCAGAGGACGGCCGGACAGTCGTAATAAGTGTTCCGGCTGAGTTGCAGGACGTAATATATGAAGGCAACGCTGGCTTCCGGGTATTCGTAGGCGACCGGGAGATTCCAGTAGTGAAAGTAGAGATGAAAGATAACAAAATAATTCTATACCTGGGTGCACCTCTGGTTGGCGGCGAGGTGCCGACCATAGAGTACGTACCGGTAGATGGGCAGCCAATTGAGACGGTCAATAGAACGCCTGTGAGTGGTTTTGATAACCTGCGGGGAAATAACCAGTCTACATTAAGCCTGGATAGTATTACAGTGGAGCCGGCCAGCGTTAACCTGGCAGAGGGCGCAACCGGGAAGCTAACGGTAACGGCCCATTACTCTGACGGCAGTGCTGTCGATGTTACTACTCTGGCCAGCTACCAGGTTGATAACAGCCTGGTAGCCATGGTAAGCAATGGAGGTGTGGTGACCGGAGTAAAGGCAGGAAGTGCCAATATAACGGTAACCTATGGAGGCAAGACAGCGACCGTTCCGGTAGAAGTAACTGCCAAAGCATCGGTCCTGACGGGTCTGACTGTTACACCCAATTCGGTGAGCGTAGCCAAGGGGCGGAGCCAGCAGGTTGTGGTAACTGCCGCCTATTCCGATGGTAGTACCAAAGACGTAACTGGGGATGTGACCTATGAGGTGGGAGATAGCTCGGTAATAAGCGTCAGCGGAGGTTTAGTCCAAGGGCTTGCCGAAGGTAATACCATATTGATAGTGACCTATCAGGGTAAGTCCGTCCAGGTTCCGGTAACGGTCACCGCTCCCGTGGTGGAAAGCTTAATGGTAGAACCCGCGCAGGTGAGCCTGCCCAAGGGTAAGACGCAACAGTTGAAGGTTACCGCTATACTGTCGGACGGCACCAGGGCAGATGTAACTGGAGAGGCCGCATATAATTCCAGCGATACGGAGGTAGCGACTGTTTCGGCTGACGGCAAAGTTTACGGTACGGGCACTGGCAGTGCTACGGTCAGCATCACCTACGGTGGTAAAACGGTCCACGTACCGGTAGAAGTGACACAACCGGTAGTGGAGACCCTCAGTGTTGAGCCTTCGAGCGTAACTCTGGCTAAGGGTAAGAGCCAGCAGTTGGCAGTAAGGGCTATGCTTTCGGACGGCTCTATGATAGATGTTACCAGCCAGGCCGCATATAGTTCTGCCAATACCGATATAGCGGTGGTTTCAGCTGGTGGTAGCGTAAGTGGAGTAGGAGAAGGTAATACTACAGTAACCGTCTCCTACCAGGGTAAGAGTGTGGACGTGCTCGTAGTAGTGAGCGCTCCGACTGTGGAAGCCCTGACCGTAGAGCCGCAAAGTGTAAGCCTGCCGAAGGGTAAGACACAACAGTTTAAGGTGACTGCTACACTGTCGGATGGCTCTACGGTGGACGTAACCGCGCAGGCGAGCTACGGGGTAGCGAACCCAGCAGTAGCCTCTGTCTCGGCCGATGGCAAGGTTATCGGAGTAGGCGAGGGCAATACCATGGTTACCGTGTCTTACGGTGGGAGGCAGGTAAGTGTATCGGTGACGGTGGCTGCTCCGGTGGTGGAGGCTCTAGACGTGGAGCCCGCCCAGGTTAACATCGCGGTGGGTAAGACACAACAACTGACGGTAAAAGCCATGCTGTCGGATGGTACCGTCCAGGACGTGACCGCCCCAGCGGCTTATGCTTCCGGCAACAGCTCAATTGCGGTGGTAGCGCCTGGAGGGCAGGTAACAGGGAATGGAACTGGTAACACTACCGTGACCGTTTCTTACGGCGGCAAGCAGGCCAGCGTTCCCGTAGTAGTGACTGCTCCTGTGATGACCGGGCTGAAAGTCGAACCGGCCAGCGTTACCTTGGAAATAGGACAGAGCCAGCAGCTGAAGGTGACGGCGCAGTACAGCGATGGGAGCACTCGTGATGTTACGGCGGAAGCAAGTTATAACTCGAGTAATAACGCCGTAGCCTTGGTGAGCGCCGGAGGGCTGGTAACGGCAGTAAAGGACGGCGCATGCACGGTAACGGTTAACTATCAGGGCCGGAGCGCTTCGGTTCCTGTTACAGTGAAGGCACCTGCGGTGGTTCAGACTGGCGTTAGCGTAAGTCCGAACCCTGTGGTGGTGAACAAATATGGAAGTGTAAGGTTAACAGTGGTAGTAATATATAGCAATGGTTCCACCCAGGACGTGACTACCTATGCGCAGTATACGAGTGCGGATACCAGTATAGCGACGGTGAAGCCGAATGGGGTGGTATACGGCAAGAGAGATGGTCAAACTGAAGTCATTGTGACCTATAACGGCAACACCTACCGGGTACCGGTGAAGGTAGGCAACATACCTGTGGTAGGTTTGGAGCGGTCGTCGCAACAACAGCCCGTGGTGGTATATCCGGAGCAACGGACTAGCGGGGAACCCGTGGTGGTGTACCCCTCAAGATAGGTGCCTGTTAACAGGTCGCCAGGAGACAAACCTGGCGGCCTCTTTTTTTGGGGGAATAAAAACAGGAAAAGGCGTACATTTTTAGTGCATAGCGCAGGACAGGGCTGGCGCTGTTTGTGTTAATAGTGTGTGGGATGTAATGTACGCCATGGAGAAAGGAGAGGGATAGGTGTGTGGGCAAATTTCAGAAAGCTACTTATCTTTGAAGAAGGAATCACTGTGGAAAAGCTGGTGGAGGTAATTGTGATTGGTCTTGGTAGTGCTGCGGTGCTGTTCGGGATTCTTGCTGCTCTGCGTCTTAAAGCCGGCGAAATAATACAGAAGATCCTAAGTTTCCGATTTGGGGGGTTATAAATGTTGAGCATTCAGTATGCTGTACCAGTGGGCTTATCTTTACTTGCCTCTGCGGTGTCAATTTATACGGATGCCCGCTGGGGCAAGATTAAAAACTACGTCACTCTGCCTCTGCTCAGTTTTGGCGTGTTGTGGTCGTTGGTAGTGGGAGGCCCAGGGCTATTACTGGCGGGTCTGTTGGTGGCAACCTTCTCCGGGGCCATGGTAAGTGCCGGGGGTAAGTTTGGAGCGGGAGACATCAAGCTGATCGTTGCTATAGCCCTTAATCTTAGCAGTGTGGACCTCAAGCTGGGTATCTTGTTTGTGTGCTTCTTCTTTATAATGCTTGCGATAAGTGCAGTTTTTATACGTCTAAAGGCCTATGGCTTTAATTTTAAAGTGGCTTTAGAAAAAATGAAGGCAGAAGCAGCGTTGGAGATCGGCGGTTTCAAAGACGCCAACGTTTTGATTCATGGAAACAAGGTGAAGCATATAGGGGCACCGGTAATATTCACGGCGTTAATTGTCAGTCTTATTGCCGCAAAGGTGGGGGGAATTATATGATGCTCAGAGGGCTTGCAACATTTATCCGGTCTTTTATCCGGTCTGAAGAGGGGGATATAATAGAATGGCTGGTTGGCGCTTTAATATTAGGGCTTGGGTTTCTACCGATAATAGCAGGGATTGCAAATGCATTGGAGCAGACCGCAAGCCATGTGGAGGACGCTATAAGGGACATCGTGGAATCTGGGTATTGAGAAACGAAGACGGTTGGAGCATAATTAGCCTGTTGCCAGCAGTTCTGTTACTGGCCTTTATTATGTTTGCCGCGGTGGAGTACTGGAGCGTTCTCACCATCTATCAGCAAGCCCAGCACCTGAAGTATTACGCACTTTCCACTATGGAAGTTAATGGCGGGCTGACTGCCGACGAGGAACAGGAACTCATCAGGAAATTTGAGCCGCTGGCGAAAGAAGGCACGGTAGAAGTAAGGGGAACGCTTCTACGAGGCGGGCGCGAGCCCGTGTTCTGGCCGAACAAGGTTTGGTTAGAGATAGAGTTCGTCCCTCGGGTAGATAACTTCCTGTCCAGAATGCTGATAGGCGGCCAACTCGGGAGGCCAATTAAAATCCGCATAGGAGGCGAGGCTATCAGTGCGAAGGTTTCTCCGGAGTGAGGAAGGTCAGATAGAGATAATATTGCCCTTTCTGATTCTGCTACTAGTTACGGCAATGGTGTGGAGCGTGAAGGGGGTACAGCTGGTAACGCTGGCGGACGTAAACCTGAAGCAGTCAGTAGCCCTTTCAGTAAAGGCGGCGGCGTCGCAGGGACTTGAGAGAGAAGACGCTTATATAGATCCCGAGACTGCGCGGGAAACCTTTGAAGAAATGCTTGTCCGGAACCTGGGGCTGGATCTCACGACTTTGGAGGCGTTAGAAAGCTCGCCCTGGCAGGGGGGATTAGAATACAAGCTCTGGGTATACAACGGTACTGGCGGCGTTGAGTACGTATTTCAGGATGGTCGTCTGGAGGAGCGAGAGATTCCAGGGAAAGGATTCCCCCAAGTATTTACCGTGAATGACGCAATTGAAGTCGCTCTTCCCGCGGCCGGGGTGATTGGGGTGGTCAGCCTTGAGGCCAGGAGTATAGTGGGAGCGCCCGTGAAGTGTGAGAGGTGGGCGGCGGCCAGGCTTGAAAATGAGGGATCTTACAAATGTGTTGTACTTCAAAAAAGCGGGGCCTAGAAAGAATCTTATAAAGAAGAGCGAGGCGGGATGTTTAGCGAGGTGATCGTAGAATGCTGGTTTTGCCTCCACTCTCAGGTATAAACGATACAATTAAGTTCTTACTAGCCCAGGTAAGAGACATATTGAACGCGGAGGAAGTGGCTATTTGTCTGGAAGAGGAGGGACCCCTATGGGTCTACCGGGAGGGTAACTTGCACGTGGCGAGAGAACGTACTCTGAGGCTGGGGGGCCTCTATGTGCCTCTCCAGGGGGGTGGGTGGCTTATCGCGGTCAACCCCCAGAAGGAATTCAGCGAAGAATATTTGCGCCAGTACTGCAGCCGCGCTATCCAGAATGCTAGGCAATATGATGTTCTCCAGGAATGCGTCAGGCTTGATCCGCTCACGGGGATACCGAATCGGATGTCGCTAAAGGCCAGGCTTGAAGAAGAAATCGAACGTGGAGAAAACTTTTGCGTGGTCTTTCTGGACCTAAACGATTTCAAGGTCGTGAACGACCGTTTTGGGCATCTGGTCGGAGACGAAATACTAATAAAAGCCGCCCAGGTTCTTAGATCGGCCTTGCGCTCGCGGGATTTTCTTGCCAGGTATGGGGGAGACGAGTTCGTCGCGGTTCTCCCGGGTACCGATGATAAAGAGGGCAAAAAAATAGCTGAACGACTTGGGAGTAAGGAGGTGGACTGCGGAAAGGGAGTGGTGGTCACTTTTTCGTGGGGGCTGGCAGCCTACCCCACAGACGCTTCGGAACTGAATGAGCTGTTAAAGTGTGCCGATACCCGCATGTATGAACATAAAGCACGACTAAAAAAGGGGGCAACCAAAAGTGGAAACGATGGTAAGGCAAACAAGGACTACTAAAGAAACAATCAGAGGCGGCAAAATAGATATCAGCAGCCGAGAAGAGGTTTTCAGGGCCTTCAGTAGGCTTCCCTATGTCCATTCAGTACATGCGACGGTCAGCCAAGGGAACGTGAAACACTATAATATATGCATTAAGACTGATAAAGTAGAAATAGTTCCGGAGCTTATATCTCTGTGGCCTTACTGCACGGTTTCGAGCAAGGACGGCGAGGTTCTTGCCGACTATCTGGTCAGGCCTGAAGAGGTTAAAGACTTCGCCGCCAGACTATCTGGAGCGAGCTGTTTGGCACAGTGTATTAAACAAAAGAGCATTGCCCTGATATTCAATTTTAAACGCCCGCTTACAGAAGAATTCAAGCGCATGGTATTCCAGTCTATCCGGGGTACTGACCGCTTGGTTTGGGGAGATATGCGCATGGCAGTGGTGCTGCCGACGCACAGCGAAGAGGCCGTGCGGGCAGTAGAGACTAGGCTTAGGAGACTGCTGCGGGAATATTACGGCAGCGAGGAAGCAGTGATAATGGAATATGTTAGCTAACAGATTCCTAATAAGCTAAATTGTTGATATGTTCAAAAAGACTGTTCGGGAGGTTGTTAAGGGATGCTTCTGGCTATCGATCAGGGCTACGGTTATACGAAAGCTGTTGCCGGTGAAAAGAAAACAGCTTTCCCATCCGTTGTATCGCCTGCCAGTGAGGCGGATCTGGGGTTAGGCAGTGTCTCCTGGGGCCATATACTTACCATAAGGCCCCAGGGAACAATGGTAAAGAAGCAGTATTTTGTAGGTGAGCTGGCATTGAAATGCGGAGTGGCAGCACAGTTGACGCTAGCCCGAAACAAACTTTCCAGGGACATAACGGATATCCTGCTTTTTGCCGCCGCCTATCTGATGGATGCTGAAGGGCAGGTCACGCTAGCTTATGGCCTGCCCATAGCGTATTACCGCCATCAGAAGGATATAGCAAGGCGGTCCATCCAGGACATGGCCGCTTACGTAAGTGTGGATGGGGGCCCCGAAAAGTACATCGCCTTTAGCGGTGTATCAGTGTACCCCCAGGGGGTGGGGGCGCTGTTTGCCCTGGACAGGCTGCCGGAAGAAGGTTTGGTAGGGTTGCTGGATATAGGATTTTATACTACAGATTACCTCCTGGTTGATGTTCGAAAGGACAGAGTGGAACCGCTTCCCAGTTTCTTTGGTTCCGTTGAGCTGGGCGTTAGCTCTGCCCTCAAAACCTTTGGAGAACAATTTCTGCGGTTAACCGGAAGGCCATTAAGCTTGGTTGAAGCTCAAGAACTTTGGGGCAAGTCCCGCATAACCTTTGAAGGACAAAAACTGGAGCTAGAACCGTTGCAGACGGAAAGCCGTCTGGTGGCGGCCAGGGCAATAGCAGAGGCTGTAGCAGCAGCCTGGGCGCAGAAGTTGAGCTATGTAGATGTGACATACCTTGCCGGTGGAGGTAGCCTGGAATTTGCTGGCATATTGAAACAGTTGTTGGGTATGGACCTCGTAATGGTTCCAGAACCACAGTACGCTAACGCGCTGGGTTTCCTCCGGATGGCCGGCAGGCACACGGGTATGTCCTCGCGGGCAGGCGTTGGAACTCCTACCAGATAGGTGTGTTCAATGCCGAGAACGGTTATAGCAACGGCGGGGCGTTGTAACGCGGAACCGGTGAACACACCACAGTACGTCGGGTTCTAACCGAACACACCAATGAGAGTGAGAGTAACGCAAAAGAAGGCAGGCCAGGCTTTAGAGGGTGAACACACACAGCAGGGGGGTGGCGCACCTGTACAACTACCTGCCTAGAAACAATAAGAGCAGAGGAAACAGGCAACTCCAGGTCAGGCTTCCCCCCGACCATTGGGTCTGGACGTTAGATTCTGCGACCCGCAGTGAGGAAGTAAAGAAGGCCCTCGAATTTTACCGGGAATACAGGCAGCTTATGGAGAACATCAGCGCGCAGCTGGAAGAGATAAGGAAGATGCTTGCCTCGGGTAAACCCCAGGCTTACGAGGGCAGCCTGTCTGGGGAAGACACAAGGCTTATAGACAGCCTGGATAAGCTCCTTGATTTTTGAAGATTAACCGTGCCGCATTTTTCTAACCCCAGTCCGGAGAGGTCTACTTTGGAACGAGGGGGAAGGGGGGAAAACATGGGGCAGAAAAGCGAATTTGTACCCGTGCGCATTGAACTCAGCCTGGACCTATTGCCTTTGGGAGAGATAATTTTCGTACCCGATAAGCACCTCAAAATTTACAAAACCAGCCTTGCTCAAATAGAGAAACTGGAGGAATACTGGAGGAGTCGCCGCATGGGCGACTACTCCCGGGGATATCTTAACGGGCAGCGAAACAATTGCAACCCGATTGGTCCACCGAGTACTCGGAAGGAGTGGGAGGACGCGATGGCTGTAGCGGAAGCTGCGGAACCGCGGGTAAGCGTTGCCCGAAAGCCTAGGACGGCAAGAAGGAAGAAAAAATATCCGGTAAAGACGGAGCATAACGAAAGATTGGAACAAATAGCAATAACAGCAGTTAATGTAGTGGAGGAGGAGGTCGGAAGATGAAAAACAGGAACGACGAACACACAAAAGAACTAACCCTCTCGCTCCTGAGGGAGTTGGATGAACTTTCCTCCCGTTTGGCGTCGTTTTCGACGCAGGCTCTTGCTTTTGAGAAGGCCCTAACGGAGTATTCGGGCATCCCCGGAAAGACGTCGGAATGCCAAGCCCTTTATGACCGTGATTTGCAACAGCTTTACCTGTTCATTCCGGTGGCCCCTCCCTACTTGAAAGTCGTGTGGAACCGCTGGCCGGGGCAGACCAATTATCGCCAGGTGAGACAGCTCTGGTATTCGTACGTCGAAAATGCCCTTCGAGATGTGGTTCTCCCCCTCGAACCCTTTGAGCGCGCAGTGGTCGCTTTTAAATTTACGTGGGGGGACTCCAGAGTCCATGATGTGGACAATTATGCCGTTAAGTTTATCATAGATGCCCTGGTCCGAAACGGCATCATAGCCGGGGACAATTGCGAAAAACTAGCCCTTATGGTGCTGGGAGAAAAAGGAGATTTTTGGTCTACCCAAATTATAGTGACCCCCGGCTTGGAGCAAGTATTATCGGTACAGGAAGCATTTGCCAAATGGGAGGAACAAGCTCTGGCAGGACATTCCAAAACTGGAAATACCAATGCCTAAATTTGGGCTTTTTGAGAGGGAAAGCAGGTGCAACATATTTTTTTGCATTTTAGGCCCCTCTATCCCTTGAGTATCAAGGCTTAGAGGGCAATTAAAAGTCAAATTTTAAATATGTTGCAGTTTTGTGTTCCCGTAAACCTTTGATATACAAGGCTTTGCGGTCTGCAAAGGGGTGGATTAGTGCCATAGAAGTTTCCGTGGCGGCGAAGGGGGGCCGAAGGTGCGTTTCTGCTTGTGGAGCAATTTCCAGCGAGAAGTCGGCGGGAAGGCATGTTTAGGCGGGGGACGCAGGAGTGGTGGCACAGGGATTCGGGAGTGAAGCGCAACGGCTTTTGGATTGGCTCCGGGTTGTTGGGGTGGTTGATTTTAGTGACTTTAGGGATGTGATATGCGAGGGCGACAGGGTTAAGGCATGGAGGGAGGCAGCAGGGCTGATAGAAGCGGGTCTGGTGCGGTCGGCGGGGCACCCGGATGACGCCAGGAAGAGATGCTTAATATTGACGGCAAAAGGAGCGCGGGAGCTGGGCATTGAAGTTGGGGGGAACAGGGTGATTAGGAGCTCGCAGTTGAAGTGGTTCATCCTGCGCAGCCGGCTCTATATACAGCTTCTGCTGGCGGGTTTTGAGCCCAGGACTATTCTTGGGAGAAAAGAGGCGCTACAGAAGTATGGGCTGGAACCGCAGGATACCTACTTGGCCTGGGTTGTTCTTGAGCCGGGACCTCATTGTTTGTATGTGCCGTGGCCGTCAGGCTATGGTGCCAAGGTCTACCGCTCAGTAAACAACGCAGAGGGGAAGACCGTGGTTTTTGCCGGTCATGTACTGGTGCACGAAACCCGCGAAAATTGGCGCTATGATCGGAGGCGTTTTCTGCGAAACTGTCCTCCTGGGCGCTTTCTTCTACTCTGCTACGACCAGCTGGCAGAACTAAGGATATCTCAGCGGGACCGTATTGGAAAGCTTTGGGCTCTCTTTGTAGCTTTGGCTCCTGGGGGGAAACTGTCTCGAGCCCCGCTTGGAGCGCCCCTACCTTTGGTGTATACCCGCAGGGGCAGCATGCTGGTAGGTGATATGCGCCTGGACGATATCAGCCTGGCCGCCAGGGTGGCCGCGCTTACTGGCGATATGCTAGGCGGGTGGAACGGGGTGACACTCGTAATGCGTGATGAGGCTCATGTTGCTGATTGGGTCAAGTTTTTCGGAGACCGCAGCTGGCTGTGGTACCTGGCGGCGTCGACATGTAGTCTCTACCGGTACAGTGGAAAACGTCTAATACGTGTGGGGGGTAAAAGGCATGAGAGAACGGCTAGGGAAGCACCTTGATGTCGTACGTCCTCTTCTCATTCGTTTCAAGACACTGGGGGTGGGATTGGAAGGCTTTTGGCATTCGCAGAGGTGGGACCTCGCGCTGCGGGTATTCGTGGTCTTTGCGGGGGCTGTGGGTTCCGTGGTATTTGCGGTACTCGCGCTCCTTCTACAGGCCGTACTGCCGAACAGCGGTACGTATATGGCTTTCTTTGCGCTGGTGTTGGGGCTTATCGGTATGCTGGGCGGGTTTGGTGGAGTTGTGGATAATAACTATGGCAGGGCGGCGGTGCTCGCAGGCATGATAGGGTCGGTCGCAGCGGTGTCCGTACTTATGGGAGCGTGGCTGGTGGCCCGAACAGACGCTGTGATAGAGGCCAACATAGTGGAACCCTATGGTACGGCCTACCACCGCTTGATGCTCAAGAGAATGCTGGCGTTATTTCCTCCGGGTATTATGCTTCTTGCTGTGGCGGCTGCCGGGAGAACATCCAGGGAATCCGGGAGCGGGATGCCTTTTGCGGCAGCAATGGAAAGAGTTCGCGGCTCTCTTAGGGGGCTGTTCGATTTCAGGAAGAGGGCGTTTGACGTGCGCATAGCTCCCGGGGCAGTCATATCGGAGGAAGACCGTTTTCTACACACGCTAGTGGTTGGTACTACTGGCACCGGCAAGACCAGCCGGGTATTGAAGCCGATGATAGAGCAGGACCTTATAGGGATAAAGAAAGGGGAGCGCCTGGGGATAACAGTAGTGGAGCCGAAGGGTGACTTCAGCGCAGACGTGGCAGATATGGCCCGCAGCATGGGTATCCCGGTCATGTTTATCAACCCGGAAGACCCATGCACGCCGCGGTTCAACCCCTTGGAGGGCGACGCGCTGACCGTAGCAGAGATCATGAGGACGGTTCTCCAGTCCCTTTTCGGAAGGCAGGAGGCCTTTTTCCGCCAGGTCCAGGAAGTGATGGCGCGGAACACAGTTCTGCTCTTGAAGGCGGCTTATGGAGACAGCGTCGATATTAAAATGATGACCGAAATACTGCGGAACGAAGACCTCTTGAAGGCCTGTCTGGAAGCGGTGGATAGGGAGGGGGGCGGCCCTTCCTCGCTTACCCAGTATTTCCGGCAGGAAGTTTTGGGCAAGAACAAGGAAGAGATGTTCCGGCATGCGTTGGGTCTCAGGCTTCAGCTGGAAGATATCACCGGGAATGCTTTTCTGAACAGAGTTCTGGTTGGAAAGAGCGACGTAAACCTGGACCGCCATCTAGAGGGCGGCGGAGTACTCGTGGTAAACACTGCCATGGGCAGACTAGGGAAGCTGGGCGATGTGTTCGGGCAGTTTATTATCATGCACTTCCAGTCGGCGGTTTTCAGGAGACCCGGGAATGAGCGCACCCGGCCGTATCACGTTCTTTATGTGGACGAATTTCCGCGGTATGTGAACCCGGACTTTGAGCGTTTGCTAGCGATAGGAAGGTCATTCAGATGCGCGACGGTTCTTGCCCTTCAGACGACGGCGCAGTTGTTGTTGGAGAGCAAGCCTGCATTTCGGGACATAGTTTTGGAGAACTGTCGGAACAAAATAGTATTGAACCTGGGGTCTGCGGAGGATGCTAAGAGGTTGGCCGTGGAGTTCGGGGAAAGAAGGGTAATTCAGAAAGCCCGTACCTACAAGCAAGAGGGTCCGATAGCTGTACACCTGTATCCGGATTCAATAAGAGAAGACGAAAAGTACGAGCCGCGTTTTCGTTACACCGATCTGATGGAGCTGAAGCCCTTTCATGCTGTAGTAAGGCTGGTGGAGAAAGGGCAGCCCCTACCGCCGAAGCTGGTGAAGTTGGAGCTGTCGGAATGGGACAAGAAGAAGGCGGGCGCGAGGATGAGGGCTTATTTTGGTGCTGGAGAATCTGGGCAGACAGATGGAGACAGAGAATATAATCCCTTGCCGGCGCAGCCGCCAGTAGTAGAGGGGGCACGAGAAAAATCAATAGAGGAGCTGCTAGACAAAGAGAAAAGAACGGCGTCCGGGACTCTGTCTAAAAGCCAACAAAGCATAAATCCAAAGGATATGGCAGGAGCCTACGGTTGGGAGAAGTTGGAGCGAGACCAAGGTGAAAAGATTGGGCTAGAGGCGAAGGCCATAGAACCCAAAGAGGAAGAAATGGCAGATGAAACAGGTAATTTAACGCTGAACGATCACCTGTGGAGAGGCTCTGAGGAAGAAGCAGAAGACGCAATAGATGACGTGTTTTTTCCGGTCTAGCGGGAGAGAGAAGATATCTTCAGGCAGGGATTTTTTAGACGTTTATGTTTGGACTCTAAAAGGGAACAAGCCGGTCCATGTAGAAATAAACACATGGGCGTAGTTTCCACTCCTGCCACAAGGCAGATAGCTACCGGAAAAGGTAGTGTCCGTTCTTTCTTTTCGTGATGTGCTGACTTCCACCCCATGGCTAAAGCTAGGGGGTTCCTGAAAGCGGCTTACGCCGTTTTCGGAACGCTGTTCGCCGCCCTTAAGGGCGTACCGGCAGCGGATTCGAGGCGGCTTTCCCACCGGTGTCTGTTCCACCGGAGTACTTGCGGCCTCTGGGGTGTAGCCTCCACCCCGTGCCCCTTCGAGGAGCCCTTGAGAAGTATATTTAAAGCTGCGTTAGCGTCAGCATGCCAAACCAACCCGCAGATCGGGCAGTAGGCTTTATTCCGCACAAACCTGTTGACGAGGCCTCCGCAGGCGGCACAAGTAGAAGAAGTCCCCCGGGGCTCTACCCGGACGACGGCGATGTTTTCTTTAGTGCACGCATCCTCGATGGCCTTCCTGAGCATCCTGAAGGCCCAGAAGTTGTGGACGAGGAGGTTCTGCGGGCCGAAGTCCATGTCTGCACGTATGTCCGTGAGGTCTTCGATAAACAGTGTACCGGCCCTGTTTCTCTTCAGGAGCCTCACTACCTGTTTGGCCAAGGCCTCGAAAGCGTGCTTCAGCCTTTTGCTTCTGGTGCGGTAGAGGAGCTTTAGCTTCCGGGAAGTCTTTCTTCCGGCCTTATTGAGGCGCGACTGCTCCCGGGAAATCGCCTTACTCCAGTAGAGGAAGTCCTTCCACAGCTTTCTACCGGAGAAAAGGACTTGGTACTCCAGTCCTTCCACAGCCAGGGCAGCGAGGGTTCTGGCCCCGAGGTCGAGCCCAGCGCACTTTGGCGCCCGGGGCTTTTCAACAGGGTCAGGTACTTCCACGACCTGGTGGGCGTACCAGCGCCTTTTGGCAGGGTCGTATTTAAGCTCCAATGTCCTGGGTTGGCCGTGAAACTTCAGGAGACCCCTTGTGGGGAGCAGGAGCCTGTCCCCGTTACCGTTGCGGAAGTCTTTCGGCAGGGTGAGGCTCAGGGTCTTCGCGGTGAGGGAGTAGGAAGTAGGCGCTTTGACGGGGATGACCCTGAAGAAGCGCTTTCCGGTCTTCCGGTCCTTCCAGTAGCGGGGCAAGGAGGGGCGCTGTGCCAGTTTACCCTTCCGGTACAGGCGGAGGCAGGCGAAGAATGAGTTCCACGCCTTCCGTGCTTTTTTAATAACCTCCTGCCCGATATGAGCGGGCAGGGCCTTGTAGGCCGGGTGCTCTTTAAACTCGGAGCAGAGGGCCTCGTAGGAGGGCACGGGTTCGTCCTTCAGGAGGGCCTGCCTGCACCTGAACTGGACGGCGTTCCAGAGTGCGGCACAGCGGTTCCCGATGGTATTCAGGATTTGCCTTTGTTGTTTATTTGGCAGGACGCGGACGACGTTGGTGCGCTTCATGCTCTCATTGTAGCACAATTTAGGGCCGCTTTCATCCCCAGGCCTAAAGGCCGGAGCCTTCAGCTGCCAGTTTTTCGGTAAGGCTACAGGTAGCTAAAGAAGTGCGGGCCGCAGGGGCAGCACGGGAACCGTGTTGCAAAGGAGGGCAACAACTAGATGTCGGTAGTTTTTTCCAACGGCCGGTGCATGGAATCGTTTTCTGAGTGTTTGCGAGATAAGCGTTACAGGTATAACTATTGCAACCGCTGCGATGGCAGGGATCTTCTAAAGGCTGTTTACGACTCCTCCGTTCCTTGCGTCTTCCTTGATCCACAATACCGGGGGATTCTTGATAAACTCGCTTACGGCAACGAAGGTGTGAGCAGGGGTATCCAGCGTTCGATGCTTCCTCAGATGAGTGAGGAAACGATAAGGGAGTTTATCAGGGAAATAAGCCGGGTTCTCATTCCGAGTGGGCACCTGTTTCTCTGGGTAGATAAATTCCATCTCTGCGAAGGAGTGTCCTGTTGGCTTCCGCAGGACTTACAGGTGGTAGACATGATCGTCTGGAACAAGCAGAAGATGGGAATGGGGTACCGCACGCGCAGGCAGTGTGAGTATCTAGTAGTCGTTCAGAAAAGGCCCATTCGGGCTAAAAGGGTTTGGGCGGCTCACGACATTCCCGACGTGTGGGAGGAAAAGGTGGCTGGCGGGCACCCTCACACCAAGCCGGTTGGCTTGCAGAAACGCCTGATAGAGGCGGTGACCAACCCTGGAGATGTAGTACTGGATCCTGCAGCTGGAAGCTACTCCGTTCTTGATGCCTGCAGGCTTGCGGGCAGGAAGTTTCTGGGAGGAGACCTGGTTTACGGTGACGAGTAGTTCTAGGGGTTAAGGCAGTTTTCTGGGGAAAAGGCTTAGGGGAACTAAAGGAACTGGCAGGAGGACTTGCGGTCGTTTAGTAACGTTATGACAAGAAGAGCTTTCTGGTTTGTGGTAGATCGGAATACTTGGCCTGAGCATCTTCGGGCGGGGGTAGCAGCAATAAACGATCCCCACGCTAACCCAAGTAAGCAGAGCCTTGCTCAAAGGCAGGCGGCCGTAGCCGAGCTAGCTGGCATCCGGCCCGGTGATCTCATTTTCTTTTATGTCCAACAGGAGCTGTTGTTCCTGGGACTTTTTGAAGCTACCACGCAGCCGTTTTACGATCCAAATCCTCTTTTTCCAGGTGCCAGGTATGTTGACAACCGTCTTTCTTTCCGAGTAGGTTTCAAGCAAAAGATCAATTATCCCGTGCCCATTCATTTGGACGACATATGGGAAGCCAGGGATAAGGGCGTTATCTGGACCATGCAGCAGCATCGTGGGGATGCGGTTGGTCGACACGCCTGTAATGGTCTGGCTTTGTCGGAGGCAAAAGTACTAATCAGGATGTCCGAAGAGGCGAATATAATAAGACTACCTGTTAGCCATGTCCCGGATCCGCCAGCCACCAGGAATCCGCTGCCGGTTGATACCACCCTTGATAAACAAGGTTACTTACGCTACGAGAACGCTCTGAAGGCACTGTTACTGGAGGTTTGTAGCAGCCTCGAGAAATTGTACTGTAATTGACTGTACTTAACTGTTCACCTGCCTAAAAGCATGGAGCTTTCATTTATTAGAAAAGCGGCAAAGAGAACCAGGGCCTTCGGGAGTTGATAATGCGTGTCGAAGAAGCAGGAAAAGGACAAATTCAGCTTCACCGTATGTGGGGAGTTCTTCCCGGAGCTTTACCCTGCCTTCAGATCTTCCAGGTGGAGTCGAGGAGAAGAAGACCCTCTAGAAACAGAGATGCGGCTGTTTTGTGCCTGTATGCGTTGGTCTTTCAACCGGCTCCTGGAAGGCACTCCACGTATTGATGTCAAGAAGGTCGCTCAGGAGCTTTTCGGGCTTAACTCCCGGTATGCAGACGATGCCAGGCTCAAAGGCCAAGCTGTCATTGATTCGCAAAAGGAACTCTTGGAGCTGGAGATAGAAGAGACAAAGGAGAAGCTTGCAAGAGTCAGGAAGAAGTTGGGCCTTGCCATGAAGAAGCAGGCCGATGCGGAGAAAAAGGGTACTTCTCCGGAAGACCTTGGGAAGCTTCGCCTAATGGTCGAGGGGCGGAACAGGCGGCTGGCATCTCTGGAAAAGAAGCTCGTCGAGCTGGAGGAGCACTGGGAGAATGGGACCATTCCCAGGGTAATCTTCGGCGGGAGGAAGCTCTGGCGGAGGGTCTGCAAAGGAAAGGTTTCAGTTGAGGAATGGCGGGCGGCCCGCAGAAACCGGCTCTACTCCCGGGGAGACGGTAGCAAAGATGGCAATCCCAACATGAAGATAAACTTCGATGGACAAGAGTTCCGCCTTGCGGTCACTGTTTCTCACCTCTCGGAGCAAGTAGGCATAGATAAACTTGGTCGCCCGAAGATGAGCCGCGCTCCGAAGGTAGAAGGCAGGCTCTGGCTCCCGGAGAAGCACAGGGCTAAAATTCTAGAGCTTTTGGCCACCAAACAGCCCTACACCGTGGAGCTTATCCGGACAAAAGAAGGACGCTACTTCGTGCACATCACTTTCGAGCTGGAAGGAGTCTCAGGGCCAGACTTCTTCCGGGGCTGCTTGCCGGTAGACACCAATCCGGACGGGGTAGGGATAGCCAATGTAGGTTCAAACGGCTTGCCTGAACCCTGGCCCGAAGGCTTTGAAGTTCCCTATCCCCAAAACCTGGGCAAGTTTGAAGGGGAGTTCCGGGTAATCATCTACCCTTCCGGTATGTTGTACATCCGGGTACCTGAGCTCGAGTATGCTTCTGACTTTCGACGCGCGTACCTGATAGGCATTTTGGCCAGAGTAGTGGTGGACATAGCTAAGGCCCTGGGAAAGCCCATCGTCCTGGAAGAGCTTGACTTCAGCAGGGGAAGGATGGACACCTGCAAAGGATTTAACCGCATGGCTTCCAACTTCCCTCATGCGGCCATGGTGGTGGCCCTGATACGCCGGGCGGTGAAGGAAAGAGTTGGCTATAAACAGATCCCGGCCCGGCACACATCCACCATCGGCCAAGTCAAGTACGCAAAGAAATATGCTGTGCCTGTCCACTGTGCGGCAGCTCTGGTGATAGGCCGCCGGGCGATGGGCTTTAGAGAGAAGATCACGCGGGAGATTAAAGAGTTCGTGCTTCAGGTTAAACAAAGGCTTACTTCCGGCAGTCCCTTACCTGGGGAAGGAAAAGGGATGACCCGGAAGGCTAAAGCCGTCATGACCCGGCTGGAAGAGAAGCTTTGTCTGCACAACGGGCTTACCCGCAAAAGCCAGGAAAGCTTCAGTTCCTGCTGGCGCGAGTTGAAAATGCTGGCTTTGGCTTTCCGGTGACCCCGTTTAGCCGGGTGTCGGGACAAACCCGGTAGGGCGTCTCTAACAGAGCGGTGCCCGCGGTGGCGAATTGATGCCATCTCTATCCCGGTAAACTCCGGCTTGCGGGTATAAAATGCACCCCATAAGTCCAGGCAGGCGAGCCCGGGGTACGGGAAGGGGAGACCCTTGCGCGGGCACTCCGGGTGGGACTCCCGGGCCCAGACCCCTAAAGCCGCCCAAAACTTACCAGAAGGGAGGTGTATGCCTGGTTCGGAGGGGTCCCTACCTGAAGTTAAATTCAGGTAGGTTTTACGAACCAGGATCTTGCGGCAGGCTATCACAAGCAGATTCTGGGTGATTATGATGACTTTTTGGCGACCGCTGCTACCAGTGAGCGAGAGGAAATGGATGTTCTGCTGATCAAGTATGATGAGAAAGGCAAGCCTTTGTGGTTTCACGTGCTTGAACTGAAGAAAGACACATTTACGATGGATCAACTCCGGAAGTTGATAGACTATGAAAAATGGCTTATTCGTCTACCGGCTGGGGGGAATAAGCGGGCTGTTCATGCCTCGGCAATTGCTTATGAATTTCACTCCGAGGCAAAGAATTTTCTTGAGCCCAGGGTCAAATACGGTCAGAAGCCGATACAACTTATCAAGTACAGGCTAACCTCTAATCGTCCACCCAATTTGGAATTAACGCCAGAAAACTAGACTTCTTCATAGGCAAAATGGAACTGATGCCTTCCCGCGGGGAAATTTGGTCGGTAGACCCAAATCCTATCCACGGGCATGAGCAGGCCGGCATACGTCCGGCTTTAACTTTCCCTGCCGGGAAGTCCCCGCCCGCAAGGGCGGGGATGAAAGGCAGGGAGATAATTTCGCCATAAACCCGGAGGGGTTAGGGAGGGGTAGTTCACTTGTTTAGGTGGTGGTCGGTATGAGACAGAAGTCTAAAGGTAATATTGCCTTTCCGGTCTTGAGCTTAGGTGATACTTTACAGCTGGCCTTGGCTGATTACGCCGACACCGGCCTCCGTATCGGAGTGTGGGCCTCCTCGGGCCGGGGCAAGACGAACACGGTGGGCGTCTTAATAGAAGAATTCCTTGAGGCGGGCTTACCGGCGGTTATCGTAGACCCTGAAGGCGAGTTCTGGACCCTTAAAGAAGGCTACCGCACCCTGGTGGTCGGAGGCCCTCATGGGGACCTCCCGGCCACATCCAACCGCCAGGCGGTGAGGGAGGTCCTCACTATCGCCCTGGATGAGAGGCTGGCTGTTGTTTTCGACCTCTCCGAAGAACCGACCAACGCGGGCCAGCAGCGCCTTGCCCTGCCGGTCTTAGAAGAGCTCTTTTCCCTGGCTACAAGGAGGCGCCAGCCGGTAGTGCTGGCGGTAGAGGAAGTCCAGGTATTTGCTCCGCAGTCTGCGTCCTCTCTTACGGGAGAGATCATGGCCCGCATATCAAAGCAGGGGCGTAAGAGGGGGATAATACTCGTCGCGGCCAGTCAGCGGACCCAGGCGGTGTCCAAGGAGTTCCTTACGCAGATCAATTTTCCTGTAATCGGCGGATTTGAGGAGCCCCTCGACTACCAAGCCGTCAAACACCACACCGCCGGGAAATCCTTTGAGGAGCTGCACTTTCTCCCTGCGGGGCGCTTCTGGTTCCCACGGCTGGGAAAGACCGGGCAGGTTCGGCGGAGGAAGGTGACCCATGTGGGGGACACGCCTTTCCTTTCCGGCCCCTTACCTGTCCAGGGGGCAAAAACGGACGCCGCACTGGAGGCGGCCGTAGCCAAGTTATCACAACTTCTAGAGCAGGTCCGGGAGAAAGAGGAGGCCGAACAGGGCGAAATAGCCGTGTTGAAAAAGCGGGTGGCCGAGCTGGAGGAGCTCGTGGCCGCGAAGGACCGAGAGATCGAGGAACTGCGAATAGCCCTCAGGGTGGCGGTGGCCAGGGGAGAGGTGCTGAGCACTGGACAGCCGGAAGCCGTTGGCGTAGAGGGTCCGGCTGCCGGTAGCGCGGCGAATACGCTGGGCGGGGAATACCTGGAGTGGCTGGAGCACCCCACGGTCAAGAGAATGATAGAGAGGGCACGGCAGATGGTGCGCAGGAAGCTTCCCGGGTACCGGTCCTACTGCGATTATGCCGTGGGGGCCCTCTTTAAGCTCGGGCAGGTTAGTCCTTCTGAGCTGGCCCTGGGGAAAGGGCTGGCCAGTGAGGCGTCGGAGCGCCGCATGAGGGTCGTCTGCCGCCAGCTGGCTGCCGCCGGTCTGGCCCGGGAGGAAGGACAGGACAGGTTTGTGCTGGCACTGGACAACATTCAGGTGATTGCAAGGATGTGCAGGGGAAGCAACAGTTGACATCCGGCCGCCGCGCAGGCGGCTTTTACGATTTCCCGCCAGGAAAGCCCACCCTTTTAAGGGTGTGGGATGAAAGGCGGGCATCCTTGCTTAGATTATTAGATGAAGCTGGCCAGGACACAAAAAGGCTCCAAAACAGAGAAAGGATCCGGTTTCTTCTGAGGAAGGAATACGAAAAGCTGAACAACAGGCGTAAAGATGCTCAAAACAAGGCCCTGGCGTTTCTGAAGATATACCGGAAGGTAGTATTTCAGGACGACTGTGTGAAGGGGTGGTCGGTGCTTTTCGGCAGACAGGTCCACTTCTCGGGGATAGGCGGACTGAAATCAAGGTTGAGGACCAGCCTTGAGACGCCTGTTGCCGTGGAGAGGACGGAGACCACCACCGGCGAGTGTTTTGCCTGCGGGAAGAGGCACCGACTCTCCCTGTCGGACAGGGTAATTGAGTGCGAATGTGGCTGGAAGTGCGACAGGGACGTGAACGCCGCACTTGTCATTCTGAGAAAGGGGCTTGGCCTGGGCCCTGAACAGGCCGTAGGGCTGGACCGGCCCGAACTCAAGCCTCCGGAGAGGGAGGCCGCTGCGCGGATACTGGGGAGCAGCCCCTACATCCGCTTAAGCTTTCTTCGGTGAAAGAGGAAGCCCATCCCTTCAGGGGTGGAAGGAGGTCACATTTGTGGCCACTACAATCGGAAAGGGGGTGAAATAATTGCAGAATTCGGAATGCTCATACACAGAAAGGATAGTAAACCTCGAAGAGCTCCGTGAGAATCCGCGAAACTTTTTCCGCGCGGCAGAGCCGGAGGAAGTAAAGGAGCTTGCGCTGAGCATAAGGGAGCACGGGCTGATGCACCCGATAGTGGTTAGGCCGGTAGAAGGGGGCTATGAAATAATCTCCGGGCACCGCCGGAAAGAGGCATTGGAGTATTTGGGGATGACAGAAGTGGTTGTAAAAGTGGTGGAAGCAGACGACGTAGAAGCGGAGCTGATGCTTATAGACGCGAACCTGGAGGCCAGGACTCTGTCGCCGATGGAAGTGGCCCGGGCGATAAGGCGGAAAAAAGAGCTGATGGGAGAAAGGAGGGGGCGTCCGAAACATGGTCCTCACAATGAGGACCATAAAGGGCTGCGATACAGCGACATATTGGCTCACGAATTTGGGATGAGCGGGGCTCAAATTGAGCGGTACGACAAGCTAAATGATCTGATTCCTGAGCTGCAGCTCCTGGTGGAGAAGGGAAAGCTGAAGCCCACTACTGGAGTGCATATAGCCACGTGGCCGCCGGAAGCCCAGCGTGATTTATACGAAGCCCTTGGGGAAGAGATAGCTGAACTTAAGGTAAAGGAGGTGGTGAAGCTAAAGGAAGAAAGCGAGAGGGGATATTTTGTTTTAAAAGTCCTGCAGAAGAAGCTGGAGGAGGTGGAGAGGAGACTTGAGGAGTACAGGCAGGCCGGGGAAACGAAGGAAAACCTTAAAGAGGAGATAGCGCGCCTGCGGCAGTTAAAGAAGCAGCTGGAATACGACATAATAGACCGGCAAAACGCCTTAAAGATGTTGGAAGGCCGCATGACTAAGAAAGGGGCGGCATTAATAGAGTTGCTGGAACGCATATGCCGTCCCGTGCAGGCAGCCCTGCCCGACCTGGATATTTATCTCAATGAAGGTATCGAAGACGAATCGTACCGGGCGTCTGCCTTAAGGTGGGCCGCTGTATTGAGGGAGGCGGCGCTTCTCATAGAAGACCGTCTGCAGATAAAGATAAAAAGAATAAAACAAACGCGATAAAACAAAGAAATTACAATAGGAGGTCGTGAGCATGATATTGTCCGAAGGCTATACTGGTGTAAAGAAGCAGCTGGAGGTTGTAGAGGAGCAATGGGATGAGCTATATGCTGCACTGCAGCAGAAAAGGATACTACAGGGAAGGGTCACCGGTGTGGAAAAAAACGAACTTGGTGAATGCCTGGTCGTCAACCTGGGATCGGTAAAAGGCATAATAGCGCATGAAGACATGGGGCGCGTACCGACAAGGCTGTCTGCACTCGTGGGTTCAGTAGTAGCCTTCCGGGTAAAAGCTGTTGACCGGACGAGAGGAATAGCGTATTTGGACCGCAACACTGCTTTGAGTCAGATGGCGTCCATTACCTGGAAGGAGCTGGAGGAGGCCGCAGCTGACATTGAACCCGTACTGAACAAAATAGGCCAGTTAACAGAACAGATCAACGAAACGACCGATCCCGAAAAGCAGCGCGAGTTGAGGGCGGAAAGATCGGCTTTATGGGAAGAAGCCAAGCAGAAAGGTCCCGTACGGACCTGTACAGTGAGGTGGGTAATGAAAGAAGGAGCTTACGCAGACATAGGGGGAGTCATAGCCTTCATACCCGCCCGTGAGCTCGGCTGGAGCGTAATAGAAGACGCGCGGCAGGTGGTATTTGCTGGAGAGAGCTTTGACGTTCGGGTTTATTACCTTGACAGGGAGAACGGCGTTGTGAGGGCCAGCCACCGCGTACTGCTCCCTGACCCATGGGAGAAAGCGAAGGACAAATATGTAAAGGGCGGCGTTTACCTAGGGAAGATAGCCGGTACCAGCTCGCGGGGCTATATAGTTGAGCTGGAACCCGGAATAAAGCTCACGGCGCCATTCTTGTACTTTGAGCGTCCTGAGGTGGGGACAGAAGTGAAGGTAGTGGTAGGCCATACGGGGAAACGCAGTCTTTTCGGGAAGATAATAAGCATTTTGGGCAAGAGGGCGGTGTAGGCATATGGGCCCTTATTCGCGGGCCTTCTGTGATATTAAGCGTGAAAGGGGTGCTGGCGGAGGAGTAATAAGCAGCAAGCTGGAGGGCGGCCTGGTTGAGCTGGCGGCAAAGTGGAAGGTGTACAGCGGCCACCAGGCCGCCACAGTATTAAGAGTAAATAGGGATGCGGTGAGGAGGGCGCTGTCGCGGCTAGTGAAGCGGGGGTATATAGACCGCTTGGTTACGGGGCATGCTCCACCCTTATATACCCTGGGCCCGGAAGGCAGCCGTGTGTGCAAAACGCCGTTAGAAGAATGGGACACTCCCCGGGCCTTCCGGTTGGTGATGTCCCACCAGCTGTACCTTAGTCTGCCGGAACTATTTGAGTACTGGCCGGACCCCGGCCGCGGGCTTGATGGGCTGTTGAAACTAAAGCAGATAGAATACCCGGTGTTGTGCCCGCGGGTGGGGGAAGCCGAAGTGGAAAGATGTCTGGTGATACTGGGTCTCTTGCCTGAAGATATCCGGCCCATAGTGGTGGCGGCTACCGAAGAAGAGGCGGTAAAAGTAGCGACGCGCATAGAGCGGGGGGTTGAGCTGAGGTATGTATGGGACAGCGAACTGGTGACGAGAAGATTTTGTTTTTACCGGTGGACCGGGGGCCGGCTGGAACCTTCAGAAGAGGTGACCAAAAATTTTATTCGCCCTCTTGACAGGGCAGCCTGGATGGGATAAGCTTTAATTAGCCGCCGCGGAGGCGGCTAGTGATGTTTGCGTAAGAGTAAAACCCCGCACAGGCGGCGCGACCGCGGTGCGCTCCAAGGGATAGGTATCTGCTGTCTGCGGGCGTTCTCCTCAGCCTTGGGTTGGGTGGGGAGCCTGCTGGCAGGGGAATACCGAGAAACCGAAGCAGCAAGAAAACACAACAACCGAACGATATCATATTCCGGAAGACAGTACTTTCCCGGACGATCGTAGCAGGGTGACGGCGACCGTTAACAGTTTCGGGACGGAGGGTACTGTTTTTCTTTTGAAGCCTGATAAGATCCGGATGCCGGCAGAAGAGAAAAGGGGCTGCGCATGCAGGAAAGTAGACGTGCGCAGCCCCTTTTCATTTGGTTTTGTCGCTACTTACCAGACTTGCGCCCTGCCCCTGAGGGAAAAGGACCTTCCATCAGGGGGAGGGCGCAAGTTCTGGTAGGGCCGGAGGCCTGACTTCTGGCCCTGGACAAAAACAGCAAGGCTGCGGGCACGACTTGCGGCCTTCCAAAATCCCAAAAGCGACCCTGGGACAGACAACCTGAAGGGTCAGAAAAAAGGAGGAACCGCGATGCGCAGGAAGGTTTGCGGGTACAAAAAATGGAAACAGCCAATGAGCAGCGGCTACGTAGTAACACTGAAAGGCATCTACTTGAGGGACGTGGGCAGATACACGGACAGTCGCCGGGAGGTAGAACGCGCGGGTTATCCGGAGGCGTGGGCCCTTCGGGAGTTCCTCCTGGCTCAAGCAGAAAACTAGGGCTGTTCCGACGAAAGAGGGCGAAAAAAGAAACCGCCAAAACGCCAAAAAAAGGAAGTGAAGACATCATGTATTTATTCAACTTATCAGGGCACACCCCTCCCCGGGGGAGCGAGGAATTTGATGTAATCGTAAACCGGGACATTCCGAACATACCGCCCGTGCCAGAAGCGGTGGCGCGGCAGGCTTTTGAACTGGTGAACAGTCTCCCACAGGACGTGGTCCGGGAGGGTGGATTTGAGATTATCCTGCCCGGGATGACTCCGCTGGCGGCGGCCGTGCTGGCCGTAATACACAGCCGCTATGGCCAATTCCCAAGCATAAGGTTTGCCGTCCGGCAAAGTGACGGCACATTCAAGCTGTCCGGGCGGATAGACCTCCAGGGATTAAGGCTGGAGTCGAGCGCATTGCGCTCGTAGAGGGCGCGACGGCTCTTGGTGAGAGCGAAGCGCTCCCCGAGAACAGGCTGCTCAGGGGGGACAAGAATAGCCCAAAAAGATGGCCCCAGGGAAACAAAGCGATAAATTCCATCCGGAAGGCCCTGGAAGAGCGGAGAGTGGTCTTCGCGTAAAGGGGGGGGGGGGGGCTTAGCCCCCTCTCATTTTGTGCGCCCGGCATGGGCGTTGGCTATAGGGTGGAAGTCCCGAACGACGAAGGTAGCAGTAGTCGTTAGCTTAAGGCAAGGGTGTCCGTCGTGAGGCGGAATCCGAAGGAAGCCGGCGGCAAACCTCCGGCCCGACGAACAGGAACCGCATAGGAGGCTAGCAGCAGTTGGATGAGCTTGCGAAACAAAGCGAAATCCTTGCTACCGAAGGCTGCTGAGAGTATATGCGGCGGGTAGATGGAGGGAAAGTCAACGCTCTTACCCGGGGAGGCCTGCCAGGTAGGCCAGGTAACCTGGTAACCCGCACTGAAAGGTGCGGCTGAACTGGCAGGAGGAAGCTTTGGTCATAGTACCCCTTTCAGATATCGGAGGGGGGGAAGGACCGAACATAAGGACAGGGAGGCACTTTATGAGTTCGAGAGGAGGGCGAAGACAGCCGAAAATCCCGGGAGGGAGCTGCCCACGGGAGGAAGCGGTGAAACTGCGGGGGACCGTGGGAGTGCCTAGTCCTTCTCCGGCACGAGTAGGGGAGCCACCCTGCGGAGGCGGTACCGACCTGATGGAGAAGGTGGTAGAGCGGAGCAACATGCTCCGTGCCCTGCGCCGGGTAGAAAGCAACAAAGGAGCGGCTGGTGTAGACGGTATGGCGATAAAATCCCTTCGACCATACCTGAAAGAGCACTGGCCGCGGATAAGGGAAGAGTTGCTCAAGGGTAGCTATAGGCCGCAGCCGGTACGGAGGGTCGAAATCCCGAAACCCGACGGAGGCGTAAGGCTATTAGGGATACCCACGGTGCTGGACCGTCTGATCCAACAGGCCCTTCTACAAGTGTTAACGCCGATCTTTGACCCGGGTTTCTCAGAACATAGTTTTGGCTTCAGGCCGGGCAGGAACGCCCACCAGGCGGTAAAAGAAGCCCAGGGGTATATCCGAGAGGGATACAGGTATGTGGTGGACCTGGACTTAGAGAAATTCTTCGACAGGGTAAACCATGACATTCTCATGGCCAGGGTAGCCCGGAAAGTTAAGGACAAGAGAGTACTGAAGCTTATTCGGGCATACCTTAAGGCAGGGGTCATGGTGAACGGTATCTGTATAACCTCAGAGGAAGGGACACCGCAAGGAGGGCCGTTGAGCCCACTTTTAGCCAACATAATCCTTGACGACCTGGACAAGGAGCTAGAGAGACGGGGTCACAAGTTTGTCCGTTATGCGGACGACTGCAATATTTACGTAAGGAGCCAAAGGGCAGGACTTCGCGTAATGGAGAGCGTCAAAAGATTTGTAGAGGGGCGGCTAAAGCTCAAAGTGAACCTGGAGAAGAGTGCGGTAGACCGGCCATGGAGGAGGAAATTTTTAGGTTTCTCCTTCACCTGGGAACGGGAACCGAGGGTAAGGTTAGCGCCTAAGACGATAAAGCGGTTCAAAGATAGAATACGGCAGATAACGAGGCGGAATTGGAGTATAGAGCTTAAGCAGCGCATAGAGCTGCTAAACACTTATCTTAAGGGATGGATAGGGTACTTTCAGCTAATAGATACGCGAAGCACCCTGGAAGCCCTAGATGAGTGGATAAGGCGGCGGCTCAGGATGTGCTTGCTTAGGCAATGGAGGAGACCCCGCACCAGGAGACGCAACTTAGTAGCGTTAGGGATACCAGAAGACTGGGCGAGCCTTATAAGCGGGTCCCGGAAAGGATACTGGCGGTTGGCCAATACTCCCCAAGTGAATAAAGCCCTTGGCCTTAAGTTCTGGCGAGACCAAGGGCTGACGAGCTTAGTTGAGCGGTACGTAGAACTTCGTAGTGCCTTATGAACCGCCGTATACCGAACGGTACGTACGGTGGTGTGGGGGGACGGGGGTTAGCCGCCCCCTCCTACCCGATTTTTTTTGGGGGCTCCGTCTCTAGAAGCCGGTACCACCGGCAGCCGGTATCACGCGGCTCGTGCGGCTTTCTAATAGTCTTAACATTTTCGAGGAGGTTGGCGCCGTGCTGGACAAGATAGCGGGGGCGCAGGTAGGCCACGGCTGCTCAAATAAAACCGGGGTACAGAAAGACTTTGTGCTGGGGGTCTGGGAGCGCCTAGATGCCTGGCTTGAGCGGCAGTATAAATGGTTTTTTGGTTTTGTGTCTTTCTATCTGGTAGTCCAGATAACAAGGGCTCTATTGCAGTGGGCCCAATAAGTAAAAAGGGAGGTTTGCAACAGCCTGGCGGTCAAGGGGCGGAACAGCCGGGTAGCATCTTTAGAGAAGAAGCTGACCGAACTGGAGACCCACCGGGATAACGGTACCGTACCCAAGGTGGTTTTTGGTGGCCGGAGGCTGTGGGAGAAAGTCTGCAAAGGCTGGGCCACACGTGAAGAGTGGCGGGCCGCCCGCAAAAACCGCCTCTACTCCCGGGGCGACGAGACCAAAGGCGGCAACCCGAACATAAAGGTAACTTACCGGGAGGGGGAGTTCTACCTGGCGGTGACCATCTCCCACCTCTCGGAGAAGGTAGGCGAGACGCCCTTGGCCGCCCGAAGATGAGCCGGGCTCCCAGGGTGGAGGGGAGGCTGTGGTTGCCGGAGAAGCACCGGGATCTGGTACGGATATGGCTGGCCATGAAGCTGCCCTATACAATAGAACTGGTCCGTCTTCTTTCGGGCCGCTATTTGGTGCATCTGACGTTTGAACTGGGCGGAGTGCGTGAGCCCGACTTTGCTAAAGGTTGTTTAGCCCTGGACACCAACCCTGACGGAGTGGCCTTATGTAATGTAAACGCTTCAGGCCAGCCGGAGCCGTGGCCGGAAGGTTTTAGCATTCCATACCCCGGCAACCTGGGCAAATATGAGGGAGAATTTCAGGTCATCACTTACCCTAGCGGTTTTCTGTACATCAGGGTACCCGACCTGGCCTGTGCTTCCAGCTTCCTGCGGGACTACCTGATAGGCGTCTTAGCCAAGGTAGTAGTTGACATAGCCTTCTTCCTGGGCAAGCCCATTGCCCTGGAGGACCTGGACTTCGGAAGACAGGCTGGACACCAATAAGAAGTTCAACCGCATAGCTTCAAACTTTCCCTTTGCGAAAATGGTGGAGGCGGTGTGCCGGAGGGCTATCAAGGAAGGGGTACCCTTCAAGTCGGTGCGGCCCCGGCACACGTCCACCATTGGCTACTGGAAGTACATGGAGCGTTACGCCGTTCCTGTGCACTGTGCGGCGGCATTGAGCATAGGCCGTCGAGCTAGGGGCTTTAAGGAACGGGTAACTAAAGAACTTAAACAATTAGTAGCCCGTATCAAGCAAAACCTGACCTGGAAGGTCAATCCTGATACACCGGGGGAAGGAGAAGGGAAGACCCGTGGGGTCAGGGCCTGCTTGAGGCGGCTGGAGGGGAAGCTCCTGTTGCACAACGGGCTTGCTCCTTGGCAGCAGGAGGCGTATTACTCTGTCTGGCGCGACTTAAGGCTTTTGGCCCTGTCCTTACGGTGACCCCGTTTAGCCGGTGTCGGACAAACCGGTAGGCGTCCTAACAGGACGCGGGAGGCGGGACTGGTTCCCCACCGGGAGGCCGGCACAATCTGGTGGAAGCTGGGCTTCCCCGCGTGAGCGGTTCGTGCCGGTTGTGCCCTTCCGGTGCAGCACTCCCGTCCGGGTGGGACTCCCGGGCCGAGGTCCCCTGTCGCCCTGCCCCTCGGGGGGCAAATCAAATATCCGGAAGGAGGCGAAAGCCTGGTCTGGGGGCCGGCTTGGCTGAAGATAAAAACAGTCAAGTTTTTTGAACCAGGGCGGTCCTCATGATGGACCTCAAAGATAAGATTGCAGTGGACGAAAGGGACGGCCACTTTCTTGGTCGGCTTTGCTGGTACACGGTCCACGAACATTTATCCCTTACGCGGGAGGAACTAGAAGAACTGTTTGAACAGAGCGGTGTAGACAAGAAGTATCTTCCCAACCCGGTAAAAGAAGTGGACGTATTTAGAAGGGCGACTTCCAGGGCGGAAAAAAGCGGGATACCGTTGGATAATGACCGGTCAATGAACATACTGGTTAGGGAGATCAACCACACGCGAAACGGCGTGGCGCGACAGATAGTAGTAGAGGTGGTAGACTCCAAAAACGTGCGTCTCATATACACTCCCGCTGTTACTCTCCTTTTTAACCGCAAAGCGGGGTGTGTGGATACCATAGTGCATGTTGGGGAGGCGGCGGCGGTTGAGGCGGCGCGCCGTGCTGAGGAGCTTTATCGAGCGCTTCTCGGCAAATACGAAGGAGACCACGTCCGTCGGATGGTTAGCAGCATACTGTCCTCCATGAGGCCGACGGCGGTGCGGCCTTCCGGCGGGGTTTATTTTGTCCCGGAGAAGTACCGGGAAGAGCTTTTTGCCCTGGAGCGGCTGGTGCGGCTGTTAGGGTGCGAGTTCTTTACCATTCCCGTGGTGGACAGCGTGGACACCAGGGAGATGGTGAAGAAGAAACTGGAGGACCAGGTATTGGCTGCGATAGCGGGTCTGGCGGACGCCCTCAGGCAGGATAACCTCACTCGAAAACAGGTAGCAGCTCTGATGGATGAAACAACGAAACTGATAGCAGATGTTGAGGAGTACGAAACGCTGCTGGAGAAGGATCTGGGTGATCTGCGGCACAGGGTTGGGCTGTTGAAGATGCAGGCGGTGGAGCTTCTTAACAAAGAAACAGCGGCGTAAACAAAAAATTATAGAACCGCCGCGGGAAGACCCGCCTCCTTTAGGGGGCGGGATGAAAGCGGCGCTTGAGTCAAGAAAGATTGTTTTTTTCTGTCCTGATGTAGTATACCGAAGTTGCTATGAAAGCCAAGAAGACCAGATATGCTCACTATAATATAAACTATCACTTTGTGTGGATACCGAAATACCGCCGCAAGGTCCTGGTGGGTCCAGTAGCCGAAGAACTGGAGCGGCTAATCCGGAAAATCTGCGAGGAAAGAGAGGTGGAGGTGCTCGGCCTTTCCATCCAGCCCGACCACGTACATCTTTTCGTTTCGGCCCCTCCGAGACACGCTCCCTCCGTCCTGATCAACACCATTAAGGGATATACTTCCCGCTACCTGCGCCAGAAGTTTCCGGAGTTGAGCAAACAGACGGGGCCGCGGCTCTGGACCAGGACATACTACGTGGGCACGGCGGGCACTGTGTCCGCTGAGACCATCCAGCGCTACATCGCCGAGTGCCAAGACGAGTAACCGCAGGAAAGGAGGTGAAGAGCGTGGCCTGGAGCAATAAATCACACCCCCACCGCCTCCTTTTGACCAAACAATTCCCGCTGGGTTTTGAGCTCTTGCCGTCATTCCAACCCGTGATGCTCGCGGCCAACCGCATCTGGAACTCCTGCGTCTGGTACAGCCGCGAAATCTTCAGGCAGGAGGGCCGTTGGCCCGCGGAAGCGGAGCTCAAGGCGAGGTTCAGGTCCTTCGCCGCCTGGCGCGAGCTCCACTCCCACTCGGCCCAGGCCGCAGTAGAGGAGTACTTCGAGGCCGTGTCCGGCTACCGGAAGCACAGGGAAAGCGGCCACACCGAGATGAACCCGCCCGGCTTCAGGCCAAGGAACCACCTCCGCACTGTCACTTGGAAGAAGCAGGGCTTTGAGGCCAAAGGCAACATCCTCGTATTGAAGCTCTCCCGGAAGAAGGAGCCCATCAGGATCGCGTTGCCCGACGGGTGGGACGTTGTCGCCCTACCCGGTGGTGAAAAGGTGAAAGGCACTCCCGTCGAAGTCAAAGTGAAGGCGGTCGTCCGCCGCTGCAGAGTGGAAAACCTCGTGCTCCACGTGACCTTCGACCTAGGTATAATACCCGTCCGCACTGAGGGGCTGGTATCAGCTTACGACTACAATTCGGCCCTGGTAGCCCGGACGGTCTCCGACGGTACCCAGGACCTCTTCGTCTGCCGCGAGCTCCTCGCCCTAGTCCAGTACCGGAATAAAATAACAGCGGAGTTCCAGGCGAAGATGAGCCGCTGCAAGGAGGGCTCCCGGCGCTGGAGGAAACTCCTAGCCGCTAGGCTCCGGGTGCTCAAAAAGCTCGACTGCCGCATCAGGCAGGTGGAGCACGCCCTGACGAAGCAGCTGGCGGAGCTGGACGCGTCTGAAGGGGTGGCCACAGCCGTCGTCGGAGACCTGAAGGACCTGCGCCGCTCCTCTCGCTCCGGCATGAAGAACAAGAAGGCCAGCCAGAAAATAAACCAGATACCCTACGACAGAATGCAGGCCGCGCATAAATATAAGAGCTTAATGCGGCATGTACACCTGGAACCCCGGACGGAAAAAGGCACTTCGGTTACCTGTGCCGTTTGCGGTGCCCGCAACCCCGCCTGGCGCAGGAAGCGCGGGCTCTGGGTATGTGGACACTGCGGGGCTGTAATGCAGGCCGACCTCAACGGGAGCGCCAGCTTCCTTAAAAAGCAGCTCCTGGGAGACTGCATCGGGAAGCAGTTGCCCTTTGCCCTGAAGCCGCCGAGGGTGTGGCGCTGGGACAAAAGGCTCAACACGTTCGTACAAGTATCGCCGAGGGCTGCGGCCTAAAGCCGGGCACCTGGCGTAGTTGGGACGGAGTGACGGTCCCCTCCGGGAGGGCCACCGGCAACGGTATAGACGGCCCGCTTGCGCCGGTGTAACCCGGCAGGTGCACGCGCCTGCCGCCAGGAAGCCCGACCCCTTCAGGGGTAGGGAGGAAGTCACTTCTTATGAACAGTGATATTATTGACGGTATGAAGCGTAGTATGCTACCCTCATTACAAGGGGGTGGCATACGTGAGTGTTGAAAGAATAACTATAAGCCTGCCCGGGAGGTTGGCTAAATTGTTGGGAACTTTGGCACAGCAATGGGGGACTACGCGAAGCGACGTAGTAAAAAAGTTGCTAGAAGACTATGAGCGATGCCAGCTTGAAGCGTTGATGCGTGAGGGATATCAGGCTTTAGCTGATGAAAATTTGGCTGAGGCGGAGGAAGCTATATTTGCTCAATCCGAGGTGGTTCTGCGTGATTTGTAAAAGAGGGGAAATCCACCTTGTTGATTGGTCTCCAGGTAGGGGGAGTGAACAGGCGGGCATAAGGCCCGCCTTAATAATTCAAAACGACGTGGGAAACGAACATAGTCCTACCACTATAGTAGCGGCGATTAGCACCAGGGTCAAGAAAGTATATCCGTTTCATGTTTTCATTACACCGGAAGAAAGTGGACTCGATAGGCCGAGTGTTGTTAAATTAGAACAGTTAATGACTATTGACAAAACACGATTGGTCAAGAAGGTCGGAACGTTGAGCGAAGAAAAAATGGAAGAGGTAGACAGAGCTATTCACTTAAGCCTTGGTTTGAAATTTTAAACAGGGCAGAATGCTAGAGAGCGGGGTTCAAGCCCCGCTCAGAAACTTTTCACCGGGAGAATAAAAAATGGGAGGATAAATAAAGATGGAATTCTTAGATAAACTGGCACAGGTACGCGCGTATCTTAACGGAAGGTTTGTTCAGCGTGAAGAACTTATAGATGTATGTCTTACTGCTCTAGTGGCCCGGCAGCACGTCTTGCTTTTGGGCCCCCCAGGGACGGCGAAGACACAGTTAATATCGGAGCTAGCAGCATGCTTTGATGGGAGTCAGCATTTTCAGTGGCTGCTGACGCGGTTCACGACACCGGAGGAACTTTTTGGGCCGGTATCCCTGTCGGCTTTAGAGATGGACAGTTACCGGAGAGTGATCGCTGGGAAGCTGCCGGAGGCGACCACCGCGTTGCTTGATGAGGTATTCAAGGCCAACTCCGCGATACTGAACACCCTGCTCTCTATAATCAATGAACGAATGTTTTACAACGACGGCCAGCCGGTAAGAGTGCCCCTCATAACCCTGTTTGGGGCTTCCAACGAAGTCCCGGAAGGGGACGAGGAGGCGGCGCTGGCGGCCTTTGCAGACAGGTTCCTCTTCTGGTACCAGGTGGAGTACTTGGAGGAGGACGGGGCCTTTGCGGAGATGCTGCGGCTGGACGGTGCCGGGCCTCGGCCGTCAATCGGGATAGACGAAATAGCCGTGGCGGCTGCATCTGCTGAGCAGGTGGAAATAGGGGACGACGTTATTGATGCGGTTGTGGAGCTGCGGCGTCGGCTGCGGGCCGAAGGGGTAACTGTTTCCGACCGCAGGTGGAAGCAGTCGCTTTCGGCGGTGAAGGCGAAAGCGTTCCTGAACGGGTCCTCCCGGGCTGAAGTGCAGCGGGACATGCCGGTGCTGGCTCATACGCTGTGGACGTCGCCGGAGCACAGAGACATCGTTCAGCGGGTGGTGCGTGCAACAGTTGACCCCTATGGTCAGGAGGTTGCGGAACTTCTGGCGGAGGCCCGAGAAGTGTGGGAGAACGCCATAAACAGCGGGGACACCAATGTCGGGGTGGAGGCGCACGGGAAGCTGAAGAATATAGCCAAGAGGCTCGATGAGTTGGAGAGGTTGAATGTGGACGTCCGGAACCCGAAGGAGAGGGTTCAAACGTGCATCAGGGATGTCCTGGCGAAGTGCCTCAAAATTACCCTGTAGCCAGGACATTCAAATTTAGTTTCTAAGGGAGTGCTGGTCAGGGCACTCCTTTTGGCATTAAAAGGGCGCATTGTGCGGCAGTATAGCGGCTGCGCTGCAAACAAAATCCGGGGAGGGATATGCGTTGGGGCTTGATGCCTATGTTGATGCTGCTGGGCTTTCTGTGAGAATAGGCAGCTACGGATGGTACCACAGCTTCCGCACCACGGTGTGCGATAAGCTGGAGGACGGCTGTTGGGGCAGCCGCTTTCCCAGGCTGATGGACCACTCGGACTGTGACGGAGAGTATTCTCCGGAGGAAGCTCTGGAACTTCTAGAAGAGCTCCAAACGATCAAGAGAGAGCTGGAGGCCATCACGTATCCGGTCGTGCTATATTGCGACGGGCAGGGCAGGATCATTGAGTATCGCGAAAAGTACGCCGAAGCAGGCACATTTGTTTATAGCGACGGTCTTGATTTTGGTGTTGACGAAAAAGGCTTGGTCGTGCAGTCAAAAGACCCGACCAGAGTCGACCTGCCGGTGGACGACATGGGCCGGAACGTATTCGGCCAGCCAGAGTACCGGTGGTACTTCGAGGCCATGGAGAGAGCGGGAGATGACACCTGGGTATGCCGGCGGCGTGACGGCAGGACGGTCAATATAGAGGGCCTGTGTACCTGCGCTCCTCCAGGATGCACTGCCATAAAGGTAGGACAGATATCCGCCTTAGAAGTATTCAATGAGTTAATAGGGACCCTAGAAAGACTTTGCCGGGCATCTATAGAAACCGGAGATCCCATCGTTTTTTGCTAGTGCAGGACTGGGGGTTAAAACACATGCCTGAAAAGACCGATACGGTATTGAATATTGACAGGTACGACCGGCGGGTGTATGGGGAGGTCTACCGCCAGGCGGAGCGGTTGTCGGAAGTGGAGAAGGAGTTAGGGGAGAAAATTTCCACAGCGGACGTTGTGCTGCGCGACACGTGGGCCGGGCTCTATAAAGCCCGGCCCCAGGTATTGGAGGAAGTGCCGCCATCTCTCAGGGCGAACCAGGCCATCATGAGAGAGGTGCTGGGGCTCCCCAAGGTAGAGGACCTGCGCCAGACCACCAGGTTTGACGAATGGGGTTCTGCCCTGGGGGCGGTGTCGCTGGCGCCGGAGATCGTGCAGCTCATACCCGAGGAAGCAGAAGAAGCGTTCCGGTACGAACAGGAGGCAAATGACTTCCTGAGGCAGGCGGCCAACCTCCAGATGGCTGCTGAGGCGGCGCAGCAGGCCGGCCAGCTTCAGGCGGCGCAGCAGATGATGCAGCAGGCGCAGCAGTTGAACCAGAGAGGGCAGGACCTGATGGCCCGGGCAGAGCAGGCGGCTTCGGCTGCCGTGAAGAAGATCAACCTTGACCGGGTAAGGGTGGTTGCCGGCCGCGCGGCCGAGAGGGCCCGGGAGGATTTGGAAGCCGTGAAGGCATTCAGCTGGGGGGTATCTCCGGGACAGCCGCACATGCTTAAAAACTCCAGAGAAAAGTTTGAGCTGGCGCGGCGCATGAGCATGGACTACCGCTTGAGGGAAATAGCGCGCATGGCCGGGAGGATAATTAGAATAGCGCTGCATAAGAGGAAGACGCGCAAAAGGCAGGAGCCTGCGGAGCTGGTGGGCATAACATTGGGGAACGATCTGTCCAGGGTGCTGCCTTCAGAGCTGTCATACCTGGGGCATCCTCTGCTGAAGCGGGACTTCCTGCGGCGTTTCGTGGAGGGCAAGCTCCTCCAGTATGAACTGCGGTCGAAGGAAACGGAAGGGAGGGGGCCCATAGTGTGCTGTCTGGACAGTTCGGGCAGCATGAGCGGCACAAAAGAAATCTGGTCCAAGGCGGTGATGCTGGCACTCTTCCAGGTGGCCGTGCGGGAAAGGAGAGCCTTTGCCTGCATTCACTTCGGCAGCAAAGAAGAACTGGGGGTTTACGAATTTCCTGCTCCGCGGGAGGCGTCGCCCGTGGAAGTGGCAGAAGCGGCGCTCTTTTTCTTTGGGGGTGGAACGGACTTCGAAGCTCCTCTTCAGAAGGCAGTGGAACTGATGGAAAGGAGCGCCTACCGAAAGGGCGACATCGTCTTCATAACCGACGGGAAATGTGTGGTAAGCGAAAGATTTCTCCAGCAGTTCCACCGCGTCAAGCAGGAGAAAGAGTTCAGCGTCTATTCGGTCGTTGTAGACGAAGAGCCCGGTGGGGTGTTGCCCTTCAGCGACCGGGTAGCGCTGTTCGACAGCGTAAAAGGGGACGACAAAGAGGCGCTGGAGGTGGTGTTTGGGGGATGAAACTGACAAAGGTAGCTGTTGTGTTTGACAGGGATGTTCCCGCCAGGCTCTATATCGGGAGCTGGGCGGAAGATGCAGTGAAGAAATTTGCTGATCAGCATATGCTGGCACTGTACGAAGTCGATACCGGGAAGATTTTTGGTATGGAAGAGCTGGTGCAAGGGGCCCGTCAATCACGGAAGCTCTGGCCTCCTTCTACAGAAATGCTTTCTGGGCTGCTGCGTGAACTGGACGTGGAGATAGAGCGGTTTGACGAGCGGCTCAGGAAGATGAAGGAAGAAAGAGAAGAAGTCCGGTTCTTGATACGGGTTTTTAAGCTGCTGGAGCGGGGTGTGGTGGTCACGCCCGATGGTGGTTACGGGAGGTGGCCGGAGTGGAGCTCCTACTTTAGACCGAAAGACGGCACGCTTTATTTCCTGTCGGGAGAAGTCAAAGATTACGCCAGGGACGTGCCTCTCCTGCGTGGGCGCAGTGCTTACGTGGTGCCGCGGGAGTACTTCACCGGTGTCGACCCCCGCATGAGGTACGAGCTGCGGGTTCCAGTAGTGCCGCTGAAGCAGGTAAAGCATGATAGGTGCCGTTGCTGCGGGGAGTCCCGCCCCGTGATGGAGTGGTACCAGGAGGTATACGGCTCCCCCGAGGGTGACCTGTGTGAAAGGCTTATCTTCCTGGTTTGCTGCGGGCTTCAGGTGCTGGACAGGCGGGAATTCTCTTGTTGAGGCGTTAAACAGCATATAGGAAGGCGGGGAATAGAAATTTGTAGCGGAAGGTTGTAGTGTAGTACAATGGAGGTGGTATAGGGGGTGAGTGTTTTGACCCAAGAGGTTCGCCGCGAAGAAACATATCCGAACGTAAACCCGTGGGAAGTCCTGGTGTGGAAGATTGACACCCTGGAAAAGTACATCCAGCGGGAAAATGAGAACGTCCGGCGCGAAATCAGCGATATGCGGCAAGAGATGAAGGATATACGGCAGGAGATCAAAGATATACGGCAAGAGCTGAAGGATGTGCGGCAAGAAGTGGGCAACGTGCGCCGGGAAATAGAACAGAGGATAGACGGGTACCACCAGAAAGTAGAGCAAGAGCTGCGTACAGTTCGCCATAGTTTTACCGTTTTGGAGTGGACGGCGATACTCGGGTTTGCGGGAATCATAATAACGATAGCTGTCGCAGCAAAATTTTTCTAAGGCCTTAAGGTTTCGGAGCAACAAAATTCAGTCACGGACCCTACGTCTGAATGCGTAGGACTTGGGTTGGCGGGCTCAGGGGCGACCCGTGTACTAAGCTGAGGGCAACAAGGTGGGCCATGAACAGCGATATCTGAAGGACAGGGGTTGGCACACTAACCTGGTGCTGCCAAAAGAATTCACTGGGCGGGTATTCCCGCCCTTCTCTTTTTTCTCTGCGGGGCATCCCCGGGGAGGGAATAGAGAAGGGCGGAGCCATAGTGCCAGGTGCTGCATGACAGCGCTTGGCGAGAAAAATTTGAGAGGGAGGGGCGTTTATGAACGCTCAGCCAACCAATCTTCCGTGGTGGGCACGGCAGCTGCTGGTCGTGCTGTGGAAGATAAACGGCGGGAAGCCAGTGCTGGAGAAATGCACGAAGGAAACGTTGAGGGACTACTTGCTGAAATGGTTCTGGAACACTCCCGACTGGATATACTGGCCCGTTCTGTGGGGTCTGCGGATGCACTATCGCTGGCGGAGGTTAGGGAAGATGAGAAACGGAAAGCAGCGGTCGTGCCAATACCCTGGTCGGGAGACTGCTGGTAGGCCTGCTTCGCCATGTGTCTCAGGAGCCAAGCCGGACCGCCCCTCACGGGTGGCCGGCCAATGAGGAGGGGTTTGTGGTGAAAGATAAAGAGGTGGTGATTACGTTTAAGGAATTTATGGAGGGGTTAGAAAGTGTTATTGAGAGGACCAAGAGAATAATCAGGCTATTGACGCACAGCCGGACGTACGCTCCCTGGTTCAGGAATTTATGGGACGCCAATGGAGACGTATACGATTTTTATCCCGTGGCCCAGGAGATAAGCCGGAAGGTTTGCGGCCGCGATCTTTCTTTTAGTGACTGGGAAAGGGCATGGCAGTACCGGACTGTGCTGGCGGTTGACCTGAAGACCGCCCGTGAGGAGTTTGCGAATGCGGTTGTGGGGTGGTCCTGATGGATGCGGCTTTCAATATGGTAATTTGGGGAGGGACCGGAACCTCCGGCCCCTTTTAGAGAAGTTCGGACCTGTCCTGTTCTTTACGCCGGATGAAGGAGGCACTGGGCTGGGAATGTTTCCGGCCGACCACTAGGCAGGAAGTTGCCACGAAAGTGGCGTATATTTTAGAAAACAGTGCGGGAAGACCCCGCCCACTTCAGGGGTGGGGAAGAAGTTACTAGGGGTGTCATCCATGTCTTAAATTAAGGCACCACGAAAGTAAGGACAAAAATGGTGTTTTCGGGGAGGGAACATTGGATGTTGGAAAATTTAGGCTTAATAATATATGGTGCTTTATCTCTTGCTCTAGCAATAGTACTGGTCAGAACATATATCATCATAGACAAATGGAATAAAGTTATGGTGCTTTTTGCAGCTCCGAGAATAAAACCGCACAAGTCTATTTTTGGGGAATGGAAAAGCATAGAAGTGAAAGGACCGCTTAATATATGCGAGGAGCTAAAAACTTTAGGAGAAACGAACGTGGCGACAGATTTGGGGGCCTGTGTTACGAGGTGGACGCCGCATCAGGGCATGAAGCTAGAATTGGCCGCTCTATGCCCCAACGGGCCTGACGAGGTGTGGAGCTACTATCATCTTACGCTGCAGGACGGCGTCAAGAAGTGGCTCATACTGAAGGAGCGCCTGCGTCCTCAGCGTGAGGCATTTCTGGAGATGTGTGAAGGCTTAACCTAAAAAAGGTATAGGAGGGGTGCCTTTCAGGAAGTGGCACCCTTATCTGCGCTGCCTGTTGGGAGCCGGTGTTTCCGGCTCCCTTTTGTTGTGCGCCCGGCATGGGCGTTAACTTGGTGGTGAAAGTCCGCTGCAGGCGAGGCAGCACAGTCTGCTAGCCAAAGGC
>JAZHPA010000004.1:0-119921 GCA_051024685.1 Moorellaceae bacterium AZ2 | reverse complement strand
CAAAGTAATCCTCTCCCTGCTCATACTGACATTTTCACTGATGGATTTCACCCTGACAATATCACAGACGGATCACACAGAACCCGTTCTTCTTGCACACTTCGCCATTATGTGATAATATTGACTTTACGGTAGTAATTTAGGAAGATCTAAGCACTTGAGGAGGGTACACAATGAAGATACGCTGGCTTGGTCATGCAAGCTTTTACCTGATTACTCCGGCAGGGGTACGGGTGGTTACCGATCCTTATGGGCCGGATGTTTCGCCTGCAGCCCAGGAAGTTGAGGCCGATGTGGTGACCGTGAGTCACGAACACTGGGATCATAATTACTTAAAGGGCGTCAAGGGAGACCCTGTAATACTGCGGGGTTTAACCTCTGAGGGGGAAGAGTGGAATACGGTGGACACCACCTTTAAGGATGTCCACGCTTACACCGTCTCTGCTTACCATGATGAGGTTCAAGGAGAGAAGCGAGGCAAGAACGCTATTTTTGTTTTGGAAATTGGCGATCTGCGCCTGGCCCACCTGGGCGATCTGGGTCATCTCCTGGACGCGGAACAATGCCGGAAAATCGGGGAGCTGGACATATTAATGGTACCTGTGGGGGGCTACTTTACCATTGACGCCGGCCAAGCCTGGCAGATAGTAGAAACTCTACGACCCCGGCTGGTATTGCCCATGCATTACTTAACACCCGGCATGCGCGGCTTCCCTATTGCCGGGGTGGACGAGTTTACTTCGGGTCGGGCCAACGTGCGGCATCTAGGCCGCAGTGAGGTGGAGGTGGACAAAGCCGCCCTGCCGCCGGAAATGGAAGTCTGGGTTTTGAGTTTGAGTGAAGGTACCTTCCGCCTGTAAGGGAATGCAGGTAAAGGACACCTTTACTACGGTAGCCGGCCAGGCCGAAGTGCAACTCAAGATTGAGCGCTCTGTGTTCATAGGCTGCGCTAAGGAAGTGGCTAATGAAGCCGAAGCTGCGGATTTTATAGCCCGGCGCCAAAAGCTCCACCGCAGGGCCACCCATAACTGCTTTGCTTACCGTCTGGGCTTGCCGCCCCGCGATATAACGTACTACAGCGACGCCGGGGAGCCTTCCGGCACGGCGGGGCGTCCCATTTTAGGGGCCATCCTAAGCCTGGGCTTGACCAATGTGGCAGTGGTGGTTACCCGCTACTTTGGCGGCAAAAAGTTGGGGGTGCGCGGGTTAATCGAGGCTTATGGGCAGACGGCCCGGCGGGTCCTGGAGGAGGCCGGGCGGATAAAAAAGATAGTTATGCAGCCGGTGACCCTAAGTTGTTCTTACGCCGCCCTGGAGCGGGTACTCTATCACATAAATTCTTGCGGCGGCCGGGTGGTAACCGCGGAGTACGGCCCCCTGGAAGTACACTTGCAGGCAGAGGTTCCCGTTTCTGCAGGGGAGCTGTTCGAACAGAAGGTGGCTGCCCTGGCCGTGATTAAAGAGCAAAAATATGACGGCCAATGACGGTGATCTGAGGCCGAGTCCAGATCCAAGGGCTGGTAGCAGTAGCGGGGTTAAAAAAGTAAAGGGCACCGCCGCTGGGGTCCCAATCGCTCAAGGCATCCTGGCTGGCGCGGTAGTCGGGTTCTTCCACCGTGACCTCCCAGAAGGAACCGTTCATTACGCTTTCAAAGGCCCAGGGCTCAAAGATGACCCCGGGTATGGTGGAGGGGAAGTCGGGGTGGCGCGTGCGGTTTAAAACCACGGCAGCGACGGCCACCTTGCCGATATAGGGTTCGTCCTTGGCTTCGGCGGCTACCAACCGGGCCAACAAGTTGACTTCTTCAACCGGCCATCCTCCAGTGAGAGGTTTCTCCGCCGCCGGTGGACGGAAGGACCGGGGCTGGATACCCGGGACCAGGATTATCAAGAGCAATACCAAGGTAAATAACCATATTTGCCGGTGGTGGGGCAATTTCTGCCGCCATGTCCGAGCTGTGGTGAGCAGTATATACAGCCACTGCCGCCTGTCCAAGGTATCGTTTTCCTCCAGGGATACAGGACTTTAATACTAAACTACCCTTCTCCCCGGGCTTTTATCCTCAACATTCGCCACAGCAAGTCCAGGGCGCTGTGGCTGGCCCGCCATTTAACCTCTTCCCTCCTTCCCTGAAAGAGCTCCCGGCGCACCTGGCTGTCTCCCTGCAAGTCTACCGCCACATAAACCAGTCCTACCGGCTTAGCAGGCGTACCCCCGCCCGGGCCGGCAATACCGGTAATCCCTACGCCCACCTCTGTACCGGACAGCTGCCTTATACCTCGGGCCATAGCCAGGGCCACTTCCCTGCTTACTGCTCCCTGACGGGCCAGTATCTCCGGGGGTACTCCCAGGAGCTTGATCTTGACCTCATTGGCGTAAGCTACTAAACCCTGACGGAAATAAGCTGAACTGCCGGGAACGTTGGTTATCCGGTGGGCCAGCAGGCCGCCGGTGCAGGACTCGGCTACGGCCAGCGTCCAGCCCCTGGCGGATAAGAGACGACCCACTACTTGTTCCAGGGTATCGTCATCGGCTCCAAAGACATAATCTGACAGGCGCCGGCGGATTTCCTTTTCGATGGGCTCTATGAGAGCCAGGGCGGTACCAGCATCGGGGGCGCGCGCTGTAAGGCGCAGGTGCACTTCTCCGATCTTGGCCAGGGGGGCCAGGGTGGGGTTGGTACTGGGCAGGAGGTCCCGGACTCTCTCTTCCACCGTCGACTCTCCCATCCCGGTGACCTTCAGTACCCGGGAAAGGATGACCTGCTGTTCCTGGCAATAACTACGCAGCAAGGGCAGGAGCTCCTGGGTGAACATGGGTTGGAATTCACCCGGCGGCCCGGGCAGGCAGGCGTAAAGTTTACCCTGATGGGAGAGGAAAATTCCGGGGGCCGTACCCAGAGGGTTGGGCAAAAGCCGGGCCCCGCGGGGAAGGAGGGCTTGTTTCAGATTTTGGCTCGGCATGGGACGGTTGCGGGCGGTGAAGAAGCGGACGATGTGTTCCCGGGCTTGAGGATCTTCTTCCAGGGGAAGACCCAGGGCGGCAGCCAGAGCTTCCCGCGTCAGGTCATCTTGTGTGGGGCCCAGACCACCGCCGATGATGATCAGGTCCGCCCGCTCCTTTGCTTCCCTGATGGCCTGCTTAATGCGCTCCAGATTATCGCCCACCACTATCTGACGAAAGAGGCTGATACCCGCTGCGGCCAACTGTTGGGCCAGAAAGGCCGCGTTAGTGTTCACGACCTGGCCCAGGAGGAGTTCGGTGCCCGTGAATATGGCTTCCGCGAGCAAGGGAGTCCACCTTTCCTTAATTTGGAATGGGAGGTAGAGGGTAAAGAAAAACACTCGAAGGGATTGGTTTTCCGTCTTGGCTCTAATGCTGGCTCACTTGGGCGGCTGCAGGTTCATGGCCTCCCCCGCCGGTGCCGTGGCTGTTGATGACGGTCACCGCAAGCCCCAGAACGAGCCAGAAGATTAAAAAGAGGACAAGATAAACCTTCTTCATACTTTCACCTCTCGAGGCCCAGTATAGCAGAGGCCGGACGGCCTTGCAACGGTACACGCACGGGATTTATAATTATTTCAGGATTTCTTAATACTTTCTTTACCTTGCTGTAGTAAAATGAACGATAAACGGCTTTAGCGCTCGATAGAATAGGAGGGAAGGTTTATGTATGACCGAGGTAGTAGACGGAGTTTAGGCTGGCTACTCCTCCTGGTGTTCCTGGCGGGCGTAGCCGTCACTTCGGCCTTTTTTGTCCTCAGTGGGGCTTCCCGGGCTTTTGCCCTGCCGCCCCAACAAGAAGGTATCCAACAACAGGCGACCGCTAACCAGGCGGCCGCCACGAGCCTGCCCCCCGGGCTTGGACCCGACAGCATTGCCAATATCGTAGAAGCAGCCAGCCCGGCGGTGGTGAGGATTGATACTACGAGCGGCGGCAGCCTGCAGGCTCCTTTCAACGATCCCTTTTTCCGGCAGTTCTTCGGGATACCTTATGGGGGCCAGCAGCAGGGTCTGGGTTCAGGCTTTCTGATTTCGTCTGACGGATATATTTTGACCAACGAGCATGTGGTGGAGGGCGCCGAGGAAGTTGAAGTTACCATTGCGGGTTTTGACCAGCGGTTTAAGGCTAGGGTGGTAGGTGCTGACCGGGATCTGGATCTGGCCATACTCAAGGTGGATGTGGGCAAGCCGCTCCCCTATCTCAAACTGGGAGATGCAGACAAAGCCCGGGTAGGGGAATGGGTCATAGCCATCGGGAACCCTTACGGCCTGGATCATACCGTCACCGTGGGTGTGCTGAGCGCGAAGGGGCGTCCCGTGGACACCCAGGACCGCCACTACGAAAATCTGCTTCAGACCGATGCTTCCATTAACCCCGGCAACAGCGGCGGGCCCCTTCTAAATCTGCATGGCGAAGTCATCGGCATCAATACTGCCGTCAAGATTGACGCCCAGGGCGTGGGGTTCGCCATACCCAGTACTACCGTCCAGCCGGTCCTGAACGACCTCATGACCAAGGGTAAAATCAGCCGGCCGTGGCTGGGAGTCGTTTTGCAGGATATGACGCCGGATATAGCCGACTATCTAGGGCTTAGTAATGCGCAGGGTGTCCTTATAAGGGAAGTGATATCCGGCGGTCCGGCGGCCAAGGCCGGCCTCCGCACCGGGGACGTCATCCTCCAAGTGGACGGCCAGGCCGTAAATTCGGCCAGCGAGCTGGTCAAACTCATTCAAAAGAAACAGGTGGGGCAAATGATCCAGCTCGTGATCTTCCGCCGGGGCGGCCAGGTCAATGTAACTGTAACCCTGGCCGAAAAGCCGTCGGCCTGGTAAGAAACTGGTGATGGTGGGAGCAGGGGCGCCCCTGGCTCCCACCATCACCTAGCTATCCTTAGCTTTGACATATGCTGAGCATACCGGTTACCCCTGCGGCCGAGCGCGACCCCTTCACCTACGCAACATAAAGGTCCACTCCAACATCCCCCCTTTGCACCCCTCCCTAGGGTACAGTTCATCCGCCCGTGGATAAAGGAAATAGCAGGAAAGGGCCCTGGTTTTGTCGAATTAACCCTGAGTTAGCTTCAAAGGGAGAAGCCGCATGCAAAGAAAAAAGCTCCTTCTGCTGGCCCTGCCGGGGCTCTTCCTGGCCTTTTGGTCCTGTGGGCTCCAAAATGCTCTACTTTCCTCTCCTCAGGAAGACGGGCAGATCCTGGCCCGGTACGGGCAGGTGGTGCTGGACCCACCCCCCCTAAAGGTAGAGGGGGAAATCCTGCTTCCTGCCGGCTATCTTTCCCTTGCGGGCCGGGGGGACTCTCCGGCTGCTGAAGGGGAGTATCTCCCTCTTGGCGCCGCCTTAGAGGCCTTGGGTTTGTCTTCTTTCGGTGCCGATCCTCAGGAAGTGAAGCTGCCGGTCCGGGATGGCGGCAAGACGGGCCACTCCCACTACCGCTTTTACCCCGTGTACAATATCCAGGCCAGGCTGGACCCGGCCGAAGGGCTCGTGCAGGGCAAGCTCTTTCTGGCCTACCAAAACCCTTATTTTTACCCCTTGACCGAGCTCCAGTTTAATCTCCCGGCCAATGGCATGCCCGATGCAGGAAATTCCCTGGCCGTCCACCACGTCATGGTAAATAAAATAGAAGCCGCCTTTACGGTTCGAGGCACCAGGCTGGAGGTGCCTCTGAGCCGGCCCCTGCTTTCCAGGCAAACCCTGATGGTGGAAATTGATTTTTCCACCCGCGTACCGGTTAATAAACCGGCCCGGCTAGGAATCTTTGACGGCGTTATGATGGTTTCCGGCTGGTACCCTCTGCTGGCCCCGCGGCAGGAGGGAGCCTGGCAGGGGGTGGCGGAGGGGGCGGGCTTCGGCGACCCTTATTTTGCCGATGCAGCCTACTACCGGGTGGACCTCCGTGTCCCTTCCGACCTGGTAGTGGTGGCCAGCGGCCGGGTGACGGGCCGCATGGAAAGATCGGGCTGGTCGGACTGGTCCTTCAGTAGTGAACATCCCATCCGGGAGTTTGCCTTTGCCGCAGCCACCGGGTGGCAATTCTCCAGCCGCCAGGTGGGCCCGGTAGAGCTGGTGCTGGCTGCCCGTAGCCGGCCGTCCCCCGAGATACTGGATACGGCGGCCCGGGCTTTAGTACATTTTCAAGGGTATTGGGGCACCTATCCCTTTTCCTATCTTCATCTGGTAGAGGTTCCCCTGGAAGGGCTGGCGGGAATGGAGTATCCCGGCCTGATTTTCTTGAGCACCTTAAACCGCTACGGCCCGCCGGTGGTCGTCCATGAAGTGGCCCACCAGTGGTGGTATAACCTGGTAGGAAACGACAGTATCCGGGCGGCCTGGATTGACGAAGGGCTGGCGGAATACAGCACCTTGCTCTACTATAGCGCAGCCGACCCCGGCTACTACCGGCGGCGCAAGGAAGAGATCGTGGCCGAGGCGGGCAACGCCTTTATGCCCCCGGACAAACCCTTAACCGCGTATCCGTCCCAAGAGGATTACCGCCGGGCCGTTTACCGCCAGGGGGTACTTTACTGGCTCCGGTGGGAGGAAAAAATGGGCCGGCCCGCCTTGCGCGACGCCCTGCGGTACGTGCAGGAATATTATCGCTTTGAAAGAGTAAGGGTGGAGGCTTTAGGACGGATATTAGAGTTTTACAGTGATCCCCAGAAACATCTTGCCTACTGAGGGCAGATTAAAGTATAATTAAGGCGAAATTGACAGAATTTCCCCGAAAAAGGCAAACCGGTCGAAAGACCGGGGCGCAAAGCTACAGGGTCTAAGGCCGTTCTTCTAACGGCTACGACAGCCAGCTGCCGTGGGTGGACCGGGGCTACCCGCAATGATTCGTAGCCCCTTTTTATATAGAGGCAGAGTTTCCATAAGGTTTAAGGAGGTAAAAGCGAAGTGCGGGTATTTTCATTGCGTCGTCGCAGAACTGGGCAGGAGAAGGGGGAGGTGGGGAGCAAAGAGGCAAAACGGAAGTTTTCTTTTGCCCGGCTGAAGTTGGGTACCAAGTTGATGGGCGGTTTCCTTCTGGTGATTGCTATTTTCGTGGCCGTCGTTATCATTGTTAACATCAATCTTCAGCGCATTTTCCAAGGAGCTGAAGAAGTAGTCAGCATTCAGGAGCAACACGAGTTGTTTACTGAAATGTCCAATGCCATATGGGATAGTTACCGGCGGACTACCGATTACATTATCAACGGTTCCCAAACCCATGTTTTAAGTTTCCAGGATGCCATGAAACGGTTTGACGAGGCTAAAGGAAAACTGGAACAAATGGATCTGGACGATCAGGCCAGGGGGTTTTTGGGCGCCATGGCCCTGGCAGCCCAGAGTTTTAAAGACAGTTTTGAAGGCACCATCCTCAAGACCAGCCGCGAGGACCGGATGCAGACCCTGCCTATCCTGAGTTTCCAGATGGGAGCCGCAGTGGACAATATAAACAACGTCGGGAGTCATTTAAAGCAAGAAATGGCCTCCCGGCGGGATGAGGCCCAGAACCAGTTACATACCGCCATTCTCTACACCAAGTCCACCCTTTTGACCGGCCTTATACTGGCCTTCCTCATGGGTATGATGGTGGCGTTCCTTTTCACCCGCCTTATCGGCCGTCCCATAGCTCAAATAGCGGCCTACGCCGACCAGGTGGCGGCCGGTGATCTTACCGTTGCCGCCTTAGCCGTTAAGTCCGACGATGAGCTGGGACAATTGGGCAGGGCCTTTAATGCCATGGTAGCCAAACTGCGGGAGCTCATCGGTCAGGCAAGGGCTATGTCTGTCGAAGTTGCCCGCTCCAGCCAGGACCTGGCCCAGATGTCCCAGGAGCTGGGGGAAGCGGCCCGGCAGGTGGCGGTTACCGCTCAGGAAATGGCGCGCGGCGCCGAGCACCAGGCCCAGCAGGTGAGCGAGACGGCCACGGCCATCGAGGCCCAGGCCACCAGGGTAGAGAGCGTCCACGGCCAGGCCGAGGAGATGGCCACCTTCTCCAGCCTGGTGGTGGAAAAGACCGGCGAGGGGGCCCGCACGGTAGAAGAAGCCAACCGCCAGATGGAAGCCATCGCCCAGCGGATGGAGGGCCTGGCCCGTACCGTAGAAGAGTTAGGACGGCGCTCCTCCGAGATCGGCCAAATTGTAGGTGTTATCTCCGGTATAGCAGAGCAGACGAACCTCTTGGCCCTGAATGCGGCCATTGAGGCGGCCAGGGCTGGCGAGCAGGGGCGCGGGTTTGCCGTGGTGGCCGAAGAGGTGCGGAAGCTGGCCGAACAGTCGGCCCGGGCCAGTGAACAGATAGTCGGGTTGGTGAATGAGATCCAGAAGGAAATGGGCCGGGTAGTCCGGGGGATGCAGGAAGGGGTCCAGGACGTAGCCAAGGGAACAGAGGTAATGGAACGCTGTGGCAGGGCCTTTAGCGCCATCGAGGAAGCTATCGGCCAGCTCACCGCCAAGATCCGGGATATAACCCGGAAGGCCGAGGAAATGGCGGAAGGAGCCCGTAGAATCAAAGAGGCGGCCGAAAGCCTGGCCGCCGGTACGGAAGAGGCAGCGGCGGGCACTCAGGAGGTTTCGGCCGCTGCCGCCGAGCAGACTGCCGGGGTGGAGAAGATCAGCCAGGCTGCCGCAAAGCTCGCTCAGGCGGCCGGCGCCTTGGAGGCAGCGGTAGGCCAGTTCAAATTATAACTTTTTCCTCGTGCCGGCAGGATTTTAGCCCCGGCAAGGGAAATACATTACATGCTACCTAAATTTTTGGTACTTCCAAAGGAAATAGGAAAATGTCGGGGGATGCTGGCGAGCCCATCAGGAGCCGACGCCAGCGCCCGACTGGGGGAATGCTTTGGAAGCATCAAATTTTTTAAGGGGGTGCGCCGGTGGAACAGTTGGTAGTTTTTCAGCTCGCGGGAGAAACCTACGGCGTAGATATTGCCCATGTTCATGAAATCATCCGCCTGCAACCTATTACGGAGGTCCCCCGTACACCTGATTTCGTGGAAGGGGTCATCAACCTGCGAGGCCGCATCATACCGGTAATAGATTTACATAAGCGCTTTGGTCTGCCTGCCGCTGAGGCCAGCAACAATACGCGGATAATGGTGGTGGAAGTTAAGGGGATAACCGTGGGGATGATCGTGGACGCGGTTTCGGAAGTACTCCGCCTGCCGGAAGAAAACATTGAGCCCCCGCCACCTATCATTCAGGGAGTGGATGTGGCTTACCTACGAGGCGTAGGTAAGTGGGGAGATAAATTGATCATTCTCCTCGACCTGGACAGGGTTTTGAGGGAAAGCGAGCACGAGCAGCTCAAGGAACAGGTTGGTGCAGGGGTGGCCGAAGCATGAGCGGGTTTGACATGTCCCAGTACCTGGGCATTTTCCTGGACGAAACAGAAGAGCAGCTCCAGCAGTTGGATGAAGCCGTCGTTCTCCTGGAACAGGAACCGGATAACCGGGAGTTGCTCAATAAGATTTTTCGTATAGCCCATACCCTGAAGGGCTCTTCGGCTTCCATGGGCTTTGAAAAGATGGCCACCCTCACCCACCGTATGGAGAGCGTGCTTGATGCCCTGCGCCAGGGCCAGCTGGCGGTGACGGCGGGAACCATCGATCTTCTGCTGGCCTGCCTGGACAAGCTGCGGGAGCTAAAAGTACAGCTGGTGAGCGGCCACGAGGGAGAGGTGGACACTTCGGCCCTGGTGAGGCGCCTGGAGGAGATGATGGCGGGTGAAAGGGGAGAGGGGGACTTATCCCGGTCACCTGCCTTTGAACCCCTGCGGCTGGACGACGTAGAAGAAAATGTCGTCCGGGCGGCCGAAATCCGGGGCTACCGGGCGTACGAAATCAGAGTGGAACTGGAAGCCGATTGCCGCATGAAGGGGGCCCGGGCTTTCCTGGTGTTCAATAACTTAAAGGACCTGGGCGAAGTTGTCAAGAGCGAGCCCCATACCCAGGAGCTGGAAGCAGAAAAGTTCGGGGATTCCTTCCGGCTGGTTTTCCTGAGTAAGGAAGATGCCGACACTGTAGCCAACGTCGTTAAGTCGATATCGGAGATAAAACATGTGACAGTGCGACCCCTGGTGTTAGAGGAAGGAGCTCCGCAGGTAAAAGAAAGCCGCGAAGCCGGGGCCGGTATGGTGCTTGCCGCGGGGGGCGGGGAGCCGGAGCCCGGCGTCCAGCGCCCCCCGGACCGCCGGGTCACGCAGACGGTGAGGGTGGACGTCCAGCGCTTGGAATCCCTCATGAACTTGGTTGGCGAGCTGGTGATCGACCGCACCCGCCTGGCAGAGGTCGGAAACAACCTGAAGCTTCGCCTGGGGAACGAAGAGCTCGTGGAGATGCTGGAGGAGATCTCCCTGCATATCGGCCGGATAACCTCCGACCTGCAAGAGGAAATCATGAAGGCCCGCATGTTTCCCATCGACCAGGTCTTCAACCGCTTTCCCCGCATGGTCCGGGACCTGGCCCAAAAGGCGGGGAAAGAGATCAACTTTATTGTAGAGGGCCGGGAGACGGAGCTGGACCGCACGGTCATTGAAGAGATCGGCGACCCCCTAATCCACCTCCTGCGCAATGCCATCGATCACGGCATCGAAGAACCGGGGGAGAGGGTTCGCCTGGGCAAACCCCGTTACGGCACCATAGCCCTCAAAGCCTTTCACCAGGAAAACCAGATAGTTATCATCGTGGAAGACGACGGGCGGGGAATGGATGCGGAACAGCTCAAGCGCCGGGCGGTGGAGAGGGGGCTGCTGTCGCCGGAAGCGGCGGCCAGGCTGAGCAAGCGGGAGGCCCTGGACCTCATTTTCCTGCCGGGCTTTTCTACTTCTGACAAGATTACCGACGTCTCCGGCCGCGGGGTGGGTATGGATATTGTCCGGGCCCATCTGGAGAAGATCAACGGTACCATTGATATTCAGACCACTCCCGGGGCGGGTACCCGCTTCACCATCAAGCTGCCTTTAACTCTGGCCATCAACCGTTCCCTCCTGGTAACCCTGGGGGATCGGGTGTATGCTTTCCCCCTGGCCAATGTGGTGGAGATTATCGAGGTGGAGCCCTCCCAGGTTAAGCGGGTCCAGCACCAGGAGGTGACCGTCGTCCGCGGCCAGGTCTTACCCCTCGTGCACCTGGCCAGGGCTCTGGGCCTGAAGGGGGACCGGCGGACGGCAGAGGACAAGGCAGCGGTGGTTATCGTCGGCCTGGCCGAAAAGCGGGTGGGGTTTATTGTGGACTCCCTTATAGGCGAACAGGAGATAGTCATCAAGTCCCTGGGTAATTACATCGGCAAGATACCCGGTATTGCCGGGGCCACCATCATGGGCGACGGACGGGTGGCGCTGATTCTGGACATTCACAGCCTCATTGAGCACCTGGGAGCCGCGGAAGAAAGAGAGCTGGCCAGTTAGCCACAGCGTACCGGGGCCGGCGTGACCGGCCCTTTTTGCTTCTCAGGTAGTCCGAGTCATCCCCGGTTTTTGCATGGAAGGCCTGCTTGGGCTGGGTGGCGAGCGACTAAACCCGAGCGGCATAGCCAAACTCAGCGAATCGAAAGGCGGAGACAGGCCGAGGCTATGGACGGCCGGGGCCGGCAACTGAGGCAGGAAGCCGAATTTGCCGGGAAGCCTGCCGGAGCCTTGAGACGAGCGCCAGTTTGGCCCCCAAGGGTTTTGGGAGCGAGCCCAAGCCAAGCAGGCGTGAGCAAGCAGGCGTGAGATCGAAAGTGGAAATGCGCCACTCAGGCGGCCCCTCAAGTTTTTTCCTCCGGTGACGATAAAACGTTATGGTAACCTGTTTTCCAGAGACCAGCGAACCGGGGTGAGCGGCCCTTGAAGATTAACGGACAGAGCCCCGTCAACTTAACCCCCGTACTGGATGCCTACCGGCGGCCGGCCCGGCCCGGAGTCAAAGAGGAGAAAGCGGCGGGCGACCGGGCGGAAATTTCCCCCCTCGCCCGTCACCTGCAGGAACTGCTGCGCCTCAGCTCGGAGCTGCCCGAGGTACGGGCGGATAAGGTTGAAGAACTGCGGGCTAAAATCGCCTCCGAAAGTTACCGGGTATCCCTGGAGGCTTTGGCGGAAAGCATATGGCGGGAGTTGAAGTTATGAAAGAAGCCCTGGCAGAGGTCCTGGCCCGGGAACTGGAACTGCTGTTGCGGCTCCGCGATGCGTCCCTGAAGGAACAGGAGTACCTGCGGCAGGACCGCCTTGAGGGAATAGAAGAGATGGTGGTGGTCAAAGAGCAACTGATTAAGGAAATCACCGGCCTGGAACGGGAACGGGAACGCCTCCACAGGGAGCTGGCGTCGGCAGCCGGGATCTCCCCGGAGGCGGGGCTTAGGGAGCTCTTTGCAGCCGGGGTAGGAGGTAGGGAAATAGCTGCCCTGGGCGAGAAAATGCGGGTCGTACTGGCGGAGCTCCAACAGATTAACGAGACCAACGCCCTGCTCATCGGCCAGTCCCTGGCTTACGCCCGCAAGATACTGGGCCTTCTGACCCCTTACCTAGAGCAGCGTCCGCCGGTGCTAGATAAGAGCGTATAGCACCCCTGCAACCTTAGAGAGGGATGTGATAGCCATGGCCGGAGGCACATTTTTCGGCATCAATACCGCCCTGCGGGGACTCATGGTCCACCAGAGGGCCCTACAGACTACCGCCCACAACATAGCCAACGCCAGTACTGAGGGCTACACCCGCCAGAGGGTGGTCATGGTGCCCACCCTCGCTTATCCTGTACCTGCCATGAACCGCCCCGGCGGCCAGGGGTGGCAGGTGGGCACGGGCGTGGACGTCCAGGAGATAAGGCGTATAAGGGATGAATTTTTGGACAGCCAGATCCGCCGGGAGACCGGTACCTTAGGCCGGTGGGAGCAGATTCAGTATATCCTGGAACAGGTGGAAATTGTTTTCAACGAGCCTTCCGACACGGGCTTGAGCACCCTTTTGAGCCAGTTTTGGGCCTCCTGGCAGGAGCTGGCCAAAAATGCCGAGAGTTCCCCTGTTCGTATGACGGTGATAGAAACGGCTGCCGCTTTAGCGGAGGCCTTCAATCACAGCGCCCGGCAGCTTGATAATATTAGGCAGGATATTGAAGAAACATTGAGATTAAAGATTGATGAAATCAATCTTTTATCCCAACAGATAGCCGATCTCAACGCCCAGATTAAGAGCATTGTAACGGCAGGAGATCAGCCGAACGACCTGCTGGATAGGCGGGATCTGCTCCTTGACCAACTAAGTAAAATCATCGATTTCACCATAAACTATAATTCCGATGGTACGATACGGGTTTTAGTGGGCAAAAATGGTAGTGAAATTGATATAACGGCGGTAGGTGACGACGGGAAAATAGTTAATACTTTCACTATCCATGATACGGATAAATCTAAAGTCTTGTTGGTCGATCAGGAACTTACCTTTGACAGAGGCCAGATTCGGGGCCTCCAGGAAGCTTATGATCTGGTAAATGAGTACCGCAGGGACCTGGACACCCTGGCCGCGGAACTGGCAGGGGCCATAAACGCTCTTCATGAGGCAGGATACGGCATTGAGAATCCTCCCCAGTCCCGGTCCTTTTTCGTCCCCGAAACGGGAATAGATGCCGGTAACATTTCCGTGAACGGTGAATTAAGAAGCAACCCCATGCTAATCGCGGCAGCCACCACCGTCAATGTTGATATTCCTGAAACACTCGGTTCCGACGCTGTAGGTAAAGGCCTGGTTCTCGACGCTAGCTACCAGATAGTTGTTTCCGATAGCGGCCTGCAGCTTCAAAAATCAACCGATGGCGGTACGACATGGACAGATGTAGGTGGTGTCGTCACCTCCATTACCTGGGATGGCGCCACGCCAGTCACGGTGGGAGATAGTAATGAAAGTATCACATTTACCACCAGTACTTCCTCTCCTCCGCGTGGAAATTATGAAGTTACCCTTGTCACCGCTTCTCCCGGAGACGGCAGCAATGCCCTAGAAATTGCCCAGCTTCAACACCAGATAATACAAGGTCTGGGCACTACCTTTGACGATTACTATAAAAACCTTACCGCCCGCCTGGGGGTAGAGGGACACGAGGCAGGGCGCATGGTGGCCAACCAGCAGGCCCTGGTGGACCAGCTTGCCGGCCGCCGGGAATCCATTTCCGGTGTGGCCCTGGACGAAGAAATGACTTACATGATCCAGTTCCAGCGCGGCTACGAAGCGGCCGCCCGGCTCATGACCGTGCTAGACGAAATGCTGGATACTCTCATCAACCGCATGGCGGCCCACTGATCTTTTTGATGCGCCGGGAGGGGAGAAGGATGCGGGTTACTAACCGCATGCTCATCAATAACGTACTCACCAACATCAACAACAACCTGCAGAATATGAGCAAAACCCAGAAGCAGATGTCCTCGGGCAAAAGGGTGAGCCGGCCTTCCGACGACCCCATAGTGGTGGCCCGGGTCCTTTCCTTTAAGACCGCCCTGGCCCAGCAGGACCAGTACGACAAGAACATGGCCGATGCCCGCGGCTGGCTGGATGCTTCCGAAACCGCCCTCAACATGGCGACGGCTACTTTGCAGCGGGCCCGGGAGCTGGCCGTCTATGGAGCTAATGGCACCATGCCGGAAGCTTCCTTGAAGGCTCTGGCTGCCGAAGTGGACCAGCTTATCGACGAGCTGATCCAGACGGCCAATACTTCTTATGGCGGAAGATTCCTCTTCGGCGGCACTACAACTACTTCCGCCCCCTTCGAGCGTACAGGAGACTCGGTTTCCTACAATGGGAACACCGGCTCCCTGGACTGGGAAGTGGCCCAGGGGGTAACCATTACCGTTAATGAGAACGGGAAAAAGGTGTTCATGGAGGCCGTAAACGGGTCGAGCATTTTTGAACTTCTCTTTGACTTGAAAGACCATCTAGAGAAGAGTGAACACTCCGAGGTGGGTAACACCATCGCCGAGTTCGACCAGGCCATCGACCATCTCTTAAACATCCGGGCCACCCTGGGGGCCAAGAGCAAGCGCCTGGAGATGGCCCAGGAGCGGCTCTTTGTGGCCAAGATCGGCCTCACGGAGACCATGTCCAAACTGGAGGACATCGACCTGGCCGAAACGGTCATGTATTACAAGAATGCGGAGAACGTCTACCAGGCCGCCCTGGCCACGGCGGCCATGGTGCTCCAGCCCAGCCTGGTGCACTACCTGCGCTAGAACCCGGCCCCTTACTGCGGTGTTATGGATGAGTGCTACTACGTGGCCATCTGTTATCCCGGGGCATTTTGAAGCGGTATACCCCCAGCTTCCAGTACCGGAAAAAGCTGAAATAGCGCCGCTGGAGGTGAGGGCTTGGTTTTCGGCCAGCCTTATATCTGCTGGTGAAGCGGCGGTTGGATAAGCTCTTAAGTACTGTAGTGCCCGGCCCAGGGCGGGATCTGAGGTCGTCGCCATCTACTCTGGCGGAGTTTCGGCGAACGGTGGTGTATGAGCCCTACAGCCGGGTCGATTAAGGTGGGGATCCCTTTGACTGAGAGACAGGAAAGAGTCCTTTCATTTCCCTCCTCACTCCCGGGCCTACCGCCGGAGCTCACGAGGTTTGAGCTCCTTGCACTGGCACCGGACTCGCCCTTTTATTTATTGCGGTCCCTCCAGGACGAAAATGTGGGGTTCATCTTGGTAAACCCCTTTTTCTTTTTTCCGGATTACGAATTCGACCTGCCCCAGGAGGAGGCGGAGGCCCTGGGCCTGTCGTCCATCGAAGAGGTGGCCGTGTTTTGCATCGTAAATGCTCCCCGGGGACCGAAGTCGGCTACGGTGAACCTGTTGGCCCCGGTGGTGGTCAACGTGGCCACCGGTGAAGCCCGCCAAGTGGTACTGGCCGACTCCCGCTACGGCCTGCGCCATCCCCTCCCCTTAGGCCTGGAAACTTCATGCCCGAAGGGTGAGAGCCGGGCCGAGAAGGGGGAGGGCTGCTAGGTGCTGGTACTCACCCGGAAAAAGGGACAAGGGTTGGTTATCGGGAGCGGCATCCGGGTAGTGGTGGTGGAGGTCAGCGGCGAATACGTGCGCCTGGGGGTCGAGGCCCCGCCCCAGGTGCCCGTATTCCGGGAGGAAATCTACCGGGCCCTCGAGGAGGAGAACCGGGCCGCCTTGGCCTCGCGCCCGGCCATAGAGGGCTTAAAATTCTTTACCGGCGGGCAGGGCCGGACACCGGGCCGCGGCGGCCGGGACGCGACGTCTTGAGCAGACCTCCCCTGCTATGAGGGTATAAGGCGGGATGCTTGGGGTAGGTACAGTTAGTGGTTAAAAAATCCGGCAAGAAGTGAGAAATTTCAGTTGTTAAGTAGTCGCCCACAGGAGCCGATATATGACAACGAAGGGTTTGCATGAAGTTTTATCTGTTGCCAATGAGGTGGCTAAAGATGGCCGGTATGGTAAATCGCGTGGGGGGCCTTGCTTCGGGCCTGGACATAGACCAGATCATATCCGACCTCATGAAGGCCCAGCGCCTTCGACTGGACAGGATCAAGCAGGACAAGGAGATCTGGCAGTGGAGGCAGGAGGATTATCGTTCCCTAAATTCAAGCCTCCTGGCTTTGAGGAATGAAGTCTTCAACTTAAGACTCCAGGGTAGCTTTATGGTGAAGACCGCCACCTCCGCCGATGAAGGTATCGTCACCGCTACTGCCAGCGGCGGTGCGGTGCCCACCGTGTACCAGGTTAAGGTAGAGAGGTTGGCCACGGCGGCTACCAATGTGAGCACCGACACTATTTCAGCCTCATCGGAAAATAAAATTGATCCCTCGGCTAACCTTTTATCCCAGTTAAATAAGTTGCGGGGCGGAAGTTCTTTCGCGGACGTGCTGGGCGGTGAGACCAAATTCTCCTTCACTATCAACGGCGTAGAGTTTGTCTTCGATGCTGCAACAGACAGCCTTAATACGATTATTGCCAAAGTCAACGCCACCAAGGAAGCCGGGGTGACCATGTTTTACGACCCGGTGGCCGACAAGGTGGCCATTGCTACTACTTATACCGGCGACCGCAATCCGGGCAGCGCGCAGGCAGGCGGCGCCGAAATACAGATCGACGGCGCTTTTTTGACGGAGGTCTTATTCCTTAATGAAGCCAATGAGCAAGGCGGGACCGACGCCAAGTTCAGCATAAACGGATTGGAACTTACCAGCCATACCAATTCCTACACGGTAAACGGGGTTACCTTCAACTTTACCGGAGTTACCCCTGGGGGCCTTAGCGGAACGGCAACCACGGTTACTGTGGCCTACGATGTGGAGGCCGCGGTTAAGGCCATCAAGGACTTTGTGGACAAATACAACGAGGTCATCGCTCTCATCAACGCCAAACTCAATGAAGCCCGTTATCCCGACTACCGGCCCCTCACGGAAACCGAGATAGAGGAAGGCAAGCTAACGGAAAAGCAGATCGATCAGTGGCAGGCCAAGGCCAGGAGCGGGATTTTGAAAAACGACCCTCTCCTTAGAAGTATATTGGATGCCATGCGCCAGGTCCTGGCCAGTGTAGTGGAAGGTTTAACCGATAAGGTTACGGTGACGGTAGGGGGCCAGAGTAAGACCATAACGGCCAACAGCCTGAGTGTCATAGGTATAACCACCGGCCCCTACACGGAAAACGGCAAGCTCTATTTAGATGAAAATCGGCTACGGGAGGCTTTACAGTCTAATCCCGAGGCGGTGATGGCCCTCTTTACCAGAAGCAAAGACGAGGACGGTAGTGACCTGCCCCCTGCCGAGCGGGGCATCGCCGTACGTCTCTATGAAGCGATCAATAACGGGATCCAGCGCATAACTTCCCAGGCCGGTACGGCGGGAGCCCTTGTTGACAACAGCTACATTGGTCGGCTCTTAAGGGACTACGACAGGCGTATAAGCGACTACGAAGAAAGGCTGGCAAAGATTGAAGACCGTTATTGGAGGCAGTTCACCGCCCTGGAGACGGCTATAAACCGTATGAACATGCAGAGTATGTGGTTGGCCCAGCAATTCGCGTCAGGAGGGCAGTAACGAATAGGCTGTATGTAGGCCAAGGTGCAGAGGAGAATAGACTGACAAGGGAGAACTGCCGTGAAAACTGAGCTTTGCAGGTTGTGGGAACGAAAGAGAACATTATGGCAGCAGTATTATTCCCTCGTACTCGAGCAACGAGAAGTGCTCGCCCTCGGCCGCATTGAGGAGCTGGGGCGGATTTTAGATCGGAAGGACGAAACAATTGGTGAGCTGGAAGAGTTAGAGAAAAGGTGGGAATATTTGCGCGAACGCGAAGCCCGCGGAGACGGCTCCCGCGCCGAGGACTTTGAAGCTCTGGAGCGGGAAATAAGGACTATTGTGGAGCGGGCAGGGGAGGTGGAGGGGGCTTCTTTAGAGATTGCTAAAAACCTTTTTAGTCAAATTAAGAATAAGTTAAATGAGGTCCAGCAGGCTAAAGTACTATTTGCCGCCTACGGAGGCGCGGCTTGTTCCGTACAGGGGGCATTCCTGGATAAGACACGATAAGGATTTGACGGAATAAAAAGAGAGAGAGCGGTGCATACGGGGGAGGTGTAGCGATGCGTGTCGAGGGTGTGGACCCGGTGATCATCACCCAGGTTCAGGGGCAGACCTCGAACCATCAAGTACAGACGGCCAAAGGGATAAGGGTCAGTACCGAACGCAGAGAACAAGAAGAGCGGGGTAACCTGGGAAGTTACTCCTATGAAAGGGTAGCCCAGGCGGTGGATCAGGTCAACAAGACGGTTGACGCGTTTAATATCCAGCTGCGCTTTGAGCTCAATGAAGAAGAAGGCGAGCTGTACGTCTACGTTATCGACGGGGAGGGAAAAGTCATCCGGAGGATACCACCGCAAAATATACTAGAGGTCGCTTTCCGCATGCAGCAAGTGGTGGGGCTTATCATAGATGCCCTTATCTAAAAGACCTTTGCCGAGCCACCCAGTACGTAGCCGGGCGGCGGGACGACACCAAGGGTGGGGAGTGAACAAGATGGTGCTCAGCAACCCTTATCAGGCCTATCAAACGAATCAGGTATTTACTCTCTCCCAGGAAAAGCTCGTCCTTATGCTATACGACGGAGTACTCCGCTTTTGCCGCCAGGGCCTTGCGGCCCTAAAAAATGGAGACTACGAAAAGACAAACAAAAATCTAATCCGTGCCCAGGAGATACTGGCGGAACTCATGGCCGGTTTAAATTTCGAAGCAGGGGAAGTGGCCCGCCAGCTCTACCGGCTATACGAGTTTATGCATTGGTACCTTGTTCAGGCTAACGTAAACAAAAGCGCGGCCATGGTAGAAGAGGTTATGGGACTGCTCCAGGGGTTGCGGGATGTGTGGGAAGAGGCAGCCCAAACATATCAGAGCCGCGGCCACGGTACCCAGGCCGGCAACCTGGACCTACAGGGATAGCTTGGGAGAGAAGTGGTATTTTCCTTTACCGAGCGGGCCGCTCTAAGATGGGGTTGTGGAACGCCTTGGCCTTCAGTACATCCGGGCAGGAATTAAAGTAAGTTTGATCTGTGGCGGAGGATAGGAGGCATCACTAGTGGGCAGCCATATCGCCATCACCAAGCTGTCCAGCCGGGGGCAGATAGTGATACCCAAGGAGATCAGGGAACTCCTGGCCTGGGAAGCAGGGGACCATGTCGCAGTTGAAGTGCAGGGGGATAAGGTTGTACTGCGCAGGCTCATCCTGGATAGCTTCCTGGAGGAGCACGCGGTGAAGGATAGAAATGTTCACAAGGCAAAGGTTGAAAGCCGTAATCTTTCCTGAAGCCGGCTTGACGGATGAGGCCTATAAATGTTAAAACTTTGGTGTACCGAAAAAACGGGGAGGCACTGACGGGCTTCCCTTTTTTGATGTTTGGAGAGAGGGGGAAGATTATGGATTTAAAGGAAGAGATCGCACACGAAGTTCAGGAGCAGACGGGGATACAGGTGTCCGGAAAGGATGTTGAAGCGGTTATTTCCAGTCTTCTAGTCACATCCCACTTTTGGGAGGCGGTGCAGCGGGCCCGCCTGCCTTTTAACGTGGTGGCGGCTGCCACCGATTTACTCCAGCGACGGGGCTGGGTACAATTCGCCGATGATGGGTCCATTACCTTTACCGCTGCAGGTAAAGATATGGCGGCCCGGCAGGGAATAAAGGCCAGGAGAGATTTTAACTGCCCCGCTTGCCTCGGTCGGGGGGTGACGTGGCAGGGACTCCAAGGAGTGTACCGCCGCTTCGTAGAAATTACGGACCGGCGGCCACAGCCCATCAAAGAATACGATCAGGGCTTTGTGACGGCAGAAACCACGGTGAGCAGGGTAGCCCTCATGGCGGACAGGGGTGACCTGGAAGGGAAGCGGTTATTGGTGTTGGGCGACGACGATCTTGTCAGCCTGGCGGCCGGGCTTTCTGGAATGCCGGAAGAAGTGGTCGTCCTGGAAATTGATGATCGGCTTATCGATTTCATTAACGAGGTGGCGAGGGAAAACAATTTGCGGGTAACGGCCTGCAGGTATGACTTTCGCCAGAAGCTGCCCGGTGAGTATGTAGGCTCTTTCCATACCTTTGCTACCGACCCCCCGGAAACTATAGAAGCCCTGGAGGTCTGTCTGGGTCGGGGGCTTCTCAGCCTGAGGGGAGAAGGGTGCGCAGGCTATTTCGGCCTTACCCACGCCGAATCTTCCTTAAGAAAATGGAATGAACTCCAGCAGCTTTTGGTCGGCAAATTTAAAGTGACCATCACGGACATTATCGATGATTTCAACCACTACGTTAACTGGGAGTATCTTCTTCCCAGCCTCAAGAAGAGCCTTCCCTTCTTAAGGGTTCCCCCGCGCACCAATTGGTACCGCTCAGCCATGTACCGCATCCAGACTTTGGGAACCGTTGAGGGCCTAAAAAACGAGGCTGCCGACTGCGAGTTGTACGTAGATAGAGAGGCCCTCATATACGACTGAGGACAAGGGGCCAAAGTTTTAAGCAAAAATTTTACCTAAAATTTGGCGAACGGTGCAGGATTTTGCCAATAGATGTTGAATCTATCCACTCAGATAGTAAGAGTTTTTTACTCCAGGAAGTTTATGTCAAGGGCAAGCTCTCCGAAAGGGGATGCGCGCAAAGCCATGGGTCTACGGCCTCGGCCGCTTGAAGGAAGGAGGGGCTAAGATCGCCAGGCTGCCGTTCCTGGAGTGAGAAAGCGGGCCTGCCCTTGGGAGGAGCAGGCCTTTTTGGTAAGTAGCTCCTGCTGAGGGACTATAGTCCCATAGAAAATTAGGACGGTAGTCGGATACACATTTTACCAATTTCTTATTAAACTAAAGTGAGTAGAAGAAAGATGAAAAAAGAAGAAAAAGAGGGGATTTTAGGTGTTTCTGACGCCCACTCTGCAGGTACTGAGCAAGGCCCTGGACGCTGCCGCCCTGCGGCAGCGAACCATTGCCCACAACATCGCCAATGTCAACACGCCGGGGTTTAAACGTTACTACGTGACCTTTGAGGATGAGCTACGGCGTGCTTTAAACGGCGAGGGTGGGCTGCCCCTCTACCGCACCCATCCCCGGCACCTTCCCCAGGACGCTCTTTCCCTGGAGCCGCGGGTTGAACAGGAGCGGACCACTTCTATGAGGGAGGACGGGAACAATGTGGACGTTGATCGGGAGATGGTAGAGCTGGTCATGAATAGCATCAACTACAACCTGATGGTGCAACAGCTAAACGGCCGCCTGGGGATGCTGCGGCATGTGATTAGCGAAGGGAGGCGGTAAGGATGGAACTTCTTCCCGCCCTGGCTATTAGCTCTTCGGGACTTACGGCAGAGCGTTTGCGCATTGATTTGATAGCCAGTAACCTGGCCAATATCAACACCACCCGCACGGCCGGGGGAGGTCCCTACCGCCGGCGGGTTGCCGTTTTTGCGGAGCGCCTACAGGAGGCTGTGGCCCCTCAAGGGAACCAATCGCCGGGGGGTGGCGTCAGGGTGGCGGCCATTGTCGAAGACAGCACGCCGCCAAGGCTCGTATACGACCCTTCCCATCCGGATGCGGACGCCCGAGGATATGTTGCCTTCCCCAATATCAATGTTGTAAACGAAATGGTAGACCTGATTACTGCTGCGCGAGCCTATGAAGCCAATGCCACGGTTTTCAACGCAGCCAAAACCATGTCCTTGAAGGCCCTGGAAATAGGGCGAGTATGATTCTTTGCAGGCTTACCAGAGAAGAGGGGATGCACCCGTGCTATCCAGTCAAGTCTCCATGCTGATGCCCATGTCGGGAAAGCTTTTGCCCGAGACGGGGGACACCTCCAAAGCCGGGGCGGCGCAACTGGCAACCTCCTTTGGCGAGATACTGGCCGCCAAACTAAGGGATCTGGAAGAAACCCAGAAACAGGCCGACAAGCTTACCCTCCAGTACTTAGCCGGCCAGGTGCAGGACCTTCACCAGGTGACCCTCGCCCTGGAAGAGGCTAGTTTATCCCTCCAGCTGGCTGTGCAGGTACGCAATAAAGTAGTAGAAGCTTACCAGGAAATCTTCCGGATGCAGCTGTAAGGGGTTGGGGGATGAAGTTCCAGGACCTACCGCAAAAAGTGACCGGGTATTGGTCCAACCTTACGCCCGCTAGGCGGTCGGCTTTGCTGGTGATGGCTGTAGCAAGCCTGGTGGCCGGTACTTTGTTTATCACCTGGTTAATAAGGCCTAAGTATGCCCCTCTGTTTACCGGGCTGGACCAGCAAGACGCGGCGGCAGTAGTAGCAAAGCTGAAGGAGATGAAGATCCCCTTTCAACTGGCCGCCGAAGGGACCACCATCCTGGTACCTAAAGACAAAGTCTACGAAACGCGCCTGGACCTGGCCAGCGCTGGCGTCCTGGGAAGTCACACCCTGGGCTTCGAGCTGTTTGACCAGAATAAACTGGGTATGACCGACTTCGAACGCCACATTAACTACCAGCGGGCGTTGCAAGGGGAGCTGCAGCGCACCATTACCTCTCTGGAAGAAGTGGAAGACGCGCGGGTCCACCTGGTACTGCCTCAGCCGAGCGTATTCTTGGAGGAGCAGGCTCCACCCTCTGCCTCTATCGTCTTGAAATTGAAACCCCTGGCCCGTCTCCAGCCCGAACAGATCCAGGGAATTATGCAGCTGGTGGCGGCCAGCGTAGAAGGTCTTAAGCCGGAAAATGTACATATTATTGACACCCAGGGTAACGTTCTGAGCGCAGGTCTGGCCGATGCCGGCAACGGCCCGGTTACCGCCCAGCAGCAAAAACAGCAGGAGCTCAAGCGGGCCCTGGAAAAGGACCTCGAGCAGAGGATCCAAAATATGCTCACCAGGATTTTGGGCCCCGGGCAAGCCGTAGTGATGGTTAATGCCGAACTGGATTTTAACCTGCAGGAAGTTACCCGGAGGGAATGGGGCAAAGAGGGAGCCCTCCGGAGTGAGCAGATCAAAACCGAGCAGGGTACTGGCGGCGCGGCCGCCGGACCGACGGGCGACCCTAACAGGGAGCCCCCGGGTTACGTTGCAGTAATGCCCGAAAACAGCACTTATGAAAAATCCGATACCACGCGCAACTACGAGCTGGACGAAACCCAGACCCACATCGTATACGCTCCGGGTCAGATTAGAAGACTGTCCACTTCCGTGGCCGTCAACGGGCCGGTGGACCCTGCTAAGGAGGAACAGATCCGCCAGATTGTAGAGGCGGCCGTGGGCTATCAGCCGGAACGGGGTGACCAGATCGCAGTCTTGAGCCTGGCCTTCGACAACACCTGGCAGCAGAAGGCCGAAGCAGAAATGGCGGCAGCCGAGGCAGCGGAACGCCGCCTGCAGCAGATCCGCCTTTATGCCGGCCTGGCGGGCGCAGGGGTGGGCTTCCTGCTTCTCCTCATACTTCTCATTGTGTGGCGCCGGCGCAGGGCGGTACCGGCCGCGGAACCCGTGGCCGGGGTCGAGCTGCCCCTCGAGGGAGTCCGGGTGACGGAAGAGCAGGTCGCCGTCAGTGAAGAGGAGCGGCGGGAAGAAGTGGAACGCCGGGCACGGCAGGAAAAGCTGCGTGACCTGGTCCGTCAGCACCCGGAAGATGTGGCGCAGCTCCTTAGAGCATGGTTAAGGGAGGAGTAAACTGAAAAAGTGGCGCGGCAAAGGCAACTGACCGGCCTGGAGAAGGCCGCCATTTTTCTCATAACTCTGGGCCCCGAATTGTCCTCTCTGGTCATTAAGCAGTTGCCCCAGGAGGACATGGAACGCGTTACTTACCAAATTGCCAATACAACCATGGTAGACCCGGAGACCAAACAGCACGTGGTGGATGAGTTCTGGGAGCTTCACGAGGCCAGACAGTACATTATTCAGGGCGGCATAAAGTATGCCCGGGAAGTACTGGAAAGGGCTGTAGGACCCGCCCGGGCGGCCGAGATTATCAAGAAGCTTATGGCTACCTCCAAGATACGTCCCTTTAACACCATTCGCAAGGCAGACCCCAAACAGCTGGTGAATTTTCTTTATAACGAGCACCCCCAGACCATTGCTTTGATTCTGGCCTATCTGGAGCCGGAACAGGCGGCAGTGGTCCTGAGCGCCCTGCCGGAAGAATTCCAGGCTGACGTGGCCAAGCGGCTGGCCCTCATGGAGCGGGCCTCCCCGGAAACGGTGAGGGAACTGGAACAGATATTGGAGCAGCGCCTTTCCTCCGTGGTGGGACAGGATTTCGCCGTCGCCGGGGGGATAAAAGCCATCGTCGATATCCTAAACCGGGTGGACCGCACCACCGAGCGCACCATTTTGGAAGCGTTGGAGCAGGAAGACCCTGAATTGGCCGATGAAATACGCAAGCGAATGTTCGTCTTTGAGGACATCATTGTCCTGGACGACAATTCCATCCGGCGGGTTTTGCGCGAAGTGGATATGAAGGACCTGGCCCTGGCCCTGAAGACGGCCAGCGAAGAAGTGGCCAACCGCATCTATCGCAACTTGTCCAAACGTGCGGCGGAAATGCTGAAGGAGGATATCGAATATATGGGCCCCACCCGGCTGCGGGACGTAGAAGCAGCCCAGCAGCGCATAGTGCAGATCATTCGCCGGTTGGACGAAACCGGAGAGATTATTATCGCCAGGGGTGGACAGGATGCTGTGGTGGTCTAGGGTTATTAAGGATGTGACCGCTCCGGGAGGAGAGTGTAAGGTGCCGGTGCGGGATATGCCCCCCTGGTGGCCGGAAGAAGAGGAAGCGGCCGGCTACCGGGAAGACCTCGGGGAGGCCGAGGAAAGGGCAGAGGTCATCCTGGCTCGGGCCCGGCAGGAAGCAGAAATCACCCTGCAGGCGGCGCGGCAGGAGGCCGAGGACCTCAAGGCCAGGGCCCGGGAGGAGGGATACCGCGCGGGGTGGGAAGAAGGGAGGAAGGCAGGCTTCCGGGCCGGCGCGGCCGAGGCCGAAGCCCTGCGGCAGGAGGCGGAACGGTGCCGTCAGCAGGCGGGCAAGGTCCTGCAGGAAGCCCAGGCGGCCTACCGGGATACCTTACGAGCCGCTGAAGAGGACATCCTGGGGCTGGCCCTGGAGATCGCGGCCAAGATAATCAGACGGCAGGTGGAGCTGGCGCCAGAAGTGGTCCTGGAGATCGCCCGGAGTGCCATTCACCGGGTAGCGGAAGGGCAGGTCTACATCATTTATGCCGCTCCCGGCGATGCTGAATTTCTGCGGCAACGCCGGGAGGAATTGCTCAAAGAGATGGGCGCCGGCGCCCGGCTGCAGATTATTGCGGACGAGGCGCTCCAGCCAGGGGGTTTCAGGGTGGAGACGGAAAACGGATTTATAGATGCCACGGTGGAGACCCAACTGGAAGAAGCACGCCGCCTTCTCCGGACAGGTGGGAAGAGTAAGGAATGGGTGGACAAGCTTTAGCCCTAGATGTCTTACGCCAGGCCAACCTGTGGAAACAGGGGGGCAAGATTACCAGGGTTACAGGCCTTACCCTGGAGGCGCGGGGCCTGAAGGCCGCTATCGGAGAAGTTTGTCATATTTACAACAACGGCCGGTCACCCGTGGTGGCTGAGGTGGTAGGCTTCCGCGAAAATGTGACTTTACTTATGCCCCTGGGGGAGCTGGAGGGCATAGGACCCGGCTGCCGGGTGGTGGCCACGGGGCAGGGGTTAAAGGTGACGGTGGGAAGCGGGCTGCTGGGCCGGGTACTGGACGGCCTGGGAAGGCCCATGGATGGGGGGCTGCCCGTTGCGGGAGCAGGGTATCCCATCAACAATTCACCACCCCAGCCCCTGGAGAGGCAGCCTATTCAAGAGATTTTGACCACCGGAATCAAGGCCATCGATGCTTTGCTTACCTGCGGATTAGGCCAGAGGGTGGGGATTTTTGCCGGCAGCGGAGTGGGTAAGAGCACCTTGCTGGGAATGATTGCCCGCCACAGCACGGCGGACATCAATGTCATTGCCCTCATCGGCGAGCGGGGACGGGAGGTGCGGGATTTCCTGGAAGAAAACTTGGGGCCGGAAGGGTTAAAGCGGTCTGTGGTGGTGGTGGCCACTTCGGACCAGCCGGCCCTGGTGCGGATCAAAGGGGCCTTCGTGGCCACGGCCATTGCGGAGTATTTTCGCGACCAGGGCCTTAAAGTGCTGTTGATGATGGATTCCCTCACCCGGCTGTGCATGGCCCAACGAGAGGTGGGCCTGGCCATCGGGGAGCCGCCCACCACCCGGGGTTACACGCCTTCCGTTTTTGCCCTCCTGCCGCGGCTGGTGGAGAGGGCGGGCAACAGCTCCCGGGGTTCCATCACCGGCCTTTATACTGTTCTGGTGGAGGGAGATGATTTCAACGAACCGGTGGCCGATGCTGTAAGGGGACTCCTGGACGGACACATTGTCCTGTCGCGCCAGCTGGCGGCCCGCAATCATTATCCGGCCATTGATGTCTTGGCCAGCCTGAGCCGCCTTATGCCGGAGATTACCCCCGCCCGCCAGCGGGAACTGGCCAGTAGGCTGAGGGAGTTGCTGGCCGCTTACGCCGAAGCAGCCGACCTTATTGAAATTGGCGCTTACCAGGCCGGCTCCAATCCCCGGGTAGACGCGGCCCTCAAATATTACGACGCCATTCAGGCCTTCTTGCGCCAGGATAAGGAAGAGTATTTTTCTTACGAGGAGACCATGGAGTTTCTAACCTCAGCCCTGCAGGACTAACTCCAGGGTGCTTCCGCAGGAAATATGAAAGTGTCGGGGATGCTGGCGAGCCCATCGGGAGCCGGCGCCGGCACCCCGACTTGGGGAATGCTTCGAAAGCAACAACTCGAGTGAGGGGGGTAAGCCAGGTTGCGGCCGTTCCACTTTTCCCTGGAAAAAGTACATAACTACCGCCGGGCGGTAGAGGAACACCGCAAGAGGGAACTGGCCGCCGCCCGGCAGCGCCAGGCGGAAGAGGAGAGGCGCCTCCGGGTATACGTGGAGGAAAGGGATGCTTTCCAAGATAGATGGGCTGGAGGACCGGAAGAAGCCAGTCTGGGCGAATTCTGGCAGAGGGATCTTTACTTGCAGATATTGAATTCGAGGATAGACGGGCAGGAAGAGAGGGTAATCCGGGCGGCGGCTGAAGTAAAGGAGCGCCAGGACTTGGTAAGGCAGGCTATGCGGGAGCGGAAGGTCCTCGACCGGTTGAAGGCGCGGAAACAGGCGGTTTACAATTACATGGCCGCCCGGGAGGAGCAAAAGCAACTGGATGATGTTGCCGTGGTAGCTTTCAACCGGCGAGGCACGGAGAATTAATTTCCCGAAAGGAGGTGAGCCGGTGAGCCCTTACCCCATCGGCAAGCTCCAGTTACAGGCTAAGGCTCAAGAAAAGGTTCCTAAGCAGGGAAAGGACAGTGACGCCCCTCCCTTTTCCGCCTGCCTGGCGGGTCTGCTCCCTCCCCAGGGCACCCCGGTCCAGGAGGGCCCACGACCGGGAGGCTCCAAAGACCCGGCAGTGCCGGGAGAGATGGAGGGAATTGCCGGGTCGGGTCTTATTGAGCTTGTCGTGGATACCTGCAGTACTCCTTGGTCTTGGTCCGCCGCCGGGGAAGGGACAAACCAGGGGGCCAGGGAGGCCGTGGTTGCGGCGTTGACCGGTCGGGCGGGAGAGGCGCAAATCGCGGACTGGAGCGGGGGCCATAAGCCGGTGGTAACCCTCGAACCGGTAACTCTCGAACGGCCCGTGACGGCCTCGACCCCTGAGCTTCCGCCCGCCGGAGCCGGAGGGAGGAACCCGGCCGAGCCGGTCCAGGCGGTAAGAGTCCTCGGCCAGGGAGGAGGAGCCGCACAGCCGGGCGCCTTGCCCCCGGGTCTCTCGGCGGCCGGGGAGGAAGTAGCGGCGGTTTTTCCCCAGGTGGTGGGCGACCCTCAAGGGCATGAGCAGGCTGACGGAGGAGCGAGGACTTACCAGGTGCCGGAAACGAATAAAGCCCTCGCTGCGGCGGGCGGCACAAGGGGGCCCGGCCCGTCCCCGGCCACCGGTACCGGCTCGGTACCGGTGAGGCCGGATAGTGTATGGCACCCGTCGGGGGACGGTGCAACTGTCGAGGACGGTGTAACTGTCAGGGATAGCGTTATGTCGGCGAAGGCCGGGGAAAAGCCCGCCATGGGAGCGGGAAGAGAGCCGGCGGTAAACCCCAGGGCCTATGAGGGAGTCCATGTCGGGGGGAGTGTTTCGCCCACGGGTAGCGGTACCGCGGCAGGCAGTGCTGCCCCGGTGGGGGAAAAGCCTGCCGTCCCTTCAGGACCGGCGGGGGTGCCCACGGCCGAGCTGGCGGCCAGGATAATTTCCCTGACCCGGGGGAGCAGGACGGAGCGGCAAGAGCTGGAACTCCAGCTTAAGCCCCCCGGTCTGGGCAAAATGCGCCTGTATACCGTACTGGTGGACAACCGGCTGTCCGTGCACATGGTGGTAGAAACCCTGGAAGCCGGCCGACTGCTCCAGGTGTCCCTGCCCGAGCTGCGGCAGGCCCTCCAGGGCCAAGGGCTGAGCCTGGACCAGGTCCAGGTGCAGGTAAATGGGGGGTACTCCGGAGACCGGGAAGGCCCGGCCGGCAGGGACGGATGGTCCGGTCCTGGTGGCCGCGGGTGGCAGTATGCAGTAGTCGAACAGGAAGATTTAAGCCCGCCTTCCTGGGACACCCCCTATCGGTTGGATTACCTGGCCTAAGTAGTAGGAGGTGAACACGGCCGTGCAGGTAAGTGCCGTAGGCAGCGCTGCGGGCTACGAAGCAGGCATTACCTGGGAGAAGACCCTGAATAAAACCGATTTTCTACGGCTCATAGCCGTCCAGCTCCAGTATCAGAACCCTCTGGAGCCCATGAAGGATACGGAGTTTATTACCCAGCTGGCCCAGTTTACCGTGCTGGAACAGCTGTATGAAATGGTCGAGCAGCAGCGTTACGCTTCCTTTATCCAGGCCCAGGGATTGATCGGCCGGGAGGTCACGGCGGTAGTCGCCGATGAAACGGTTACCGGGATAGTGGAAGCGGTACGGCTCCAGGGCAACGACATTATCCTGAAGGTTGGGGGGCGGGAGCTGTCCTGGACCCAACTGCGGGAGATCCGCCAACCCGTCGATCCCGAACCTTCGTAAGGAAGACAGACTGGCTTTAAAGGAGGTATGTTCAGCCATGATGCGCTCGCTTTTTTCGGCCGTCTCCGGCCTGCGCACCCACCAGACGCGCATGGATGTGATCGGAGATAACATAGCCAACGTGAACACGGTGGGCTTTAAGAGAAGCGCCGTTACCTTTAAGGACGTGTTTTACCAGACCCTGAGGGGCGGTTCGGCCGGTACCCAAGACATAGGCGGCACTAATCCCCAGCAGGTCGGCCTGGGTGTTACCCTGGCCAGCATCGACGTGGTCCACACCCAGGGGGCTACCCAGTATACGGGCAATGTTACCGACCTGATGATCCAGGGGGACGGGTTCTTTGTCGTTGAGATAGCGCAGGGCACATATGCCTACACCCGTGCCGGTGCCTTCCATTTTGATGATGCGGGTTATTTGGTTACCGCTGATGGGTATAAGGTGCAAGTCCTAACAGAAGATTCTTCAAATCCTTTAAGCCCCATAAAATTACCTCTTGTTAGTGGGGATAACTCTTTTAAAGGATTTAATACTTTAGATACAACTATCAATGGCCCGCCACAAAGTGTTAGTATTGACAGCAAGGGTATTGTCCGTATTGTGAGCGCTGATGGCCAGATGTATGATTCATACCCCTTAGCTATTGCTAAATTCCCCAATCCGGCTGGACTGGAAAAAGTGGGGAGCAACCTTTACGCTGCTACTCCCGCTGCCGGAACAATCTCGGAAGATGCCGCTGGCACGGGTACTTTCGCCAATACCATCATTATTCCTTCTGCCCTGGAAATGTCTAACGTGGAGCTGGCCCAGGAATTCAGCGACATGATCGTCACCCAGCGCGGCTTCCAGGCCAATGCCCGGGTCATTACTGTTTCGGATGAAATGCTTCAAGAGCTGGTAAATCTCAAGCGTTAACCTACCGGATAGCCCTGCCCATCAGGCCAACAGGAAGCAGGTGAGGAAATGATAAAGGTTACCACGCTGGATAAGCGGGAGATCGCTTTAAATGCCGAGCTGATAGAGAGGGTAGAAAGTATACCGGAGACCGTTATAACCCTGACCAATGGGAAAAAGGTCCTGGTGACCCACACCCTGGATGAAGTAATTGCCAAGGTGATCGCCTACCGCCGGCTGATAACCCAGCCCTTCGGCGAGCAAGATGAGGTGAAATAATTTGCGGCGCTTGGACGCGATGACGATAATAGGTATCTTGGCAGGAATAGGCCTGTTGGGCGGTGCGCTGGTGTTGGGGGGCAACCCTGGCCTTTTCTGGAACGTTCCTTCCATTATGGTGACCGTAGGCGGTTCCCTGGCGGCTATTCTGATTAACTTCGGCTTTGAAGAAATGAAAAATGTTTTCCACACCGTGAAACAGGCTTTTACCACCGATTTAATGGACCCCAGGGAATTGATTCAGATTTTTTCCGAGCTGGCCCGGAAAGCCCGCCGGGAAGGGCTTCTGGCCCTGGAGGATGATGCCCACCGCCTGGAGGACCCTTTTTTCGCCAAGGGTATTCAACTGGTGGTGGACGCCATGGAGCCGGAAATGATCCGGGAAATACTGGAAACAGATATGGCCTTTATGGCCCAGCGCCACGAAATCGGCCAGCGAATCTTTAAAACTTGGGGGAACCTTGCACCGGCCTTTGGTATGATCGGCACTCTGATTGGCTTGGTTCAGATGCTGGCCAAACTGGATAGCCCTGAAGCTTTGGGTCCCAGCATGGCCCTGGCTTTGATCACCACTTTTTACGGGGCCATTATGGGTTACATGCTCTTTATCCCCCTGGCGGGCAAGCTGGCCCTGCGCAGCGAGCAGGAGATGCTTTTAAGACAAATGATGCTGGAGGGCATTATCGCCATCCAGTCGGGGGTAAATCCACGCATTCTGGAGGAAAGGCTGTACTCTTTTCTGCCCCCTAAACTCCGCCAGCCCAAGGAAAGGGAAGAGGGCCGTGGGGAAGTGGGTGAAGGATATTTTGGCAGCAGGGTTTAACCGGAGGGTGCCGGGTTTACTCTAGCTAAAACGGCAAATGGGGTAGGGATTATGTTAAAAAGAAAGCGCAGCCGAGAAAGGCAGGAGGAAGGCGCTCCCACCTGGATGATCACCTATTCGGATTTGATGACCCAGTTGGTGGTGTTCTTCGTTTTGCTTTTCTCCTTTTCGGTCCTTAGTCAGCAGAAGTTCCAGCGCTTTCTTGCTTCTTTTCAGGGAGTGGGGATCTTGGACGGTGGGCTGGGCATTGTGGCTCAGGCAGAACCTGCACCGGGAGCTGAGGTGGAGGTCGTCCAGTCGCCTTTGGAGTCGGAAGCCCTCGCCCAAGCCCGGGAGATGATGGAAACCTACCAGTCTATACAAAGGTTTTTGGCAGAAAACGGTCTAGAAGATATGGTGGAAGTGCGCTATGAGGAAGGCGGCGTGGCCCTGGATATCAAAGAACGCATCCTGTTTGACTCCGGGAAGGCGGACCTTAAGCCGGAGGCGAGGCAGGTGCTGGACAAGCTGGCTACTTTGCTGGCAAGGCTGCCCAACAATATAAAGGTGGAAGGGCATACAGACAACAGGCCCATTAATACGCCGGAGTTTCCCTCCAACTGGGAACTGTCGGCCGCTCGCGCCATACGGGTGGTGCGCTATTTTATTGAGAAGCATGGACTGGAGCCGCACCGCTTTACCGCCGTAGGCTACGGTGAATACCGGCCCCTGGTCCCCAATGACAGCCCCGAACACATGGCCCAGAACCGGAGGGTGATAATTCTCATCGGTTCCCGGAGCTCGCAGGGTATGTTGACGGAGAGTGAGGTGTACACGAGTGGCCCCTAGGAGAGGCAAAGCTGAGGAAGAAGAGACCATCAAGGGGAAAGGCTCAAAACCATGGCTGGTTATCGTTTTAATAGCTGTTCTTGTCCTCATGAGCGGCGGTTTTGCCTACCTCTACTTAACTGGAAACCGCGCCGTGGCCGGGCCGGATTCCCGGAGAGAAGCGCGGCCGGCCCAAATACATAAACTTACCCTGGACGATATTGTGGTAAACCTGGCCGACCCGGGCCTGCGCCGCTATCTGCGGACCAAGATAACCTTGGAGTACACCAATCCTCACCTGGAAGGGGAGCTCAACGAGAAGATCCACCGCGTGCGCGATGCCGTGATCGGGATCCTGCGCAATAAAAAGACGGAGGAACTGAGGCAGGAAGAGGCCCTAAAAAGGGAGCTCCTGGCCGCCATTAACTCCCAGCTGGAGAGGGGCCAGGTAGAGGACCTTTATTTCGAAGAATTCATCGTCCAGTGAGGGAATGAGCCCATGCCGTTGACAGACGAGCAAATACAGCAGTTGATACAAGCTCTGGACGGGTCCAATCCTGAACCCACTATCCGGAAGGCGTCTTTTGCTCAGTTGAAACAGGTGGAAAAGCCCAAGAAGGGGGTAAGCCTGGACAAACTCCTGGATATCCCCCTCAAGCTTTCCGTGGAGCTGGGGCGGACCAAGATGCGGGTCAGGGAAATATTGGAACTGACGGAGGGGTCCTTGATAGTCCTGAACAGGACGGCAGGGGACCGGGTGGATATCCTGGTCAACGGTAGGCCCCTGGGTCAGGGGGAGATAGTAGTCATCAACGATGCCTTCGGGGTACGGCTTGGAACCCTTGCTGAAGTCCCGGAAGAGGAGACCTGAACCTTGATGGAACGAGACTTTACCTTGGCCTTGCTTCGCCTCTTCCTGTTCTTGCCCCTGGTCCTGGTCCTGGCTTATGTGACCGTGCGCTATGGCCTGGGCAGGGCAAACTCGCTGATGGCGGCTGCGGGCCACTTGAAGGTGGTGGCCAGACTGCCGGTGGGGCCTAAAGCTGCCCTGCTGGTGGTGCGCTGCGGCAGGCGCTATTTTCTCATCGGCGTAGGCGAGGGACCGCCGGCCCTGCTGGCGGAGCTGCCGGACTACGGGGAAGGCGAGGCGGAGGAGCAAGAAGTGATATCTCTACCTCTTTCTTCTATAGAGGAAAAGGGGACGAGTTGGTGGGAAACCTGGCAGCAAAGGTTCAAAAAAGGAAGCCAAGGATAAACAAGTCTTTGTTCATCGCTTTACTGGTGACCTTAGCCCTCGCCATAGGGCTTTACGCGGGGATACGGCCGGCCTTGGCCCAACCCGTGCCCGGGGTGGAGCTGCGCCTTACGCCGACCGACGACCCCGAAGGGGTAGTGGATACCGTCAGGCTCCTCGTCCTGTTAACTATTCTGGCCCTGGTACCGGCCATTCTTTTGCTCATGACATGCTTTACCCGGATTATCGTGGTGCTGGCCTTCGTGCGCAGCGCCCTGGCTACCCAGCAGGTGCCTCCCAATCAGGTGTTGATAGGGTTGGCCTTGTTTCTTACGTTTTTTATTATGGCCCCTGTGTACAACCAGGTGAAGGCCCAGGCCCTGGACCCCTATCTGGCGGGGCAGATCAGCCAGGAGGAAGCCCTGGCCAGGGGTTCCAGACCCTTGCGGGAGTTCATGTACCGGCAGACGCGGGAAAAGGATCTGGCCCTTTTTATTCGCATGGCCGGACTGCCTGAACCCCGTACGCGGGACGATGTTCCGTTGTATGTCCTGATACCGGCCTTCGTGATCAGTGAATTGAAAACCGCGTTTCAAATGGGCTTTCTCATCTACATACCCTTTCTCATCATAGACCTGGTGATTGCCAGCATTTTGATGGCCATGGGCATGTTCATGGTACCGCCGGTTATGATTTCCTTGCCTTTTAAGTTGATGCTTTTTGTCCTGGTGGACGGGTGGTACCTGGTGGTGAAATCCCTGCTGGAAAGCTTTTAACCCCGGCCCGAAGGAGGTGCCCCCCATCAAAGGCCCATGACGCAGGAATTGGTGTTAAGTATCGCCCGGGACGCCCTCACGACGGCCCTCCTGCTGGCGGCACCCGCTCTGGTGTTGAGCTTGGTGGTAGGAGTGGGGATAAGCATTTTGCAGGCCACTACCCAGATCCAGGAGCAAACCCTCACCTTCGTGCCTAAGATTGTAGCGGTGATGCTGGCCATCCTGCTGTTAGGTCGCTGGATGCTGGGTGTTCTGACCCAATTTGCGGGCCAGCTTCTGGGCAATCTGGGGTCCCTGATCCGCTAGGAAAGAGGAGGCCTTCTGGTCATGCTTCCGCAGAACGTGTTAGCTCAGGCTGAGGCTTTTTTCCTGGTCCTCGTGCGGCTGACCACCTTTATGCTGGTAGCCCCCTTTTTCAGCATAAGGAACGTACCGGCTCTGACCAAAGCCGGGTTGGGAGCGTTGCTGGCTTTTCTCCTCTTTCCCACCCTGTCCGCTGCGGGGCAGAACAACGAAATTTGGAGAACCCCCTTGATATATGCCCTGGCAGTAACCAATGAGGCCCTGGCCGGCCTGGCCTTGGGATACATAGCCAATCTGCTCTTTGCTGCGGTGCGGGTGGCCGGTGAAATACTGGACCTCCATATGGGCCTGGCCATGGCCAACCTTCTAGACCCCCAGAATGCGGCTCCTTCCACCCTTTTAGGGCAGTTTTTCGCCCTGCTGGGGCTGCTCCTTTTCCTGGGGGTGGACGGTCACCATACTTTGCTGCTGGCCCTGCGTGAAAGTTTCCGGCTCCTGCCCCTCGGAGGGGTGCCCTTCCAGGAGGTGCTGGTGGAAAATGTTGTGGGCCTGTGGAGCAGCATGTTCCTGTGGGCGCTGCGTCTGGTGCTCCCGGTTGTGGTGGTGTTGTTGGTGGCCGATATTTCCTTGAGCCTGGTGGCCCGTACCGTACCCCAGCTGAACGTGTTTATCTTGAGTTTTCCTTTGAAAGTGGGACTGGGGCTGCTCACCCTAATTGCTGTCCTGCCCTTGCTGGTTACCGCTATCGGAAACCTAGTAGCGCAGATGGAGCGCGACCTCATCGTTATTTTAAGGTCGTGGCCGCGGTAGGGGACGGATATGGAGTTCTTCGACCTGCAGCTTTTTGCCGAAGAGAAGACGGAGGAAGCTACACCCCACCGCCTCCAGGAGGTGCGGCGGAAGGGTCAGGCAGCCCGCAGCAACGACTTGACGACGGCGCTGGTGTTGCTGGTGATTATCCCCTTCCTTTACTGGCGGAGGGATGTCTTCCTGGAGGGCATGGCCCGGCTGGTGGGAGAGTTCGTATCTCGGCCGCGACAGGATTTTGATGCCGATACCCTGGGGGCCCTCCTTTACCCCGCCCTTTGGGAGATGGGGGAAATGCTGGTCCTGCTTTTCGGCCTGGCCGCAGCCGTGGGAGTGGCGGCCAATTTCGCCCAGGTGGGGTTCCTTTTTTCGGGGGAGAATATATCCCCCAGGCTGGAAAATCTGGACCCGATTAAAGGGTTGCAGCGCCTTTTTTCCCGGCGAAGCCTGGTGGAGCTGGTGAAGGGCCTGGGCAAGGTATTTTTGACCGGTGCCGTTGTGTGGCAGATAGTGCGGGGCAGGTTTTACGACCTCCTCTTTACCATGGACATGAGCCTGGTTCAGGTGCTGGAAACGGTGAGCCACCTTGTCTTTCAGGTGGCCCTGGCAGCAGTGACCGTCTTTCTGGCTATCGCCGTCCTTGACTACCTCTTCCAGAAGAGAGAGTTCCTCCGGAGCCTGCGCATGACCAAGACGGAGTTAAAAGAAGAACTAAAGCAGACGGAGGGCGACCCCCTGGTACGTTCGCGCCTGCGGGAAAAGCAGCGCCAACTGGCACGGCACCGCATGATGCACGCCGTACCCCGGGCCACGGTGGTCATTACCAACCCTACCCACCTGGCCGTGGCTCTACGGTACCAGGAACAAGAAGGAGCTCCCCGGGTGGTGGCCAAAGGAGCCGGCAGCATTGCCCGGCGCATTGTGGAAGTGGCCCGGGAAAACAGGGTACCGGTCGTCCAGAATCCGCCGGTAGCCCAAGCCCTCTACCGGCAGGTGGAACTCGACCAGGAAATCCCGGTGGAGCTTTACCAGGCGGTGGCCGAGATTCTGGCTCATATTTACCGGCTACAAGGGCACTTTTGATCCGAGGATTATGCACCTCACGACGAAACCGGAATGGATTAAGGTGTGAGGTATTAGTGGCGGTGCCGCGAGGGAGATCGAAGGATGTTTTCCAGGAGGTGAGTGAGGGCAGATGGCCCTACCCCGTTCCCCTGGTGTGCTGGCTGCTCTACGAAGATTAACGCCCTATCATGACCTGCTCATTGCCGGTCTGGTCCTGGCCATGGTCCTGCTTATTGTGATTCCCATCAGGCCCCTGGTCCTGGACTTGTTGCTCATTATAAATCTCACCGTGAGCATGGTTATTCTACTGACCACCATGTTTACGACCCATAACCTGCAGTTTTCCGTCTACCCGTCTTTACTTCTGGTGGTCACTTTGTTTCGCCTGGCCCTGAATATATCTTCTACGCGGCTGATCTTGAGCCAGGCCAGCGCCGGCAACGTTATTCAGGCCTTCGGCAGCTTTGTAGTGGGCGACAATTACATCGTGGGCTTTATCATTTTCTTGATTATCACTATCATCCAGTTCGTCGTAATTACTAACGGTGCCCAACGGGTGGCGGAGGTGGCGGCCCGTTTTACCCTGGATGCCATGCCCGGCAAGCAGATGAGCATCGATGCCGATCTAAACGCCGGGCTCATCAGCGAAGAAGAAGCCAAGGAAAAGAGAAGGCTCTTGCAGAGGGAAGCTGATTTTTACGGAGCCATGGACGGTGCCAGCAAATTCGTCCGCGGTGATGCTATTGCCGGTCTGGTGATAACCGCCATCAATATTCTGGGAGGTCTGGCCATTGGAGTCTGGCAATTAGGGATGCCCCTGGACCAGGCTCTCCAGACCTATACCCGCCTCACCATCGGCGACGGGTTGGTGACCCAGATCCCGGCCCTGCTGGTATCCACCGGGACAGGTATGCTGGTCACCCGGTCGGGGGCTACGGCGGACTTCGGCCATGAAGTGGTGCAACAGGTGAGCGGATTTCCCCGGGGTATAGGTCTGGTGGCGGGGGTGTTGTTCCTCCTGGGCCTGGTGCCGGGCCTGCCCCACCTGCCCTTTTTCATTATGGCCGCCGGGGTAGGTTACGCGGCCTATGCCCTGGCCCAGGAGCAGAAGGCCAGGGAGAGCGAACGGCGGGAAGCAGTAGCCCGGGCCAAAGGGGAAAGACGCCAGCCGGAAAACGTCCTGAACCTTTTTGAAGTGGATCCCCTGGAGATAGAGATCGGTTACGGGCTAATACCCCTGGCGGATGAGTCTCAGGGGGGAGATCTGCTGGATCGGTTGGCCGCGGTGCGCCGCCAGTGTGCCTTAGAGCTGGGTATCTACGTCAAGCCTATTCGCATCCGGGACAATCTGCAGCTTCCTCCCAACGCTTACGTTTTTAAAATCCGGGGGGTGGAGGCTGCCCGGGGTGAAATCATGCCGGGATATTTCCTGGCCATGAACCCGGCGGGCGAAGGGGAAGTTGGGGGCATTCCTACGCGGGAGCCTACCTTTGGCCTACCGGCCTGGTGGGTTACGTCTACCGGACGGCAGGAGGCTGAACTCAAAGGTTTTACGGTAGTGGACTGTCCCACTGTTCTGGTTACCCACTTAACGGAGTTTATCAAGGCCCATGCCCATGAACTTCTGGGGCGCCAGGAGACCCGGGAGCTCCTGGATAAAGTCAAGGAGACTAACCCGGCTGTGGTGGAGGAGCTGGTACCCAATCTTTTGTCGTTGGGCGAGGTGCAGAAGGTACTGCAAAACCTGCTCCAGGAGAGGGTGCCCATCCGCGATTTGATTACTATCCTGGAATCCCTGGCCGATGCGGCCCGGGTCAACAGGGAACTCGATTTTCTAATCGAGGCAGCGCGTCGCAGCCTGTACCGCACGTTGGGTAAATTGTATGCTCCCCAGGGTAAGCTTACGGCCGTCACCCTGAACCCGCGCCTGGAACAGGAGATCGCGGATTCCGTACAACCTACCGCTCAGGGGCATTTCCCGGTTCTGCCCCCCGAAAAGGGTCGGGAGCTGGTGGAGCGTTTGAGCCAGGCCATAACCAGGGTGGCCCTGCAGGGCTTGCAGCCGGTAATCCTCTGCTCCGGACGGATCCGCTTGCCCCTGCGCCGGTTCCTCCAGCGCACCTTGCCCCATATACCTGTGCTGTCCTATAACGAATTGGACCCCGCTCTAGAAGTGGAAGTGGTTGAGGCGGTGAAGCTAAATGAGGATTAAGCGTTACCTGGTAAGAGACATGCAGGAGGCTTATCTAGTTATTCGGCGGGACCTGGGGCCTGATGCCGTAATCGTGTCCACCAAGCGGGTCCGCCGGCCGGGCTTAAGGGGTTTTTTCCAGCCGACCCAGCTGGAGGTGACGGCCGCGGCGGAAACCGGCCCTAACTCCAAGGCCGGCCAAGGAGAGAAAGCCCTGGAGCGGGAATTGGCGGAAATAAGGAAGACCTTGGAGAAGCTGACGTCGTCTTCGCCGGGGGAGGCTGGGCCCCTGGCCGCCTACCGCCGGTTACTTTTGGACCAGGATATGGGGGAGGACTTGACGGAGGCCTTGTTGGCCGGCCTGGACGGCAACATTAAGGAAGAGGTGCTGGGGCAGGCGATACTGGCCCGCCTGGCCCAGTATCTAGATCCCCCGGCCGGCGAAAAGGGACACCAGGAGCGCATCCGGGCTCTGGTGGGCCCCACGGGGGTGGGGAAAACCACGACTCTGGCCAAACTGGCGGCCCGCTACAGCCTCTACTATCACCAGCGGGTAGGGCTAATTACCCTGGACACCTACCGGATAGGGGCCGTGGAGCAATTGAAAACCTACGCCGAGATTATGCGCCTGCCCCTGGAAGTGGCTATGACGCCTAAGGAGCTTAAACAGGCCGTTGCCAAGCTGGAACAGTGCGATGTGATCCTGGTAGATACGGCCGGGCGCCCGCCGGAAAATCAGGCTCAGCTGGCGGAAACCCAGGGGTTTCTTTCCTCTATCGGGCCTCTGGACGTCTACCTTGTTTTGAGCGGGACCACCAGGAGCAGCGACCTCCTCCGGGCGGTGGAGAAGTACCGCTTGTTGCAGTTTAACCGCCTTATTTTCACCAAATTAGACGAGACCTCCTGCCCGGGCGTGATAGCTAGGGTAGTCCAAGCGGCAGGAGTACCGGTAGCCTATGTGACGGCCGGTCAGAACGTGCCGGACGACCTGGAGGAAGCAGATCCCTATAGCCTCGCCCAGCTTATCTGGAAAGCGGTGACCCAGGATGGATCAGGCGGCCCGTCTGCGTGAGCTGGTACTGGGGAGTTCTTCCGACGGAGTAAGGAGCCTGGCCGTGGCCAGCGGCAAAGGAGGGGTGGGCAAGACCAACTTAGTGGTGAATTTGAGCCTGGCTCTGGCCCGGAGAAAAAAGCGGGTCATGGTCCTGGACGCGGATCTAGGCCTGGCCAATGTGGACATCTTGTTGGGATTGGTGCCCCGGTGGGATTTGAGCCAGGTGGTCCGGGGCGAGAAAGATCTTAAAGAAATCGTGATTGAAGGCCCCGCAGGAGTGCGCCTTATTCCGGGCGGTTCCGGGGTCCAGGAGTTGGCAGATCTGACCAACCAGCAGCGGGAGCACTTGATCAAGAGCTTGAGCCAGGTAACGGCGGGAACGGATTTCTTTTTGATTGACACCAGCGCTGGCATCTCCCGCCACGTGCTGAGCTTTGCGGCGGCTGCCGGGGAAGCGATTATCGTTACCACGCCGGAACCCACAGCCTTGACGGATGCTTACGGGCTTATTAAAGGACTGTCCCGTCTGGGAGTAAGGATCCACCTGCTGGTGAACAGGGCGCTGGCTATGGACGAAGGTCGGGAGGCGGCGGCAAGGCTACAGGCGACGGCCAGGCGCTTCCTGGCCGTGGAGATTTCCCTGTTGGGCATCATACCCGAGGATAGGGCGGTGGGCCTGGCGGTGAGGGAGCAAAGACCGCTGGTGCTGCATTACCCTTCTTCATCGGCAGCCCGGGCCATCGAGGAGGTGGCCGCCCGTCTGCTCGGAGCACCGCCTTCTTCGGTGGGGGGCAGGAACGGGTTTTGGCAGCGCTTGAGCCTACTTTTGGGGAGCAGGGGGAGAAAATAATGCCGCGCCATTCCTTCCTCCGCGTCAACCGCAAGATCACCATAACCCAGCTCAGCAGCGGCCGGGGTTTTTCTACGGTAATCCAGGAGGTAGGGCAAGAGGACTTTGCCGTTCTGGCTCCGGAAGTCGGCGAGGTGGCCCTGACGGTGGGGGAAAAGGTTAGGGCCGTCGTCACCGCGCCGGAGGCTAAATACGAGTTTGAGACCAGGCTGCAGAAACAGGCCTTTGACCCGGTTTATCTCTACTACTTTCGGCGGCCCCAGGAAGTCCGACGTATACAGGAGCGCAGTTTTGTGCGGGCCAAGGTTGCCCTGGAGATACGCTACGCGCCTTTGGCGGAGGAGCAGGGGTCCGGCCAGGCGCCTTGGGGCCGTCCGGTCTTGGACCGGAAGGGTTATACCGTAGATTTGAGCGGCGGCGGTGCCCAGCTGGTCCTGAAGGAGAAGCCCGAGGTAAACAGCCTTCTTCTGTTGAGCCTGCCCCTTCCCGACGGGAAGGGAGCGCCTCTCGTGCTCAAGGCCCGCGTCAGGCGGGTTGCACCCAGGATCATTGACCGGCTGGAGCGCTATGAGGTGGGAGTAGCCTTCGAAAACCTGGCGGAAAAGGATGAAGACCGTCTGGTAAAGTTTGTTTTCCAGCGGTTGCGCGAGGAAAGACGGCAAGAGAGGTAGACGCGGATGGCCGTGAAGGACAGCGAGCTCTGGCAAGCTTTAATCCATAGGGGTGAAGAGCAGGCGCGCCGGGAACTGGCTTTGAAGTATCTGCCGCTGGTAAGGTACATCGTGGGCCGCCTGGCCGTTAAGCCACCCCCCTTCTTGGACCAGGAGGACCTGATCGGATACGGGATCGTAGGCCTGCTGGAGGCCATCGACCGCTATGATCCCTCGAGGGGGGTCAATTTCGAGAGTTTCGCTGCCCTGCGCATCCGCGGTGCGGTCCTGGACGCCTTGCGCCGGGCCCACTGGGCTCCCCGTACACTGATAGAGAAACTGAAGCAGATAAGCGCAGTTTACCGGAAGCTGGAACAGGAGCAGGGGGTGGAGCCGCGGGACGAGGAGGTGGCGGCAGCGGCCGGGTTGGAAATAGGCGAATTGCAGGATTTACTTGAGCGGGGGGCTCAAATGGCTCTAATCTCCCTGGAAGAATTTTTGCTCAATGAGGAAGGAGAAGAAACAGTCCGCAGGGGAGAAGTTATGGCCGACCCCCGGAGCCCCGAACCGGAGCAACGCGTGGAGCAGGAAGAGCTACGGAGGGCCCTGAGACAGGCCTTGGGTGCCTTAAAAGAAAGGGACCGGCTGATTTTGAGCCTGTATTACTATGAAGGGTTGACCCTAAAGGAAATAGGCAAGGTCCTGGGGATATCCGAATCAAGGGTATGCCAGCTGCACGGCCGGGCTCTCCTTAACCTGCGCCGCCTCCTGACCGATTATCTCTAAAAGGGGGGAGTGCCCTACGGCTTATCTTTTCTTGCTCTTAGGCTTCATTTTAATAGCCCTTTCCTGGCGGGCCACAGGCCGACTGCCCGGCGGTTCACGGGAAGCAGTAGAAGCAGACTTGCCTCGAGGTCGGGGAGCGACTCCCTTGCCGGAGCCGGGCGGTGAAAGCCACTTGGTGGAAGAAAGTAAAGTTGAACGGGCCTTTCCGGGCCAGAAGGAAGGTCGGGATGCGTCCGAGCTCCCGGGTGGGAAGACCGGGACCCATCCCAGCTTTCAACAGTATCTCCAGGGTGCCCTTGAGGCCCAGAGACTTTTGCAGGGTACGCAGGGTGCGGAGGCAGTGCCCTTTTATGCCATTCTCCAAGCCGTAGATGCAGGGGAAAGCGTGGAGAGTGTGGCTAAGCGCTTCGGCAGGGGAAAGGGGGAGATAGAATTAATCCTCAACTTAAGGCGCTCAAAGGGCTGGTACAGGTAGGGCCTAATTGGGCCCTGGTGGGCCTGGGTATGGGAGTAGGTTTTGTGCTGGCAGGGCTTCTGCTCCTTCTATTTCCTTCACCGGGCCCCAGCCGGGAAGAAATCATAAATCAAGCGCGCAAGTACGGTATGGTTTTTCGGGAGGAGGTCGTGCCTTTTGCCTTGAATTCCGGGGCGCCTGGTACGACGCCGGATGCACCGCCTGCGGAGCAGCCGGAACCGGAAAAGGAGACAGGCGAAGTACTGGTTACCATTCCTCCGGGGTCAACCCTGGAAGAGATTGCGGCCCTCCTGGAGCAAAAAGGCATAGTGGATAAAGCCCTCTTTGAAGCGGAGGTACGCCGAGCAGGGGTTACAGGTAGGCTGAGGGCGGGCTCCCATTATCTGCCCAAGGGTGATGTAGCAGGTGTAATCGAGCGGTTAACAAACTGAGTACCGAAGGGAGGAAGGAGAAATGTTGCGAGGCCTGCATTTGGCGGCTACAGGTATGGTGGCCCAGCAGATGCGCCAGGAGGTCATCAGCCATAACCTGGCTAATGCCTCCACGGCCGGCTTCAAGGCAGAAACGGTTCCCCAGCGTTCTTTCCTGGAACTACTCCTGGCCAGGATAGAAGCCGGGGCGCCGGGCACGCCCATCGGGCCTTTCAGCCCCGGGGTGCTGGTGGACGAATTGGTAACGGACTTTTCTCCAGGCCCTTTGGAGGAAACGGGCCGTCCGACCGACCTAGCCCTGGTGGACAGGCCGGGGAGCCCACCGGCGTTTTTTGCCGTGCTGGTAGAGGGTGAGACCCGCTACACCCGCAACGGGAATTTTACGCTGGGGCCCGGCGGTTCCTTACAGACCCAGGACGGTTTTCCCGTTTTAGGGCAGAACGGGCCGGTGGTGGTGGGGGAGGAAGAGTGGCAAATTGATAGCCAGGGTGGGGTGTGGGTTGGCGGTACCCTGGTGGATCGCCTCCTGGTGGTAACTTTTGACGACCCCCGTCAGCTGGAGCGGGGGGAGGGCCTTTTGTTTACCGCGCCTCCCGGCTTACCTCCCCAGGCGGTCGCTGTAGCGGAGGTGAAACAAGGCTTTCTGGAGAAGTCTAACCTTAATGCCGTAAATGAAATAGTAAATATGCTGGCGGCCCTGCGGGCCTATGAGGCGGGGCAGAAGGTTATCCAGGTCCAGGACGAACTGTTGGGCAAATGCGTTAATGAAGTCGGGTCCCTGCGCTAGGATCCAGGATCCGGGGGGTGGCTAAATGATACGCGCCTTATGGAACAGTGCCAGCGGAATGGCGGCCCAAACGGCCCAGGTGGACCTTCTGGCCCATGACCTGGCCAATGTAAATACGCCGGGTTATAAGAAGAGTTCTGCAGCCTTTGCTGACCTGGTTTACCGGGCGGTAGAGGAGCGGGGTATGCCGGTTAGCCGCCCGGAGGAACCCGCCATAGGCTCCGGCGTACGGCTGGCGGCAGCCGAAAAGGATTTCAGCCAGGGTCCTCTGGTGGAGACCGGGAATCCCCTGCACTTGGCCGTTCAGGGTCGAGGTTTCCTGGCGGTGGAAGGGCCGGACGGGGGGCTTTACCTCACCCGGGACGGTGCCTTTCACGTTAACGATTCCGGGCAAATCATACACAGTAGCTCCGGCTACCGGTTACTTCCCCACATAGTTGTAGGCGCCGGGGAGGACCGGGTAAGATTCGACCGTGACGGCAGGGTACTGGCCGGTGGGGAGGGTGAGGGGGAAACCCTATTAGGGCAAATAGAAGTATACCTTGTTTCCAACCCCCGCGGGTTGGAGGCCCTAGGGAACAATCTCTTCCGCGTTACCCCGGCGAGCGGTAATCCTGTTGCGGTGGAGCCGGGTCAAGGAGGGAGCGGATATTTGGTGCCGGGTTACCTGGAGGCAGCCAATGTAGAAATGGCCGAAGCCCTAACCAAGATGTTCCTCGCCCAGCGGGTTTACACGAGCAACTCCTTGGCCGCCAGGGTGGCCGACGAGATGTGGGGCATGGCCAACAATTTGCGGCGCTAAGGGGAGGGTCTTCTGGGCGGGGCGTCCCGGCTTTAAAGGGGTAATTAACGCCAAGGGGTAGCCGGACGCGAGCCCGGCTAAAGGTTTAGTTCGGGTTTGGATTGTAAAGCCCCCGCACCCGTGCTAAAATATGGATTATTAGACATAATACCCTCATTAGGAGTACATAGCAGTGGAAGAAGTAAAAGTTGGAATAGGGGAATGGAAGATTGCCCGGCAGCCGCAACGGTTGATTACGCTGGGATTGGGTTCCTGTGTAGGAATCGCCATCTTTGATGGACGTACTTTCATAGGCGGCCTGGCCCATATTATGCTGCCGGACAGCAGTCAATTCCAGGAAATTACCAATCGAGCCAAGTTTGCGGACTTGGCCATACCCGACTTGTTGGAAGGAATGCTAAAGCAAGGTGCCAGGCAAAGCAGCCTGGTGGCGAAGATAGCAGGCGGGGCTCAAATGTTTGCCTCCGCCGACCGGCGCCTGCTTAATCTCAATATCGGTGAGCGCAATGTGGCGGCTACGTACAACGTGTTGCAGGAACTGGGCATCCCGGTCCTGGCCCAGGATACCGGGGGCAACTACGGCCGGACCATGATTTTGGACACCAGCAACGGCAAGGTCTATATCCGGGCCATCGGGCGTCCCTTAAAGGAAATTTAGCCGGAGGAAGTCATGGATTTTCAAGAATTTAAGCAGAGGGTGTACCGCCATTTTGGACTTTACCTGGAGGGCTACAAGGAACCCCAGCTCAAACGGCGGATTGAAAGCTTGATGAATGCACTTAGCGTAGGCAGTTACGATGAATTGTGGCGCCTGCTTAAGGCCGAATCCCAGGTGTGGCAGAGGTTTGTAGACAAGATAACCATCAACGTCTCGGAATTTTTTCGTAACCCGGATATTTTTCAGCGATTGGAAAAAGATATTTTGCCCGAGCTTCTGCGCAAGCGGAAAATCCTTAAAATCTGGAGCGCAGCCTGCGCCGACGGCCCGGAGCCCTATTCGGTAGCCATTATTCTCAAAGAATTGACACCTTCCACCAGGCACCATATCGAAGCAACGGATGTGGATACCGGTGCCCTGGAGGCGGCCCGGCGGGCCGCCTACCCCGCGCGTGCGGTGCAAGCGGTCACGCCCGAACGCCTCCGGCGGTATTTCCGGAGGGAAGGGGAAGCCTTCTGTTTGAGCGAGGAAATCAAAGGGATGGTGTCCTTCCGCCACCACGATCTGTTGAGGGACCCCTTTGGCCGGGATTACGACCTGATTCTCTGCCGCAACGTTACTATTTACTTTACCTCCGAGGTACAGGACAGGCTTTACCGCCAGTTTTATCAGGCCCTAGCGCCGGGAGGCGTGCTCTTTATCGGGGCCACCGAAAGCATTTTCCAGTACCGGGAGATAGGGTTTGTGAAGCTTTCACCCTGGTTTTACCGCCGGCCGGAGGAGGGGTAAACGTGGAAGCATGGGAACATTTGAATGCCTTTCACCTGGACGTTCTTAAGGAAATAGGCAATATCGGCGCCGGGAATGCGGCCACCGCCCTGGCCAACATGCTTAACCGGCGTATTGGTATGAGCGTTCCGCGGGCCGGGGTCTTGCCCCTGGCGGAAATTGCAGGCCTGGTGGGTCACGAAGAAGACCCGGTAACCTGTGTAGAGTTCAACCTTTCCGGAAAGGCGCCCGGCAAAATCTTCTTGCTCCTTACCCAGGAGAGCGCCTTTTACTTGGTAGACTTTTTACTGGGCAAGCCCCTGGGTACAACCAAAGCCTTAGACGATATGGGGATTTCCGTTTTAACCGAAGTGGGCAACATTTTGACGGGTTCCTTTCTCAACGCGTTTTCCGATTTTTGCCGTTTAGAATTTATTCCCTCAGTCCCGGCCTTTGCCTTTGACATGCTGGGGGCCGTCCTGAGCTCCGCCTTTTTAGAAGGGGGGTATTTTGCCGACCGCGCTTTGGTCATTGAGACCCAGTTTTATGACGCAGAGGTAATAATTAACGGGCATTTCTTCCTTATCCCGGAAGGGGAGTCCCTCAACGTAATACTCGAGGCGTTAGGCTTAGTCACGGGAACATAGCCTGCCAAGAAACTTATGGGTACTTTTCGGCCAAGGAGGTTTTGGCATGGGGAAGAGAGTTTTAGTGGTGGACGATGCAGCCTTCATGCGCATGATGATTAAAGACATCCTTACCAAGAACGGCTATGAGGTGGCCGGGGAGGCGGAAAACGGTGCGAGAGCCGTAGAGCTTTACCAGGAACTCAAGCCCGATGTAGTGACCATGGACATCACCATGCCCGAGATGGACGGCATTGCCGCCGTTAAGGCCATCAGGAAGATGGATCCTGAGGCTAAAATTATAATGTGCAGCGCCATGGGCCAGCAGCTGATGGTCATGGAAGCTATTCAGGCGGGGGCCAAGGATTTTATTGTCAAGCCTTTTCAACAGGAACGGGTGCTGCAGGCCTTAAAGAAGGTTTTAGGTTGAAGAAGGAGTAGAGTTTATGGCTGAAGTTTTATCCCAGGCCGAAATCGATGCGCTCCTTGCTGCCCTGAGCAGCGGAGAAATCAAGGCGGAAGAATTAAGCGAGGAAAAGCTGGAGGTTAAGGCTAAGAAATACGATTTCCGCCGGCCCAACAAGCTGTCTAAAGAGCACCTGCGCACCCTTTACATGATCCACGAGAACTACGGCCGCCTGGTGGGCAATTTTCTCTCAGCCTATTTGCGCGCCAATATCCAGGTTAAGATTGCCTCGGTGGAGCAGATGACTTACGAGGACTTCATTGTTTCCCTCCCCACGCCCACCCTATTGTCCCTGTTTACCCTGGAGCCTTTAAAAGGGACGGCATTGCTGGAAACGAATCTGGCCTTTGTTTTCCCCATCATTGATTTACTTTTCGGCGGGCGGGGGGAAACACCCGTACGAAGGCGGGAACTCACCGAGATTGAGCTCCATGTACTGCGGCGGTTAAACGGCAGGATACTGGAGCACCTTAGCTATGTTTGGGCCGACGCCTATCCGGTTACTCCTAAACTAGAGTCCATGGAGACCAACCCGCAGTTTGTACAGATCGTTTCTCCTAATGAGATCGTGGCCGTAGTAACTCTGGCCACTACGGTGGGCCAGAGTGACGGTTTAATTAATATTTGCCTGCCCTATATGCTCCTGGAACCTGTCATTTCTCGCCTTTCGGCCACCCAGTGGTTTGCGGGCCTGGGGGAGGCTGAGGAAGGCGTCGGCTTCCGGGAAGGTCTAACGAAAATTTTGCTTGAAGTACCGGTAGAATTGATAGCCTACTGCGGGCGCGCCCGCCTAAAAGTAAGGGACTTTTTGCAACTGCAGGTAGGAGACGTTATTACTTTAGACCGTAGTATACAGGATGACCTCGAACTTTATGTGGACGGTTACCCCAAGTTTAGAGTTCAGGCGGGGCTGGTAGGGAAGAAAAGGGCCGTACAGATAATGGAGGTAATTTAAATGTCGGACTTTTTATCTCAAGAAGAAATTGATGCTCTGCTGGGGAGTGGGCTCACCTCTAATGCGCCTCCGGCAGATCTTACGGAAGAAGAAAAAGATGCCCTGGGCGAGATCGGCAACATATCCATGGGAAGTGCGGCTACAGCTTTATCCCAGATCCTGAATCGCAAAGTGTTGATTACTACGCCCAACACCAGGGTGACCACGCCGGAAGAACTTTTTGCCTCATTTCAAATGCCCTATGTGATTATTGAGGTCAATTTCACGGAGGGCTTGTCGGGTTCCAACCTGTTAATTATTAAGACCAAGGACGCCGCCGTTATTGCGGACCTCATGATGGGCGGCAGCGGTCAGGTGGAACAACAGGAGCTGGACGAAATTCAAAAGAGCGCCGTGGCCGAGGCCATGAACCAAATGATCGGTACCGCCGCCACTTCCATGTCTACTGTTTTTAACCGCAGCGTGAAGATCTCGCCGCCCCAGGTAACTCCTGTGAATTTTACCCTGGAATCCTTTGCTTCACCCTGGCCGGCGGGGCAGCCCATTGCCGTGGTTTCCTTCCGTATGGAAATAGAGGGCCTGGTGGAAAGCGAAATAATGCAGGTGATGCCGGTAGAGGTAGCTAAAGAAGCCATAGGCATGCTCTTTGCTACTTCCTCCGCCTCTCTTCCCGGCGACGGTACATTAGACGGAGGGCAAGGAGACACAGCTCCTAAGGCCGCAGAAGAGGTGCCATCCTCTTCTGGCCCGTCCTTTGCTCCCGGGGAATCGAGCAGGCCACCTCAGGTTTACGGGGCTACCCCCAGGAATTTAGAGCTAATCCTGGATGTCCCCCTGGACATTGAAGTGGTGCTGGGCACGGCCGTTAAGCCCATTAAAGAGATCTTAAACCTGGGGCCGGGGAGCATAGTCGAATTGGAAAAGATGGCCGATGAACCTGTGGAAATCTTGGTGAATGGAACCCTGATAGCCCAGGGAGAGGTGGTAGTAGTGAACGAAAGCTTTGGGGTACGGATTACTAATATTCTGGACCCGTACGCGCGCCTCAATAATCTGCGGAACCGCGTGTAACATATGGGCCGGGGTCAGGCCCCGGCCGGGGTGGGCAGCACTAAAGGCGGTTATTCACCAGGGCTTGTTCAGCTTTCTCAATGGCCAGTCGCACCAGGTTACCACACTGCCGGGAAGGTACGCCGCCCCATCCCTCGGTGGCTACAATGTCATAAACTCCGAGCTCCTTAGCCAGTTCGTACTTCAGAGCTTCGGACATGACCGGGCTTCTCCTAGCCATGGCTTGCGGCCCCCCTTTTTAAATTGTGCTGCACCACCTGTTTAAAGGTTGCCCCTTGATGGTTATCTTAATACTAGTGTTTTCTTGCCTCTTGTTCGGTTGCCGAAAAAAGAAGCCGGGCCCTTTACCCGGCTGGCTAAACAATTGTTTCAACGCTACCCATGGGTGCGCACGTTGTCTGCCCCGTGGTTGCGGAGAATGCTGGCCGCTTGATCCGCCCGATCATCGCTACAGCGCACGGAAACGAGTATTTTGCCCTGCCGCACGTCTTCCTCATAACGACGCCCCTCGGCTTCGGGGATGCCCCAGTCCAGCAGGCCCCCCGCCACGCCGCCGGTGGCCGCCCCGGAAAGCAGGCCGGCGATTGGGCCGGCGGCTACCAGAGGACCGATGCCGGGGATGACCAGGGCCCCGGCCCCAGCTGCCAGGCCGGCCAGCCCGCCCAGCACGCCACCGGTAGTGACTCCGTCGGTGATGCCCGTATCACCCCCCCCGCCCATGGTAAGCCCGCCTTCGACGGCTCCTCCTTCTTGACGGCCCTTGTCCCGGGCCAGGATGGATATCTCCTTTTCAAAGCCTGCCCGCCGCAGGTCGTCCACTGCTTCCTTGGCAACTCGCTCATTGCTGAAGACACCTATCACCGTTTTGGCCAACGGTTATCAGCCTCCTATTTCGTAGAGTTTAGCCCTCACGCTATTTATTATTTTACCTTGACCCCATTTCTATGCCTTTATGGCGATAACTGCCGTATCCCTCTAATGACCTCGATTAATTGATTTACTAATGGTTGAGGAAAATCTTTTATTTCTTCTAAGAGTTTCGCCAGATCGGGGCGCTTGTTTAAAAGAGTAAACACATCACTGTATTCTACAGGTATAATGTCTGACAACTCATTTTCATCCAACAGCAGATAGGCAACCGGTATTTCATACAGCTCGGCCAGCGTGCGGAGGATTTCGAAAGAAGGTTTACGGATGCCACGCTCGTAACCGGAAATTGTGGAAGAGTGTAGCCCGGTCGCGGTTTCCACGTCCTTGAGGGTTAGCTGTCTCTTAAGACGATAAAACCGCAGTCGTTTACCCAAATTGAACATCGTCAGGCCTCCCTGAAATACTAAGCTGGTTATGCAAAATGTCGAAATATGAAGCAAATAGACGACAAAGTGCATAATACGTAGAAATTCTGTACAACAAAATTCAAAGTCACTCCTTTTGGCCCCTATTCAAACTTGCTTATGGACCGTTTTTAAATAAAATCTCTTAATAGGTGTAAAACGAGGACTGAGAAGCAACGTTGTTGTCCCCCCCCTTTTTTTTGTGCTTTTTTCCTACATAATACTATTATATGGTACTTTTTGTATTGTTATAGGGAGAAGCTGGAATTAATGAAGAAATACCCTGGATTACAATGCTTTTGCGAGAAAAACGGTAGAATAGCACTGAGTAAACAGCAAGAAAGTTTTTAGTGGGAGCGGGAGAAAGGGTTCCCGCTCTATTTTTGGTATTTTTGGGTGTCGAAAAACGTCGATCCCTAATAAAAAAGGGGGGATAGCGTACAGAAACACTGAAGGGACGGAGTAAGAAAGTAAGAATATATAGATTATACTTAATTGCATCTTATATAGATACAAAAGAACCAACAGCATTGAGGAGGTTGATACTTCATGGATCAAGTCAAGACCTTAGCACCTTTGCCGGGAGAAAGGAAGAATGCCTCGCCCCCGAGTACGGGCTACAGCCAGGTGGGCACGGAGAAAAAACTGGCTGAAGCCAGGAAAAAACAGGCCCGCACCTTTGCCAAGCAACAACAAATAGCCGAAAGGGTGGCCAGCGCCAGCGAGCAGTTAACTTCGGGGGTGGAGCAGGCTTCAGGAGCGGTACAGGAACTGCGAGCCTCCATGGAGCAGATAGCCCGGGGTGCTCAAGAGGCCAGTAGCGCTACCCAGCAGTCTCTGGCGGCCATCCAGGTGATAGGCGAAGCCGCTCGCGCTTCGGTAAAGTTAACGGGGGAATCTTTAGCACGCTGTCAGGCCATAAAGGGATTAATCGCCAGGACCACGGCGGACATAGAAGCACTTATCCGGGGAGTGGACGAGAGCACAGCCCGCAATGAGGAATCCGCCAGGCTGGTGGCTCAACTGGAGGAAGAAGCGGAGAAGATAGGCGAGATAGTGCGGGCGGTGGTCAAGATCGCCGACCAGACCAACCTTTTAGCCCTCAACGCGGCTATCGAGGCGGCGCGGGCGGGAGAACACGGCCGGGGCTTTGCGGTGGTGGCTGACGAAGTTCGTACCCTGGCGGAGACTTCCGAGAAGGCCGCCAGCGATATCCGCCAGATAGTGAACAGCATCCAGGAAGATGTCAAAGTAGTAGCTGAAGCCATCAACAGGGCGGCAGAAGTGGCCCGGGGCGAGACGGAAAAGGGGAAAGTCATAACTGCTGAATTGGCCAAGATAGAAGAGGCCATCAACAAGGTAGTAGAAGGCGCCGGCAATATTGAGCGCCTGGTGGTGGAAGTAGAGAAGGCCATAGCTGAATTCCAGAAGGGCAGCGAGCAGATAGCGGCCACGGCCGAGGAACAGGCTGGCGCCACCGAGGAAGCCTTGCAAGGTATAGAACAGCAGGCCAGGGCTGTGGCTGAAATCAGCGAGAGCAGTTCCACTCTGTCGGATATGGCCGAAGAGTTAAAGAACTCCACGGATATAGTTAAGTCGGCGGAAGGGTTGGCTGCGGCGGCAGAAGAACTGGCGTCAGCTATAGAGGAAGCCAGCCGGTCGGCTGAGGAGATAAACGCGGCCTTGGGCCAGATAGCTAAGGGCGCCCAGCAGCAAGCGGCAGCCTCCGAAGAAGCCTCAGCAGCCATTAAACAAATCGAGAAATCCATGCAAGTCATAGCCCAGGAGGCGGAAGTTTCTGTTAAGCAGGCGGCTGAGTTAAGCGAACTCTTAGCGGCCAACAAGGAGCGCGTGACCGAACTTATCCAGGGTATTTCCCAGGCCGCCAGTACCAACCTGGAAAACATAAACAAGGTTAGTCAATTGGAGCGTAACGCCAGGCGCATAGACAAGATCGTGGACACCATTGCCAGTGTCAGCATCCAGACCAATATGCTGGCTGTGAGTGGGGCCATTGAAGCGGCCCGGGCCGGGGAGTACGGCAAGGGTTTTGCTGTGGTGGCTTCGGACATCCGCAACCTGGCCCAGGAGAGCGCGCGCAACGCCGACCAGATTAAGGAAATGGTTAAAGGCATCCAGGAGCAGGTGATGAACGTTCTGCGGGACATCACCAGCATAGGCGAAGTAATCCGGGGCGAGGTGGAGAAGGCTAAGAAGACTTCGGCAGACCTGGATACCATAGAGGCTGACATGCGGGCGGTAAGCCGGGGAGTGGAAGAAGTCAAGGAGCAGGCCAGCCAGAGCTTGACCAGGGTGGAGGAAGCTGCCAAAGGCGTAGAGCAAATCGCCACCGCGGCTCAGGAAGCCAGCGCTGCTGCGGAAGAGGCAGCCACAGCCAGCCGCCAGCAAGCGGAAGGCATGAAGGAGCTATCCCAGGCTATAGAAGAGATTGCAGCCCTGGCGGATGAGCTGCAGCAGGGATAACCGGACATAGAAATATAGAAGGGAGCTCTTGGTATGCGCGAAGAAAGTGGTGGCCAGGAAAGACAATACGTGGTATTCCAGCTGGCCAACGAAAGTTACGGGATAGCTATTGAGTACCTGCAGGAAATTATCCGGGTCCCGCAGGTGGTCAGAGTGCCCCTGGTGCCGCCCTATGTCCGGGGGCTGGCCAACCTGAGGGGTACCATATTGACCATATACGATACCAGGTTACAGTTGGGGCTGCCAGATGGTAGTGATGATGAAAGCAGCCGCGTGGTAGTAGTAAGATATAACAACCGCCAAGCCGGCTATATAGTAGACCGCATCGAAGGTGTGCGGGATATTTCCCCGGAAGCTATAGAAGAGTTCAGGGCCGAGGAAACTGAAGGGGAAAAGTCTAAGCTCGTTACCCGGGCGGCTAAGCTGGAAGATAACCACCTCGTCCTGCTGCTGGAAGTGGAACGTATGTTGGAGACCGCAGCTTCTCCAGGGGAGAGGGGAGGAGCTATTAGCCACTCGATTGCGGGGCAGGTTCGCCGGGAGACGGTTCAGCTGGAGGAAGAGAAGCAACTTTTGACCTTCCGCGTGGGAGGCGAAGAGTACGGGTTAAATATTGCGGATGTGAAGGAAATAGTGCACTTGCCGGATCGCGTGAACGTCCTCCCGGACGCCCCGCCCTATATCCTGGGCGTCATATCTTTACGGCAAAGGGTTCTTCCCCTTCTAAGCTTAAGGAGAAGGTTTGATTTACCCGAGAAACAAGGGGGCCGGGTGGTGGTGGCCTACCTGGGCAGCGGACGGCGGGTGCTGGCAGGGCTGGTCGTGGACAGCGTAGCGGAGGTGCTCAGGGTCAGCGAGCGGCTGCTGGAGCCGGTGCCCAAGTTGTTCCAGGCAAAGGGTGAAAATGAAGTAGCGGCTATTTGCCGTATCGGTGAAGAACGGCTGGTTTTCGTGCTGGACGCGGCGAAATTGGTTTTGGAAGAAGGAGTCCTGGAGGAAGCCTCCGGGGAAGAAGAAAGGGAGGAGGTTACCAAGCGACAACTGGAGGCGGAACAACAACTGGTAACCTTCTTCTTGGAGGGAGAAGAATTTGCCCTACCCATAGCCAGCGTGCGGGAGATCATAAGGGCCGGCAAGGTTACAGCTGTGCCGGGTACCCTCCCCTTCGTCAGAGGTGTACTGAACTTGCGCGGGAGCATCATTCCGGTGGTAGATCTGCGCCAGCGATTTGCCTACTCTCCCCGGGAAATAGACGAGCAGACCCGGATTCTGGTCTGCGAGGGGCGGAATACGGTGTTGGGGCTTCTGGTGGATGGGGTAAAAGAAGTGCTGAAAGTACCTGTTACCCAGGTGGAGCCCACGCCGGATATCCTGGTAGCGGATCTGGAACGCCGGTTTGTGAGCGGGATAGCTAAAGTTAGTTCCGAACGCAACATCATAATCCTCGATGCAGCTCAAGTACTATCCTGGGAAGAAGAGAGGCAAGTGGCAGCTTTGGCAGAGGCGGGGGAACTTGAAGAAGATACGAGTACTGGTGGTCGATGATTCCGCTTTCATGCGGCGGGCTTTGACCCAGATTTTGGAGTCAGCAGACGAGATTGAGGTAGTGGACACTGCTAGAGACGGCGAGGAGGGCCTGGCTAAAGCCCTGGCCCTCCAGCCAGATGTGGTTACCCTCGACATAAATATGCCCAAGATGGACGGGCTTACCCTTCTTTACCACCTAGTGGAGAAAACAAAAGCCAGAGTAGTGATGGTTTCCTCCCTGACCCAGGAAGGGGCGCTGGTGACCCTGGAAGCCTTGGCTTTAGGCGCCGTAGACTTTGTAGCTAAACCAGGTGGGACCGTGTCCCTGGGTATAAAAAAGCTGGCTGAGGAAATTATTGCCAAGGTGCGGGCCGCGGCGCGGGCGCGCCTGCGGCCAGCGCAAAAGGTAAAGCCGATTCGGACAGCTGGCCCTCCAGTAGTGGTCCCCTCTGCTCTAAAGTGGCTGGTGGTTATAGGCGTTTCTACCGGAGGGCCGCGCACCCTGGAGGAAATACTCCCCTACCTTCCCCCCGACCTGCCGGCCGGTATAGTGGTGGTGCAGCACATGCCCTCGCAATTTACCTCGAGTTTTGCCCAGCGGCTGGACCACCAGTGTCAGCTTAAGGTAAGGGAAGCGGTGGAGGGCATGAAGCTGGAAGCAGGAATAGTGATTATAGCCCGGGGAGGCTATCACCTGGCCTTTCACCAAACCAGCCAAGGTCTATCTTGTCACCTTACCCTAAAGCCGGAAGATACCCTCTTCCGTCCTTCAGTAGATGTCACGTTAAGGGCGGCCATGGAAGCTTACGACCCGCGGAGGATTATAGCCGTGCTCCTTACCGGCATGGGAGACGATGGCGCCTCAGCTATGGTAGAGCTGCGGCGCCGCGGGGGCTACACGGTGGCCGAGAGCGAGGAGACAGCTATTGTATGGGGTATGCCCCGGGCGGCCATTGAGCGGGGCGGGGCTGAAGTGGTGGCTCCCAGCTACAGGATAGCCCGGATTATCGAGGAGAGGGTGAGACGGGGATGACACTCTTGAATAATGAGGTAACGTATCTGGCCCAAATGTTGGAAACTTCCGGCGACGGTGGAAAGAAGGTGGACGCTGCCTCTCGACTGGCGTCCTTCGGAACGGCCGAGGCGGCTGCCGCCTTAGCCCGGGCGCTGCAGAGGGAAAAAGACCCCCTGGTGAGGGAAGCGGTGATCGGCGCGCTTCTGGTCTGCGATACCCGGGCAGTGATTGCAGAGATGGCCACGCTATTGCGGAGCGAGGACGCTAACAGCAGGAGCGCGGCTTTTGAAGTGCTGACTTACAAGTGCGACGATGAAGTCATAGAAATTTTCGAGCAACTACTGCAGGACGACGACCGGGATGTCCGCGTAATGACGGTGCACGCCCTGGGGAGGAGCAGGTGCGGCCGGAGCGCGGAGCTATTCCGGCGGGTAATACGGGAAGACGGTGACGTCAACGTGGTGGCGGCTGCAGTGGAATACCTGGGGGAGATGGGAGAGCCGTCCGATGCTGCGCTCATCCAAAAAGCGCTGGAGCGGTTCCGGTACCCGTATTTCGAGTGGACAGCGCGGCGGGCCCTGGGCCGCCTGATGGGTGATAATGAGGGGCTAGCGTGGGCCATCTCGTGATTTAGTGCCAGTCAATACAGGAGGAATGGAGATTGCGGCAGGCGGATTTTGAGAAACTGAGGGAATACCTGTACCGGCAGACCGGGATCTACTTTGAAGACCAGAAGCTTTACTATGTGGAAAAACGTGTGGAGCAGCACATGGCCGCCAGGGGTTTTAAGGACTTCCGGGATTATTTTAGCGCTTTGAGGTTTGATCGCACGGGCGCCCTATGGCAGGAATTGCTAAATACCCTGACGGTAAATGAAACCTACTTCTTCCGGGAGTACGACCAGCTTAAGTGTTTCGCCGAAGAAGTGATACCCTTGTGGATGAAAAACGGCGTGGGAAAGTACGGTGTAAGGTTATGGTGCGCAGGCTGTTCCACAGGGGAGGAAGCTTATACCCTGGCTATTATCTTGAAAGAGATGGCCGAGGACCTGTATTGGGAAGTACATGCTACGGATATAAATACAGCGGTACTGGAGAGGGCGGAGCGCGGTATCTATAATAACTATGCTACGCGGCAGGTGCCTGAGGTCTACCTGGAGCGCTATTTCACCCCCATAGGGGAGAACTACGCCATATCTTCCCTGTTAAAGAAGAAAATAAAGTTTTACCAGGTAAACCTAATGGATGACCAGGCCATGCAAAAAATGCGGAACTTTAATGCCATTTTTTGCCGCAATGTATTAATCTACTTTGACGATCTCTCCCGCCGGCGGGTGGCCTTGCACTTTTACCAGGCTCTAGAAGCGGGTGGATACGTATTCTTAGGGCACTCGGAATCCATGAGCCGTATCACCACCCTTTTTAAGCCGGTAAAGTTCCAGAACGCCATTATTTACCAGAAAGGGAATTAAAATATCGTCCTGACCAAAAGGGGGACTGGGGTTGGCACGGGTTTTGATAGTGGATGATTCGAGCGCTGTACGTGCCTATCACGCCGAAATCTTACGCGCTGACGGTTTCGAGGTAGAGGTAGCCGATAACGGTTACGAGGGACTGGAGAAGTTCCTGGCAGCAGACTACGATATAATGCTGGTGGATGTAAACATGCCGCGCATGCACGGACACGAACTCATCCGTGAAGTCCGCCAAGCGCATAACGGCAAGGAGATCGGCATCATAGTCATTTCGACCGAAGCCGGCCCTAGAGACCGCTTGGAGGCTTTTAAAGCAGGGGCCGATCTTTATCTGGTCAAGCCAGTGGAGCCAGAAGAACTGCGCCGCGTGTGCAAGATGGTGGCAGGAGCAAAGGGTGACGGGAGCTATGACACCAAGTGAATCCGCAGGGGAAAAGCACATCCTTGAGCTGGACCTTAGCCGGCTGGAGGGTAGAGATCTTTGGCCCGTATTAGCAGAGCTTGAGCGGCGGGGATGGCTGGAGAAAATAGACGTAGCTGTGGGAGAAGATGATTTAAGGGTAAAGTTGCTTCTAAAGGAAAGTGTACCTCAGGCTGCCGCCCGGGAGACAGTAGAAGTGTTGCTACAAGAAGAAGTCCCGGGCGAAACAGAACGGTTAAAGCCAGCCGGGACAGAGCAGGCCAGGGAAGGGGTGGAAGCCCAGACTGTGAGAATAGAGCAATCCAAGATTGATAAGCTGCTTTCCCTGGCTGGCGAGTTGATTATCAGTAGCAACGGGCTTATGTATTTTTTACACCGGTTGGAAGAACAAGGGGTGTCAGCGGAGGTACTGCGAGAACTCAAGGAGCACTATTCCCAGGTGGCCCGTACTAGTTGGGATATCCAGGACGCGGTAATGGACATGCGTCTGATGCCGGTGGGATTGGTTTTTGAGCGCTTCCGGCGGGTAGTACGGGAGTTGGGCCAGAGTCTGGGCAAGAAAGTACATTTGGCCGTACAGGGAGAAGAAATTTCCGTCGACCGGAGTGTGGCCGCCGCTATCTATGATCCCCTGTTGCACCTGGTGCGCAATGCCCTGGACCACGGCCTGGAAGACCCGGAAACCCGCAGGCTTTCAGGCAAGCCGGAGACGGGCCAGTTGCTCCTGGCAGCCAGTCGGCGGGGCGAGAGAGTGATTATACAGGTGGTTGACGATGGCCGGGGGATAGACGTAGAAGCTGTGAAGGCCAAGGCCATTAGCAAAGGCTGGCTTACAGAGGAGCGCGCCGCGAGATTAAGCTCAGAAGAAGTGTTCAATTTTCTTTTCCGGCCCGGCTTTAGCACCAAAGAAGTTGCCAACCAGGTGTCCGGACGGGGTGTGGGGATGGACGTGGTACGCGATACTGTCCAGTCCCTGGGAGGAAGGGTAACTTTAAGCAGCGAACCCGGCAGGGGCACCGAGGTAACCCTGGAACTCCCCGTGAGTATGAGCATCACCAAGGTGTTACTACTGGAAGGCGGCGGCCTGTTCGGGGTACCGGTTGGGGAGATCAAGGAAATAGTAAAAGTGCGACGCGAGCGCATTAGGTGCTTCAAGGGTAAGGAGCTGGTAGCCCTCAGAGAAGAAGTTTACCCGGTCCTAAGGCTATCTGATGTGTTGGGGCCAGAAGCGCTCCAGGCGGTGGAAGGAGCGGAAGAAGTTACATTGGTGGTCTTATTAAACGGGATAGCCCTGGCGGTGGGAAAGCTATTGGGAGAACAGGATGTAGTGCTGAAAAACCTTCCACCGGAAGTAGCCGGCGCCGGTATTTTCAGCGGTGCGGCCATTCTCGGGAGCGGGGATATTGCCCTCATTATAGATGTAACTGCGCTGGGAGGTGCTCAAATTGAGTCTTGATTTCTTAAACCTTTTTCTGGAGGAAGCGGAGGAACAACTCGATCTTCTGGAAAAGTTGCTCCTGGAGTTAGAAGAAACTGGTAGCCAGGAAGTCTTAGATGCCATATTCCGGGTGGCCCACACCTTAAAAGGTTCTGCGGCCTGCGTGGGGCTGAAACAGGTATCCGAGTTTGCCCATAAAATGGAGAACCTGTTGGATAGGCTGCGGCGTTCGGAAGTACCCTTAAGCCCTAATATATGCAGTCTTCTTTTACAGGGAAGGGATGTCCTCCGCTCCCTAGTGCGCGCGGCCAGGGAGGGGGATCCGGAGGTCATACTAGAAGAGGCCGCGGTTGTAGGTAAAAGCTTTGAACACACTATTAAAGGAAGTTTGGACGGTGAGACGCCAGGAGCGTTTCGTTTTGTGGTAGAGGTGAGGCTGGACCCCGCTTCTTCTATGAAAGAAGCCCGGGCCTTTGTGTTACTAAAACGTTTGGAAGAAGTAGGGAACGTAGAGGCTTCTACCCCAGAGGCTGAGGATCTGCTGCGGGGAGGTATATCTCCAGAGCGGGTGACAGCTATAGTGAATACTGCAATAAGCGAAGAAGACCTAAGGGGCTGTTTGGCGGGTTATCCGGATGTGCTGTCTGTGGATATAATGTACGCTGTGGAATTTGATTGTCAGAACTGGGAGAGCTGTAGGCAAAAGGCAGAAGCTCTGTCTGCTGCAGGAAAAAGAGTAGCACTGAAACTGGAGAGGGAAAAGGTGCGGTTGGATGCTGAGGCTTTAAAGCGGCTGGCGGCCGCGGCCTTGAAGGGTTACAGCCTCTATGCCACCGATCCGTTCTTCCAGGGTATTTTAAATCGCATGACTTTTGGCTGGACATAGGGCATTGAGAGATTCTATCGAAGCGGAGGTTATATGCTTTGCAAGCTTTAGGTTTACCTCCCTCTTTTGTATACCATACTACGGGTTACCTCCTGGACCAGTTGAGGGTCAAGGACGAGAGAACATTAGTTCACAGTGTCCACGTAGCGCTGGTGGCCTTAAGGCTAGCACAGGATATGGGTTTAGAAACTGAGGCGAAGTGGATCTATGAAGCAGGTCTCTTGCATGACATCGGCAAGTTGTACATATCAGAGGAGTTGCTGGCTTCCAGAAAAGTTTTTAGCCCTCAGGAAAGGGAAGCCATGCAGCTACACGTAACCTATACCCAGGCGATCTTGAGATATCACGATTACCCTTATCAGCTTACCGAGGCCTGCTACCAGCATCATGAGCGGCTGGACGGCTCGGGTTATCCTAGGGGCTTGAAAGGAAAAGAGATCTCTCTGGGAGGAAGGCTCCTGGCCGTCGCCGACATGTTCACGGCCCTGGTAACTCCCCGACCGTACCGCAACGCGCTCTCAATAAAGCAGGCCACAGAAATAATTTTGCAGGAAACCAAGTTGGGGCGGTTGGCGGTGGAGGTGGTAAGTTGCCTGGTGGGAAGGTCTAGTGAATACGCCGATATATGCAGGCAAATTCTGTGAGCCCTGCTGCGGCAATCAGAGGAGCTGTGTCCTGGCCGAGCAGGGGTAATTTTTGTAGGCCCGCTTAGCTTGCGTTCGTTTATGGTGGGTGTCGAATCCCTCTCAGCTATTGACAGTTCAGGTGCAAGGTTGTTAAATGAAGATAGCCCTAAAGAATTGTCTCCCAAGAAGGAGAGTCTCGCCTTTGCGCTATGATGTGGTGATTTGCGGCGCCGGCCCGGCCGGAGCTACGGCAGCCAGGGAATTGGCCCGGGAAGGGGTTAAAGTCTTACTCTGCGAAAAACAAAAACTACCGCGTTACAAACCTTGTGGTGGAGGCCTGACGGGAAAGACCTGGCCGGAGTTGGAAGCGGGCTGGGAAGAATTGATAGAGGAAAGTGCCTGTCGGGTTATTTTCTATCACCGGGAGGATGACCCTGTTGAGGTAGCCTTTGACCGGCCGGTGGTCAAGCTGGTTATGCGCGACCGTTTTGATCAGTTGCTGGTGAAGCAGGCCGCTGCTGCCGGCGCCGAGATTCGGGATGGCTGCCGGGTGGAAGGAGTAGTGGAAGAAGAGCCGTGGGTGCGGGTGTACACGGGGCAAGAGGTTTTACTGGCCAGGGTGATTATAGGAGCCGACGGTGCCAGAAGCCTGGTAGCAGGCCAGCTTTCCTTCCGGCCGTCACGGGCCTTGGGAGTGGCCTTGGAGTGTGAACTGCCGGTATCCCCGTCGGTTTTAGAACAATATCGCCACAGTCTGCTTTTGAGCTACGGCAACATAGCTAGCGGCTATGGCTGGGTCTTCCCTAAGGGCGACCACTTGTCGGTAGGCATCGGTTCTTTTAGCCGCAAGGTGAAGGATCTGAAAGCCCTCTTTCAGCAATTCTGCCGCAGGCTGGGCCTTCCTGTGTCCCCTGAAGCTTACTGTCGGGCGGCCGTTATCCCTTCGGCTCTGCCGGGCGAACCGGTTTTACATACCTCCCGGGGATTGTTGGTGGGTGACGCCGCGGGGCTGGTGGACCCCTTCTCCGGGGAAGGTATTTATTATGCCTTAAAGAGCGGACGCCTGGCCGCCCAAGCCGTAATATCTTTCCTTCGGGGTGAAGGTGATTTACGAAGCTATTCCAGTAGCGTGCAAAATGAATTGCTTCCCTCCCTTAACTACGCCGGCCGAATCGCTAAAGTAGTGTACTCCCTGACGCCGGTAATCCACCGTCTGGTACGGGCTAATCCCGAGGTGGCCCGCCGGCTGGTGGAGGTTTTGCTGGGGAGCCAAACTTATCCCGAACTGTGGCAGTATCTTAAGGCCAGATACCGTATTTTTCGCTGAGGAGCTCAATCGGGTACCAGCCGGGTTAAGAATAGGGCCAACGGCTTAATAACCACCAGGGCGGCGAGGGAAGAAAAAAGGTTGAAGAGGGTATGAAAGTGAGCAACCTGGCGGCCCGGGTCCGAGGAAAGGAGGGACAGCAGGGGGGCAGTTAGGGGCAAAAACGGTAGGAGTACAAAAGCCCCGCTGACGTTGATAACCAGGTGGGCCATGGCCGTGCGTTTGGCAGCCCGGGAGGAAAGGAGGGCGGCCAGAATAGAAGTCAGGCAAGTGCCAATATTGGCCCCCAGGACCAAGGTCAGGGCGCCGAGAAGGGAGATTACGCCCTGGGAAACCAGTACTATGGCGATGCCTGTAACTACGCTGCTGGAATGGAGAAAAGCCGTGAGCACGGTGCCCGCCATCAAGCCCTGTAAGGGCGTAGCAGCCATGGCAGCCAGGTAACCGCGTAGACTATTGCCTCCTTCGAAGGGAGAAAGGGCGGTGCCCATGAGGTCAAGGCTGCCAAAAATAAGGCCGCATCCCAGAGAAGCTATCCCGACCGGACGGGAGCGGGGTGGCAGGGCCAGGGCGGCGCCTAAGCAGAAGGTGGGAAGAGCTAAAGCTTTCAAATCCAGGGCCAGCAGCTGGACGGTCACGCAGGTGCCTACGTTGGCTCCCAGGACAATACCCAGGCTCTGGTAAAAGGTAATCGTGCCCCCATCCACCAGACCAACAGCCAGTACGGTGACGGCCGTACTGGATTGAACTAGGGCGGTAGCCACGGTGCCCCAGAAAAAACCCTTTAAGGGGGTGCTGGTAACCCGGCGGAGGATATGCTTCAGCCGGTTGTGGCCCCAGTTTACCAGTCCGGTGCGCAACATTTGTACTCCCAGGAGGAGCAAGGCAATGCCGACGTTGAATTGCACCAGAGGGTTCAGCATTTTCCCCACCGTAAAAACTGTACGGCCGGGGTTGCGGTTTTAGACCCCTCATTTTTTCGAGGAAAAAGAGGATTCTAGCCGATAAAAAAGAATAAAGTTTAGAAGCTTGTTCTTGCACTTATTTACGGTTTTAGCCCCGGTCCCGGGGAGCATAAATTCCCCTTTACATTATCTTTACATTATTAAGGAAAGAGGTGGGAGAGGTTGGAACCCTTAGAATTGACTGCCGCTTTGGAGGGTAATCAGGAGCTCAGACAGAGGGTGGAACGGGACAGCGGCGTGCATATAGAGGATTGTTACCAGTGCGGCAAATGCTCGGCCGGGTGCCCGGTGGCCTTCGCCATGGACTACACGCCGCGCCAGGTGATCCGCCTGCTGCAGCTGGGCCTGGGAGAAGAGGCTTTGAAAAGCCGTACTCCCTGGCTCTGTGCCGGCTGCCAGGCCTGCTATACCCGGTGCCCCCGGGAAGTGAACCTTCCGCGGCTTATGGAAGCCGTGCGCCAGGAGGCCCGCCGCCGGGGCATGGTCAACGACCGCAAGGTGGAAATCTTTGACCGGGCTTTCTTGCGGAGTGTGGAGTGCTACGGCCGCGCTCACGAGATGGGATTGATAGTCCAGTACAACCTTCAGTCGGGCCAGCCCTTTAAGGACGCCCTGCTGGCACCGCCCTTGCTCTTCAAGGGCAAGATAAGCCCCATACCTGCCAAGATTAAAAACGTTGCCGAGGTGAAGGCAATCTTCGCCCGGGCGCGGGCCCAAGGAGGTGGCGGGCATTGAAATACGCTTATTATCCCGGATGTTCCCTGGAGGCCACGGCCAAGGAATATAACCAGTCGGCCAAGATAGTGGCCAGGCACCTCGGCGTGGAGCTCTGGGAGATTCCCGACTGGAGCTGCTGCGGCGCCACCGCCGCCCATAACAACGATCACCTCCTGTCCTTGGCCCTGCCGGCGCGGAATCTCGCCCTGGCAGAAGCTGAAGGTTTGGACGTCGCCGTGCCCTGCGCCGCCTGTTTCAACCGCCTGCGGGCCGCCGAGGAAGCCGTGCGGGAATCGGACGGCATGCGGGCGACCATCAGTGAAATTATCGGCCGCGATTACCGGGCCACCAATAAGACCCGGGCCCTCCTGGACGTTATGGTCAATGAAGTCGGCCTGGAAAAGATCAAGGAACAGGTAGTCAAACCTTTGACGGGTCTGAAACTGGCGGCCTATTACGGCTGTCTCTTGGTGCGGCCGCCGAAGTTAACGGCCTTTGATGACCCGGAAGACCCCGTGACCATGGACCGCCTGGTGGAAGTCCTGGGAGGCGAAGCCGTCGCCTGGTCCTACAAGACTGAGTGCTGCGGCGGGAGTCTCGCCACGGCCCGCACCGATATTGGGACGCGGATGATCTACCAGATCCTGCGCCACGCCCGCGACGCCGGGGCGGAAGGCATCGTCACGGCCTGTCCTCTGTGCTTCTTAAACCTGGATATGCGCCAGGGCCAGGCAGCAGTGGCTTATGGGGACCAGCTGGCCCTCCCCGTATTCTATTTCACCGAACTGATGGGTATAGCCCTGGGATATGCGCCCAAAGACTTAGGGCTGACCACCCATTTTGTCAACCCGTTGCCGCTGCTTGAGGCCAGGGACATCCTGCGGCATCCTGCCACGAGGAGGGAAACGGCATGAAGAGAGTCGGCGTCTTTGTCTGTCACTGCGGGACCAACATTGCGTCGGTAGTCGATGTCAAAAAGGTGGTCGAGGCTGCCAGGTACTTTCCCGGTGTGGTCTATGCCACCGATTACCAGTATATGTGTTCCGACCCGGGCCAGGAATTGATCCGCAAGGCCATTAAAGAGCACCGCCTGGATCGGGTGGTGGTGGCCTCCTGCTCTCCCCGGCTGCACGAGCCTACTTTCAGGAAAACTTGTGAAAGCGCGGGGGTAAATCCTTACCTCTTTGAAATGGCCAACATCCGCGAACAGTGCGCCTGGGTTCATGCCAAAGACAAGGAAGGGGCGACCCAAAAGGCCATCGAACTGGTGCAGGCGGCGGTGGCCAAAGTCTGCCGCAATACCCCGCTTTCGCCCGGCACCATTTCCATCACCAAGCGGGCGCTGGTTATCGGCGGTGGTATTGCCGGCATGCAGGCCGCCCTGGACATCGCTGACGCCGGCTATAAAGTTGTGCTCCTGGACCGAGAACCGACCATCGGCGGTAATATGGTCAAGCTGGACAAGACCTTCCCGACCCTGGACTGTTCGGCTTGAATAAGCACGCCGAAAATGGTTGCTGCGGCGCAGCACCCTAACATTGAATTAATGACCTATGCGGAAGTAGAAAATGTGGCGGGCTATGTGGGCAATTTTGAAGTGACCATCCGTAAGAAGGCTCGCTCTGTGGACCCTGTCAAGTGTACCGGCTGCGGTACGTGCTGGGAAAAGTGCCCCACCAAGGTGGACAGCGAGTTCGATCTGGGTCTGGGTAAGCGCAAAGCCATTTACCTGCCCTTCCCCCAGGCGGTACCGGCGGTGCCGGTTATCGACCGCGAACACTGCCGCCAGTTTACCAAGGGTAAGTGCGGCGTTTGCCAGAAGGTCTGCCCGGCCAAGGCCATCGACTACGACCAGCAGGATGAAGTGGTTACCGAAAAATTCGGGGCCATCGTAGTGGCCACTGGTTATGAGCTCTTTAAATGGGAAGAAGTCTACGGCGAGTACGGCTACGGCAAATACCCCGACGTCATAACCGGTATGCATTTCGAACGCCTGAACAACGCCTCCGGCCCGACGGGGGGGAGGATCGTTCGTCCTTCGGACGGCAAAGAACCGAAGACGGTGGTGTTCATTAAATGCGTAGGCTCCCGTGACGAGGCCAAGGGCAAGAGTTACTGCTCCCGGGCCTGCTGCATGTACACGGCCAAGCACGCCCACCAGGTGCTGGAGAAGATTCCCGGGGCCCGGGCCTTCGTTTTCTATATGGACATCCGCACCCCCGGCAAGGCCTATGAAGAGTTCCTCCAGCGCACTATCCATGAAGGGGCCGTCTATGTCCGGGGCCGGGTGAGCCGCGTCTTCCAGGAGGGAGACAAGCTCATCGTCCGCGGCGAGGACACTTTACTCGGCCGCCAGGTGGAGGTAGCGGCCGACATGGTGGTCCTGGCCACGGCCATGGTACCCAGCTCCGGGTGGGACAATATTGCCAAGATGCTGGGACTGCAAACGGATAAGGACGGCTTCTTCCAGGAGGCCCACCCGAAGCTCAGGCCGGTGGAAACCTTCACGGCCGGTGTTTTCCTGGCCGGCGCCTGCCAGGGGCCCAAGGACATCCCCGACACGGTGTCCCAGGCAAGCGCCGCGGCCGTCAAAGTGTGCCAGCTCTTCGCCAAAGACGAAATGGCCACCGATCCAATGATCGCTATTGTAGATGAAAGCATCTGCGCCGGGTGTGCTATGTGCGAAAAGATTTGCCCTTACAAGGCCATTTCTATGAAGACTGTAACCGAACGGGTAGCCGGCAGGCAGGTGAGCCGTCGGGTGGCGACGGTCAACAGCGGCCTCTGCCAGGGCTGCGGCGCCTGCTCGGTGGCCTGCCCGTCGAGCGCCATGGATCTCCGTGGCTTTACCAACGAACAAATACTGGCGGAGGTGGATGCGGTATGCCTGTAGCAGCCGGAGAGAAAAGCTGGGAGCCCAGAATCGTCGCCTTCTGCTGCCACTGGTGCGCCTATGCCGGCGCCGATCTTGCGGGTCTTAACCGGTTGCAGTACCCGGCCAATGTCCGTATCATACGGGTCCCCTGTTCCGGCCGGGTTAATCCCCAGTTTGTCCTGCGGGCCTTCCAGCGCGGCGCCGACGGCGTCCTGGTGGCCGGGTGACACCCCGGCGACTGCCACTATGTTAGTGGCAATTACTTCACCCGCCGCCGTTTCCTTCTCATGCAGCGGGTTTTGCAGTTCATGGGCCTGGAGCCGGAGCGTTTCCAGGTGCGCTGGGTGTCGGGTTCCGAGGGTCCGCGCTTTGCCGAGATCATCACCCAGATGACGGAGGACATCCGGGCCCTGGGGCCCAATAGAAAGCTGAGGGATGGCGCATGAGCAGCATTCAGAAACAAATGCGTGCCCGGGCCAGGGAGCTGTTGACGCAGGGTGCCGTGCAAATGGTCATCGGCTGGGAGAAGGGCACCTTCTGGTACCTGTCGCCTCCGGTTTTTATCACCGAACCGGAAGATTGTGACCGCCTGGTATGGGACGAGTTCTGTACCAATAACCTGGCCAAGTATCTCCTGGACTACAAACACACTGAAGACAAAATCGCCCTCTTCGTCAAGGGGTGCGACGCTCGAGGTGTGGTGCGCCTTCTCCAGGACAACCAGATCGACCGGGAAAGGGTCTACCTTATCGGCATTAAATGCCCCGGCATGAAAGACGGACGCCGGGCCGCCGCCTTAGGGGAAGCAAGGCGGGTGGAAGCGCCGCTGGCCGAAAAGTGCCGCTTCTGCACCCATCCGGAGCCGGTCATCTTCGACGAACTCCTGGGCGAGGACGCCGGGGCGGCCGTCCGGGAGGCGGCGGCTACGGCCGAGGGACGTTTTGCCGAGGTGGAGAAAGTAGAAGCCATGTCTCCGGATGAGCGCTACGCCTTCTGGACGGCGGCCTACGACCGCTGCCTCCGGTGTTACGCCTGCCGAAATGTCTGTCCGGCCTGCAACTGCCGCGAGTGCATCTTCGACCGTTCGCAATCGGGCTGGTGCGGCAAGCAGATGAACCGGAGCGAAAACATGTTCTTCGCCATCACCCGGGCCTTGCACGTGGCCGGCCGCTGTATAGAATGCGGGGAGTGCGAGCGGGTGTGTCCCGAAGGGATACCCATCATGACCCTCAACAAGAAGATTATTAAGGATATAAACGAGCTTTTCGGCGCATATGAAGCCGGGGTGGACCCGGAAGCCGGCCCGCCCTTGGGCCAGTATAAACTCGACGATCCGGACGAATTCCACTAGGAGGGGGGTGGGGACATGTTAAGGATTGCCAAGGATAAATTACCGGAACTATTGCAGGCCTGGGCCGGTGAGGCCAAGGTTTTCGTGCCTCAGGAAAGAGGAGGGGCCACTGCCTTCCTACTGTGGGACGGCCGGGGCAAGCTCACCCTGGGGGAAGGCAATACTCTGGAGCCGCCCAAGGACCTCTTTTTCCCCCGGACAGAAACCATGTATCGTTACCAGGTGCAGGGCCAGGAAGCCGGGATAACGGAGGTTCCCCCCTTTGATGAGAAGATGGTGCTGGTGGGAGTCCGTTCCTGCGACGCCCGCAGCTTTTTGCTCATGGACGACGTCTTCTTGACGAAGGGCTATGTAGATGAATTCTACCGCCGGCGGCGGGAAAACACCTGCGTGGTGGCCTTGGCCTGCACGGAAGCCGCCCCAACCTGCTTCTGTATCGCCTTTGGCATAGACCCCGGGCGGGCCGAAGGGGCAGACGTCCAGATGTGGCCGCTGGATGATGGCTACCTCCTGGAAGCCGTAACGGAGGCCGGGCAGGAGCTTCTGCGTCAGGCCGGGTCCCTTCTGGGGGAGGCCGGAGACGCCTCTCTGCCGGCGGCGGCCGTACCCCAACTTGAGGTGGATGTCAGCGGCGTGACGGAGAAACTGCGGCGGATGTTCGAACACCCCTACTGGACGGCGGTCAGCCGCAAGTGCCTGGGTTGCGGCGCCTGCACTTATCTCTGTCCTACCTGCCACTGCTTTGACATCCAGAGCGAAAACCGGGGCAACAGCGGTTATAAGTTCCGCTGCTGGGATTCATGCATGTTCTCGGAGTATACCCGCATGGCCGGCGGCCACAACCCGCGGCCGTCGAAAAAGGAGCGCCTGCGGAACCGCTTCTTGCACAAGCTCCAGTATTTTCCGGAACGGTACGGTAAATTCGCCTGCGTGGGCTGCGGCCGATGCCTGGACCGCTGCCCCGTCAACGTCGACATTACCCGGGTAATCCGCGAGGTCAAGGAGGTGACCCTGTAATGGCCGAAGCAGCACGGGTCAACCCCCTGGTGCCCATGACGGGGCGCATCATCAAAATTGTGGAAGAAACTCCCGATGTCAAGACTTTCTACGTAACGACGGAAAAAGGCAAGCCCTTTACCCCCCTGCCGGGGCAGCTGGCCATGCTCTCGTTGTTCGACGTGGGGGAGGCCATGTTTTCCATTACTTCCCAGGGCCCGGAACACCTGGAGATAGCCATCAAGCGGGTGGGCCTGCTGACGGAAGCCCTCCATGAGGCAGAGCCGGGGCAAACGGTGGGCATCCGCGGTCCTTACGGCAACGGTTTTCCCCTGGATATGTTTTACGGGAAGGATGTCCTCTTTATTGCCGGCGGCATCGGCCTCGCCCCCGTACGTTCCCTCATCAATTACTGCATCGAGCACCGGGAACAGTTTGGCCACTTATGGATTATCTACGGCGCCCGTTCCCCGGCGGACCTGTGCTTCAAAGCGGATCTTTTTGCGAACTGGCCCCGGGTGGAGAACTGCCGGGTGGACGTTACGGTGGACAAGGGTGACGAGGGTTGGAAGGGTCACGAAGGATTCGTACCGGCTTTTGTGGAAAAGCTAAACCCGTCACCGGAAGGCAAGGTAGCCGTGACCTGCGGCCCCCCCATCATGATCAAGTTTGTGCTCCAGTCCCTGGAGAAGCTGGGGTACAAGGACGACCAGATCGTCACCACTTTGGAGATGCGCATGAAGTGCGGCATAGGTAAGTGCGGCAGGTGTAATATAGGCAGCCGCTATGTTTGCCTGGATGGCCCGGTATTTACCCTGGCCCAACTGAAGCAAATGCCCAATGAGTACTGACCGAGGAGGAATTGAGGATGGAAATTCCCGTTCACCTGCGTTACTCCAAGGACCACGAATGGGTGGAAGTGGAAGGCAACCGTGCCCGCATCGGCATTACAGATTATGCCCAGCAGTCCCTGGGAGACATTGTTTTTGTGGAACTTCCCCAGGTAGGAGATGAGCTGACGGCCCAGGACAGCTTCGGTGTGGTAGAATCCGTCAAGTCGGCTTCAGATGTCTATACCCCTGTTTCCGGCAAAGTGGTGGCCGTAAACGAGGCGCTGCTGGACAGTCCGCAGCTTATAAACAGCGATCCCTACGGCAAGGGGTGGCTGATCGAGATCGAAATGCTCGATCCTTCCGAAGTCGAAAACCTCCTGGATGCCGAAAGCTACCAGAAGCTTATCACCGAATAACAAGGGGTGACCCTGGCAAGTGGGAGAGGGAAAAAGGGTGGATTATCACCTCCATGGTCTGGCCCATGGAGGTCCGCCCCATACGGTGGAGAAGTTGTGGCCTTACGTAGAGGCGGCCAGGCAATTGGGTTTACAGGAGATCGGTTTTGCCGAACACGACCGCTACCTTTATGGCCTGGAATTCGGCGTTTTTGCCGAACTGGAACGTCTGACTCCCTTGAAAATACGTCGGGGGATCGAAATAGATTTTCGCCCGACCAGGTCGGACTTGAGGGATATCGCGGCCCTACCCTGGGACTACCTGATCGGCTCTGTCCACCATATTGGGGATTGGGCTTTTGACGCTCCGGGGGAAGAAGCCTATTTTAACGACTGGGACCTGGACGACCTCTATCTTACCTACTTTGACCTGGTGGCCCGGGTAGCCCGGACCGGTTTTTTTCAGATTATAGGGCACCTGGATCTTATTAAGATCTACGGCCACCGTCCCTCCCGGCCGGTGGTGGACCTGGCAGAGCCGGCTTTAAGAGCCATCGCGGAGGCCGGGGCGGCAGTGGAGGTCAATACGGCGGGCCTGTTTAAGCCTGTGGGGGAAATCTACCCTTCCCAGGAACTCTTGGAGCGTTGTTTTGCCCTGGGTATCCCGGTGACCGTGAGCTCCGATGCCCATGGGCCGGAGGAAGTGGGCAGGGCCAGGGAAGAGGCTTTGGCCATGCTACGGCGGATCGGATATACCCAGCTGGCAACTTTCAAAGGGCGGCAGTTGATACTGGTCCCCCTAGACGACTGACGTCCTGACGGGTTATTTTAAAGAACGGCGGCACCTGAGGAGTTTACCCAGCAGGGGCCACGGAGGTGCAGCAAGAATATTTTATTTTGCAGTTCGGGTTGCACCGGGCCCGAACGGTTAAGAAGGAGGTCCTTGCCCCCGTTGGAAGATACGGGGGCAAGGCTTTTTTGGCCTCTACCAAACCGCCCAACTCTGAGGGGGAGTATGAGCCCTTAGGGGCAGATAACAGGCTCCAATATGGCGGAGTAACCCGTTTTATGCAGGGAAAGGGAAGTATTTAGCGAATATTTTAAAGAGAAGGCAGGGGCAAAGAATAGGGATCGGGTGGAACCCAGCTCTACCCGGTTGGCCTTCCGGGATACCTTCTGGAAGCTGAAAGGCTATTTTGTAAGAAATCCAGGGGCATTGACGCCGCTGCATAAAGAGGCTAAAATAAGCAAACTAAATAATAACTATTGTTTTGAAAAGGAAATAGGGTGATAAAGTGGAGCGCGAAAGCCATTTGAAACGGGCAACCAGGCGCATGACCAAACAAAAAAGGATTATTTTAGAAATACTGCGCAGCACCACTTCGCACCCCACGGCCGATTGGATCTATGCCCAGGCGAGGAAAGTCTTGCCCGACATCAGTTTGGGTACGGTGTACCGTAACTTAAACGTCTTAAAGGAAGACGGCGAGATTATGGAGCTGAATTACGGCAGTACCTACAGTCGCTATGACGGCAACCCGCAGAACCACTACCATTTCGTCTGCATAAATTGCGGTGCCGTCCACGATGTAGATATGCCGGTGCTGCCGGAACTGGAAAAAAGGGCCGAGGAAGCGGGCGTAGGCGATGTATTCTATCATAGATTGGAATTTTATGGATTATGCCCTCGCTGCCGGAAAGACAAAATGTTGTGAGGGTGGCGAGGGGGATTAAGGGTCGCAAGGGATGACCGAGAATAGAGAGATAGGAGGACCAAATAAGGGGGGGCGGGCTGTGGAGCGCGAACCGCTTAAGATAGAGGCTCCAACAGTGGAGGAAGCCATTAGGCAGGCCATGGGCTTGCTGGACGCTTCCCGGGAAGATATAGAAGTGGAAGTTCTGGACGAGGGAGCCAGGGGATTCTTGGGCTTAGGACGGCGGCCGGCAGTCATACGCGCCTGGCTCAGGGCAAAAGAAGAAGAGAAGGGAAAGGGCGAAGAAGGAGAGGAAGGCCAAGGGTTGCCGGAACCCGAGGGAGAAAGCAGAGGCTACGGCCAGATACAGGATGGGCGGATATTCTTGCAGGGCGGTGCGCCGGTGACGTTGGTCCCCAATCCCCATTTTGAGCTTTATGTTAATGGGCAACGGGTAGAAGGGGAGGCCCAGGTGACCGCCCAGGACAATATAGAGATTAAACCTAAAGAGGAATGCGAGCCGGGCCGGTGGCAGGTGGCCATCCGGGAGGACGGGCTGGTGGCCGTTGTTTCCCTTTTTCCCACCCGCAAGCGCGTCTGGAGGCTTTTGGACCAGCCTCCGTCCTGGAGGTTGGAATTAAAGGGCAAGGTTTCCGAGGAGCTCTTACCCCCTGTGACCTGGGAGGAATTGCAGCAGGAGCTACAGCGGCAGAATATAGTATACGGCCTGGATTACGAGGCCTTGAAGGAAGTTTGCCGGCGGGTAGAACCCGGGGAAGTGGTTATCGCCCGCGGAAAGCCGCCCCTCCCTCCTCAGGATGCCTGGATAGAGTACCTCTTTGATCTAAGGGAAACTAGCCGGAAGGAAGTAGGAGAAGAGGAACGGGTTGATTACCGGGAGCTGGTGGTGCGTTCTTCGGTGCAGCCGGGGGATGTCTTGGCTATTTGGCACCCTGGTCAGCCGGGAGAGGCCGGTGTTACGGTAACCGGTCAACCTGTCCTGCCGCGTCCCCCGAAGGAACAAGTCCTGGTGGCGGGGCGAGGATCTGCGTTGAGCGATGACGGCGGGCGCTGCATAGCTACCGTGGAGGGGCGCCCGGTGGTGATCAGGCGGGGACCTAAGATAATCGTTGAAGTAACTCCTGTCCTGGTGCACCAGGGCGATGTGAACCTTGCTTCCGGCAACCTTAAATTCAAAGGCAATATTGTCATCAGCGGCAACGTCACCGAAACCATGATGGTGGTGGCCACGCGGGACGTGGAAGTGAACGGAGATGTTACCCAAGCTACTGTACAAGCGGGGGGCTCCATCCTGGTACGCCGAAACGCCATAGGGAGCACTTTAGTGGCCGGCGATAGCGGGTCCCTGCTGGTCAAAATGGCTCCTCTATTATCCGACCTGAGCGAGCAGTTAACCCGCCTTGTGCAAGCCTTAACCCAGTTAGAGAACCTGGTGGAATCCAGGAATGGGTACGTGATTAACGTGCTGATCGAAAATAAGTTTAAAAAGGTACCGGAATTAATATTTAAACTAGACAGTGTATCTAAAAATATTAATCCCAAAGGGGATGTAGGGGCGGAAAGGTTGGTGAAGTTAATCCAGACTTTAAGACAGTCTTTCCGCTCTCCCGCCTCCCGCCAGAGTTTGGCCCTCGCTTCTTTAAAGGAAATGGCAGCTGAAGTAGAAGAGATGGCCCTCTACTGTCGGGAAGTACCCGAAGATAACGGCCACGTGACGGTTAATTACGCCTTGAACAGCAAAATCCAAGCCCAGGGTGACGTTAAGATTATGGGGCGCGGCTGCTTTAACACGGAAATTGTGGCGGGCGGCAATGTGGAAATTAACGGTGTTTTCCGGGCCGGGAACCTTTATGCCGAAGGGAATGTGTTCATTCAGGAAATGGGTTCTAGCGGGGGTGCTAAAACCCTGGTCCGAGTAGCGGAGGGAAAAATTATCAAGGTTGGCAAGATATGGCCTAACTGCGTGCTGCAAATAGGTAAGCGGATACGCCAGATCGATGGGGAAGCGCATCAGGTTATGGCTTACCTTAATAGCGAAGGGGAAATAACTTTGGGGACTTTTTAGAAAATGTGGGAGCAAGTAAGGAGGTTACCTGCCGAGGTGCAGGAAACTTGGACTTATCTCAGACAGATCCCCCTCTTTGCGGATCTGACCGAAGAGGAACTGAAAAAGATTGCCGATCTGGCCATAACCAAACGCTACCGCAAAAATATGTATATCTTCCTGGAGGGCGAGCCGGGTACGGCCTTCTATTTTGTAAAGTCGGGCGCCATCAAGCTGTTTCAGGTGCTGGAAGATGGGCGGGAAAAGATTCTGCACTTCGTGCGCGAAGGGGAAATTTTTGCCGAGGTTGTTCTTTTTGATGGGGGACCGTATCCTGCCACGGCAGAGACCCTGGAGGACACCGAAGTCGGTTGTATTCACAATAGAGATATGGAAGAGCTGCTGCGCCACAATGGGGAAATAGCCCTGAAAATCATTAAGGTTATGAGCCGCCGACTGAGGCAGGCTCAAAGCCATATTCGGGACTTGGCTTTAAGGGGAGCCTACGGGCGAATGGCCAGTGCTTTGCTGCAGCTTGCCGAGGAATATGGCAAGGATAAAGGGGGAAAAATAGTCATCGACCTCAGCCTGAGCCAGCAGGAGATGGCTAACCTTATAGGGACCTCCAGGGAAACGGTGGCCCGTATTTTGGCCGAATTCAGACGACTGGGGGCCATTAGTATAGAGAGGCAGCGGATTACCATCGTGGATCCTGAGCAGCTCAAAGGCTGGATTTAGGCCTTTTAGCTCCGCAAACCAACTGCCCAGGCCTGCGAAACGACCTTTTAAACCCAAGCCCTTGCGAAAACTTTGCAAGGTACTATAGAATAATAATGACATATCACACAACGTCCGGTTAAGGAGGATGAAGCATGAATTACGAAAAGGAAATGGGCAGCTATAGAGAGCTCTCCCAGGAGACCTGGCTGGAGCGCTTGCAGTGGCTGGGCATCAGGGTAGAAAAGGTAGAAGAACAGGCTTAAGTTGTTATGTAGCGCTGGCCCCGACATTCGGGGTTTTTTAATTTTGCTTTCATAGCCGTCTTGCTCCCTTGGTGGGGCCTGAGCAGGCCACGCCGACGCAGCCTGGGTGATGCCCCGGCCCTCGTCTGAGTTATCCCCACTACGTGCCGACGAGGCCTGCTTAGGCTTGAAGGCGAGCGACTAAACTCGAGCGGCAGCCAAACTTAACGAGGCCCAAAGCGAAGGCGGGGGCGAGGACAGGATGTCCGAGACCGGACCTATCGACAAGGATGTCGATTGGGCCGGGAACCCCGCCTTAAGCTTTGAGGCCGAGTGATCGATTGGCCCGCGGGAGTTTCCGAAGCGAGCCCAAGCCGGGCAGGCCTGAGATAATGGTGATGCCGCGGCCCTCATTTATTGACAGCGAAAGATATAAATAGTAAAATAGGATACAGCGAAAACTTTAGGGGGTGATAGTGTGCCGATTTATGAATTCCGTTGTCAGGACTGCGGAGAGCGTTTTACCGTCCGTCTCTCCTGGCAGGAAAAGGATAAGGCCACCTGTCCTTCCTGTGGGGGCCACCGGCTGCAACAACTTTTCACCGGGATAACGATTCTAGCCGGTGGCAGTAGTGGGGGGGATTGTGTTCCCTCTGCCGGCAGCCGTTTTAGCTGAGGCTAAGAATTTTAGGGCCGGTGGCCCTGCAAGCTAAGTAACAGAGGTATGCCCCTTGGGTGAGAGGGGCTTTTTCATTATACCTTGCTATTTACTCTGATAAGTTGTACAATGCTTGGTAGCTATGTAGGAGATGGGGAAGGAGTTGTTTTTTATGGGCTTTATGAGTTCCCTGCGGCGCCTGGGACGCCGGCGGCCGGCCTTGGGGATAGCCTTAACCGCAGTGCTGGTAGTGGGGTTGCTGGCCGGGTATATAGTCTGGACGCCCGCGAGCGGTATATCTCCCCGGGCGGAAGAACAGGGTGCCGATATGGCTAAACAGATGGAGGAGTGGCAGAAGGCAGTCCGGGATCAGATAAACCAGCGGGAAGCTGAAATTGCGGAGCTAGAAAAGCAACTGGAAGATAAACCCCAGGATGCCGACCTTTGGCTCAAACTAGGAGATACCCGCTACGCGGTAGGCTCCCTTTATCTTCTGACGGACACCGATGCAGACAAGGCCGAAGGGGCTTTTAAGGGAGCTATGGAGAGTTACGAGAAGGTTCAGGAACTTAATCCGGGGGAAAAAGGTATATATCTGCGTATCGCCAAAACCGCGGTTTTCCTGGGAGATAACGATCGGGCGGAAGCCAATTACCGCCAGGCTGTAGCGGCCGATCCGGCCGATAACGGTGCCCGCATGTCCTACGCTATGTTCTTGGCTATGGCCAAATCGGACTACAAGGGCGCCATCGCCCAGTGGCAGGAGATTTTGCAGAATAACCCCGAACCAGAGCTGGCCGACCAGGTACGGGAGCTGATCAAGCAAGCCGAAGAAAGGAGCAAAGAAGAGACCCCCGCTTCCGAAGGTAAAGAATAAGGCCTGGACGGTGCAGGGGATAAAATAGATGGGCGAAAGGACGGACAAAACCCTTTTCCAGGCTTAAGAAGTTACTGTTTGAGAGGGGAAGGGGACGGGAAAGACAAGCCTGCTGTGCGGAGGCGTTCCGCGAAATGATTAAAGCGCTTGCGGATATTTAAGTTTAGGGCCCAGAGGATAGAGGCATGCCTTTTGATCAGGCCCAGGCGCCGGGATATGGAACCCAAGGAATAGAATTCCTGCCACGCCCAGTTGAAGCCTTCCTGCAGGGTCCGGGGGCTCATTCGTTTGGGCTCGAAAACTACCTTGTTGATGGTGTACTCCCTCCAGTCGCTGTTGATGATCCGGCCCTCCTTTTCCAATTGTTCGCGTAGGGGGGTCCCGGGAAAGGGAGTAAGGATGCCGAACTGGGCCGCTTCTAGGCGGTTCTCCTGGGCAAATTTTACGGTACGCTCGAAAATGTTTTCGTCGTCGTCATCAAAACCAAAAATGAAGGCTCCTTCGATGGCGATGCCGAACTCATGTATTTTTTTAATGGCCGCCTTGTATTCTTCCACCTGGTTCACGGCCTTACCCACGGCCTTTAAATTAGAAGGAGAAAGGGATTCAAAGCCGATGAAGAGGCCGATGCAGCCGCTTTCGGCGGCCAGGCGCAGCAGATCTTCGTCCCGTGCGATGTTCAGAGAACCCTGGCTAAACCATTTAATCTTGAGGGGTGCCAAGGCTTGGAAGAGGCGTTTGGCGTAGGCGGGGTTGCCGACAATGTTATCATCTACAAAGGCAACGACTTCTCCTTCCAGGGCCTGGACTTCCCGGACTACCTCTTCCACAGGGCGGAAGCGGAACTTATGGCCGAAGAACTGGCTTACAGTACAGAAGGAACAGGCAAAGGGACAGCCGCGGGTAGTCTGGACGGTGTCGGGTACAAGATAGCAGCTGCGGTGGAGGAGGTCGCGACGGGGAATGGCCATATTTTCTAAGGAGAGGCTCTCCGTGTGGCGGTAGAAAGGTTTCAGGCTTCCGTGCTTTAGGTCTTCCAGCACGCGGGGCCACTGGCCCTCGGCCTCGCCGATGACGACGGCGTCGGCATGGGCTTTAGCTTCTTCGGGCAAGGTTGAAGGATGCATGCCACCTAGAACTACCGGTACGCCACGGCTCCGGAAAGCATCGGCGATCTCGTAGGCCCGGGGCGCCAGGGCCGTCATGGCCGAAATCCCCACTAGATCGTACTTTTCCTCGAAGTCAATGCTGGTTAAGCTTTCATCCAGGATAACCACTTCGTGCTCCGGCGGGGTTAAAGCCGCGAGGGTAATGAGATTTAAAGGTGGAAAAATAGATTTCTCTTTCTCGCTTTCCCATAAGGGATCGTGCCAGGCCGGGGCAACCAAGGCAATTTTCATGGGACCTTCCTCCTAAAATACGGGCCATTTTGGAATGATATTCTTCCCCCTACCCAAGGTTTTCATGTAACTAGGTAATAAAGTTCGTGATGCAATAAAAAGATTCCTGCCGAAATGGAAAGGAGCAACAAAGTTGGGTCTTTTGGGGATAGACATAGGAGGTACCAGCATTAAAGGTGGCATCGTCAGCCGAGAAGGCCGGGTCCTGGCCAGGGCCCAGGTCCCCACGGGGAAAGAAGCGGGAGTGGCCGGCATACTGGACCGAATAATGAAGTTAATTCAAGCACTAAAGTCCCAAGCCGGTCCGGAAGGGTTGAGGCTGGCCGCGGCGGGAGTAGGCGTGCCGGGTTCGGTGGAGGTAGAACGGGGGTTGGTGCGCTTGGCCCCCAACCTCGGGTGGCAAAATGTTCCCTTGCGGGAAAAACTGCAGGATTTGATGAACATGCCGGTTACCATCGATAACGATGCCCATGTGGCTGCTCTGGGAGAAATGTGGCAGGGGGCCGGCAGAGGATACCGGGATATACTTATGATTACCTTGGGCACGGGCATCGGATCGGCTTTGATTCTCAACGGCGTGGTACACCGGGGTGTTTTCGGTTATGGGGCCGAAATGGGACATTTAAAAGTGATAAAAGATGGGCCCCCATGCCGTTGCGGAGGCCGCGGATGTCTGGAAACCCTGGCCTCAGCTACCGCTATGGTACGCCTGGCCAGGCGCGAGCTAGAGAGGGGATGCCCATCCCTTTTGTCGGGCCGGCCCCATCTGGAAGCCAGGGATATTATCGAAGCGGCAGTTAAAGGAGATGAATTGAGCCGGGAGGTTTTAAACACCGCAGCCCATTATTTGGGGACGGCCCTGGCCAACGCTGCCCTCCTGGTGGGCCCGGCGGTTATCATAATCGGGGGGGGAGCAGCCCAGGCAGGGGAGGCCGTCCTGAGACCGATCAGGGAGGCTTTCCGCGAAGCCTTGGGGCCCTGGCAGATTAAACCCGTACCCGTCCTGGCTGCCGAACTGGGGAACGACGCCGGATTCATAGGGGCGGCCTATCTGGCGCAAAACCAATGGGAGGCCTGACCTTCGGCCGAAGGAACCCTTAAGGATTACTGGGAGAGGAGTTGTGTAAGTGACAGGAGGTCGTACAGAAGTGAAACTGCCGGGCAATTTCTGGGCCTGCGGTATTGGCAGCCTGCCCCACTTGGACCCGCAGTCGGCCCTGGAACTCATTGCCGCCACGCTGCCTCAAATACCCCACTGGCCCCAGCTGCCTCGCCGGGGACACGTGGAGCACTTCCTCTACCAAGGCTTAGTGCCCCTGGTAAAGCTGGGGCTTATCGAGGAACCGCCGGGCGGTACGGCCTATTTCGCTACGGACTCCCCGGATTGGGTGGAAAAGCTAACCGCTTTTTATGCCCTGTTTTTACAAGCAGCGGAAGGTGAAGGGGAGGCTCTAGAAGCCTTCGCCATCCCTCCTGAAGCGGGGCGGGGATTTTTTGCTTTTGTCCGATGGCTGGAAGGAGGAGGGACGGCCCGGGCTCATTTTCTGAAGGGGCAGGTGGCAGGCCCCCTGACCGCCGGCCTTTATTTGACCGACATGGCGGGACATTACGCCTTTTACGAATCCCAACTGCGGGATTTAATTGTAAAAACTACGGCCCTGCAAGCCCGCTGGCAGGCCCGGGTTTTGGGGAGTTTTGGCCTGCCCGTGATGATTTTCGTGGATGACCCGGCCGTGGCCGCTTATGGCAGTTCCACCCACGTAGCTCTCCAGCGGGAGGCGGTGGTGGAGGCCTTGGCCGCAGTGGCTCAAGAGATTGAAAAGGAAGGTGGTATCCCCGGAGCTCACTCCTGCAGTGGTGTGGAATGGCCCATCTTTTTTGAGGCGGGTTTCCGCGTGGTGAGTTTTGATGCCTATAATTACTTTACTTCTCTCCAGGTATTTCCCCGGGAAGTGGACGAATTCCTGGCCGGAGGGGGAGTGCTGGCCTGGGGCATTGTTCCGACCTATGAACAGGCATGGCAAGAGACGGGTAGCAGTCTATTGCGAAGGTTGAACGGCTGTTTGGAGGAGATGGCCCGGAGGGGGGTAAATAGAGGCCGACTCTATCGCCAGGGCCTGGTAACCCCTTCCTGCGGCACCGGCGTTCTAGCCGAGCCCCTGGCAGAACATATATACCGTCTAACCGCAGAGGTGGCCGAAGCCATGCAGCGGATAGTCTGAAAGAGTGCAAGGAGTATGGGTACCAGAGGAAACTCCTCCCCGGAAAGGGAGGAGTTTCTTCTTTGTATAGCAGGAATTTTATTTCTCATGGAGAATATATGGTGGTAGGAAGTGGTGAATAGTGGTATACTAGGGGCAGAAAGTGGGGCTAAGGCCCATTGTTTATCGGAGAATACCACCATGTCATTGATGATAAAGGGCGCGTTATTATGCCGGCCCGCTTCCGAGAGGAACTGGGGGAAAGATTCATCGTTACGAGGGGCCTGGATAACTGTCTCTTTGTCTACCCTCTGAAGGGTTGGGAAGAGATGGAACAAAAACTCAAGAGTCTGCCCTTTACCCGAGCCGATGTCCGCGCGTTTGTGCGCTTTTTCTTTTCCGGAGCTACGGAATGTGAACTGGATCGCCAGGGCAGAATACTGGTGCCGGGCAATTTGAGGGAATATGCCCGGTTAGAAAAGGAAGTGGTAATTGCCGGTGTTTCGTCCAGGGTAGAGATCTGGAGCCGGGAACTCTGGGAGCAGTACCTGGCCGAAACGGCTGCCGAATATGAAGCGTTGGCCGAGAAAATGGTGGATCTGAATATTTAGGTCGAGGTGCCTTCTTTGGAGTTTCGACACGAACCGGTGCTCTTAGCAAAGGTACTCGAGTTCTTGGACCCCAAACCGGGCGAGGTTTTTGTAGATGGCACGGTGGGTGGGGGCGGCCATGCCCGTGCTCTGCTGGAAAGGTTGCTGCCCGGCGGTCTGCTCTTGGGTTTGGACCGGGACGAGGAGGCCCTGGCGGCTGCCGCCCGGCGGCTTCAGCCCTTCGGGGCGGCAGTAAAGCTCATCCAGGCCAGTTTTAGTCAGCTTCCCGACATTTTGGCTCGGGAGGGGTTAGAGGGGATAGACGGACTTCTTTTGGATCTGGGAGTGTCTTCTTACCAGCTGGAGAACCCGGAACGCGGCTTTGCCTACCAGGCGGACGGGCCTCTGGATATGCGTATGGATCGCGGGCAAGAGATAACTGCGGCGGATATCATTAATACCTGGCCCGAAGAAGAACTGGCCCGCATTATAAGGGATTACGGGGAAGAGCGCTGGGCTTCCCGTATTGCCCGCTTCATAATTAGGGCCCGTGAGCGCGCCCCAATATCTTCCACGGGAGAACTTGTCAAGATAATTAAGGATGCAATTCCGGCTAGGGCGAGGAGGTCCGGACCCCATCCCGCCAAGCGGACGTTCCAAGCCCTCCGGATTGCTATAAATGATGAACTCGGAGAGTTACAGCGCATCCTGGCCCAACTAGAAAGAGTGCTGCGGCCCGGGGGCCGGGTGGCGGTGATCTCCTTTCATTCCCTCGAAGACAGGCTGGTAAAGGAATCTTTCAAAGGTTTAAGCCCCAAAGTGTTGGAAATATTGACACCTAAACCGGTGGTGGCTGCCCCGGAAGAAATAGTCCGCAATCCCCGGGCGCGGAGCGCTAAGTTACGGGCTGCCCGGCGGGTTCTAAAAGGAAGGGTGGGTGAATAAGCTGTGTTAGTAGAAGCGAGGGAAAAGCTCTACTTGCCCCCTCGACCCACAGGGCCGGAAATCCGGCCGAGAAAGAAGAAGGCCCCCAGGCACGGTAGGGTGGTTACGGTATCGCTGCTGATTTCGGCCTTTATCCTCGGCCTTTTGTGGACGTCCCAGTCCATCAGCTTGGTACTAAAGGGATATGAGTTGAACCAGCTGAAAAAAGAGATAAGTACTTTGCAACAAGCCAATGAAAGATTACAATTAGAGGTAGCCCGGCTCAAGTCTCCGGAGCACGTGGCCCAAGTAGCCACCACCAGACTAGGGATGGTTAAGCCCACCTCCCAGGACATCCGGTTTTTGCCGTCTAGTGAGGAGGAGCCGCTCCAAGTAGCCCAGGAGATTCAGGTTCCTCCAGAGCCCTCCGTGGATTACCATCCTCTGTGGCGTGGAGTCGCCCAGGCCATCCAAAACTGGCTGGGAATTAACCGGCCGGCACAAGCTGCCCAGCGGTAAAGGGGGCTTGAAGAGGGCCGCTTCCGGCAGATAAGCGGGTGGTACCGACCGAGGGGCGGAAGGTATGTACGGCAATATCAATATTAAAAAGAGACTGGTATTGATCTTTTTAATCCTGTCGGCCGGGCTGTGCGTTATCTTTTTCAGGCTGGCCTGGCTTCAGCTGGTACGGGGAGAGGAGCTGCAGCAAAAGGCGTTGGAAAATAGGCTGTCCCCGGTGCCGGTGCCAGCCCAGCGGGGTATAATTTATGACCGTCATAGGAGGGAACTGGCAGTCAATATTACTGCCGACTACGTCGGCGCCTTTCCGCCGGAAGTAAGGGATTCGGGCCGTCAGGAAGAAGTAGCCCGTGAGCTGGCCGCCGTACTGGGCCTTCCGGCAGAAGAAATCCTGGAGAAGCTTAATCGCCCTACGGGGTTTGAATATATTGCCCGCAAAGTGGACTTCGCCCAAGCTCAGAAAATTAAGGAGCTGAAACTTCCCGGCATCGTAGTCGTACCGGAAAACCGCCGTTATTACCCCCATGGTCTGCTGGCGGCCCACGTCCTGGGCTTTGCCGGCGTTGACAACCAGGGCCTCGAAGGGTTGGAGGCCATGTATGACAAGGAATTGAGTGGGATTCGCGGACAGATTGTCCGGGAGTTCGATGCTTTGGGTCACGAGATTCCCCAGGCTACTCACCGGTATGTACCACCCCAAGACGGTCATAGCCTTGTTTTGACCATCGACCAGACCATCCAGTTTGTGGCCGAACGAGAACTAGACCAGCTAATGGCCAGCCCTACCAGCCCGCGAAAGGCAAGCATTTTGATTTTGGACCCTCAGAGCGGGGAAATCCTGGCTATGGCCAGCCGTCCGGCTTTTGATCCGAATAATTTTGCGGCCTATCCCCAGGAGATCTGGGGCAACCCATTGGTACGAGAGGCATACGAACCGGGGTCCACTTTTAAAATTATCACGGCAGCGGCTGCCCTGGAGGAGGGGGTCGTCCAGACCGAGGACAGGTTTTATGACCCCGGCTATATAAAGGTGGGGGCGGATATAGTCCGGTGCTGGGCTTGGCCCTTGGGCCATGGCAGCGAAACCTTCGCGGAAGGGGTAAAGAACTCCTGCAATCCTGTTTTTGTCAGTATCGCGCTGCGGCTGGAGGAGAAGAAGCCTGGTACTTTTTATGATTATATTGAGGCGTTTGGATTTGGCAGCCCTACGGGCATTGACCTGACGGGGGAGGCAACAGGGATTCTGATCCCCCGGGAGGAGTTAAAGCCCATTAATATTGCTACCATCAGTATGGGACAGGGTATAGCCGTGACTCCCATCCAACTGGCTACCGCCGTAGCAGCCGTCGCCAACGGCGGCAAGCTAATCCGGCCCCACTTGGTCAAGGAAATACTGGATCCCGAAGGCAAGGTGATATGGCGCTGGGAGTCGAAGGTGGAGCGGCAGGTCATCTCTCCGGCGACGGCCGAGACTATGAGGAAGCTTCTCGAGGGAGTGGTCAGCGAAGGAACGGGGCGCAATGCCTATATACCCGGCTACCGGGTGGCCGGTAAGACGGGAACGGCCCAGAAGGCCGGCCCGGGCGGGTACGTGGAAGGGCGTTATGTGGCTTCCTTTATCGGCTTTGCGCCAGCCGACGATCCGCGGGTCCTGGCGCTGGTGGTAGTAGATGAGCCCCAGGGTTATCCTTATTACGGCGGAACGGTGGCGGCCCCCATCTTTCAGAGGGTAGTGGCCGATACCTTGCGCTACCTCAAGGTGCCTCCCCAGTATTCCGGTTCTGAGCAGACAGAAGAGAAGAAGGCTGTAGAAGTACCCGGTCTGGTGGGCCTGACCTTGGAAGAGGCCAAGTCCCGGCTGCAGGCTGTGGGATTAGAGAGCCGGGTCGAAGGAGAGGGGGGCGTGGTGGTGGCCCAGATACCCAAGGCCGGGGTAGTCGTGCCCCAGGGGACCAAGGTGATCCTCTACCTCCAGGGAGTTCCCGGTAAACCGCGGGTTCCCGATGTGACCGGTCTGCGCATTCCCGAGGCTGCCGAAGTACTGGAAGCTTACGGGTTAAGACTGGTGCCCGAGGGAAGCGGCCAGGCGGCGGAGCAGAGCCCCGTACCCGGTACGGCGGTTGCACCCGGCAGCCAGGTGCGGGTTAGGTTCTACGAACCTTCACAGCCGACTTTGGGACCATAAGGGGAGGAATTGAGATATATTGAACAGGTTGGGAACAAGACTGTAAGAGCTTGAGGTTGACCGAAGAAGGACCGTGTAGAATGGGTTATCGTGGTTAAAAATAGAAATATAGAAAACCTGTGGAAGGTACAGCCGACGCAAGGGGGCAGTAGTGGTCTATGTTTACCCTGGCTCAACTGGCGGGGGCTACGGAAGGAGTGCTGGCGCAGGGTGGCCCCCAGGATACCGCAATCCGAGGAATACACTATGATTCCCGCCGGATTCAACCGGGCTTTCTTTTTGTTGCCGTACCGGGTTTGCGGACCGACGGCCATCTTTATATCGAAGAAGCTATCCGGCGGGGAGCAGTGGCCGTTGTAGTCCAGAAGGATGTGCCTTTGCCCCCGGGAGTGGCCTGGCTCAAGGTTAAGGACAGCCGCCGGGCCCTGGCCGACCTGGCGGCGTGCTATTATGGCTATCCTTCCCGCCGACTGCGCCTTTTTGGGGTAACGGGTACTAATGGGAAGACCACGACTACTTATCTTTTGCAAGAGATCCTGCGGCAGGGGGGTTGTCCCACAGGATTGGTGGGAACCGTCGCCAACCGGGTGGGTGACAGAGTCTGGCCTGCCGAACATACTACGCCTGAATCGCTCGACCTGCAGGCCCTTCTGGCGCAGATGGTGGAAGCCGGAGCCCGGGCCGTGGCTATGGAGGTTTCTTCCCATGCCCTGGCCCTCGAGAGGGTACGGGGGACGGAGTTCGACGTAGCCGTCTTCACCAATTTGACCCAGGATCATCTGGATTTTCACCCGGATATGGAGAGCTACTTCGCGAGTAAAGCCAAATTGTTTCAGGAATTAGGGCACGGCTACAAGGCCGGACTTAAGTACGGGGTGGTAAACGCCGACGATCCCTGGGCGGAACGGTTAAAATCTCTGGTTAAGGTCCCGGTCGTCAGTTACGGCTTCGGCCCGCAGGCCATGATACGGGGGGAAGGCTTGCAGGTGGACAGGAGCGGTTCCAGCCTGGAGGTCGTGGGCCCGGGCTACCGCATACCGCTCAAGCTAAAACTCCTCGGCAAATTCAATGTCTACAATGCCCTGGCAGCCTGGGCCGTGGCCTGGCAAGAGGGGATGGATCTTCACCAGGTGGCCTACGCCTTGGGCCAGGTAACGGGGGCGCCCGGGCGTTTTGAGAAGGTGGAAAGGGGACAGGACTTTGCCGTTATTGTAGATTATGCCCATACCCCGGACGGTCTGGAGAACGCCCTCCGGGCGGCCCGCCAGCTGACGGAGGGACGGCTAATCGTCGTTTTTGGTTGCGGCGGCGACCGCGACCGCAAGAAGCGGCCCCTTATGGGCGAAGCGGCTGCCCGCTGGAGCGATTATTGTATAATAACCTCAGATAATCCCCGCAGCGAAGAACCGGAAGATATTATAGCGGAGATAGAACCGGGGGTCCGGAAAGTGAGATGCAACGGCTATGAAGTAGAGGTGGACCGTCGCCGGGCCATCGCCCGGGCCCTGGGAATGGCTAGTCCGGGGGACACGGTGGTTATCGCCGGCAAGGGGCACGAAAACTATCAGCTGGTAAAGGGGCAGGTGCTGCCCTTTGATGATCGGGAAGTCGCCGGGGAGGAATTGGAGCGCCTGGGTTACCGGAGTCCGCTGGGGGGAAGTCGGTGATTTCACTAACCCTGGGAGAACTTTGTAATATTCTGCGGGCAGAATTGATTCAAGGGGACCCGGAGCAAAGGGCTAACGGGGTGAGCACCGACAGCCGCCGGATCTGCGGGGGCGAAGTATTCTTCGCCCTCAAGGGGGAGCGCTTTGACGGCCACGATTATGTGGATCAAGCTCTGGACCGGGGGGCCGTAGCGGCCGTGGTGGCCCGGTTGCCTTCGCCGGTGAAGGGTGCCCTCATTAGGGTTCCCGACACCTTGGAGGCCCTTCAAACCTTGGCCGCCTACCACCGGCAGAAGATTTTCCGGGGAGAGCTTATAGGAGTGACCGGGTCCAGCGGCAAGACGACGACCAAGAATCTGGTGGCCCAGGTGCTGGAGGCTAACTTTAAGGTTTGGAAGACGCCGGGCAACCTTAATAATGAGATCGGCCTCCCCCTGACTCTGCTGCAGTTGACGCCGGAACATCAGGTGGCCGTGGTAGAGATGGCCATGCGGGGATTGGGGGAGATCGCAGCCTTGTGCCGGATGGCCCGGCCGACGGGCGGGATAATTACCAATATCGGGACCGCCCACCTGGGCAGACTGGGATCTATTGCCAACATTGCCCGGGCCAAAGGAGAGCTCGTGGAAGCTCTGCCGCCGGAGGGTTTTGCCGTTATGAACGGCGATGACCCGTGGTGTCGCCGCCTGGCCCAAAATACGCGGGCCAGGGTTGTTTTCTACGGGACTGGAGAGTCGTCGGCCGTGCAGGCCAGGGATATCAAGGCGTTGGGCAGAGAAGGGACGGAATTTAAAGCGGTATTCCCAGAGGGGGAGGTTATGGTACACCTCCCGGTACCGGGCCTCCATAATGTGCTGAACAGCCTGGCCGCCATGGCTACGGGGTACTGCCTGGGGGTAGGTCCGGAGGATATGGCCCGACGCCTGACATCGTGGCCTAAGGAAAGTATGCGGCAGGAATTTTTGCCCGGTCCCCGGGGTTCGTATATATATAACGATGCTTATAATGCTAATCCCGAATCCACCACGGCGGCCCTGCAAGTTATAGCCCAACTGCCGGGGCGTAAGGTGGCCGTACTGGGGGATATGCTGGAACTGGGGGCCAGGGCGCCTGAATTCCACCGCCGGGTAGGCAGGGCTGCTGCCGAAGCGGGAGTGAGTCTTTTACTGACGGTTGGGGAAATGGCAAGAGAAATCGCCCAGGGGGCAAGGGCTGCAGGCATGACGGCCGGTCAGGTATTCTCTTTTGCCGATCCCCGGGAAGCCGGTACCTTCCTGGCCCGACATCTGGCAGAGGGAGATGTCGTCCTTCTAAAAGGTTCCAGGGCTATGAGTATGGAGCAGGTTTTAGAGGTATTGGAAGAGGTGGAATGATGCAGCAAGGTTTATGGGCGGGTTTTCTGGCCTTCATCATTAGCGTGGTTTTAGGACCGCCCATCATCAAGCTGTTGCAAGCTTTGCGAGCCGGTCAGGTAGTTCGGCGCGATGGTCCCCAGACTCACCTGGGGAAGTCGGGTACTCCTACCATGGGCGGTATTATTTTTTTGCTGGCCTTGACGGTAGCCACCCTGGTGTTCGGCCAGGCCGATGGGTTAACCCTTACCCTTCTGGGAGTGACCTGGGGTTACGCCCTTTTGGGGTTGGCCGACGATTTTCTTAAGGTTGTATGGCGGCGGCCATTGGGTCTGCTGGCCCGGCAAAAATTGGGGGGGCAGGTACTGCTGGGCCTGGCAGCGGGGCTGCTGGCCGTGCTATTTCTCGAGAGGGGAACCGAGGTGGCTGTCCCCTTCACCTCCTGGCGGTGGGATTTGGGCTGGTACTATCCTTTGTTGGCGGCACTGCTCCTGGTGTCCACTACCAATGCGGTGAACCTGACGGATGGGCTGGACGGACTGGCGGCGGGAGTCACCTTCTGGGTAGCCCTGGCCTATTTTATCCTTGCCCTGGCCGCGGACAAGGCAGGTCTGGCTATTTTTGCCGGGGCCTTAGCAGGAGGATGTCTGGGCTTTTTGGTGTATAATTTCTATCCGGCGCGAGTTTTTATGGGCGATACGGGGTCCCTGGCCCTGGGGGCCGCCGTCGGCCTGCTCAGTATTATGACGCGGACGGAACTGGTGCTCCCCATTATAGGCGGGGTTTACGTCTTAGAGGCGCTGTCCGTCATTTTGCAGGTAATCTTCTTTCGCCTTACCGGACGTCGGCTCTTTCGCATGAGCCCCCTGCACCACCACTTTGAGCTTTCGGGCTGGCCGGAAACCAGAGTAGTTTTATTTTTTTGGGCCGTCGCCGTTGTTATGGCCGGCCTGGGCCTTTTCAGCTTAACCCTGTGAGGCTCCATCGGTTGTTGCGGCCCAGTTTTCCTGGAACCGGGTTTAATGATCCGGTGACCGCGACCAAGGGCTTCCCTTACGGGAAGCGGGCGAGGCCGGATGCATTCTTACGGACTGGAAAAGAGGCACGTAGAATGGACTGGAATGGGTATGAAGTTCTGGTAGTAGGACTGGGCAAGAGCGGGGCAGCGGCAGCCAGGGTCTTGGCCGATTTAGGTGCCCGGGTTGTCGCTTGCGATAGAGAGTTTAAATCGGAGCCCGAGTTACGAGAACTCCGGGACAAAGGTGTGCGGCTAATACTGGGGTCCTATCCGGACCTAGTCAAGTTGAGACCCCATCTGGTAGTGACCAGCCCCGGAGTACCCTCCTGGGAACCTCCTTTAAGGGCGGCCCGGGAACTGGGCATCCCTTTGTGGGGCGAATTGGAGCTGGCCTACCGGCTTTTGCCACCGCAGAGTACGGTGGTGGGGATAACCGGCACCAATGGGAAAACCACCACCACGGCCCTAATAGGTCAGGTGCTCCAAGATGCCGGCTATGGGGTGAGGATAGCCGGCAACATCGGCACTCCCTTGGTAGCGGAGGCTGTCAAGGCACCGTCCGGCCAGTACTTTGTGTGTGAGGTGAGCAGCTTTCAACTGGAAACCGTCGAACTCTTTCGTCCCCGGGTTGCTGCCATCTTAAACCTCACCCCCGATCACCTGGACCGCCACGGTACCTGGGAGGAATATGTCAATTGCAAAGCCCGGCTTTTGGCGTCCCAGGAAAAGGACGACTTTGCGGTCCTCAATTTCGACGATCCTGTAGTCCGGGAACTGAAAGATAGGGCTAAAGGGCAGGTGCTCTTTTTTAGCCGCCGGCACCGGCCGGGAAAGGGGGCCTTTATTCAGGAAGGTCGGCTTTGCCTGGATTTGGGAAACGGGGCCCAGTATTTGTGCCGGGTGGAGGAACTAGCCTTGAAGGGAGCCCATAACTTAGAAAATGCCCTGGCGGCGGCCGCGGTGGCCGGCATTCTGGGTGTGTCCTTCTCCGACATTGCCCATACCTTAAAGACTTTTTCGGGAGTCCCCCACCGCTTAGAATTTGTAGCCGAAATTAACGGCGTCCAGTACATAAACGACTCCAAGGGTACTAATCCCGAAGCAACCCTGAAGGCCTTGGACGCCTATTGTCAGCCGCTGATTTTAATTGCCGGGGGCAAGAATAAAGGGAGCGATTTCACCTACCTGGCCCGGAAAATGCGGGAAAGGGTAAAACACTTGATACTCCTGGGAGAAGCGGCTCCGGTCCTGAAAGAGGCGGCGCAAAGGGCGGGGGTCTCTTCCATTTTAGTGGTCAAAGACTTAGTAGAAGCTGTGGGCCGGGCCTATAGTCTGGCGGAACCCGGTGACGTGGTACTCTTGTCGCCTGCTTGTGCCAGCTGGGACATGTTTAAGAATTATGAGGAGCGAGGGGAGCTATTTAAGCGCCTTGTCCGTTCCCTGAGGGAGGACGGAGAGAGTCATGCCGAGGCGGGCCGGACCTATTGACTTCGGCATTTTTCTATCCACCCTGGTATTGCTTACGATGGGTATCGTCATGGTTTTCAGTTCCAGCGCCGTAACTTCGGCCTACAGTATGGGGGATGCTTTTTATTTCCTTAAGCGCCAGCTCGCGTGGGCCGGCTTGGGTTTGGGCGGTATGGTAGCTTTAATGGGCTTTCCTTATCCGCACTGGCGGCGGCTGGCGGCTCCCCTGCTGGGGGTATCCGTGTTCCTGCTCATTCTGGTTTTAATGGTGGGCATAACCGCCAAAGGGTCCAGCCGGTGGCTGGGTATAGGTTCTTTGTCCTTCCAACCCTCCGAGCTAATAAAGCTGACCATGGTGATTTTTTTGGCGGCCAGCTTGGCCGAGAATAACCGGAGGTTGGAGGGCTCCTTCATCCGGGGCTTGGGGCCCTATCTGCTTTTGATAGGAGGAGTATGCGGTTTGATTCTGGCCCAGCCTGACCTGGGAACGGCGGTGGCGTTGGCCGGAAGTACCTACCTCATGCTGGCGGCCGGAGGAGCCAACCGTAATCACTTAATGCTTCTGTTCCTGGGAGGGCTGGCTTTAGTGGTCGCCGCCATTGTCTTGGCTCCCTACCGCATGGCGCGGTTCACCGCTTTCTTGAACCCGTGGGCCGATCCCCAGGGACACGGGTACCAGACTATCCAATCTTTGCTGGCCTTGGGATCCGGGGGAGCCTTTGGCAGCGGACTGGGGCACGGGCGGCAAAAACTTTACTATGTGCCCGAAAAGCATACCGACTTTATCATGGCCATTTTGGGTGAAGAGCTGGGCTTCGTGGGTGCGGCCCTGGTGGTCGCGGCCTTTTTCATCTTTTTGTGGCGGGGGTTTCGCACGGCCCTGAATGCGCCCGACGCTTTTGGAAGCCTGCTGGCTGCAGGCATCACTACCATGGTTGTTCTGCAGGCCCTTATCAATATGGGTGTAGTGACGGGACTGTTGCCGGTAACAGGGATAACTCTACCTTTGGTGAGCTACGGGGGTTCTTCCCTGATTTTTACCCTGGCCGGTGTAGGCATTCTGCTCAATGTTTCCCGCTATGCCCATGGTTAGGGGCCTCCGGACCGCTCCGGGTTGCTGGGGCTCATGGGTCGCCCGGCGGGCAGTCATGGGGTTAGGCGGAAGGGGCGGCGGTGCTGGCGTGGGTGTGGGCCGGCGCGTTTCCCCAAGTGCAGACCATCGATAATCAAGGGAAATGGGGTGCTCTTCCCTTGCGCATAGTTGTTACGGGCGGTGGGACCGGCGGTCACGTTTACCCGGCCCTAGCCATAGCCCGGGGGCTCAAGCAGGCCAAACCAGAGGCCGAGATTCTCTATATCGGTACCCGCCGGGGGCTGGAAGCAGATGTCGTTCCCCGGGCTGGCCTCCCCCTGGCGACCATTACCGTACAGGGGCTGGAGCGGAGGAGGATATGGAGAAATTTTTGGGCCCTGGCTCGACTGGGCCGGGGATTGGCTGAGGCCTACCTTGTAGTTCGGCGCTTCCGACCTGACGTGGTGGTGGGCACTGGGGGTTATGTTTGCGGCCCGGTATGCCTGGTAGCCGCTGCCCTCGGTATTCCGGTGGTCTTGCACGAGCAGAACGCCTACCCCGGCATGACGAATCGCTGGCTGGCCCGGGTGGCTCATACCGTCTGCCTTACTTTCCCGGAGGCGGCGAGATTCTTTCCCCGCGGGGCGGAGCTGGTGACCACAGGATTGCCGGTGCGGCCGGAGATCTTGCAGGCCCGACGGGAGGAGGCCAGGGAGCGGCTGGGGATAAGGCTCCAAGACACCTTCATTTTAAGCGTAGGCGGGAGCCAGGGCGCCCGTAGCCTGAACCGGGCCATATTACCTGTACTGCAGTTTTACCGTGGACAACCATCCGTCCGTATTCTCCATGTGGCGGGGCGCCAGGGGTATGAATCCCTGAAACAAGAAGCCCAGAGACTGGGCATAGATTTGGGCGAAAATGGTAACATTACCATTACACCCTATTTGTATGAAATGGATATTGCCCTGGCAGCAGCGGATTTAGTGATCGGGCGGGCAGGGGCCTCCTTCCTGGCTGAAGTTCTGGTCCGGGGGCTTCCAGCCATTCTCATACCTTATCCCTACGCGGCCGGTAATCACCAGGAGTATAATGCCCGCGCGGTAGCCCATAAAGGGGCGGCTATCGTAATCCGGGATTATGAGCTTAAGGGCGGAAAGCTGCTTACCGCACTGGAGTCCTTATTGGCCCAGCCCGCAATGCTCAAGGCCATGGCAGAAGCCAGCTTGCGCCTGGGACGTCCGGATGCCCTGGAGCGAATTGTCGAACGTATCCTGGCGGTAGCCGACCGGCCCTGATGTCACCCCTGGAGTCTGCCCCGCATATGATGCAAATGTACGCAGAACGCTGCTGATGCCGGGGGCAGGTATTCCGCGGAAAGGAGATGAAAGATTGCCGGGTAAAGGTTGGACCCATTTTGTCGGCATCGGCGGAGTGGGTATGAGCGGGCTAGCCCAAATACTACTGGCTGAAGGCCAGTTGGTATCCGGCTCCGACCTGAAGGAGAACAGGTTTACGCGCTTGCTAGCCCAGCGCGGCGCCGTAATTTATCGCGGGCACCGTGCCGAGCATATAGCAGCGGAGGTAGAACGGGTCGTTGTGTCTTCCGCCGTATCCGCAGATAATCCCGAAGTCAAGGAAGCACAGAGGAGGGGCATCAGGATAATAAAAAGAGGGCAGCTCCTGGCGGAACTCATGGCGCTTCAAAGGGGTATTGCGGTAGCGGGGGCCCACGGCAAGACGACGACCACCGCCATGATCACCTTGACCCTGCTGGAGGGAGGACTGGACCCCACGGCAGTGGTGGGGGGATACGTGCCGGGGCTGGGAAGCAATGCCAGGCGGGGAGCCTCTCCCTTTTTCGTGGCCGAAGCCGATGAGAGCGATGGTTCCTTTCTCTGGTTGAAACCGGAGATAGCGGTGGCCACCAATGTGGAAGACGATCACCTTGACTATTACGGCAGTCTGGAAGCCATTGTGAAGGCCTTTCGCACATTTTTAGGGAATATAAAACCTGGGGGGAAGGCGATTCTCTGTTCGGACGATCCCTCTTTGGCCACTATAGCCGCCGAGCTCAAGGAAACCAGCATTACTTACGGTCTGGGAAAAGGAGCCCATTTACAAGCCAGGGAAATTAATTTTAAGGGATTGGGAAGCACAGCGAAAATATATTGCGGCTCGCGGCTGATGGGGAGTCTGGAGCTTAACGTTCCCGGTAAGCACAACATTGTCAATGCTCTGGCTGCCGTAGCTGTCGGCCATAACCTAGGACTATCCTTCTCTACTATACAGGCAGGCCTGGCCGGTTTCCGGGGTGTGGAACGCCGGTTTCAAATCTTAGAAGGCAATGGCAGTATTCGGGTGGTGGATGATTATGCCCATCATCCCACGGAAATTAAGGCTACCCTGACGGCGGCTATGCAGGTAGGGGCCCGGCGGGTGGTGGTTGTCTTCCAGCCCCACCGCTATACCCGCACCCTTCATTTGTACCGGCAACTGGGGCAGTCCCTTCGGCAGGCGGATTTGATAATTATCAATGAAATATATTCTGCCGGGGAAAAACCTTTGCCGGGCGTTACCGCGAAATTAATTGTGGATTCGCTCCTGGAGGCAGGGCATTCTGCCGTCTATTATTTGCCTACGGCCGACGAAACCCTGGAGTTTTTGCAGAAGAACTGCCGGCCCGGGGACCTGGTGTTAACCGTAGGCGCCGGCGATGTGAACCGGGTAGGAGAAGAACTGGTTCGCTACCTCAACGGCACGGGATCAGCCGGAGCCCGGGCGGAGGGCTAGACCGTGAAGGGGCAGAGTTTGGGAGCGGAACTTCAGGGCCGGGTAAAAGGCCGGGTTCTGGTGGAGGAGCCTCTGGCCAGGCATACTACTTTTCGCATAGGCGGCCCGGCAGAGCTCCTGGTGCTACCTGCCAACCGTACGGACCTGGAGATTTGTCTCAACTTTGCCAGGGAAAAGGGTTTGCCCCTCTTCATCATGGGGAACGGGTCCAACCTTCTGGTGCGGGATAAAGGTGTGCGGGGGCTGGTGATTAAGATGGCCGGCCTTTCCAGGGTAGAGGTACGGGACTGTACCATATGGGCGGAAGGAGGAGCCCTCTTGCATAGGGTTTTAGGAGAGGCACGGCATGCCGGTCTAACGGGTCTGGAATTTGCCGCCGGCATCCCGGCTTCGGTGGGCGGTGCGGTAGTCATGAACGCGGGGACTCCGGAGGGCTCCGTGGGGCGGCTGGTAGAAAAGGTGGAAGTACTGGACCGGGGCGGAAAACTCTTAACCCTCAAGGGTGAAGAACTGGATTTTAATTATCGCGAGAGCAAATTAAAAGGGGCGGGCCTGGTGGTGATCGCTACTGAGTTTTCCCTTAAAGAAGGGGATAAAAAAGAGATAGCGGAGGCCGTATCCCGCAACCTGGCCTTGAGGCGTCGCAAGCAGCCCTTAAATTGGCCCAATGCGGGAAGCATTTTTAAGAACCCGCCCGGCTATTATGCCGGATGGCTTATCGAACAAGTGGGAGCTAAGGGCTGGCGCCGGGGAGATGCCGAAGTATCCTCTCTGCATGCCAATTTTATTATCAACCGCGGCAGGGCCACGGCTTCGGATGTATTATACCTGGTGGCAAGGATCCAGCAAGCTGTGGCCGAGAAATTTGGCATTTTCTTGGAGACGGAGATAGAGATTTGGGGAGAGGGCCCCTGAACAGGGGAGGGTGGGGCATGGAACGATTGGTTATTGTGGGCGGTAACCGCCTGGAAGGAGAGATCCATGTAAGTGGAGCGAAGAACGCCGTACTCCCCCTCATAGCAGCCACCTTATTGACCCGGAAACCTTGTGTACTGGAGGGAGTACCTGATCTGCGTGATGTCGCGGTCATGATGGAAGTAGCCGGCTTTTTGGGAGCCGAGGTCAAGAAGGAAGGGGAAAGCCTGTACATCGATCCTGCCGGCGCTGTTCCCCGCGAGATCCTTCATCCATTGATGCGGCGCCTCAGGGCTTCTAATCTAGTCATGGGACCCCTCCTAAGCCGGTGGCATTACTTTAAAGTAGCCTATCCGGGCGGCTGCGCCATAGGCTCGCGCCCCATGGACCTTCACTTGAAGGGTTTTGCAGCTATGGGGGCCTCTATCAAGGAAAAGCAGGGCTTTATTGAAGCAAAAGCCTCCAAGCTACGAGGGGCGGATATCCTTTTGGATTTTCCCAGTGTGGGGGCTACGGAAAATATTATGATGGCCGCCGTGCTGGCCGAGGGGGTTACATTCATCCGGAATGCAGCCCGCGAGCCCGAGATCGTAGACTTACAAAATTTTCTTAATAAGTTAGGGGCTCGTATTAAGGGTGCCGGTCAGGATGTAATCCGCATAGAGGGAGTAAAGGAGCTCGCAGGGGCGACTCACCGGGTGATTCCCGACCGCATTGAAGCGGGGACTTATCTGGCGGCCGTGGCCGGCACCAAAGGAGAAATATTCTTGCGAGGGGCCAGACCGGACCATATGGCGGCAGTCATAGCCAAATTGCGGGAGATGGGTGCCCGGGTGGAGGAAGATTGGGCAGGGATCCGCCTGCAAGCGGAAAAGCGGTTACAGGCTGTAGATTGCAGAACCCTGCCGTATCCCGGCTTCCCTACTGATATGCAGCCCCAAATGATGGCCTTGATGACCACTGCGGAAGGCACGAGCATCCTGTGCGAGAGCATTTTTGAAAACCGCTTCCGCCATGCAGCAGAACTCAGGCGCATGGGTGCCGATATAAAGATAGAGGGGAAAATTGCGGTTATTAACGGGGTTCCTAAGTTAGGGGGGGCCGTGGTCGAGGCCACCGACCTGCGGGCAGGAGCAGCCCTAGTCATGGCTGGGTTGATGGCTGAGGGAATAACCTATGTAGAAAGGGTGCACCACCTGGACCGTGGCTACGAGAGAATGGAAAGCAAGTTCCAAAGTTTGGGGGCCCAGCTCAGCAGGGAGAGAGATAGTTAGTGCCCCATTTTTTGGCAGTATCTTGGACAAGTCCGGGGATTCTGATATAATGGCGGTAAATATGAGGAGGCGGTCAAACCGGAAGAGAAGAGGGCGCATCAAGCGCTTAGTTCTTTGTTTGTTAGTGGTGACGTCCTTATTTTTTTTCCTTCATTCGGGGATTTTCAGCTTGCAGGCCGTGGAGGTAAGGGGCAACCTGCGGGTGTCGGAAGAAGAGGTTCTTCGTTTGGCCGCTGTGGAGCCTGGCCTTAACCTTTGGCAGCTGGATGTTAAGGCCGTGGCCGACCGCCTGAGGGCCCATCCTTTAATCGAACAGGTGCGGGTAGAACGCCGCTGGCCCCACAACCTCTTAATTACCCTTCGCGAGCGGGAAGCCCTAGCCCTTTTGCCGGCGCAGGAAGGGTTTTGGGTAGTGGATGGCCAGGGGTATGTTATGGAACGGATCTCTAGCCTGCGTCAGCGGGAGCTGCCGTTGGTTTCGGGCCTGGAGTTAGGAGAAGAGGTGGGGCCCGGCGTTTGTTTGCAGGACAACGGTCTCAGGGCAGCCCTGGGAGTCTTGAATCAGCTCTCTCCCCAAGATCGGCAGCAGGTGATGGAGATAGAAGCAGAGGAGCCCGACAACCTGTTGCTTTATCTGCAGGGACAGGTTAAAGTTAAGTTTGGCGACGGTAATGGCGTAAGGGAAAAATGGGAAAGACTGAAGGAGGCCCTGCAAGGGGCCGGCCCATTAGGGTCTTTAGAGTACATCGATGTAAGTTTTGCAGGGCCTCCCGTGATAAAGGTCCGGCAGGAAAGGTGATTGGACTATGTGGTTTCCTCTTTTAGGCCTTCTCTTAGGCATTGTTTTAGGATTGCTTCTCCCGGTGAAAATTCCGGTGGCCTATGCGAAATATATGTCAGTGGCTGTGCTGGCCGCTCTGGATTCGGTTTTCGGAGGCTTAAGGGCCACCTTGGAAGACAACTTTGACCACGTCATCTTGCTCACCGGCTTTTTTTCCAATACCCTGCTGGCCGGTTTTTTGGCCTATATCGGCGACCAGCTGGGCGTAGAGCTGTATTTAGCCGCCGTGGTGGTGTTCGGCGCTCGGTTATTCCAGAATTTGGGTATTATTCGACGCCACCTTCTAAAGCGGAAGAGAACGTAGGCCGGGACCATAATTTCTTAGCTATAAAAAAGGAAAGGCCAAAGTTGTGTTGAATTTTTCTTGATAGGGAGAATGGCCCTAACAAGGCCTTGGTTGCCGGAGGTGCCGGGTTTGCCCAAGGATGAAGTGGTAGCCGGACTGGACATAGGGACGACCAAAGTAGTGATGGCCGTAGCCGAGGTGGAGGAGGAAGGACACCTCAATATTATTGGCCTGGGTGAGGTTCCTTCGGCAGGCCTCCGGAAGGGCATTATCGTGGATATTGAACATACGGCCCAGGCCATTGCGCGGGCGGCGGCTATGGCGGAAAGGATGAGCGGATACCGGATACGTTCGGCTTACGTGGGGATTACGGGGTCCCATATTCAGTCCCTCAACAACCGCGGTGTGGTGGCCGTAGCGGGTGAGAACAGGGAAATCGAGCCCGATGACGTAAAGCGCGTCTTGCAGGCGGCCAGGGTGATACCCCTGGCGGCCGAACGCCAGATTATCCATGTTCTGCCCCGTCAGTACATTGTGGACGGTTACGACGGCATAATCGATCCCGTAGGGATGACCGGGTCGCGTTTGGAGGTGGAAACCCATATTGTCACCGCGGCCGGCGCGGCGGTGCAGAATTTAATTAAGAGCGTGCAGCGGGCCGGCCTGGAAGTGGAACAGCTGGTTCTGAATCCCCTGGCCTCGGCAGAAGCCGTCCTCCAGCCGGCAGAAAAGGAACTGGGGGCTGTAGTGGTGGATGTGGGTGGAGGTACCACGGAGATAGCGGTGGTGGCCCAGGGCGGATTGTGGTTCGCTTCGGTATTACCGGTGGGTGGGGATCATATTACCAGCGACATAGCGGTGGGCTTGCGCACCCCCCTCAGCCAGGCCGAAAAAATCAAGAAGGAATGGGGCGCTATCCCGGTGGGCGCGGTACCCGACAATGAGCTTCTGCCCGTACCCAATGTGGGAGGCCATGGGGAGCATACAGTTTCCAAGAAGATGCTGGCTTCCGTTATACAGCCCCGCGTGGAGGAGATCTTAACTTTGGTGCACCGGGAAATAGGACGAGCCGACTTTAAGGGGCTGCTTCCCGGCGGTGCAGTATTAACGGGCGGGGGCTCTCTGCTGCCCGGGATGGCCGAGCTGGCGGGGGAGATACTCCAGTTACCGGTTAGGATAGGGGCACCTTGCCGCCTGGGCGGCCTGGCCGATATGGTGTCCACCCCGGCTTACGCTACCAGCGTGGGTCTGGTGATCTACGGCGCCAGAAGTTTGGGCAAGGCTCAGGCGGCTGCCGGTCGCGAGCCCGTGTGGGGAAGCCTGTGGAGTTATTTTAAAGTATGGCTGCGAGAATTATTTCAGTAAGCTCGCAAAGGGAGGAATAACGGGTGCTGGAATTTGAAGATGGCGATCTCAACCACCAGTTCGCAGTTATTAAAGTGGTGGGTGTGGGAGGCGGAGGCAATAACGCCGTCAACCGCATGATAGCTGCCAGTCTGAAGGGCGTCGAATTTATCAGCGTGAACACCGACGCCCAAGCCCTGCGCCTTTGCCAGGCGGAACAGAAAATCCAGATCGGCGCCAAGCTCACCAAAGGCCTGGGAGCCGGAGCCAATCCGGAAATAGGGAAGAAAGCAGCGGAGGAAAGCCGAGAAGAGCTGGCCCAGCGCCTCCAGGGAGCAGATATGGTCTTTATTACGGCCGGCATGGGCGGGGGCACGGGCACGGGGGCTGCACCGGTGGTCGCCCAGATAGCTAAAGAGGTAGGTGCCCTTACGGTAGCCGTGGTAACCCGTCCCTTTACTTTTGAAGGCCGTAAGCGGGCTTTGCAGGCCGAAAGCGGTATTGCCGAGCTGCGCACTAAAGTGGATACTTTGATTGTTATCCCCAACGATCGCCTGCTGCAGGTGGCCGATAAGCAGACTACCATTACGGAGGCTTTTCGCATTGCCGACGACGTACTTCGTCAGGGAGTACAGGGGATTTCCGACCTTATTACGGTTCCCGGTTTGATCAACCTGGATTTTGCGGACGTCAAGACTATTATGACTGACGCGGGTTCCGCCCTCATGGGTATCGGCCGCGCTACTGGCGAAAAGCGGGCGGTGGAGGCGGCCAAAATGGCCATTTCCAGCCCTCTCCTGGAAACCTCCATTGAGGGAGCCCGCGGTATATTGTTGAATATTACCGGCGGACCTAACCTCGGCCTGTTTGAAGTTAACGAAGCGGCGGAAATCATTGCGGCATCTGCGGATCCCGACGCCAACATTATCTTCGGCGCGGTCATCGACGAAAACCTCAAGGACGAAATCAGGGTGACGGTAATAGCCACCGGTTTTGAAGGCCAGCGACGAGAAACCGCCGCCAGACAGGCAGCGGCCACCAGGGAAATGGACATTAAGAACTTGAACCTCGAGGATTTGGACATACCCGCCTTCCTGCGCCGGAGGTAAAGAGTAAAAGGCTGTTTGCAAAAGCAGCCTTTTATTTTTGTCGCCAGCACCTGACATATTTTTTTGTGCCCGTCTTATATAATGTTTAATGGCAAGCAGGTCTTAAAATGGCATTAAGCTCATATCATGGTAATAATTAGGGCGGGTGCCGGAGTGGTGGGCGGGGTGGCCGGGACTCATATTATTTATTTGGATATAGTTCTGCTGATTAATTTGCTTATGGATTATGTCATCCTTTGGGCGACGGCCAGGCTGTCTCAGACCGCCACCAGCATTTGGCGTTTGTTGGGCGGTGCAGCCTGGGGAGCTCTTTATTCCCTGACTATTTTTTACCCCGCCGGCGAGCCCTGGTTGTGGTTTACCGCCAAGATCCTGGTGTCTCTGCTTATGCTGTTCCTGGCCTTTTATCCCGTGAGCTGGCAGAAGTTCTTGCAAGCGGTGGGGTATTTTTATTTAGTTTCCTTTGTCATGGGTGGAGCGGTGCTGGGTGCCCTGTACCTGGCCGACAGCTTTACCGCTCCTGCCCTCGCTGGTGGAGGAATAGTTATAGGCAATTTGCCCTACGGCTGGTTGGCCATGGCCGTAGGGGCTGCCTTGTTCCTGGTCTATTGGGGAAGCCTTTTTATTAAGCGGAATTTTTGGCAGAGCCTTTTGCGCTTGCCCGTCGTCATCGGTTTTAACGGGAAAAGGCTGGCCCTGAAAGCCCTCGTAGATACGGGGAACAATTTGCGGGACCCCTTTACCGGGCGGCCGGTTATTGTGGCCGAATACGGGGCTCTGCGCCCTCTGCTACCTCCCGAGTTGCAGTGGGAGTTACCTGTACCCAAGGAACCGGAACTGGAAAAACTGGTGGCCTCCCTGGCTGGAACACCCTGGGCGGCGCGCATACGGGTCATTCCCTTCCATTCCCTGGGCCGTGAGCACGGTTTGTTGCTGGGCTTCAAGCCCGATGAGGTGATTGTTTTTTGGGAAGACCGCTTAATCAAAGTGAAAGACGTGGTAATAGGTCTTTGCTGGCAGCGTCTTAACCCCGAAGGCGGTTACCGGGCCCTGTTACATCCGGATCTTTTGCAGGTCTAAGTTCAGGGATGAAGGGGGATGGGACATGTGGCCGGAAGCTGGACGCTATGGAAATTGAAGCTTAAGCTGGCTGCCGGGCGGCTGTTGGCGGTCGTCCACCGGCTGGGAGAGCTTTTTTACGTAAGCAGCAGCGAGGCATTGCCCCCGCCCCTTTCCAGCGATGAGGAAAACTACTTGCTGAACCGCCTGGAAGACGGCGATTCCGGAGTAAAAACTACGCTCATTGAGCGCAATCTGCGGCTGGTGGTCTATATCGCCCGCAAGTTTGAAAATACCGGGATAGGCATTGAAGATCTGGTTTCCATAGGCACTATCGGCCTTATCAAAGCTGTCAATACCTTCGATCCCAAGAAACGCATCAAGCTGGCAACCTATGCTTCACGATGTATTGAAAACGAAATTTTGATGCACCTGCGCCGCAACAATAAGACCAGAGTGGAGGTTTCCTTTGACGAGCCTTTAAATATCGATTGGGACGGCAATGAACTGCTCTTGTCCGATGTGTTGGGTACGGACACCGATATTATTTATAAATCCATTGAAGAGGAAATAGACCGCAAGCTGTTACACGCAGCCATGCGCAAGTTAACGCCGCGCGAGCGGAAGATTATGGAATTTCGTTTTGGCCTCATCGACGGGGTGGAAAAAACCCAAAAGGAAGTGGCGGATATTCTGGGTATCTCCCAATCCTATATATCCCGGCTGGAAAAAAGGATAATAAAACGCCTGAGAAAAGAAATCGCCCGCATGGAATAATGCGGGTCTTTTATTTTCGTATAAAAGTTGACCCAGGTGGTAATAATTAAATTGCCGGGTAAATAGTGGGGATGGGAGGTTTTGCGCCGGTGACGCTCAACAAAGTGGAGATTTGCGGGGTAAATACCTCCAAGCTTCCCCTGCTGAGCAACGAAGAAATGCGCGAGTTGTTTAGAAAGATGCAGGCCGGCGATCAAGGTGCACGGGAAAAGCTTATCCGCGGCAATTTGAGGCTGGTCTTGAGCGTTATCCAGCGCTTCACAAACCGGGGAGAGTTCGTGGATGACCTTTTCCAGGTCGGCTGCATTGGCCTTATGAAGGCCATAGACAATTTTGATCTGACCCAAAATGTTAAATTTTCTACCTATGCGGTGCCAATGATCATCGGGGAAATCCGGCGTTACTTGCGGGATAACAACCCCATAAGGGTTAGCCGCTCCCTGCGGGACGTGGCCTATCGGGCCTTGCAGGTGAGGGATGCCCTGGTGAGCAGGTATGGCCGGGAGCCCTCGGTGGGGGAGATTGCCCGGGAACTCAATATGCCCCAGGAAGAGGTAATCTTCGCTCTGGACGCCATCCAGGAGCCGGTTTCCCTTTTTGAGCCCATTTATAATGATGGGGGCGATCCCATCTATGTGATGGATCAAATCGGGGACGAAAAAAACCAGGACGGAGCCTGGCTGGAAAGCATTGCCGTGCGGGAAGCCCTGAGCAAGCTCAATGAAAGGGAAAGGCTCATCCTTTCCCTTCGCTTTTTTGAAGGGAAGACCCAGATGGAGGTGGCCGAAGAGATAGGCATTTCCCAGGCCCAAGTTTCCCGCCTGGAAAAAGCAGCTTTAAATCACATGAGAAAATATATATAGGAGGAGGCAAGATGTTCCCTTATTGGCGTTTCGGAAAAACTGTCGGAATTATTTTATTGCTACTGGCCTTGGGAGGTTTGGCTGTAGGCCTGGGAAGATCCCTGGAACCCCCGGCGGTGCCGGCCTATAACCCCCACAACCTCATCCGGCTACACGTAGTTGCCCCCAGCGATACCGACCGCGACCAGAAATTAAAGGGTGAGGTCCGGGATGTGGTATTAGCGGAAGCAAGTAAGCAGTTGAAGAACGCACGGGATGTAGAGGAAGCCCGGCACTGGCTGGCACAAAATCTGGCTACCTTGACCAGGGCGGCCGAAGAACAGCTGGCGAGAGAAGGAAGCCCTTATCCTGTTAAAGCCCAGTGGGGCGACTTTAATTTTCCCACCCGGGCATACGGCTCTCTCGTCCTCCCGGCGGGCCGCTACGAGGCTGTACGGTTAATCATCGGCGAAGGGAAGGGTGAGAACTGGTGGTGTGTCTTATTCCCTCCCTTATGCCTGGTGGACGTGGCGGACAACGGGGAGACTCGGGCGGTTGTAGCGCCCCTTCCGGCAGAGCCCTATCCTCAGGAACGCCGAGTAGAGCTCCGGTTCAAAATCATAGAGGTACTGCAGGCATCTAAACAGCGCCTGGCTTCCCTCTGGGCGGGCACTCCTTTCTAAACCAATAAACTCATCCACCTTCGCCGCATATAATGATGTTAAACCAAAGGATATAGCACCTGGGGGTGGCGGGGGTGGTCAGGGTTTCGGAGCTCCGCCTGCGGGATGTCATCAATGTGGTGGACGGCCGCCGACTGGGCCTCATCAAAGACGTGGAGATCGACGTGGAGGAGGGCCGGATCAGAGCTCTAATCTTACCCGGCCAGACTGGTAAGTTTTTGTTTTTTTTTGGCCATAACGAGGATATGGTCATACCCTGGGAGAAGGTTGTTAAGGTGGGAGTGGACGTTATTTTGGTAGATAATCCCAGCTTCGTTTCTCCCCAGCATAGAAAATAGATCCTTAAGGCTGTTGGCAGACTACGGCTTGGCCTCCGGCAATCTCTACCGTGGTGCCTAAGTCCCCGCTCAAATCCCGGAGCTCCGCCAGAATTTTCTCGGCGCGCGTTCCTGTTGCCCGGCGGGGTTGTTCCTCCACGATTTGTACGGGCAGGATTTCCGCCTGCTGCCAACCGGCTCGGGTCAGGGTAAGCCTTACCAGCAATCCCTCGCAGGTTTCCTGGGACCAGTTCTGATCCATAATGAAATTGCCCAGGCTGTACACGATAAGACCTCCCTTATAGACCTCTATTCCCTGAAAGACGTGGGGATGGTGTCCGAGGATAACATCGGCCCCGGCCTCCACCAGGCGGTGAGCTATTTGACGTTGTTGGGCCGACGGGCGTCGCTGGTATTCGGTGCCCCAATGGAGGGAAACCACTGTGGTATCGGTCTGGGCCTCAATAAGCTCTACATCCTGGCAGATGGCATCCACCTCTAGGGGGGCGATGCCGGGACGCTCGGGGCCGGCCTTAAAGGATCGGGGGTAGTCGTAGCTCCAAAAAATATCGGCCATGTCGCTGTAGCCGAGGAACCCCAAGCGGATATCCTTCACTTCTAGGATGATCGGCCGTCTGGCCTCATAGATGTTTTCTCCACCGCCGAAGTAGCGTATGCCTGCTGCTTCCAGCAGTTCCATGGTCTGGAGAAAGGCCGGTGTGTCATAGTCCAGGATGTGATTGTTGGCGATATTGAGGATATCAAAGCCTCCCTGCTCCAGAACCTGAAGGGCCTCCGGCCGTGCACGGAACCAAATACCTTTGCCCGGGATGGGCCTTCCGGTGTCGGACAGGGGTGATTCCAGGTTGCCGAAGGTGAGGTCGGCTGCTTTTAATAGAGGTCCCAATTCGGCCAAGGGATAATCCAGTCCTTGGGACTGCATGAGGCGGTCCACTTTGCGGGCCAACATCACGTCTCCCACCGCGGCCAGGGTTAAAGGCTCGGCAGGCGGGGGTTCCGGGGGCTGCAAGGGTAGAGGTTCACTCTGGGGAGGCGGGGTTTCCCGGTCGGCCGTCCACGGCCGCCAGAGGAGACCGACCAAGACGAGAAGAGCCAACACCCATATAAGTTTTTTCTTTCCTGGTGTCACGTAGTACCTCTCCCATCATCTGATACCCCTGAGGACAGGGATTATGGTTAATTTTAACATATAAATGGGGACGAGGGGTACCAGATATGGAGCTGACTTATCCCCACTTCCTGCTGAGAAGGCCTGCTTAGGCTTGGGAGCGAGCGAGTAAACTCGAACGGCAGTCAAACTTGACGAGGTCGAAAGCGGAGGCGGGGTCGAGGACAGGAGGTCCGAGACCGGCCCTATCGACAAGGACGTCGATTGGGCTGGGAACTCCGCCTTAAGCTTTGAGGCTGAGTAATAGTTTGGCCCGCAAGAGAAACCATAAGCGACCCAAGCCAAGCAGGCCTGAGGTTACAACGGGGAATAACAGTAGGTTACGGGCAAAATTTACTGTCTCAAAAAAGCCATAAGCCCCCAAAGGAACAGGCGGGAAAAACTCCTGCCTTTTCTCTTACTAAACGGGTCTGGGTGTTATATAATAACACCCAGAAGGAGCCCCCATTCCGGCCTTCGGCCATTGGACACCCAGGAGGGAGCTTTCAGACGGTGGTAGAATTGGTTCCAGGAGCGGTTCCCTATTTTCGCCTTTCCTTCTTAGAAGAGAAGGCTCCTATTAAGGCTATTTTCAGTACCCGTCAAGGGGGAGTAAGTCCGGGGATTTTTAGCACCCTGAACTTAGGCTTTCACGTTGGTGATCGGCCCGACCTGGTCTTAACTAACCGCCGCCTTTTCGCCGCGGCCGCAGGGTTGCCTTTGGGAACTTGGGTAGTGGGAGAGCAAGTCCACGGGTCCCGGGTAGCCGTCGCGGGCAAGAACGACAGGGGGAGAGGGGCGGATACCCTGGAGACTTGTGTTAAAGGCGTGGATGCTCTGGTTACCGATGAGCCGGGCATCACCCTGGTGGCCTTATTTGCAGACTGCGTGCCGGTTTATGTTGTAAGCGCTGCGCGGGGAGTTATAGCCTTGATCCATGCCGGGTGGAAAGGAACGTTGAACCGGGTGGCCGGCGCGGCAGTAGATTGCATGGTGGAAGTCTTTAACGTCCGGCCTGCCGAGTGCTGGGCGGTCATAGGTCCGGCCATCGGCCCCTGCTGCTACCGGGTGGGTGCCGAGGTGGCCGCCGCTTTTAAAAGGCAACTTCACTGGTCGGATGCAGTTATAAGACCGGGTGAGGGGGAGGAGTGGTACTTGGACCTGTGGGAAGCCAACCGCCTCGCCCTGGTGGACGCGGGTTTGCCCCCGGGTCAAATAGCCGTGACCCGGGTTTGTACTGCCTGCCACCCACGACTTTTTTTCTCCTACCGTCGGGACGGGGGCCGTACGGGGCGTATGGCCGCCATGCTCAGTAGGAGGGAGGGTTAGATGGCTGCCCGGCTCCCGACAAAGGACCCTAGGGGAAAAAGGCGGGCTCTTAAAAAGAGCCTGGTAAGGGGCTTGTTTTGGGGAGGTCTTTTCCTTTTCCTCCTGTACCAGGGTGTGAGCCGGTTGTTGCTCGTTATAGCCTGGCAGGCCTTGCAGACACAGCAAGTGGCGAGCGGGGTGCTGGAAAAGACCATTTCCCTAGAAACGGTGGTTGTCCGGGAGGAAACCTTCCTGGCCGCTCCGGCCGACGGTACCTTGATAAGGGTGATCCCCGAAGGGGAAAGAGTAGCGGCGGGGGGAACCATTGCTCAAGTGCAGGTGGCGGCAGTGGCGGTGGGTGATGCGGGGGTGAGGGACCTGAAGGCTCCTTTTGCTGGCCAGGTCTGCTACCATCCCGACGGGTTGGAGAGGGTTCTGCAGCCCGGGTTGTTGGAACAACTCGATCCCCCAGAGGTATTTTCCCTGGCCCGCCGGGCCCGCCCGGCGGGAGAAGGAAGCGCCGTCAAGGCCGGAACCCCTGTGGTCCGCCTGGTCAATAACCTGCAGCCTTTGTTTTTGTATACCATACTGCCCAAAGTCCCCTCCGGCTGGCAGGAGAAAAAAAGGGTGACTTTACGTAGCCCCGACCAGGCAGAGACGGTGTCAGCCAGGGTAGAACGGCTTTATCCTCTTGAGGATCGTTACGTCCTGGTGTTAAGAATAGACAAGTGGGGGAGCCGGTGGCTACACGGGCGGGCCACCACCGTGGAGGCAGTCGTGGAAAAGTACAGCGGGGTCCTGGTCCCCCGGACGGCAGTGGTGACTTTAGAAGATGGGTCCACCGGTGTTTATCGCCTGGTGGGCCGGGAAGTTAAATTCCAGCAAGTAGAAGTAGTGGGCGTGGTGGACGAGAGGGCGGCCGTCCAAGGTTTAAAGGAGGGGAGCGAGGTGGTCGTCAATCCCTATTGGGTGCGCTTCCTTAAGGGGAAAAGTTGACCAAAACCGGCAGGATTTGCGCCAGATATGTAGAACGAATTTAGGAAGGGAGTGAACCTGTGGTCGAACTTAAGGACAATATTGCGAGGGTCCAGGAACGCATTGCCCGGGCGGCCAGAAAAGTCGGCCGGCAGCCGGAAGAGATTACCCTAATAGCGGTTACCAAAAATGTGCCGGTGGAAAGAATAAGAGAGGCAGTAGCTGCCGGGATCAAAGAGTTGGGGGAGAACCGGGTCCAGGAGCTGCTGGAAAAACAGCCGTACCTGGCGGAAGAAGGGGTCTCCTGGCATCTAATAGGTCACCTCCAGCGCAACAAGGTTAAGTATGTATGGAACCGCGTCCGGCTGATCCACTCTCTGGACAGCCTGGAGCTGGCCCGAGAGTTGGAAAAAAGGGCGGGGGCGGCGGGAGAAAAGATAAAGGTCTTGGTAGAAGTTAATGTGGCCGGGGAGAGCAGCAAGTTCGGCCTGCCCGTGGAGGCTGTTCCCGGCTTTGTTAAGGAGTTAACCGGCTTCAGCAGTCTCAAGGTGCTGGGTTTAATGACGGTAGCTCCCCTCGTGGACGACCCTGAAGAAGTACGGCCAGTTTTTCGCCGGTTGCGGGAGTTGGCAAGGGAAATAGAGGCCCTGGCTTTACCGGGAGTAGAAATGCGCTATCTGTCCATGGGCATGACCAATGACTTTGAAGTAGCCGTTGAAGAAGGGGCCAATATGGTCCGCATTGGAACGGCCATTTTTGGTCCCCGCCAATGACAGGGAGGCAGGCTGATGGCTAGAATCTGGGAAGCTTTCCTCAACTGGTTAGGTTATGGCCCGGAAGAAGAGGAAGCACGGGGTACGGCAGAAACGGTCGTACCTCCAGCGCCTAAGCAGGGCAAGCTGGTGAGTCTACCTACGGCCAGGGGGGCCCTGCGCCTCATGGTAGTCCATCCCCAATCGTACGAACAAGGAGCTGTACTGGCGGACAACCTAAAGAATTACCGCCCGGTCATAGTCAACCTGGAGAAGATGCCGCCGGAAGAGGCTAGAAGGCTTTTGGACTTTCTGAGCGGGGCCGTCTTTGCCCTAGGCGGCCAGGTGAGCAGGGTGAGCCAGGGGATTTTTGTATTCACGCCCAGCAATATAGACTTGAGCGGTGATTTGGAGCCCAAATCTGCAGGCGGAGAGCTGGCCTGGCCGGATATCTATTCTCATACAGGAAGAAGGTAGCTGATGAATAAGAAAATAGGCTTTATCGGCGCCGGGGCCATGGGTGGTGCCCTAATACAGGGGCTACTTGCTTCCCAGTTGGTACCTCCCGAAAAGATCGTTGCCTTCGATATATCCCGGGAACGTTTAGAGGAACTCGCGCAGAAACACGGTTTGCGCCCGGCTACCGGCGGGTCCCAAGTACTGGAAGAGGCGGATATAATAGTAGTGGCCGTGAAGCCCCAGACCATGGCCGAAGCCTTGAAGGCTCTATCCTTTAAAGAATCCCATCTGGTCATATCCGTAGCCGCCGGTATTACTCTTAAGCAGCTGGAAGGGTGGATCGGGCCCGGTGTACCTATTATGCGGGCGGTGCCCAACACTCCGGCTCTGGTCGGTGAGGGGATTACCGTGCTGGCGGGCAACCGGCTGGTTACCCCGGAGCAAGAAAAGGCAGCTCTGGCCATTTTCGCTTCCGTCGGCGAGGCGTTGCTCCTACCGGAGGACCAGTTGGACGCGGTCACCGGTTTGAGCGGGAGCGGACCGGCTTATGTTTACCTCTTCATAGAAGCCTTGGCGGACGGAGGAGTACTCTGCGGCCTGGGGAGGGAGACGGCCCTTAAGCTTGCTGCCCAGACGGTGTTGGGGGCGGCGCGCATGGTATTGAACACCGGGGAGCATCCGGCGGTGCTGAAGTCCCGGGTGACTTCGCCGGGGGGAACGACCATCGCTGGTCTGGAGATTCTGGAAAGCAGGGCCATCAGGGGCGCCCTCATGGAGGCTGTCAGGACGGCGGCTCGAAGAGCCCGGGCCCTAAGTGAGGGACAAGGAGCATGATTCTGGCCGTTACTTTGATACAGGTTGCCTTTAGGGTGCTGGAGTGGCTGATAATAGCCCGGGTTATACTATCTTTTGTTCCTCATAATGCCTATCATCCCGTATGCCGGTTCATTTACGAAAGTACCGAGCCTGTTTTAGCCTTTTTCCGGCGCTTTTTACCGCGTACTTCTTTGCCTTTGGATTTTTCACCCTTAGTAGCCATTATTGCGCTGGAAGTGATAGAACGCCTGGTCATCAGTTTTTTACTCCGCCTCGGTTGAGCAACCTGGGCAGGCGGAGTTGCGGGGTCGGGTGACGGCACCGGGCGAGTTGCATTTCTGCACCGGTTCACGCCAGGGATTTTCTGGGGGATACGTTCGGGGAGTGAGGGTCATGGTGCTGACGCCACTGGATATTAACAAAAAGGAATTCCGGCGAACCTTGCGGGGGTACTCCTGCGAGGAAGTAGATGAGTTTTTGGCCCAGTTGTTGAGAGATTACACCCAGGTTTTCCGCGAAAACCAGGAGCTGCGGGAAAGGGTATTATATCTGGAAGAAGAGTTGGGGCGCTTTAGCCGGCTGGAAAACACTCTAAAGGAAACCCTGGTTATGGCCCAAAAAGCGGCGGAGGAGGCCAGGGAAAATGCCAGGCAGGAGGCCGAAACCCTTTTAAGGCAGGCGGAGGCCCAGGCCCAGAGCATGATAGCCCAAGCCCGGAACAAAGTAGCAGAAATAGAACGATACCAGGCCGGGTTGGAAGCCAGGGTGCGCAGCTTTAAATCCCGCTGGCGTTCCTTCCTACTGGCCCAACTGGAGCTGTTGGAGGCGGAAGACCAGGCTGCTCCTTCGGCGGAGGGAGCGGCGGCGGGCACAGGCGAAGAGGCCGTCTCCGGCGGTGGGGATGCCGAGGGCATGGGTTCGAGCCTCGGCGAATAAAGTTGGCTCATTCCCGGCCGCCGGGAGGACTCCTGCAAGTTATGGACTTAAGGAGCATGGTCCCCAGCGGGGACGGTTAAAGTGTACCAGATAAAAGATACGTTTGACGGGTTTGTACTTACCGGCGTATACTAGACAAAGATACTTTTAATTCCTACCGGAGTGTGGGAGTGACGGCGAAAAGTGGACTACAGCAAAACCTTGAATCTGCCCCAAACGGATTTTCCTATGAGGGCCAATTTGCCCCAGCGGGAACCCCAGATCCTTAAATTCTGGGAGGAAAACCGTCTCTATCAGGCCGTGCAGGAAGCCAATCGAGGTAAGCCCAAATTTATCCTGCACGACGGCCCGCCCTATGCCAACGGGGATATTCACCTGGGGCATACCCTCAATAAAATCCTCAAGGATATAGTGGTTAAATACCGCTCCATGTCCGGCTACGATGCCCCCTATGTTCCCGGATGGGATACCCACGGTTTGCCCATTGAGCAACAGGTTATCAAAAATCTCGGGCTGAACCGCCGTGAGGTAGACGTCCTGGAATTCCGGAGGCGCTGTCGGGACTATGCCTTGAAATATGTGGACATCCAGCGAGAACAGTTTAAGCGCCTGGGCGTGCGCGGGGACTGGGAGCACCCCTATCTTACCCTGGAGCCGGAGTACGAAGCGGTGGAAATCGGCATTTTTGGCGAGATGGCCAAGAAAGGGTATATCTATAAGGGCCTTAAGCCGGTTTACTGGTGTATGGATTGCGAGACAGCTCTGGCCGAGGCCGAGGTGGAATACGAGGAAAAGCGGTCGCCTTCCATCTACGTCAAGTTCCCGGTGATGGATGCCGGGGGATTATGGGACCCCCGGAACAGCTACGTCGTTATCTGGACCACCACACCCTGGACCCTGCCGGCTAACGTGGCCATTGCCCTTCATCCGGAAGAGCCCTACGTCTTGGTGGAAGCAGGGGGCGAAAAGCTTCTGTTGGCCGAAGAGCTGCACCGGAATGTCCTGGAACTCTGGCAGGTCAAGGATTACAGTATATTAGCCCGCTTCCGGGGCGCGGAGCTGGAAGGCGTGGTGTGCCGCAACCCCCTTATGGACCGCCCCTCCCGGGTAGTGCTGGGGGAGCATGTCACCATGGACCAGGGTACCGGGTGTGTCCACACCGCTCCCGGACACGGCCTGGAAGACTTTGAAATCGGCCAGCGCTACAACCTGCCCGTGCTTTCCCCTGTGGATGACCAGGGCCGGTTCACAGCCGAAGCAGGCCAGTTCCAGGGCCTTTTCGTGGAGGATGCCAACGAAGAGATCGTAAAGGAGCTGGACAAGAGGGGGGTCCTGCAGCATTTCAGCTTTATCAACCACCAGTATCCCCACTGCTGGCGGTGCAAGCATCCCGTCATTTTCCGGGCAACGGAGCAGTGGTTTGCCTCCATTGACGGTTTTCGCCGGGAAGCATTGGCCGCCGTGCGCCAGGTCAGGTGGATACCGGCCTGGGGAGAAGAGAGGATTTTTAACATGATAGCCGAGCGGGGGGACTGGTGCATATCACGCCAGCGAACCTGGGGTGTGCCTATTCCCATTTTTTACTGTGCGGAATGTGGTAAAGAGATCATCAACGACGCTACCATCAAGCATATACAGGATTTGTTCCGCCTGCACGGCTCGGATGTGTGGTTCGCCCGGGAAGCGGACGAACTGGTGCCTCCCGGGCTGACTTGCCCGGAATGCGGGAGCAGGCGGTTCCGTAAAGAAACCGATACCATGGACGTTTGGTTCGATTCCGGTTCCAGCCATGCGGCTGTATTGAGGACGAGGCCGGAACTTTCCTGGCCGGCGGACCTGTACCTGGAGGGAAGTGATCAGCACAGGGGCTGGTTTAATTCTTCTTTGTGCACGGCGGTAGCCACGCGGGGCGGGGCACCTTACCGGGCCGTTCTTACCCACGGCTTTTTAGTGGACGAAGAAGGACGCAAGATGTCCAAGTCCCTGGGCAACGGTATCGACCCGGCCGATGTCATACGAGAAATGGGGGCCGATATTTTACGCCTATGGGTAGCCTCCGCCGACTACCGGCGGGATGTAGCGGCTTCGCCCAAGATCCTGCAACAATTGGCCGAGGCCTACCGGAAAATACGCAACACTTTCCGCTTCCTCCTGGGTAACTTATATGATTTTGACCCGAACCGGGACCGGGTCCCTTATGGGGAGATGCTGGAGTTGGACCGCTGGGCCCTGGCCAAACTGCAGCGCCTGGTGGACAAGGTTACTCGAGCTTATGAGGATTATGAGTTCCACGTGGTCTATCATGCCGTGCACAACTTCTGCGTAAACTATTTGAGCGCCACTTATCTGGATATTCTCAAGGACCGCCTTTACACCTGGTCGGCCGCATCCCACGGGCGCCGCTCGGCCCAGACAGCCCTTTACGAGATTCTCCACGTACTGGTGCGGCTGTTGGCCCCTATTCTGGCCTTTACTACAGAGGAAGCATGGCAGCACCTGCGGGCGGCTGACAAGCCTTGGAGTGTGCAGCTGGCCCCTTGGCCGGGAGTGCAAAAGGAATGGTGGGACCCGGATTTGGAGGCCAAGTGGGATAAACTGCTGCAGGTTCGTGAAGAGGTCAACCGGGCTCTCGAACAAGCTCGACGTGAGCAGGGGCTGGGCAATTCCTTGAATGCCTTCGTGCATCTTTACCCGGACCAGGAGCTTTACGAGTTTTTGAAGCCCGTGGAGGAAGAACTGCCTGCCCTGTTTATTGTTTCCGGTGCGCGGGTGTGGTCCCCGTCTGAGGCTGTACCGGAAGAAGCAGTAGAGGGTGTGGACCTGCCCCAGTTAAAAATTCAGGTCTTGCCTGCTCCGGGGAAAAAGTGTGAACGCTGCTGGAAGGTAAGCGAGACCGTGGGGCAACATGAAGAAGAACCCGAACTCTGTTCCCATTGTGTGGCGGTATTAAAGGAAATCCATGCGGGATAATAGATAGGGGCGCCCTTTAACAGGTAGGGGGGCCAGGAGGGAGGGCCTTCATCCTGATGTCCGGGGAAGTGCTGCCGCTGGCCGTGCCGGTAGGGGTTTCCAATCGCCACATGCACATGAGTCAGGCGGATTTAGAGGTGCTGTTCGGCCCCGGGTACCGGCTGAAACCTTATCGGCAGCTTAGTCAGCCCGGGGAGTATGCGGCTGAGGAAACGGTGACTATAGTGGGACCGCGGGGGGTTATCGAGGGTTTAAGACTCCTCGGTCCACCGCGGGAATACTCTCAGATAGAGTTGGCCTTAACCGACGGCTACCGGCTGGGGATTAGACCCCCGGTAAGGGAGTCCGGTGACCTGGAGGGGACGCCCGGGATCGCGGTGGTCGGTCCTCGAGGCGCCCTTACCCTCTCACAGGGGGTAATCCTGGCTGCACGTCACATACACATGGATGAGGCCAGCGCCTGTAAATACGGGTTGAAGGATGGACAGCGGGTGCAGGTTTTGGTACCGGGTGAGAGGGGTTTAATCTTTGACAACGTCATTGTGCGAGTAAGTCCGGAATACCGGGTGGAACTGCACCTGGACACCGACGAAGCTAATGCTGCCCTGCTCAAAAACGGAGACCTTGTTCACATCCTGCGGCCTTAAGCAGGATTTTTTTGTAGGGGTGAGTGTTAGGTTAGGTTTTAAGCAGGGCGGTTAACGGGCAATATATTTTATTAAAGGAACGGGAGAGAAGGATTTGGTGGAGCGCCACCGGGACGACGGCTCTCTTATCGAGAAAATCGAGGATTTGATGCTGGCTTTGGAAAAAGCTAATTTGGCCGAGTGGGTGGAACTTTACCGCCGGCCCCTTCGACTGCTCTACTTAAACTTTTTGGCCGGCCTGGCCAGGGGGCTGGGAATCGCGGTAGGAGTCACCATATTGGGTACCCTGGTCATTTATATTGTGAGAGAGCTGGCCCTGCAAAACCTGCCGGTCATCGGCAAGCTCATCGCCGAAATTGTCCGGGTGGTCCAGAAGGAGATTTACTATTAAAGAGGACAAGTAAAGAGGACAAGGGGAGATGCTGTATGGATCAACAAAAGTTGGAATATTTTCGCCGGAAATTATTGGCCCTGCGGGCGGCTTACGAAGAGCAGAGGCGCTCTTTTCGCTACGGGGGTTTAGGCGAATCCATGCAGGATTCTATCCAGGAGCTGTCCAGTTACGATAATCACCCAGGCGATCTGGGAAGCGAGCTGTTTGAACGGAGTAAGGACCTGGCCCTGCGGGATAATGCCGTGCTTCAGCTCCAGAAAATTCAGGACGCCCTGGAAAGCATCCGGGAAGGAACCTACGGCCGCTGTAAGCGGTGCGGTGAGGAAATACCTCTTGAACGCCTGGAAGCTGTTCCGGAAACCACCCTCTGTTTGGAATGCCGTCGGGCGGTAGAAAAGAAGCGAACGGGGCAAAACCACCGGCCCGTAGAAGAAGAAGTGGTGCTCCTTCCCTTCGGCGGTCTTCGCGACTTCCGGATGAAGGGGGAGGAGGACGATCGGGTGATATACGGGGGGGAAGATACTTGGCAGGAACTGGCCCGAACGACGGAACATGCTTCGGAGGCCCGCACCGGTTCTTATTACGGGCCTATGGACCTTGATGAAGACCACGGTTATGTGGACCCGGTAGAAGGCATTCCCTACTTCAAGGGAGCTGACGGTATGTTTTATGAGGATACAGGGGCTTATATCAATGATGAAGGCCCCCCGCGTGAGCCTTTGGTCGGAGATGAGGGCTGGGATAAACGGGAGGACTAGCCGGAGCCGCGAGGGCAATGGCTTTAAGCAATTAGTAGCCTTTTCGCTGCCACATGGGAAGAATTTGTCGGGCAAAGTAAAGTTATTTACCCTTAGGGGCAGTAGTGATATTATAGATGAGAGTTTGGGGTGCAACGCCAAGGTCGAACAAGGTGCTGAAAAGTGGGGGAGGCCCCGCTATCTAGTATTGCGGGCGGGAAGGGGAGCGAGATGTATAAAGCCTTGACCATCGCCGGTTCGGATTCCGGGGGAGGGGCGGGCATTCAGGCCGACTTAAAAACCTTTGCGGCCCTTAAAGTTTACGGTACTAGCGTGATTACCTCGGTTACGGCACAGAATACCTGCGGAGTTCTAGGAACCTACGACCTGCCGCCGGATTTCGTGGCTCTGCAGATAGACGCGGTCTTAAAAGATATAGGGACTGATGCCGCGAAGACCGGTATGCTGGCCAACGCCGAAATCGTGAGAGCCGTGGCCGCCAAAATTAAAGAATATAGAGTAAAAAAACTGGTAGTGGACCCTGTCATGGTGAGCAAGAGTGGGCACTCCCTTCTGACACCAGAGGCCTGTGAGGTCATGATCAGGGAGCTTATGCCCCTGGCCCTGGTGGTTACTCCCAACGCTGAAGAAGCTGCCGCGCTTACCGGTCGCCCCATAAAGGACGAACGGGACATGGAGGAAGCTGCACGGCAAATTCACGACTGGGGGGTATCCTTTGTGATCGTGAAGGGCGGACACCTGCCGGGTGAAGAGGTGATAGATATCCTCTTCGACGGCCATAAAGTGTATCGCTTTGGCGGGCCGCGTATAAATACCAACAACACCCATGGTATCGGCTGTACCTTTGCCGCCGCCGTGACCGCTTTCCTGGCCAGGGGGGCCGAAGTACCCGAGGCAGCGCGCAAAGCCAAGGAGTATTTGGGGCGGGCCCTGGCTGCCGGTCGTCCTGTAGGCCGGGGTTACGGTCCGGTGCACCACCTGGCAGCTTATTACGCCTGGGGGGATTAACCTTTGCTATTCCCGTTGTTGGTCCTGGCAGTTGTGGCGGGCGACCAGTTGAGCAAGTTGGTGGTGCGCCAGACGCTGGCGCCCAACGAAACCGTCCCCGTACTCGACAACATCTTTCACCTTACCCATGTAAATAACCCCGGAGCGGCCTTCGGGCTGCTGGCCCACAGGACTCCCTTTTTCATAGCCACCGGTTTAATCGTTATCGGGCTGATTATTATTGCTTATCGCCAGTTTAGAACCGGCGGCCTTTACTTTCAGCTGGCCCTGGCCCTCCAACTGGGTGGAGCTTTAGGCAACCTCCTGGATCGCTTACGCTTTGGCTACGTGGTGGACTTTTTAGATTTCCGCATATGGCCCGTCTTCAACTTGGCGGACGTGGCCATTGTGGGTGGTGCAGGCCTTCTTCTGTGGCAGTTGTGGTGCCGGGATGGGAAAGGGGAAATGGAGTGACGGGACCTTTTTCCCTAGTAGTGGGTCAGGAGGACGCGGGGGTTCGCCTGGACGTATGGTTAACCCGGAAGCTGCCGGATATATCCCGCAGCCGCGTCCAAGGGTTGATCGAGCAGGGTTTTATCTTGGTGGAGGGCCGGCCGGCCAAGGCCAATTACAAGGTCCGGCCAGGGGACAGAATCTCCGGAGAGATACCGCCGCCGCGCCGTTTGGAGGCTAAACCGGAGCCCATTGAGCTGGACATTGTCTACGAGGATGAGGATATTATCGTGGTCAACAAGCCCCAGGGAATGGTGGTCCATCCTGCCCCCGGGAATGAAAGCGGTACCCTGGTAAATGCCCTCCTTTACCACTGCAGGAACCTGTCAGGGATTAACGGAGTTTTGCGGCCGGGTATCGTCCACCGCTTGGACAAAGATACTTCGGGGCTGCTGGTAGCCGCCAAAAATGACGCGGCCCACCGCTCCCTAGTGGCCCAGATTAAAGCTCACCGGGTTAAGCGGGTGTACCTGGCCCTAGTGCATGGAGACATCAGGGAATCCTCGGGCCGCATTGAGGCCCCCATTGGCCGCCACCCCGTTGACCGCCAGCGAATGGCCGTAACGCTCAAGAATTCGCGGCCTGCGGTTACTCATTACCGGGTGCGGGAGCGATTTCACGGCTATACCCTGATAGAAGCCGCCCTGGAAACCGGCCGCACTCACCAGATACGCGTGCATATGGCCTATGTTGGCCATCCGGTGGTAGGTGACCCCAAGTACGGAGTGCGCAGGCAACCCTTTGCGGTGCCCGGACAGTTGCTTCATGCCGCCCAGCTAGGTTTGACCCATCCCCGCATTGGGGAGTACCTGGAATTTAGTGCTCCCCCGCCGGAAGCCTTCAACCGGGTGCTGGCCGAGCTGCGCAGGCGTAAAGAGCATATTCAGGAGGGGGAAGGGTACCCATGGGAGAAAAATGGATAGCGGTGGCAGCTACTTTGCCCGTGGAAGCCTCCCTGATGAAGGGGCTTCTGGAATCCGCCGGCATACCTGTGCGCCTGCGAGGCGAGGCCATAGGCAGGTTGTACGGCTTAAATTTCGGCCCTCTGGGCCAGGTGGAGGTCCTGGTTCCCGAAGAAAAAGCGGCACAGGCCCGGGATATTCTGAGGGAAACCGCCGGGCGAATTGAATCAAGTGAAGGTACATGACCGATAAGCTGCGACCATGAGGAACAGATGTTCGCTATTTTTCGGGGCCTTATTTTACCAAATAATGACATAACATTTCCTTTTTCCCGAAGGACTTTGAGCCATTGATGTCAAATATTTCCTCTGATCGTAAGTACCCAAAAGAGGTGACATCAATGGCTAAGAAATCGAAAATTACCCCCTTACCCAAGGTGGCTAAAATTCAGGTTACAGGGCGATTAGACTCTCTTACCGACCTGCTAAAACTCCGGCTTTTTGAATACTCCCCCCAATCGGTGAGCGAGCTCGTCGCCGCGGCCCAGAAAGAGCTCCTGCCTACCCAATCGCCAGCCAAGGTGCAGAAAAACGTAAACCGTTGCTTGAGCAAGAACCCCTGCTTTCGGAACGAGGGCAAGGGGTTCTGGTGCCTGCGCCTGGACGGGCTGAAGGAAAACGACCCGGCGCATCGGCTCCTGCAGACCAAGGGGGAGGCCCTGCGGTTAAGCGACATTAACAGCGAGCTGCGGGAGAGCGGCAAACCGGAGGTTGCGGGAGAGCAGAAGCTGGTTCATGACGGGCGCTTCTTAAGGCTCAAGGACGGAAGGTGGGGCTTGATACACTGGTCATACCGCCAGCCGGAAGAAGATAAGGAAGCGGCCGCGGCTACGGCGGAAGAGATGCCGGTTGCAGACGGGTCCCCTGCTGCTGCGGTACAGCCCCAGGAAACGGAGGAAGAAAAGGACTTTTGGGACAAGCTATTTCCCCTCCAGCGCGATGCCCGACCGTCCGAAGGCGATTCCGCCTGGGAAGAAGTGGCGGCCGGGGCGGAGACTGCTACCCTGATTCTCAATACGAGCCGGGAGCTCAGCCTTATTAACGGCGGCAAGGCCGGGTCTTCGGCGGAGAAGTCCGGCGAAAACCAGGAACTGGCGGCACTGCGCCAGGAGGTGGAGGACCTGCGTAAAGAGAACAGGAGCCTCCTGGCCGATCTGGAAAAGCTTCACCAGCGCAAGGAAGAACTCCGGCAGGAATTGACCCAGGTGGAAGAGCAGCTGGTCAGTTTAAGGGTAGAGCGCGATGCCTTGAAGAAAAGGGTTCACCACCTGGAAACCAGGCTTATGCAGCTTCAGGGTACCTTAAACAAGACGGTGGCCGATGCCCAGGCCGAACAGGCCCGGCTGAAACAGCAGCTCCGGGAACAGGAGTACCGTCTACAGACTACCCTCATTGCCAACGAGGACCTCGAACGGGCGGTAGCCGAACTGCAGCGGGAAAAACAGGAACTAAAGCGTTACTTATCCCTGTGGCCGGTCCGTCTGGCATTAAAAGTGGCGTCTTTACTTGGCCTCACCTATTCCCGGCAGCGTCCTCGCCTGACCTTGTAGATTTTAACCCCGAAGGCGCTGCCGCAGGAGGTGAAGGGGAGGATACAAGAAGAGGCCGATAAACGCCAGCAGCCATCCTACATGGAGCCAAAGGTGGCCGCCTACATGTCCAAGGGTTAGGGACCGCAGGAGCTCTACCACGTGGTATAAGGGAATGAACCACGCCATCTGCTGGGCCAGGGGGGGCAGCGCGTCCAGGGGAAAGAAAATACCCGAAAACAGAAACATGGGGGTAATGATCAGGGTGAAATAATAGCTGAAGGTATCGATTTTGGGCACTAGACCGGTCCAGATCATGCTCAGTTCGGCAAAAGCCAGGCCGCAGAGTACCAGCACAAGGGGAATGAGCAGCGCCCAAGGGGATGGAACCAGGCCCAGGACAAAGATGACGATGAGGATTACACTGCCGTACAGGAGGCCTTTGAAGGCCCCGAAGAGCATTTCTCCCAGCACGATTTCTTCCAGGCTCAAAGGGGTGACCGCCAGGGCATGATAGATTTTCTGGTAGCGCATGCGCACGAAGCTGTCATAAGTGCATTCCGAGGCAGTGGCCCACATGGCCGAAGAAGCGATCAGCCCTGGGGCCAGGAACTGCAGGTAGCTCATGCCTTGGATGGAAGGGATGTAGCTGCCCAACCCCCACCCCATGGCACCTAAATAGAGCAGGGGCTCCACGAAGTTAAACATGATATTGGCGAGCCAGGTCTTGCGGAAGACGACGAAGTTGCGCCAGAAGACCTTCCACGTGCGGCGGGAGAGCTGGAGGTTCATTGAGTCAACCCCCTGCCTGCCAGCTTTAAGAAGACGTCTTCTAGGGTAGCCGGGCGTAACATTTTATGCTGGAAGGGCTGTCTTTGGACCTGCGGCCAGATGTAGTGGCCCCGGTCGGTGTACAAGAATAAAGTTTCTCCCACGAGCTGGTAACCCCTGATTTGACCGTCGAGCCGGGAGAGGAATTCGTCCGGCCGGTGGTGGGGAAAGGGGGCCAGCTCGATTACTTCCTGGCCGATCTGCCGGCGCACGAGGTCTTCAGGAGCTCCTTCCGCCAGAATGCGGCCGTCATTCATTATCAGCACCCTGTCGCAGAGATAGGCCGCTTCTTCCATATAGTGGGTGGTCAGCAGCACGGTAATCCCTTTTTCCTTTAGCTGGCGGAGCTTTTCCCATATTAAGCGGCGGGCTTCAGGATCGAGGCCGGTGGTGGGCTCGTCCATGATAAGGAGCTTGGGATTATTAATGAGTGCCCGGGCTATGGCCAGCCGGCGCTTCATGCCTCCTGAAAGGTGCTCTACGGATGTACGGGCTTTATCCTGCAGATCGGTGAACTCCATTAACTCCCTGGCCCTCTGCCGGGCTATTTTGGGTGGAAGGTCAAAATAGCTGGCGTAGAGGATCAAGTTTTCCTCGACGGTGAGCTCGGGGTCCAGGGTGTCCTCCTGGGGTACCACCCCTACTTGGGCTTTAATGGCGCGGGGATGGCAGCGGACATCAAGGCCCAAAACGGACAGTTTTCCCCCGGAGATGGGGGTGAAGCAGTAAATCATCCTTACGGTGGTAGTTTTTCCTGCACCGTTAGGGCCCAAGAACCCCAGACATTCCCGCGCGCGGACGGTGAAATCGATTCCTTTAACCGCCGTAAAACCGTTATAGCGCTTTACCAGTTTTTGGGCTTCTACAATTATATCGTTCATTTTGGTAAAGCTCCTCTACAACTAAAAGGCCCTGCACGGAAGGCAAGGCGGGGTAACAATGACTAACAATAATTATAGCTTTGTCTTTTACTCCTGGCAACTCGCCCTACCCAGCAGCTTAGAGTAACATTTTAGTGGGGATAGGGATTTAGGCGGCGGTATTGGTGAAGGAAGGAGAAACCCTGATTTGTCAGCATCAGGGGTATCCGGAAAATCCCCACTAATAGTTGACAGTCACCCAGCATAAAAACTGAGTTATCCCCACTTTTTGCAGGGCAGGCCTGCTTGGGCTTGGAAGCGAGCGACTAAACCTGAGCGGTAGCCA
>JAZHPA010000003.1:0-123214 GCA_051024685.1 Moorellaceae bacterium AZ2 | reverse complement strand
TTGGCTACCGCTCAGGTTTAGTCGCTCGCTTCCAAGCCCAAGCAGGCCTGCCCTGCAAAAAGTGGGGATAACTCAGTACAGACACCTGAGTTGTTTCCGGTTTTGCCTCGGGGCCCGTTGGGCTTTACCCCGCCGGTTGCTACTCTAGCTCCGAGCTCTTGCCGGTCTCCAAACTTAAGTCTGCGAGAAAGGATTGTTCCCCCTTAGAGACTAAGGGATTGCTGCATGAAGAGCATAGGAGTCTACCGTGCGAGGTCTCGTGGTAAAGGCCAAACTTTAGCAGGAGATAATGGTCACATGCCGAAAATAGATGTAGGGGAAAATTCTAAGGGGTGAGCCATATGACTGACAACCCGCAAAAGAAAATTATTTCCTGGAAGATCACCAAAGACCTGTCCATTATGGAGGTTTTACAGGCTTATCCCGAGGTGCGACCTATTTTTGCCCGCCACGGTATGGGATGTCTGACCTGCATGGGAGCCATGGCTGAAACTATTGAAAGCGGAGCCCGCGTTCACGGGATCAAACTGGAGGAGCTGCTGGCTGACTTAAATAACGCTATTAAAAATAGATTTTAGGGCAGGAGGCAGAGAACTTAATTAACGCCATGGACAGGCCGGTGGCCGACTTAAAATACGTGGGGCCCCAGCGCAAGGCAAGGCTGGATAGGCTGGGCATCAGGACGGTCAGGGATCTAATCTATCATTTTCCCCGGCGTTACGAAGACCGCCGCCAGGTTTGTTCCCTTGACGGGTTAGTTCCAGGCAGTAGGGTTACGGTGCTGGTCACCATAGTGGGGTGGGAAGAAAAGAGTCTACGGCCTCGCCTGACCCTTATGAGGGCCGAGGTGGAGGATGAGGGCGGCAGAGGATACGCAGTATGGTACAATCAAGCCTATATTAAAAGGCGGCTGCCGCCCGGAAGCCGGGTTCTCCTGACGGGTAAAGTGAGTGTTCGGTCTGTTTTACCCGAGATACAGGTGGAAGACTACGAGCTTCTAGAGGGAGAATATACGGGCTTAAACACCGGTTATCTGGTTCCTTTTTACCCTTCCACCGCAGGATTGACCCAGCGCTGGCACCGGCTGGTGGCTTATCAAGCCCTGGCCGAGTACCTGCCCCATATTAAGGAAACCCTCCCGCTAGAATGGCGACAAAAGTACCGCCTAGTCTCCCTGGCTACGGCCTTAAAGGATATTCACTTTCCTTCCGGAGAAGAAGCTTTACACCAGGCCCGGAGGAGACTGATTTACGAGGAACTGTTAATTTGGGAACTGGCCCTCGCCATGCACCGGCGGCGGACGGGGGGCAGCGAACCGGGAATTGCCCACAGCCAAGACAACGCCCTGGTGGAGAAGTTCCTGAAGAGCCTCCCCTTCTCCTTGACCCGTGCCCAGGAGAGGGTCTTGCGCGAAATTTTTGCCGATATGGAAGCACCCCGACCTATGGCCCGCCTCCTGCAAGGTGACGTTGGTTCGGGTAAAACCATCGTAGCTGCTGCGGCGCTGGTGAAAGCAGCTTCCGGCGGCTGGCAGGGTGCCCTCATGGCGCCTACCGAAGTCCTGGCCGAGCAACATTTCCTGAACTTTAAGCGTCTGTTAAGTTCTTTGGATTTACCTGTGGCTCTCTTAACCGGTAGTACGAGCCGCAGGGAAAAGGACCAAGTTCTGGCGGGGCTGAAGTCGGGAGAAATATCCCTGGTGATAGGAACCCACGCCCTAATCCAAGAAAACGTGGAATTCAAGTCCCTGGGCTTAGCGGTAATCGACGAACAGCACCGCTTCGGCGTACGTCAGCGAGCCCAACTTCCCGCCAAAGGAAGAATGCCCGATCTCCTGGTTATGACTGCGACGCCAATTCCAAGGACCTTGGCCCTGGTGGCTTATGGCGACCTGGACGTTTCTCTTATTGACGAGCTCCCTCCGGGGAGAAAGCCGGTTGCCACCTATGTCCTGACCGGAAATCAGAGGCGGCAGGCTTACCGTCTTATTGCCCGCGAGGTGCAGGCTGGTCGGCAGGCCTACATTATTTGCCCTTTAATTGACGAAAGCGAAACCCAGGAGGCGGCTGCAGCCGCTGCTCGAGCCAGGGAGCTGCAGGAGAGGGTCTTTCCTGCCTTCAAAGTGGGCCTCATCCACGGGCGCTTGCGCCCGGCGGAAAAAGAAGAAGTGATGGAGCGTTTCCGCCAAGGTGAGATTCAAATTCTGGTAGGAACCACGGTTATCGAAGTAGGGGTGGATGTACCCAATGCTACGGTAATAGTCATTGAAGGAGCGGAGCGCTACGGGCTGGCCCAGTTGCACCAACTGCGGGGCAGGGTGGCCCGCAGCAGCCACCAGGCTTATTGTTTGCTCATCAGTGAAAACCACCATGGTAGTGCCAACCAGCGCTTGAAGGTGCTGGTGGATAACAGCGACGGCTTCGCCATTGCCGAAGCCGATTTACGCTTGCGCGGACCGGGAGAATTTTTTGGTACCCGCCAGCACGGCTGGCCCGAGTTCCGGCTGGCCGAATTTCCGCGGGATTTGGCGGTCTTAGAGCAGGCCCGCAAAGACGCTCACTTCTTAATCCTGTCGGGATACCTCGAGAGGCCGGAATACGCCGAGCTCAGGACTTTGGCCGAGGAAAAGCTCGCGCACTGGCAGGTGTAAAGGCGGGGTGAAGAGCGCCCGGGACAAGTTAGCGCTTCTGTAGTGGGTGGAACCTCCGGGCCACCACTGGAGCCCCAAAGATGCTGTGCCGCGGGTTACGCCCTGGAGGAGGGGCGGAAGGAGGCATATAAAAGAGGTAAATATTATGATAAATAATAATCATTAAACATAATTTGCATACGCGGGGCGGAAGAGGAACAAGCACCACCTATCGCCGTGTGCATGCCTGTTTGCTTTTTAAGGCAAACTAGAGCCAGTAAAAAGATATTGTCCAAGGCAGGTGCTTCAGTATGCAGCTAAATCCGGGAGAAAGAGCGCTGCTGGTGTCCTTTGCCAGCAGCACCAAAGCCCAGGAGGCCATCGGTGCCCTGAAGAGGGCAGGCTTCCGGCATGTGCAGCTGGACCGCGTAGGTCGTTTTGGCGTCCGTTTTAACGATCGTTATAACAATCCTTTGGCCAACCAAGCCAACACCATCACCGGTTTAACCATTTACGGCGAGGATATCCATCCCTTAATAAAAACCGACACGCGGGCCCTCTTGGGAGCCGATCCCTCGGTAAGTGGCGTGGGTCTTCGCAGTTACGGTGTGGCCGGCAATGAAGGCTTTTTGGTGACCGTCATAGCTCCTGAGGCCAGAGTTCAAGAAGCCGTTCAAATTGTGGAAAAATATGGAGGGAACTTATAGCTGGTAGTAATCCAACTTATTTTTTCTTTTCTTAGTATAAAAGTAGAAGTTTCGCTGACCAAATAATACTAGTTTTATTTGAGCATAAAACCCTCCTCAGGACGCATACTAGAACTAGACTTAAGGAGAAGGAGGTGAAGTAAATGCCGCGCGGAGGTAGGACCAACCGTCTATTGATCCCTCAGGCTCGGGCCCAGATGGAGAGGTTTAAGCAGGAAGTAGCCACCGAGCTGGGGATTTCCAACTACTCCGGCTACCTCGGCGATCTGCCTTCCAAAGTTAACGGCTCGGTTGGAGGGCTCATGGTGAAAAAGATGATCGCCGCCTACGAGCAAACGCTGACCGGGACTGCCGCAGGCGGTGGCCTTGGGGGCGATGTGGAACTCGGCGCTGCCGAGCAGGTTACCGGCCGCATCAGCGGACCCAATCCTGCTTTTACTACCGGCGGCCAGAAGTTGAATATCAATGCCCAGCAGTATAACGCTCAATCTACCGGCTTAGTCGGCGGCACTACCGTGGGAGCCGGCGCGGGGATTACGGGCTAAGAGAATTCCTAACTCTTTATAGCTCAAGGGCGGGTTCTACTCCCGCTCTTTTTTCATGGCTAATGCAGGGGGAGGGCGGTTCTCGTCTGTAACAAGGTGGTATGGAGGCTCTGGTTTAACGCCGCTCCTACTACCCATGCCAGATTACTGATCAGGTCATCGATCTCCTTGGGGGTTACGGTTAAGTTTCCCCCAAAGGGCTCTAGGATTTTTTGTACAAGCTGGGAGGCCAAAGCGGTATTGGGCGATCCGTTCCCTGCCGGAAAAGTTTGGCCCGCTTGAGATAAAGTTTCGTATATGATGATCGCTGCGGGGACTACTGTAGGTATACCGATGGCTACAACCGGAACCCCCATGGTCTGCCTGTTGATGGCTGTACGTTGCTTGCCCACGCCGGACCCGGGACTGATTCCAGTATCGGTTATTTGAATGCTGGTACCGATGCGACGGAGGTCGGTAGCTGCCAGCGCATCGATAGCTACTACGGCCTTAGGCTGTGTCCGGTCCACCACGCCCCGGATGATCTCTGCCGTTTCTATACCGGTGGTACCTAAGACTCCCGGGGCCAGGGCACTGACCGGCCGGCTCCCCGGGGGCAGGCTTTGGGGGGTATATTTGAACAGGTGACGGGTTACGGTGAAATCGCCTACCACTTTGGGACCCAAGGAGTCGGGAGTGGCTTGCCAGTTACCCAAGCCTACTACCAGAACGGGATCGGTCGGTCCTAATCCCAGGGATGTTAGGAGGGACGAAAGTTTCTGGGCCAACAGTCGGGCAATAGCTTCGTGGGCCGGCGGATCGGCTATAAGCAAGGAGGGTGCCTCGATGGTGATGTATGTACCCTGCGGCTTGCCCATAGCCCGGGACCCTGCCTCGTTGAAAATAGTAATAATAGAAACCTTGGCCTGGGGATGGCTTTCTTTTTCTTCCTTAACCCCGGGTACTTCTTGCCGCGTAGCGCCCCGCAGGAGGGCATGGGCCTCCATAGCCAGGTCGGATACGACACCGCATGTCTGGTAAAACTGGTAACGGTCCAAGAACCCTTTCCCCCTTGAATTTCCTGCAATAGGTTATGCAGAACGAAAAAAAATATACGTGAGCAGGGAAACTTTATTCTTATGTTGAATTATTGTTTAAAGGATGGTTTATTGACAGCGAAATTCATCTATAGTATAATCCTAAAATGAAGGGGGGCAAAGAGATGCAAATCCATATTTCTCCCAAGGCCGAACAATATATCAAAGGGAAGACCGGTATAGTTACGATTAGAATGGTACTGAGTGGCGGTTGAGCGGGTATTACCTTTCGCCCTGCCGTGGTAGTAGGAGCTCCGCAGGACACTACCCGTTACCGGTTAGAGCAAGTGGACGGTTTACAAGTGTATGTCCAAAAGGGGATTAAAGCTGCCTCTGAGGGTATTAACATCGATGTCATGGGCTTCGGCCCTTTTAAGCAGTTGGTGGTGGACGGTGTGTCTTTTAACCAATAGTATGGACAAGGAGGAACAGATTTTATGGCAGGTCAGGTTATTAATATTGACCAGAAGGAGTTTGAGGCTGAGGTATTGACCGCGCCCCAGCCGGTGGTTGTGGATTTTTGGGCGGCCTGGTGTGGCCCCTGCCGCATGATGGCCCCTGTACTCGAACAGCTGGCCGGTGAGTATGACGGTCAGATTAAATTTGTAAAGATAAATGTGGATGAAAACCCGGAAATAGCTTCCAGCTACGGCATTATGAGTATTCCGACCCTGATCGTCTTTAAAGATGGGGAGGAGGCAGGCCGTCTAGTCGGCTACATGCCCAAGGACAAGTTAAAAGAAAACTTAGATTCTCTACTTTAGGAAGTTGACGCCATGCAGCGGCAAGCCGTCATCGATGCTGCCCGGCATGACGGGGAAGCTTACTGCCCTCCTCAGGCCCACTGCCCGGCCGGGGGCGGTGCTTCTGGAGGAAATATGAAGAGGTCGGAGATGCTGGCGTAAGGCGACTTTGGGCGAGCCCTCGCGAGCCGTTGGCGAGACCGTGCCCGGGGGGCTGAGGGCATGGAGGCCCGAGGCCGGCCATTGAGACAGGATGTTGAATTGGCCGGGAACCCCGCCGGAGGGTGAGGGGAGCCATACGGATCGCTGGCGAGCCCATTAGGAGCCGCACCAGCATCCCCGAGCTGAGGTCCGGGCGGCCTCGGCTGCGGCCGCCGCATTTCTTTCTGCTCCCTTAAGGCCATTCGCCTGGTTGGAGTCAAGGGCGGTACCAGCTGAGTTATCCCCACTTTTTGCAGGGCAGGCCTGCTTGGGCTTGGAAGCGAGCGACTAAACCTGAGCGGTAGCCAAACTTAGCGAGGCGAAAGGCGGAGGCAGGCCCGAGGCCATGGATGGCCGAGGCCGGCAACTGAGACAGGAGGTCGAATTTGCCGGGGAAGCCTGCCGGAGCCTTGAGCCAAGCGCTAGTTTGGCCCGCGGGGGAAGCCATAAGCGAGCGAAAGCCAAGCAGGCCTGGGATCAAAACTGGGGATACGTCAGCGGTACCAGGGCTGTAAGGGTTCCAAGAACGCGTGGTAACTGCCCACCTGACGGCCGGCGGTCTCGGAGAGCAAAAGGTAAGGTGATGAAGGGAAGCCACCGAATTCGGTGGCTTTCGGCGTTTTAAGGGAACCCACGGTTAACCCTCATGGGACACCCTATATTTTGACAGGTTTACCGGGTTAAAATTCTGTTTTATTTAGAAGGCATTAGTTGAGCAATGTCGAATTCTGTATTAAGCGAGGGGGAGTGCTTATGAAAAAGATCCGTGTTGAAGACAGTATTGGCCATGTTCTTGCCCATGATTTGACCAAGATAGTTCCCGGCCAATTTAAAGGCCGCCGGTTTAAAAAGGGGCATATCATCCAGCCGGAGGATATCCCCGAACTTTTACAGATGGGCAAAGAGCACCTTTACGTCCTGGAGCTCGGGCCTGGTGACATCCACGAGGATGAGGCAGCCCTGAGGCTTGCCCGGGCCGCCCTGGCCTTGGACGACCACGGGATAGAGTTGAGCGAGCCCAGGGAAGGAAAAGTAAACCTGGTGGCAGGCCGGACGGGCTTGCTTAAGGTCAACCTTCCTGCCCTCCAGGAGGTCAATCAAGTCGGAGAAGTAATTTTGGCCACCCTGCACAACAATTATCCGGTGCGGGAGGGGCAAGTGGTAGCCGGAACCCGCCTCATCCCCCTGGTAACTAAAGGGGACGTTATAGCTAAGGTGGAGCGGATTTGCCGGGAAGCGGGAGGAATTTTAAAGGTGGTGGCCTATCGGCCCATGAGGGCGGGGCTGATCACCACCGGAAGCGAGATTTATAAAGGCCGTATAAAGGATGCCTTCGGCCCGGTGGTCCGCGCTAAGGTGGCCCAGTACGGCTCCCAGGTAGTGGAGGAAAAGATCGTGCCCGATGACGCAGAAATTATCAGCCGTTCCATCCGTGAAATGGCAGGGCATAAATTAGATTTAATCCTCTTAACCGGCGGGATGTCCGTAGACCCCGACGATGTAACCCCCGCCGGGATACGGCTGAGCGGGGCAGAGGTAGTTACCTACGGCGCCCCTGTCTTACCGGGTGCCATGTTCATGCTAGCCTATCTGGGCAATATCCCCCTGATAGGGTTGCCGGGCTGCGTTATGTATTATCGGGCCACGATTTTTGATCTCGTGTTGGCCCGGATTCTGATAGGCGAGCGCCTGACCAGGGAGGATATTGCCGGTTTAGCGGCAGGGGGGCTTTGCCTGGAATGTCCCGAGTGCCGCTACCCGGCCTGCCCCTTTGGTAAAGGAGGGATTTATCCTTCCCGGTAGTCCAAAACGCGCCGCGTCTTTTTCTCACTGCGCGGAAGGCTCCCTTGGGGCACCGTGGTCACCTGGGCGGTGATACCTATTTTGGTCTTAACATAATGGCGGCAGCGCGCAGCTACCGCGGCTGCATCGGCGCCGGGCTCGCACTCGACGACGATTTCCACCTCGTCTTTCCCATTGTTCCGGCGCAAGATGATTTGGTACTCGCTGCTGGCCCCGGGAATGAGGTATAAGATGTGGTCGACTTGGCCGGGATAAATATTGACTCCCTTCACCTTCACCATATCGTCCGTACGCCCCAGGATGCGGTCCATAAGGGGGAAGGGGGACCCGCAGGAGCATGCTTCGGTTTTAAGCCTGGTCAGGTCGTGGGTGCGGTAGCGCAGGAGGGGTGCTCCCTCCTTAGTCAGGGTGGTAATGACCAGTTCTCCTTCCTCCCCAGGGGGTAGCTGTTTTCCGGTAGCCGGGTCGATGATTTCCAGCAAGAGGTGGTCCGTCCACATGTGGATACCTTCATGGGCCGGACAGTCGATGCCGATACCGGGGCCGTAGATTTCGGTAAGCCCGTAGATATCAAAGGTATCTATCTCCAGGATTTCTTCAATGCGCCGCCGCATTTTTTCCCCCCAGCGCTCCGAACCGAAAATACCTAAACGCAAGTGGAGCTTCGGCCGCAAGCCGCGCCGGGCTATTTCCTCGGCTAAGAGCAGGGCATAGGAGGCGGTGGCCACCAGCACCGTGGTTTTCAAGTCCTCCATCAGCTCCAGCTGTTTTTCGGTGTTGCCAGCGCCGGTGGGTATGGCCATAGCGCCCAGTCTTTCTACTCCCGCCTGAAAGCCGATGCCGGCCGTCCACAGCCCATATCCCGGAGTGATCTGTACCCTGTCGCGGGGTTCGACCCCGGCCGTTTGGAAGCAACGGGCCATCATCCCTGCCCATACGGCCACGTCTCCGGCCGTATAGGGAATGATTATGGGCTTGCCCGTGGTTCCCGAGGAAGAATGGATGCGGACAATTTGTTCCTCCGCGACGGCTGCCAGGCCTAGGGGATAGGCATCCCGTAGCTCATGTTTGTCGGTAAAGGGGATGTGGGCCAGATCCCCCATAGTCCGTACCTCCTCGGGTTGCACCCCGGCGGCCTTTAGCTTTTCACGGTAAAAAGGAGAATTCCGGTAGAGGTGTCGCAAGAAGGCGGGAAGCTTTTTTTCTTGTTCCTTGTAAAGGGCATCATAGTCAAAATAGCGGTTCATTTCTCCAGTACCTCCATTGCCTGCCGGCCTAAGGCAAAGGCGCGTCGGTTTATGGTTTGTACTTGGGGAGGTAATAACTTAAGGGCGGCCTTTAGAAGATCATCTGCCGGGAAAGGTAGCTCCAGCCGGGAGAGGGCACCCAGCATGACCATATTAAGGGCCTTTATACTCCCCGCCTCCCGGGCCAGGGCAGCAGCATCCAGGAAATAAGGGCGTTCAATTGTCTCCTCCAGGAAGTGAAGAATAGCAGGTACATCGTAAGAAGAACTACCCAGGGATACTGAAACCGGTATAATGGGTGAGGTGGCAAGGATGGCCCGGCCGCCCTTCCGCAGGCAGGCTACGTGGCGGGCCCCCTCCGCCGGTTCGTAGGCCACCAGTATGTCCGCTGCACCCCGGGGTATCAGGGGGCCGTAGTCGGAAACCCCTATCCTGACGTAGCTGGCCACTGCCCCTTCCCGTTGGGCCATGCCGATGGTTTCGGCCGTGCGTACCGACAGGCCCGCACCAAGGGCGGCTTCGGCCAAGGCCCGGGAAGCCAGTATGATCCCTTGCCCCCCGACGCCCGCAATGAGAATGTTCATTTCAGCACCTCCCGAATAGCTCCAGAAGGGCAGATTTGAGCACATAGCCCACACCCGTTGCACGTGGGGCCGATGCTTATGTGGTCGTCCTTCCAGGACATGGCCGGGCATCCCAGTTCCGCCAGGCAGAAACCGCAACCGGTACATAGGGAAGGATCTACCATGCAGCACCGGTCGGAAGGTGTTACCTGAGGGCAGGGCCGACGCAGCAGGATCAGGGAAGGTCCCGGTCCGGCCAGCGCCTGGGAAGCAGCCTTGATGGTTGATTCCAGGTCGTAGGGGTCGGCTTCCAAGACGGTTTCGATCCCGCAAGCCCGGGCTATGGCTTTGATATCTAAGGATAGGCCGGGATGGGGCTGGTGGCCGGTCATGGCCGTGGTGCCGTTATCCAGGACGGCTACAGTAATGGGAGCCTTCTGGTGTGCTGCATTGACCAGCGCCGGCAGGCCGGCATGGAAAAAGGTGGAGTCGCCGATAAAGGCCACCACGCGGCGTTGGGGCTCTACCCGGGCCAGACCCTGGGCCAGCCCCAGGCTGGCCCCCATGCACAGGCAGGTGTCCAGGGCCTTGAGGGGCGGAGCAGCTCCTAAAGTATAACAGCCGATATCGCCGGAAAAAATAACTTCCTTCCCCCGGGCTGCGCGCTTAAAGGCGTAAAAGGATCCCCGGTGAGGACAACCGGCGCAGAGCATGGGGGCTCTCTGGGGTAAACCGGGCGGGGTTACTTCGGCCGGAGAAGCCGTTTTGAGGCCCAAAAAGCGGGCCAGGGCTGAGCGGACAATATCTACATTGAATTCTCCCGCACGGGGGAGATAATCATCATGCTTCCCCGAGATATGGCAGGGAATAAGGTGGCGCCAAGCCAGGTGGATGACCTGTTCTTCCACTACCGGCTCCTGTTCCTCTACAATAAGAACTTGATCCAGGTGGGCCAGGAACTCGACCACTTTTTCTTGCGGCAAGGGGTAAGGGGTGCCGATCTTCAACAGAGAAAGTTTGGCTCCTAATTGTTCCAGGGCTTCCACCACATAGCCGTAGGAAACTCCGCTGGTAATCACCCCCGTACGGCCTTCGAGGGCAGCCGTATTAAAGGGAGAATCGTTAAAAAGAAGCCGGGCTTTGCTCTCTTGTTCAATCAGCCAACGGTGCTTACGGGCGGATAAAGAGGGAAGGATAACCCACTCGGGGCTTTTGGCGAATCCGGGAACGGGGCGGGGAGGAAGGATGGTTCCTACTTCCACATCCTGGCAGGAGTGGCAGCAACGGGTGGTTGGACGGAGAATCACCGGCAACCCCAGTTCTTCGGAAAGGGTAAAAGCGTACTTGGTCATAGCATATGCTTCGGCAGGAGAAGAGGGGTCCAGGACCGGCAGCCCGGCAAAGCGGGCAAACAACCGCGTATCCTGTTCCGTCTGGGAGCTGTGGGGTCCCGGGTCGTCGGCCACCACCAGGACCAGACCGCCCCGTACGCCGATGTAGGCCAAGCTCATGACTGCATCGGAGGCTACGTTGAGGCCCATTTGTTTCATGGAAACTATAGCCCGGCCACCGGCATAGGCTGCGCCGGCCGCCAACTCTACTGCGACTTTTTCATTGGCCGACCATTCGGCGTAGAAGCCCACTTCTGGGGCATAGCGGGCCAGGGTTGCGAAGATTTCGGAGGCCGGGGTGCCGGGGTAAGAGGTGGCCAGGTTGATCCCCGCTTCCATGGCTCCCCGGGCAATGGCTTCATTCCCCATGAGCAAGATTTTCATCGACGGCTTTCTCCCCTCAGAAAAATAAAGGCCGGGTAGGAGCCCGGCACAAGCTTTATCTGTCGTTTCTCGACTAGGCTAAGCTCCCCTCTTCTCGCTCTACATGCATTCACTGATATCGGGATTGTTACTACATAAGTATATCACAGAAGATGTGCTGGGTATAGAGGTGACCGGGGGAAGAGCAAAAAAAAGCCGCCCCTTTAGGGAGCAGCAAGTTGGGGCCGCCGGTGGGTAGCCGGCGGCCTGGGAGAGGAGAAACCGGAGGAAGAGCTCATGGGGGAGGGTTAAGGAAATAACCCTAAGCTCTTCTGGTAAATTTGATTTACCAGTATATATTATGGAGATGGATGCGCCTAATTATACGTGCCCCGTGGAAAAATTTTTGCCTTCAAGCCAAATTAAGGCAGAAAAAGGGGAAAAAGGTCTGCGGTTGTGTTATAATACCCCCAGGGATTAATCATGGTACGCATCATATCGGGTACTGCACGGGGCAGACATCTTAAAGTACCTCCCGGGAGGATTACCCGGCCTACTTCAGACCGCTTGCGGGAAGCCCTTTTCAATATTTTACAGGTCAGGGAGAAGTCGTTCCTGGATGTCTTTGCCGGCTCCGGAGCCGTAGGCATTGAGGCCCTGAGCAGAGGAGCCAGCAGGGCGGCCTTTATTGAGAAGGACCCCCTGGCTTTAAAGGCCTTAAGGGACAATTTATGGCTGACCGGCTTTAGCGGCCGGGCTCAGGTTATACCCCTGGACGTTTCGCAGGCTGCCCGCCAGCTAGCGAGGCAGGGTTATCAATTCGATTTTATTTTCTTGGACCCGCCTTATGGGCAGGGTTTAGGGGAAAAGGTATTGCCTCTATTTGTCCCCTTGTTAACAGAGGGCGGCTGGCTGGTTTTAGAAATCGGGAGTAAAGAGGTTGTCCCCACTGTGAGGGGAATTGTTTTGCAGGAGAGCCGGCGGTATGGGGATTCCCTATTAAACCTTTATCAAAAAGAGCATGGGGGTAGCTAGAGTGAAGGTTATGGAGGTTATCGAGGAACTGGAAAGAGTGTTGGAGAAGGCGCCGCGCATCCCCTTTACGGACCGTATTTTCGTGGACGGGGACTTGCTCTTGGATTACCTGGACCGGCTGAGGACCTTACTGCCCGATGAGCTCAGGCAGGCCCAGTGGATCCGGCAGGAAAAGGACCGCCTGCTCGAGGAAGCCAAGCAACAGGCAGAACAGTTGGTGGCCGAGGCAGAGCATAAAGCCCAACTGCTGGCCCAAGAAACGGAAATTGTGAGGCAGGCCCGGGCTCAGGCGGGGGAAATTACGGCCAAGGCCCGTCGTACTGCGGCCGAGCTTAAAGCGGGTGCCGTGGCCTATGCCGACGAGGTATTAAGAAACCTGGAAGGGTATCTGGCCGAAGCCCTGGCCCGGGTCAGGCAGGGATTGCAAGAACTGGAAAACCACCGCCCTCCTTCTCAGGACCAGTAGTTTTTCTGACGCCGGAAGAAAGCATAGACCAGCAGGCCCAGGGCGGTTAAGGAAGTAAAGAATACGAGGGTGAGTAAAGCGAAGCCGGTATAATATATCCACAGGGCAGTCCACGGTGCGGTGGACATGTGGGAGAAAGGCGCATTTAACAGTTTTACCACCGGCTCCGCCGGGCCGTAGAAGAAAAGAACCAGCTTTGACGCCAGCACGGCGTGAAGTAGGCGTGCCCCCACAAAGGGACCCAGGCGCAGGTCCGTGCCGCTAATCATGGCTGCCACCTGGGCATGGACGGAAAAGCCGGCCCAGCCAAGGATGAAGCTGATGGCGGCTAGGCGGGCGGGAGCCGGTAAGGGCAATTCGCCAGCCGTCTTTGTTCCTATGGTCATTTCCAGTATGCCGGCGGCCACGGCAGGTGTACTCTGGGGATCTAGGTCAATTAATTGCAGGAAGGGCACCAGCGCCTTCTCCAGCCAACGGGCGATCCCGGCGAGCTGGGCTAGGCGGATAACGACGGCAAAGAGCACAATAAAACCTCCAATGGTCAGTAAAACCTGGAAGGAGCGGGTAACGGCATCACTCAACAGTTGCCCGAAGGGCCGGCCGTCCTGCCTCTGTGCCTCCAGGAGGACCTGCCAGGCCCGCCGGGGTAGATGCCGGAAAGGGGTGCCCGTCATCCGGGTAGAAACTTCGCGCCGCCGGTAAAAGCGGAATAGGAACCCCAAACTGAGGTTGGCTGCGTAATGGGCAGCAGCTATGACGGGCCCGAGCTGGGGATCGTGCAACATACCGACCGCCACCGCACCCAGCATGAAGAGGGGGCTGGCATTATTGGTAAAGCAGATTAATCTTTCTCCTTCGGCAGAAGTGAGGAGACCCTGGCTCCTGAGCTGGGCCGTTAGGAGGGCACTTAAGGGGGCGCCGGAGGTGTAGCCCATGAGGACTACAAAAGCTGCGCTCCCCGGTACATTGAAGAGGGGCCGCATAAAGGGTTCCAAGAAGACGCCCAAGAAATGCACTATGCCCAACCCCATGAGAAGCTGGGAAAGGACGAAAAAGGGGAACAAAGCCGGGACTACAATTTGCCACCAGGCCTCCAGGCCGCCGAGGGCAGCCTGAAAGGCCTGGCGGGGATTGAGAATAGTGAACACCAAGACCAAAAGGGCAGGAAGAGCCCCGGCGGTCGCTAAAAAGGGCGAAGCATGCTTGGAGGGCGACAGGTCTAAACACCTCCACGGGAAGGAACTTGTTCAGTTCCACTATCCCAAATATACGGGGGTAAGGAGAGTTTTAGACCGTGGCTTATCAACCTATAACTGAAGGGAGAGGTCAGCATGAAAATTTTGGTCCTCAACTGCGGGAGTTCTTCGGTAAAATACCAGATCTTCGATATGGCCGAGGAGAAGTCGCTGGCAAGGGGCCTGCTCGAGAGGATCGGCCTCCAGGGTTCGCTTCTCACCCACCGGCCGGTAGGGAAGGATAAGTTGGTCAAGGAAGTGGAAGCTCCTGAACATGAAACGGCTATCAGGCATTGCCTGGAAGCCTTAACGGATCCGGAATACGGGGTGATAAAGGATTTTGGGGAAATTGAAGGGGTGGGCCACCGCGTGGCCCATGGCGGGACTTTCCCCGGATCGGTGTTGCTGGATGCCTCCACTAAAGCCCGTATTGCCGAGCTAGTGGCCCTGGCTCCCCTACATAACGGCCCCGCCCTGCGCGGAATCTCCGCCTGCGAGGTTCTCCTGCCGGGGGTACCCCAGGCAGCGTGTTTTGATACCGCCTTCCACCAGAGCATGCCGGATTATGCTTATACCTACAGCCTCCCTTATGAACTGGCCGAGAAATACCACATCCGGCGCTACGGCTTTCACGGGACTTCCCATAAATATGTGGCCTTAAGGGCCGCAGCGCTGGCCGGCCGTCCCTTTAATGAGTTAAAGATTATCACCTGCCACTTGGGAAATGGTTCCAGTATTGCGGCGATAAAAGACGGCCTATCCTATGATACGAGCATGGGCTTCACCCCCCTTGCCGGATTGACCATGGGTACCCGTTGCGGGGATATCGACCCAGCTATAGTGACCTTCCTCATGGAGAAAGAGGGATATGGTCCCAAGGAGATGGAAGACGTATTGAATAGGCGCTCTGGTGTCCTGGGAATCTCGGGAGTAAGTAGCGACTTCCGCGACATTGAGGCCGCCATGGATGACGGCAATCCGCGGGCACGGCTGGCTTGGAACATTTTTGTCCATGGGGTGCGCAAATATATCGGCGCCTATACGGCCGTCCTGGGGGGGCTGGATATCCTGGTATTTACCGCCGGCCTGGGCGAAAACTCTCCCCGCGTCAGGGAGGCCATCTGCCAGGGCTTCGAGTACCTGGGCTTAATCATCGACCCCCAAAAGAACAACGTGCGGGGAGAAGAACGGGAGATCACGGCTGCCGGTGCCAGGGTTCGCACTTTTGTTATACCTACCAATGAAGAGTTGATGATCGCTCGGGACACCCAGGCTCTTATCCAGGGCCAAAAGGCCTGAGCTGTCCCGACTTTTTGCTGACAAGGCCTGCTTAGGCTTGGAAGCGAGCAACTAAAACTCGAGCGGCAGCCAAATTAACGAGGCCTAAAGCGAAGGCGGGGTCGAGGACAGGGGGGTCCGAGACCGGCCTATCGGCAAGGACGCCGATTGGGCCGGGAACCCCGCCTTAAGCTTTGAGGCCGAGCAAAAGTCCTGCCCGCGAGGGTTTCTGGAGCGAGCGAAAGCCAAGCCGGCCTGGAATAAAAACTGGGGATAACTCAGCCAAAAGGCCCGTTGACAGGGAAAAATTCCTTTCGCTATAATGAGCGGGGTGAAGATGCTTGCAGATAGAAGTGGGCGAACTAAAACTCAAGCGGGGCAACCACCTGGAGTTTGACCTGCAGGAGACATGGTCCCAATTGAACGTTGGAGGGGAGAGCATTCGCCTGACAGAGCCGGTGCGGGTGGTGGGAGAAATTACCAATACGGGCAAATTCCTCTACCTTAAGGGCAAGGCTTATACCACCGTGCAGCTAAGGTGCTGCCGCTGCCTGGAACCCTACACGTGGCCTGTGCAGGTCCCCTTGGAAGAAGAGTACTGTACTCCAAGTGTGTTTACGTCCCTCCCCGAGGATGACCAAACGAAGGACGAGGTGCGCGTCTATGAAGGGGACAGCATTGATATTGCCCCGGCAGTAGAACAGGCCCTCATCCTCACCCTTCCCATGAAATGGCTTTGCAGTGAAGAGTGCCTGGGCTTATGTCCTGTTTGTGGCCAGAATTTAAATATTCGGGACTGCCATTGCCGGGTAGAGGAGGTCGACCCGCGCATGGCCGTGCTGGCCGAGCTGTTGTCCCGGGGAGAGAAGGGAGGGTTAGAAGTTGGGCGTACCGAAAAGAAGAGTTTCCAAGGCGCGGAAGAATAAGCGGCGTTCTGCCTGGGCCAAAATGACACCCCCAACTCTGGTGGAATGCCCCCAGTGCCATGAGCTAAAACAGGTACACCGGGCTTGCCCCAAATGCGGTTACTATAAAGGACGGGAAGTGCTGAAGGTAGCGGAGGAATAAACTGGGCAATATAAAAACTTGAACTGGCCCTTTATCCCGGGGGGATAAGGGGCCAGTTTTTGTGGGCATGGGCGAGGTTTTTATAACTATTGGCTATAACTGCGACCTTGAGACGGGTAAGGTGTAATACTAGAAGAAGAAGTGGTGAAGCTCTAAGAATATCCCCTTATAGTTACCGCGGCGGTGATCTGCCGGTGAGATAAAGTCCTCCTTGCCCAGAGACAAAAACTGCAGGAGGAAAACCAAGCCAGCGCGTCGAATCTTCACAGAAAGTGACAAGCCAGTAGGCCCAGCACAGACGACGGTGTCCTGGTCGTCTGAGAATTTGGGAAACGAATGTATTCTTGCCACCGCTCGCGTGCGCCTGGGAGGCGGGTGTGAGTAGAGGCTGCGGCTTATCGACGTAGACATACTAGACCAAGCGGCTTCAGGTTCCCATGTGATAGCACTGTTAACAATAAGGGGGTGCATAGAGTATGGCCCATCTGAACCGATTAAAGCTCCCCTTGGCGATACAATTTTATCCCAACATAACATTTCAATTTTCTGGACATCCCTTCACCGGAACGAAAATCAACTCAGTCGGTTTTGCTTGAAGTCAGACCCAGTCCCCCCCCCCCCCCCGACACTTGGAGGAATACTTTAAGGATCCACTATATCATGTGAGAAACTTCTTTGCTCTGGCTATGGGACGGCCAGTGCATCCGACGACCGTTACCGGTTATATTGATCGCTCGGAGGCACCGCTGATCGAAGCCTTAAGTCTCAAGACATCAAGGAGGGTTACGAGCGTCAAATTCCGCACAGTTGCGGATTTCAGTTTTGGAAGCACCGAAAACGGAGGTGGGGGCAGATAGTGTGAGTAACCTAGCGGACAAGTTTAAGCCTAACGCCATAGTCCGTGGCCCTATCTTTCCGGAGCCGGTACAGGTTATTGTAGCCGTCCCGCTGGGCGGCTCAGTCAAGCTGATTGGCAAGGGCCTGCGTACCGCCCAGGTTCACGAACTCGTCTTATCCCCGGAGCAAGTGGCCCTCTTGGATATAACCCCTGATAAGGAGTCCTTTGACGGCGATGCTGGCCGGTTTCGTCTCGGCGTGGAAGCCATGCGTCTGGGGCTGGCCTATGAGTACGATCCCTTTTTCACCCTGTCCATCGCCCGCGTGGATCCCTTGCCCCACCAGCTAGAAGCCGTCTACGACTACTTCTTGAAGCTGCCCCGTATCCGCTTCCTCCTGGCGGATGATCCAGGTGCCGGCAAGACCATCATGGCCGGCCTGCTCATCAAGGAGCTGAAGATTCGCGGCCTTATTAGCCGCGTCCTTATCATTACGCCGGCCAACCTGTGCTTCCAGTGGCAGCGGGAACTCCACGACAAGTTCCGCGAGCACTTCGAAATTGTCCGCGGAGCCGTGTTGCGAGCCAGCTACGGCACCAATCCGTGGCAGGAGAAGAACCAGGTAATTACTTCAATCTCGTGGGTTTCCCGGATCGAAGATGCCAGGGAAAGCCTTCTACGCAGCCGTTGGGACCTGGTCATCGTAGATGAGGCCCACAAGATGAGTGCGTATAGCGCCGATAATAAGACGTTGGCTTATCAGCTCGGGGAAGAGCTTTCAAACATGACCGATCATTACTTGCTAATGACCGCTACCCCTCACAAGGGCGACCCGGAGAACTTTCGCCTGTTCCTCGAGCTCCTGGACAAGGACGTATATGCTGACGTCAAAAGCCTGGAAGAGGCCATGAAGCGCCGGGAGGCTCCCTTCTACCTCCGCCGCGTGAAGGAAGCCCTGGTAACCTTTCCCGATCCCGATACGGGCGAAGTCAAGGCCCTCTTTACGAAACGGAACGTCCAAACCATCGAGTTTCAGATTGACGAGGATGAATGGGACTTTTACGATGCCCTCACCCGGTATGTGGAGGATCAATCTATCAGGGCGGCAGAAGATGACTCGGCCCGAGGACGGGTTCTGGGTTTTACCATGGCCATGCTGCAGCGCCGCTTCGCTTCCAGCATCTATGCCGTGCGGCGGAGCCTGGAGCGTATGAAGGAGAAACGGGAGAAAGTCCTGGCCGATCCCGAAGCCTACCGGCAGCAACAAATCGCCGCCAAACTCCCCGAGGACTTCGACGACCTTCCTGAAGACGAGCAGCAGGAGATTCTCGACCAACTGGAAGGCGTGGTAGCTTCTATAGATCCCGTGGCCCTCCGGGAAGAGGTGCTTCAACTCACGAAGCTGATCGAACAGGCGCGCCTCTTAGAGGAACGCGAGGTAGAATCCAAGCTGGTCAAGCTTAAGGAGGTAATCACTAACCAAGGGGTCTTCCGGGACCCAAGAATGAAGCTTCTTATTTTCACCGAGCATAAAGAAACCCTCGACTACCTCGTAGGAAAGCTCCGCGAATGGGGCCTCAAGGTAACCCAGATCCACGGCGGCATGAAGATCGGGGACCGCGACACGCCGGGCACGCGGCTCTATGCCGAGCGGGAATTCCGCGAGGATTGCCAGGTTATGGTGGCCACCGAAGCAGCCGGGGAGGGCATTAACCTACAATTCTGCTGGTTTATGATCAATTACGACATCCCCTGGAACCCCGTCCGCTTGGAGCAGCGCATGGGCCGCATCCACCGTTACGGCCAGGAGAAGGATTGCTTGATCCTTAACTTCGTGAGTACCAATACCCGCGAGGGCCGCGTGCTGCTAAAGCTCTTCGAGCGCATCAAGAAAATCGAGGAGGACCTTGACCCCCAGCGCACGGGTAAGGTATTCAACGTTTTGGGAGACGTATTCCCTGCCAACCAGCTGGAGCGCATGCTGCGGGAGATGTACGCCCACAACCTGACGGAAGAAGTCATCAAGAACCGCATCGTCGAGCAGGTGGACACCGAGCGTTTCCGTCGGATCACCCATTGTGCCCTCGAAGGTTTGGCCAAGCGAGAACTCAACCTCTCGGCCATCGTCGGCAGGTCGGCAGAGGCTAAGGAGCGGCGTTTGGTGCCGGAAGTCATCGAGGACTTCTTTCTCAAAGCCGCGCCAATAGCCGGGCTTCAGCCCCGGGAATTACGTAAGGGTTCCCATATCTACCGCATTGGCCGGATACCGCGCACCCTTTGGCCGCTCGGCGAACGTTTGGAACCGCGTTTTGGCAAGCTCGGCCGCGAGTACAAGCAGATTGTTTTCGATAAGAAACTCCTGCAATATGACCCTACCCTGGAATGGGTAACCCCTGGTCATCCGCTCTTCGAGTGCGTGCGGGAAGAGGTGCTTCAGCGGGTAGAGGACGACCTGCGCCGCGGAGCCGTTTTTTTTGACCTGCACCGGCAAGAACCGGCCCGCCTAGACGTTTTTTCTGCAGCTGTGCGGGACGGCCGGGGACATATCCTTCACCGGCGCCTGTTCATAGTAGAGACAGCTATGAACGGCACCATGAGCATACGGCAGCCTACTATCTTCCTGGACCTGATCCCAGCGCCCAAGGGAACGGTGGTCCCGGACGATAGTTTGCTGCCAGACCGTTCCCGAGTCGAAGAAGCCCTGGTCACTAGGGCCCTGCAGCCCTTCCTCGAAGAGGTTACGGCCCAGCGCCAGAAGGAGATCGAAACTATTGCCAGGCACCTAGAGATCAGCCTCAATGAGCTCATCCACCGGCAGAACCTGCGGATGGCTCAGCTTCTGGAGGCCCAGCAGGCCGGAGACCAAAACCCCCTTTTAGCGGCAAATATCAAAACAACAGAAGATCGTCTGGACGAGTTAAACGCCCGCCTGGAGGGTCGGCGGGAGGAGTTGCAAAAGGAACGCCACTGCACCATTGCCGCCGTCCAGCATCACGGGCGGGCCTGGGTCTTACCTCACCCGGAACGCACTTCCCCTGAGATTGCCACCATGGTGCGCGATGAGGAGATCGAACGGATCGCCGTCGAAGCCGTAATCGCTTATGAGAAGGCCAGAGGCTGGAATGTGGTAAGCGTGGAAAACGAAAACCGGGGCTTTGACCTCATCTCGCGCCGGCCGCACCCCGAGGACCCGGAGACGGCCATCGAGGTCCGTTTCATCGAGGTGAAAGGCCGCGCCGGGGTTGGCGAAATCGCACTCACCGCTAACGAGTACAAGACTGCCGAGCGCCTGAGGAAAGACTACTGGCTTTACGTTGTATTCAACTGCGCTTCGGCTCCAGAGATTCACGCGATTCAGGACCCGGTCCGTCTGGGCTGGGAGCCGCTGGTGAAGATTGAACACTATCAAATAGGTCCGGGAGAGATATTGCAAGCAAGAACTGTTTAGTCCGATCATGGAAGCTCGGGGGGAAGTCGAATGAATGTGCAAGAAGCGAAACAAATTCTTGAACAACACGGTTTTAAGATACAGGAAGAAAAGAGACTGCCAAATGATACAGGGTGGCAGTTGCGGTTGTATACTGGTCAAGTAGTTAACATTTTCGATAAGGGTACTTTTAGCGTCCAGGGAAAAAATCCGGACGCTGTTAGAAAAGTCCTTGAACGTTCGGGCGATTCTACTGAACATCTCCACGAAGCACCAGAAATGAACCGTAGTGTGTTCGTCGTTTATGGCCATGATCAGGTAGCCCGTACACAACTTGAGGCCATGCTCAGACGATGGGGTTTGGAGCCACTTATTTTGGACCAACTGCCCTCGCAAGGACACACCATTATTGAAAAGCTGGAGACATGTGCACAGAATGTTAATTTTGGCGTCGTTCTGGCAACTCCTGATGACGAAGGACATAGAGCTGGTCACCCCGACGAAAAGGCATATCGTGCAAGACAAAACGTTGTCCTAGAGTTAGGAATGCTATTGGCGAAATTAGGTAGGAGTAGGGTAGCTATACTTTTGAAGCAAGTTGAAAATATGGAACGCCCATCAGATATCCAAGGACTTATCTATATTCCGTTCAAGGATGACCTGGAAAAGGAAGCAGGGGTTATGTTGGCCAAGGAGATGGCTTCCCAAGGCATCAAGATTGACGTCGAGAGACTATAAATTTGGGGAGTTACAAGGAGATAGATTATGAGTATGCATCAGCAGTATCCACGGCGGTTGATCGAAGTTGATCTGCCGATCAAGCGCATTTCCGAGCACGCCCGGCGGGAGAAAAGCATCCGGCACGGGCATATTTCCACCTTACACATCTGGTGGGCGCGACGGCCCCTGGCGGCCTGCAGGGCGGTGATCTGCGCCGCGCTGTGGCCCGATCCGGCCGACCCCCTGTGCCCGGAGGCTTTCCGGAAGGCTGCCCGTTCCTGGATGCAAAAGTGGGCTACGGACTACCTGGGGCTCTTGGGGGTGGAAAGCTTCGAACGCTTTATGAGTTACCATAAAAACCCCGAGAAGCTAAATGATAATGAAGAGCTGCGTACAGCCCTCCTGGACTTCATCGCCGACTTCTCCAACTGGGATAATTCCACCCGCCGGGAGTACCTGGAGACAAGCCGCGCCCTTACTCAGGCGGCCCATGAGGCCCTAGGTGGCGTGCCGGGTACTAAGCCACTGGTGGTGGACCCCTTTGCCGGCGGCGGCTCTATTCCCCTAGAGGCCCTGCGAGTTGGAGCCGATGCCTTTGCCAGCGACCTCAACCCGGTGGCGGTCCTGTTAAACAAAGTAGTGCTTGAGTATATCCCAAAGTACGGTCGGCAACTAGCGGACGAGGTGCGCAGATGGAGCGAGTGGGTGAAGAAGGAAGCCGAAAAAGAACTGGCCGAGTTCTACCCCAAAGACCACGACGGGGCCACACCGATCGCTTATCTCTGGGCCCGGACCATCCGGTGCGAAGGGCCGGGGTGCGGCGCCGAGGTACCGCTGCTCCGCTCCCTGTGGCTGGCCAAAAAGGGGGGCCGCTCGGTGGCCCTGCGGTTGATTCCCAACCATAAGGAAAAGAGGGTGGGCTTCGAGATTATCGAGAATGCCAAGGCCACAGACGTAGTCGAGGGCACGGTCCGTCGGGGCTCGGCCACCTGCCCCGTGTGCGGGTACACCATGCCAGTGGCCTCGGTGCGGCGCCAGTTAAAGGAACGCCGGGGCGGTGCGACAGACGCCCGCTTGTTCTGCGTGGTCACCACTCGGCCCGGCCAGCAGGGACGGTTCTACCGCCTGCCCACGGAGAGGGATTTAGCGGCGGTAAGGAAGGCGGCGGCGGAACTTGAGCGGCGCAAGCGGGAGCACCGGGGGCCGTTAAGTTTGGTGCCGGATGAAGCGTTACCCCCGCAGGGAACCCTGGGTTTCCGGGTACAGCTATACGGCATGGAGACCTGGGGCGACCTATTTACGCCCCGGCAGGCCCTGGCGCTGGCCACGTTGGCGCGGCTGGTACGCGAGGTGGGAGAGAAAGCGACTGACAAGGGCGAAAAGGGGCTAGCACTAGCGGTGCAGACGTGCCTGGCGTTGGCGTTGGACAAGCAAGCTGATCTGGGTAATTCTTTGAACCGCTGGGAACCAATTGCACAATGTCCGAGGCAGCTTTTTGGGCGGCAAGCCATTCCTATTGTGTGGGATTATGCAGAAGGAGTACCGATCGGAACCGCGAGTGGGGCATTTAGTGTATTTGTGGAGGGGTTGGTCAATGCTCTTGAACAAGTTGGTTCCGATTGGGGCGTCGGGCGTTGTGAAAAGGCATCTGCTACAGTAAATCCCTTGCCTGATGATGCTGCCGATGCTTTTGTTACCGACCCGCCATACTATGACTCCGTACCCTACGCTGACCTCTCAGACTTCTTTTACGTTTGGTTGAAAAGGACCGTAGGAGACTGCCATCCTGACCTTCTTAATACTTTCTTAACACCCAAGGACGACGAATGTATCGTAGATGAAGTCAAAGGTAAAGACAAGGCTTATTTTGAAACAACTATGACCCGGGCTATGTCAGAGGGCCAGCGTATCCTTAATCCCCCAGGTATCGGCGTGGTTGTCTTCGCCCACAAGTCCACCTCCGGATGGGAAGCCATGCTTCAGGCTTTGGTGGATGCGGGGTGGACGATAACCGCCTCTTGGCCCATTGATACAGAGAATACAAGTCGGCTCAGGGCGCAAGGTTCAGCCGCCCTGGCCTCCTCCATCCACCTGGTCTGCCGGGCACGAGAGAATCTGGACGGGTCTGTCCGGGACAATGTCGGCGACTGGCGGGACGTGCTGCAGGAACTCCCTCGGCGCATCCACGAGTGGCTGCCGCGCCTGGCCAAAGAAGGGGTGGTGGGGGCGGACGCCATCTTTGCCTGCCTGGGGCCGGCCCTGGAGATCTTCTCTCGCTACTCCCGAGTAGAAAAGGCCAGCGGCGAGGTGGTCACTCTTAAAGAGTACTTGGAGCACGTTTGGGCCGCGGTGGCCCGGGAGGCCTTGGGGATGATCTTCGAGGGGGCCGACACCACCGGCTTTGAGGAGGATGCCCGGCTGACGGCCATGTGGCTGTGGACCCTGTCGACCGGCGCCAACGGCAACGGACCTGCCGGGAACCAGCTGGAATTGGGCCTCGAAGCTGAGGAAAGTGCGGACGACGAGGAAGAGGCTGCCAGGCCAGCTAAGATGCGGGGCTTTGTCCTGGAGTATGATGCCGCCCGCAAGATTGCCCAGGGGCTGGGTGTGCATCTAGAGAACCTGACTACCCTGGTGGAGATCAAAGGAGAAACCGCCCGGCTTCTACCTGTGACGGAGCGCAGCCGCTATCTCTTCGGCAAGAGCGCAGGTCAGGCCGCGGGACGAAAAAAGAAGCAGACGGTCCAGCTGCGGATTTTGGTACCCGAGACCCAAGGAGAAGGAGACGCGGCCGCGCCAACAGAGGTACCGGTCTTTTCGCCTGGGGCTACGGTTCTGGATCGCCTCCACCAGAGCATGCTCCTTTTTGCGGCTGGCCGCGGGGAAGCCCTGAAGCGGTTTCTAGTAGAAGACGGGGTAGGGCGCGACCAGCGCTTCTGGCGCCTAGCCCAGGCCCTCTCGGTCCTTTACCCTGCCAACACCGAGGAAAAGCGCTGGGTGGATGGTGTATTGGCCCGCAAGAAAAGCCTCGGATTCTAATAATGGGGGTGATGGCATGGCCCTTAAACCCTGGTACAAGGTGGTGACACCCCGTGAGGACCTGCGTGAAGGCCGGCCCCTGGACGCGGCCGAGTTTGCGGTGCACCTGGACCAGGTACGCGACGGGCGGGCCCCTCTAGATTACCAGGACCCGCAGCGGTTCTTTGCTCGCACCTACCTTACTAAAAATCTTACCGCCCTGGCCGTAGAGGTGATACGGCGCCTGTCAGGTATTAAGACCGAGACCTCGGCCGTTTTCAACATGACCACCCAGTTCGGCGGCGGTAAGACCCACGCCCTCACCCTGCTCTACCACCTGGCCCAAAACGGCCCGGCCGCCAGCCGCTGGTCGGGTGTGGATAAGCTTTTAGCCCAGGCCGGGGTAAGGGCGGTGCCTCGGGCGGCCACCGCCGTCTTTGTCGGCACCGAATTCGACTCCCTCACCGGCCGCGGGGGAAGCGACGGCACGCCGCTGCGTAAGACGCCGTGGGGAGAGATTGCCTTTCAGTTGGCCGGCGAGCGGGGTCTGGCGGTGGTGGCTGAGCACGAGGAGAAGATGATCGCCCCGGCTGGAGATGTGATCCGTAAATTCCTCCCCCAGAACCGGCCCTGCCTGATTCTTATGGACGAGCTAATGAATTACGTTAGCCGTTACCGCCGTATGGGGCTGTCCGCCCAACTTTATGACTTTTTGCAGAACCTATCCGAAACGGCCAGGGGTATGGACAACGTGGTCCTGGCGGTTTCCCTCCCGGCCTCCGAACTAGAGATGACCGCGGAGGACCAGTCCGACTACGAGCGCTTCAAGAAACTCTTGGACCGGCTCGGTAAGCCGGTGGTCATGTCCGCCGAGGCCGAAACCTCAGAGATCATCCGTCGCCGGCTTTTTGAATGGGACCCCCGCGCCATAGGCGAGGACGGCAGGGTGCTGTTGGATCGTGACGCCCTACAGGTCTGCAACGCCCATGCCGCCTGGGTGGTGAACCACCGCCAACAGCTCCCCGGTTGGTTTCCCGTAGATCACGCCCGTGAGGCCTTCGCGGCCACCTATCCCTTCCACCCGGCGGTGCTCTCGGTGTTCGAGCGCAAGTGGCAGGCTTTGCCGCGCTTCCAGCAGACGCGGGGCATCCTCCGGCTGCTCGCGCTCTGGGTTTCCCGGGCTTACCGGGAGGGTTATCAGGGGGCGCACCGCGACCCGCTCATCAGCCTGGGAACGGCTCCCCTTGATGACCCGTTGTTCCGGGCGGCGGTGTTCGAGCAACTGGGGGAATCCCGGCTCGAAGTGGCCGTGACCACGGATATCTGCGGGAAAAGCGACTCCCATGCCGTCCGTCTGGATAAGGAAGCCGTAGACGCCGTCAAAAGGGCACGGCTGCACCGCAAGGCCGCTACCGTCATCTTTTTCGAGTCTAACGGCGGCCAGGCCCGAGGCGAAGCCACCGTGCCAGAAATCCGCCTGGCCGTTGCTGACCCCGACTTGGACATCGGCCACGTCGAAACGGTCCTGGAAACGCTAACATCCACTTGTTACTACCTGACCGTAGAACGAAATCGCTACCGCTTTAGCCTCTCGCCGAACCTGAATAAGCTCCTGGCCGACCGCCGGGCCAACATCAAGCCGGAGAGAATTGACGAGCGGGTGAAAAAGGAAATCGAAGCGGTCTTTGGTACCGGCAGGAGCTTGGACATGGTCTATTTCCCGGAGAAATCGGGCCAGATCCCCGACCGGGCCGCGCTTACCCTGGTGGTGCTGGCGCCTGACCAGACTCTGGAGGATCCAGGGACACTGGAACTGGTGAAGACACTGATCTGGGAGCACGGTACCTCTTCTCGGACCTTTAAGAGTGCTCTCATCTTCGCCGTTGCCGACAGCGACGCTGCGCTGCGAGAAGAAGCCCGCAAACTCCTGGCCTGGGAGGACATCAAAGACGAGGAAGACGAGTTGCGTCTGGACGACGCCCAAAAGCGGCAACTGGCGGAAAACCTGAAGAAGGCCCAGCGTGATCTGAGAGAGTGCGTCTGGCGGTCCTACAAAAACATCGTCCTGCTTGGGAAGGACAACAGCCTCCGGGTGGTGGATCTGGGACTGGTGTACTCAAGCGCCGCCGAATCGATGGTGAGCTTGATTTTAAACCGCCTCCGGCAAGAGGGGGATATAGAAGATGGCGTCAGCCCCAACTTCCTCGTACGAAATTGGCCGCCGGCCTTTAAGGAGTGGAGCACCAAGGCTGTACGGGACGCCTTTTACGCATCACCCCAGTTTCCCCGCTTGCTGAACCCGGAGGTCTTGAAAGATACCATTTCCCGGGGCGTGGCCAGCGGGATTATTGCCTACGTGGGCAAGACAGGAACCGGCGGCTACGACCCGTTTTACTTCAATACCAGCCTGCCCCCCGAAACCGTCGAGTTCTCGGAAGATATGTTTATCGTCACCGCCCAAGAAGCAAGGAGGCAAATCGAACCGCCCAAGCTGTCCTCCCTGGTAGTTTCACCTTCACAGGTACAAGTGAAGCCGGGGGAGAAATATACCTTCACGGTCAAAGGCCTGGACCAGTACAACCGGGAGATCGCCGTGGAAAACGTAGTGTGGAGTGCTACAGGTGGGATAATCGACCGGCAAGGGGTTTTCCAGGCCAACGAGAGTACCGGCAGCTATGTAGTTACCGCCGAGGTAGGCGGCATACGCGGGTCCGCCAGGGTTACCGTTATCGAGCCGATAACGTCTGGGGGCGAGGAAACGTTATCGCCGCCAGAGCAGCCACCGGCCCCGTCCGGCAGGATCGGCAAGATGCGCTGGGCCGGTGAGGTACCGCCGCAAAAGTGGATGAATTTCTATACCAAGGTCCTGGCGAAGTTTGCCACCAGTCCCGGGCTAAAGATTACCATTAGCGTCGAGTATTCATCAGAGGACGGCATTTCTGAGCAGAGAATTGAGGAGACACGGGTGGCGCTGCGGGAGCTGGGCTTGGGAGAGGACATAACAATAGAGTAAGGATTACTTCTCTGGGAGTTGGTCCATTGCGCAAAACTGAGAACCTGCGTGGGCCGCATTTGCCATGCCCTTTGAGGACCTCGGAACATGTCCAGCCATACTCTGTCTTGAGACGATGCGAATGCTAAACTTTTTCCGACACCCGGATCCTTAGAGGCTCAAGCAATAGAGGTCTCTGAAAAAGTCGTTGTCCCTAAGAAGGATTTGTACGCGCCATTAGGGGGTGCGAGTTCCTGATCAATGGCTATTGTCACGCTGACGTAAATCGCACGCTATCTCGCCTCGTACGTGGAGGCATATCGTCGTGAATACCGTGCGTTCGTTGATTCCCCAGCAACAGGTGGCGGTTACCCGCCCTTATATGTATCTCCATACCTTTACTCCTCGCAGGTTTTTTGCCTGGTTGCACGTGATGGTTATGCAATAGCGGACTTCTCCAAGCAGCCAGAATATCAATGGGAGAATTGACACAGGCGGCGTTTCAAATTGCGGAATGGAAAACATACATTCTTAAGCATTACGACCAAATTAAAGAAAGGTTTCCAGGTATCTCCCTTGATCATCGGACTATGATTGTAATCAGCCGTGCCACGGAAAATAGCGTAGGCCGGGGCCGGAGAGTACGCGATTACCTTGAGCTTGTGAAGAATCAGTTGAAGGTTGACGAAATATTGACATACGATGATCTCCTTCAACGAGCAAAGAGTGCGTATGCTCGGTTGTCCGCACTCGCTCCTTCATGACTTAACACAGTGGGTTATCTTGAAGACTGAGCGAAAGTGACAGCTTGGAAGCGAGCTGAAGGTTATGCGTTATTTCAGGGCCAGACCTGTAAGGCAGTCGGTGTAACGAACCCCAAGAAAGTAGAGGCTCCATTAAGGAGTTCCTGGGGGCGGCTAAGGAAGGGTTACTAGCCCTTTCCGTCGTCCGTAACATGGAGCGCAGGCGCAATGGGCGACGGATCCTATGCTGGTCAGCAGCGCGGTTGCTCAAGGCTGAGAAAGGGTCATCCACATTGAGGGCCGCCGCCTGACTGTTGCAAGTCGCGACTATTGAGTGCGAGGTGGCCCCGAATTATCAGGCATCGATAAATCGAAGTGAACCTTTTCTTCTAATATTAGTGGTTTAATACCCACATTGGATTCCGGGGTGACATGTGTGGGCGTAGTTATTCTCCATTTATCTGACCTCCACTTTGGGGCTGAAAAAGGTAATGCTTCAGGCTTGGATGATCGAGAAGTTGTGCTCAGAAGTCTGATTGACTTCATCAGGGCGCAACCTGAAGAATGGCATCCCCAGATCGTCTGCATCTCCGGAGATATCGGTTTTGCAGGCAAGGAAAGCGACTACGCGGCAGCGGCAAAATGGCTCAAGCAACTGATCGATGCAACGGGCCTTTCTCCCAACGACATAATTTTATGCCCAGGAAACCACGATGCGGATTGGGGTATTAGAGGGATCGGTTGTCCACCAGATGCCGACACTGCTGATAAATGGCTACATCCTCCAGTACCGGACCACTTTCAGAAGCGATTCGATGCGTTTTCTCGATTCTGCAAGGACTTTGGGATACCACCAGTTAAGATTAAGGGTGAGGACAACTACCTTTGCGGTTCTCGGACCCACAAGGGTATCAAATTTATCGTCCTAAACTCGGCGTGGTTCTGTCAAGGCAAGGGCGACAGAGGGAACCTTTGGGTAGGCTTACCACACATTCGTAGTCTTGAGGCAGAAGGGATCATCAAAGAAGTTGAGGCAGGAAAAGATGTCCCGTGTATTGCCTTGATCCACCACCCTCGGGAGTGGCTTCATGATAATGAGATCAGATCCTATGCATCGAGCAAACGTCCTGGCACTATGGGCTACCTGAGCAAGCGCTGTAACATTATTCTGACTGGCCATGTGCACGGCGTACCACGGTCGCCCGACAGAATCGAGGGTGCAGCGTACCTCGTATCGTGTGGGGCGGTATATGAGGATGCTGGCCATTTTAACAACTTTGCCCTACTGAAGGTCGAGTCGCATGGCTTTACCCTTCGCCAGTTCGAATTTGATCCGCGGGCCAGTAGTAAACCGTGGAGTCCCAAGGGCGAAGCCAAGTTCTTCCGGTTTTACGAGTCAGAGTCGCCGGGCGTTCCCGAAGTGCCTCGTTATATGACCCATGGAATCACTGTGGAAGAATTGAAGGAACGCGCTGCGAGATTTGCCGAACGTGAGATGGAGAAAAAATCCCGGGCCATCCAGAAAGAAGGTAAGCTGCCGGAACCCATCTTACGTTCGGTGACGCCGTATATCCGCCACGAGCGGTACTACCTGGACGAGACGGGCCGGATCCAACCCGAGCATAGAGAAGTGAGAGAGAGCCTGCAAACCGCAATCGCACACAGTTCAAGGACACTGCTCCTTGCTGAGCTGGGTGCCGGCAAGAGTACGCTGGCGGCGCAGCTAGTCGTCTACCTTGTTCGCCAGCAAGGAGGGCTAAGCTTTTTCATTCCTGCCGGAAAGCTGAGGGGCTATTCATTTGAAACCGTTCGCGATGCCCTCGATGCCCTTTCGTCGTTTATCAAAGGCCAAATTGTCCCTGAATGGGGGGACTTTCACCTTCTTGACTTACTACGCCAGGGAACAGAGCTGACACTTGTGCTCGACGGCTTAGACGAACTGGGTCCTTCAACAGCCCGGAAGCTACTGGAGCGGATGTCTGACATCGTTGATCAGTGGGCGAACGTTCGAATAGTGGCTACGGGAAGACCCTTAGAACTCATCGGGTTCAACTACGAGGAGTGGCAGCTGCTGGAGTTGCCGAGCCTGGATGAAGATGAGATGTTCAGATTGTTGCAGAACATTGCAATATCAACCGGCTGTTCAGCAGAGGATGCCAGACAAGAGGCACGTACCCGCCTATCGGTTTTAAAAGGAAGGAGCGAACTCGCCGCGGTTGCCTCCACCCCTTTGTTTGTTCGCTTGCTTTACCGATATTTGAGAAATGATGTAACCTTAAAGGAGTATACTCTGGGTGATCTCCTATTTAATCTGTTAGAAGAAAAGCTAATGGTCTGGGATCATCGGGACGCGCGTGAACCATTAGAGCCAGAACTGGCAAAGGCATATCCAACCCCACTGGACAGGCTCGCCCTGCTCGGGCGAGCAGCCAAGGAAATCTCACTCGCCCAGCACGGAGTGGTCAGGCGCGAGGCTCTCGAACTGGCAATTCAAGAGGACTTAAAAGACCGAGGACAGCCCCAGCACCTCGCCACCCAAGGCGTTTCTTTTCTGGTCCGCCAGGTTTTGATAGAAGAGGATGGCACAATCAGCTTTCCGGTTCAACCTTTGTTTGAGTGCGCGTTAGCAGCCTATCATTTCTACCGTCTTGTTTCTGGCAAGCTAGGGGAGCCAGATCTAAATATTCCATGGCGGGTAATATCGTTTATGGCTACCCTGGCGCGCCGAACTAACAAGATTGAACTCTACCAAGACTGGTTTGCCGGCTACCTCTCCCGACTTCTTAGTGAAGACCGGAATGTTCCTGCAGCAGCCTATATCGTTGCAGAAGCTGAGGACCGGAACTTGGCATCCCATGTGTTAAAGCAATTCTTAAGTTTAGGATTTCGACCCCTTCGTGTTTTCAGGGATGATCGTGGTTATTCGGCCCAGTGCCTGGCACGGACCATCCAGCTGGCCGGGGACGAAGGCATGCTTTGGTTTTGGGAACAATACCTGGACCCAGCCAAACCTGCTTCGGATTACATCTACGAATTGGGTGGCGAGATTCTGAGTTATTGGGTAGCGCTGCACCCTGATAGTATCTCCACTTCGATTAAGGAGCGACTGCTAACGATCCTTCCGGCCCACATGACCGTAGGCTATTACGCCAGCAAGCGGATCTTGGCACCCATCGCGCTTATGTTACCTCAAGAATTCCCGGTGGAGCGGCGGGTTGAACTGTACATTGAGTTGCTCTGGAGAGGCCCCCTGCAGAATAGAGCCAAGTCTGCGATCTTCACGGAAGCGAAATCCGGTTATCTAAAAGAGGTGCTGGAGGCCCTGGGAAAGGCTGCTCGCGCTGGGCATGAGTCTAGCGGACCAGCCGCGGAAATATGGCTAAGGCTAACACTGAACTCTGTTGCTTTACCCCCGCTGGACATCTTACGTGCGGCTATCAAAGGCGGCTATGGGAAAAGAGCCAATAGCACTGTTGCTGCCGCTTGGTCAACTTGGGTGGGTAGGGTCTCTCGCGATCGCGTTCGGGCTCTCCTTAAGGCCTGGTTGTCATCCGAAGATGGCGAATTGGCCTGTGTTGCAGCATGCGTTCTCTATGAAATGGGGGAAAATGACTGGCGCGAGCTGGCTCCGGCTCTTCTTCGGGGACTTCATGACGGTGGCAGAGTTGAACAAGGTGAAGTTGTTCTTAGAAAGCTAATAGAGAGTGGTGGAGAGCAAGCCCTCAAATGGCTGGTCGATCAATTTGACCCTGAAGCTGCTACATTTGAACTTCCCCACTCCAGTGTGTGGAGAATTTTAATTGAAAGCCTCCTCCGTATGGAGGAACCGAAACCGGAATGGCTTTGCCGTGCCGTCGCGGCGATGAACGATTATATCCTGTCGCGTTACCCTGAGATACGCCAAGGCCTTAGCGATCTGCTCAATGGTAGGCACAGTGCGGTTTATACGGCCGCGTTGCGAGAGCAATTGTACTCTATTAATCCAGAGGTCAGGAAACGTACAGCTTGCGTGCTGGCCACTATTTTTCCCGACAGTGAGGCAGAGGCACTTGAAATTGCACTTCAGGGAACCTATGAACCTGGCGTTTTAAACTGGGAAGCGTTCGCTCAACGTCTTCGGCTTGGTCCCTCTGTCCTATCCTACCTTCGCGCCCGCTATAAGGAATGGAGCGAGAGAGCCCGGGTTTTTTCTCTGCTCCTTCTTTACCGAAACGGGGTCGATCTGAGCGAATCCGAGTGGGTACAGCTAGTGGATGGGTTCCTAAAGGGTCATCGTTTCGTGGACTTTGACTCGCCCAGGGATGTCAGCCCACCACACCACCCTGTTCTCGCTGACGCTCGAGCATACCCTCATTTGGTCCGAGCATTACTTGGGTCCGAAATTGAAATAGCCAAGGCGGCCGCTTTTGAACTTCTGAGGTACCACTCCCAAAGGCTGACACTTGAAGAGCGAGCCAGAGCTTGCCTGCTGATCTCAGCTTCTTCTATGAATCTGAGTATGTTACTTAAAGAACGAGAACTAGCGGCCAAAGATACTGAATATCTCCGGGCAATCACGAAAGTAAGCACTGAGTATGGCGGTAAAGGCGAGGAGGAACCGGCTTTTTCCCTCCTGATCCGGACGCTCGAGGTTCCCAGCGAGTGGAAGAAAGTTGTATGGACCAGCCTTTTTGCAGGGGATGTATTATCTCGCTTTGAGATCGAGCGAATTGGCGAGCTGTTATACGAGTTGGCGGCAAATGATCCAGCCTGTAAACTTGGAATTTGCAATGCCGCCACCGAGTTCATTGATGATCCGCGAGTAAGGGATCCTCGGTCGGCGGCCGCGCGCCAAATGCTCGGATTGCTCGGACACTGTTTTGGCGCAGTCAGCGACGAGATACTCCGCCAACTGCTGATATCCTCAAGTGGTTCCACGAAAGGGCCTATCACAGTTTGTATGGTCGCCCGTCTTGGCGGTGCAGTGCCTGAGTATAAGAATGCAAGTGAACGACAAGGGAACGAAGCAAAAGTCAGCTTGTCCAGCGAGTCTCTTACATTGTCCGACTTGGAGAACAGGATTGAGAAGGCCCTACTGCCATCAGACGAATTGCACCCCGATTTCTTCAACCTCCTTGAGCTTCGGTTGCTAGCTGATGATCTCCCCCCTGAGCGCTTGGCTCACTACGCCAGAGCTAGCCGTTGGGGCGGCTGGTTCAGTGTTTTGGCCGAATATTATCGTTACGGCACAATAAATGTCTCTCGGTTGGCGTCTTTGACGCATAGGTGGTTGCCAGCCGTAGGGGGTCCTCTTGAAGCGCTCCACCGCAGGATGATTACTATACAAAGAAAACTCTACCAGCACATCCGCAACAATGCCGAAATACGTGCAAAGTTCGTCTCAGAATTGCGGGCTCTTGGGCCGTTAAAGTATGGCGATGAAGCAATGCGAATTATATTATTGCTTGCTAACAAAGCAGAATTCTCCGATATGGAGATAGACTCGATGTTCGACCAAGTGGCGAGCGCCGAGTTTGGGTTCGAGTGGCCGGAGTTCCTCGAGTGGTTCGTTAATTGGATAGTTGAAGAAGCTGAGAACCACCTGGAAATCGTGCGCAGAGCTGTTCAGCGCGGACTGCGTACGTTAGCCAACCACGAGCCTGTGCACCGAGAGGACAACATAGCACGCCTTTTGCTACCTTCTGTGGCCTGGATGATCGGGGAGCCAGTAGATGCTTCAAGCGTCGGTGTGTTCTTTTATGGGCTTCATAAGATCTTGCTCTTTGGGGATCGGGCTAGCAGGCATCAACTTGATGAAGTTTACCGTCTTCTTGCTCCAATATGGAATCGTGTACCAATAGAAGTCGTACGTTCTACAATATTCAAGGGCCTTCAGTCGGAGCGGCCCGAGGTTCGCATGTTGTGCCGCTTGTTGGCCGCCTTCGCAAGACAGGATGAACCCGTTCCACGAAGAGATTAAAGATTGGGATGATAACCGGACCAGTCCATAATAAAGTTATGTGCTAAAGGGTATAGGCAAAAGAAGGGTGGAGGTGCGAAAAATGCCATGCTGGTAGTGTCAATGCCAGCGTTGCGGGTATTTCGTTATGGGAATTGAGCGAGTACCAAATCCGCATCCCATGCCGTGGGGTGCCGAATGCTCCGGTACGCTGCAGAGCCGTTTGTCTCTGGGCCACGAGTTCGAAATCGGAATCTAGCGAAATAGATTTAGCGAAAAGATGGGGTGCAAGGGGGACAAAAGCCCGGGGAAGTGGATACAGGGTACTTGGCAGGAGGAGTTAAAACCGGCATGGCCGGTTTATTTTTTGCTTGCATAAGAATGCCATGATGCTTATACTAATACTATAGCCTGGTAATAATACGTGGTACCAAAATCGGCTTGGGGTGATTCCGGTGGCCCGGAATCATAGCAAAAAAGAGGAGCGTCAGAAGGCCCTCTTGCGCTACTTAGAGGAGCAGCCCTTTGCCACTGATGAGGAATTGGCTGCGCGGTTTAAAGTCAGTATTCCCACCATTCGCCTGGACCGGCTGGCCCTGGGTATTCCCGAGGTGCGGGAGCGGATCATGATCTTGGCCCAGGAAGCCCGCTCCCACATGCGGGGTGTTACGGTGGAGGAGCTGGTGGGCGAGCTGGTAGAGCTCCAGCCGGGGAAGCTGGGAATTTCTTTTCTGGAAGTACGGCCAGAAATGTTGTTAAGACCCGGCGGGGCCTGCCGGGGATATTACCTGTTTGCCCAGGCCAACTCCTTAGCTCTGGCTACAGTAGGAAAAGAAATGGTGTTGACCAGCAGCGCCCGGGTGCGCTATCGCCGTCCGGTTTATGAAAGCGAAAGGATCATCGCCAGGGCCATGGTGAAGGTCCAGCGAGGCTGTACCTTTTTGGTTTCCGTGCATTCGCGGGTGGGTACGGAAATTGTTTTTAAAGGCCAATTTGTCATCATGGCCCCCGACGTCGAGAAAGGAGAGCAGGGAGGCGACAATCCTTGAAGATCGCTGTAGATGCCATGGGAGGCGATAATGCGCCTCGAGCCATTGTCCGCGGTGCGTTAGCTGCAGCCCAGGAAGGATGGGCGGAGGTTATCCTGGTTGGTGACGCTCGGGCCATCGAGAAAGAGCTAAAGGATGGCGCTTCCGGGATTGAACCGGAAATCGTACATACAGAGCAGGTTATTACCATGGATGAACAACCGGCCTTAGCCTTGCGCCGGAAAAAAGAAGCCTCTATCGTCCTGGCCACGCGTTTGGTTAAGGAAGGCCGGGCCCAGGCAGTAGTGTCGGCCGGCAGTACAGGAGCCCAGATGGCAGCCGCCCTCCTTATCCTGGGCCGCAGCGGCAACATACAGCGCCCCGCCATAGCCACCTTTTTGCCCACCCTGGAAGGCCCCAAGCTTTTATTGGATGCGGGGGCTAATGTGGACTGCCGGCCGGAGCATCTTTACGAATTTGCCCATATGGGGAGCCTCTATGCCCATAAAATCCTCGGTATCCCCTCACCCAGGGTGGGGCTCGTCAATGTGGGCGTGGAGGCCGGTAAAGGCAACGAACTCGTCCTCCAAACTTATGGATTGTTGAAGACTTCCCCCCTCCATTTCATAGGCAATGTGGAGAGCAGGGACCTGCCCCGGGGAGTAGCGGACGTTTACGTCTGCGACGGTTTTACCGGCAATGTGCTCCTTAAATTCGGAGAGGGTTTGGCCCTGGCTATTTTCGCCAAAATCCAGGAAGAGGTAAAACGTAATTTCAGCGCTCGCCTGGGAGCTGCCCTGATGCTGCCGGCTTTGCGCCGCCTCAAACAAGAGGTGGACTATGCCGAGTACGGCGGCGCCCCCCTTTTAGGGGTGCAGGGGGTCAGTATTATTTGTCACGGTAGTTCCGATGAGAGGGCCATTAAAAACGCCGTCAGGGTGGCCGTACGCTGTGTCCAGGAGAAGTTGATAGACAATCTCGGCCATCTACCCGGCCTCGACACTAGAAAGAAGGTGGAGAATTGCCAGCTCAAAGTAGACAGGCCGGTATCATAGGAACGGGCTCTTGTTTGCCCGAAAAAGTATTGACCAATTTCGATCTGGAAAGAATGGTGGACACGAGCGATGAATGGATACGGACGCGGACGGGTATCCGGGAACGCCGGGTGGCGGGCGAAGACGCAGCTGCTTCGGACTTGAGCGTGGCGGCAGCCCAAGAGGCCCTGGCCAGCGCAGGGGTGGCGCCGGAAGAAATTGACCTTATTATTGTGGGCACGGTTACCCCAGACACCCTTTTCCCCTCGACTGCCTGCCTGGTGCAGGAGCGGCTGGGGGCCAAAAGGGCGGCGGCCTTTGACCTTTCGGCGGGATGTACGGGTTTTATTTACGCTTTGGGGGTAGGCCAGCAGTTTATTTCCACTGGTACCTATGAAAAAGTTTTGGTTGTCGGGGTTGACTTGCTCACCAAAATTCTTAATTGGGAAGATCGCAATACCTGCGTCCTCTTCGGCGACGGGGCCGGTGCGGTGGTATTGGCTCCCGTTCCCCCAGGGGAAGGGATTCTTTCCCTTTATCTGGGCGCCGACGGCAGCGGGGGTCCGCTGCTCGTTATGCCGGCTGGCGGGTCGAGGCTTCCGGCCTCCCAGGAAACGGTTGGCCGCAAGCTCCATACCATCCACATGCAGGGATCCGAAGTCTTCAAGTTTGCCGTGAGGATCCTGGGCGAGGCCTCGCTCAAAGCCCTGGACAAGGCAGGTTTGAAGAAAGAAGATGTGGACCTCTTAATCCCCCACCAGGCCAATATCCGCATTGTGGACGCAGCCCTGAAACGGTTGGGCTTACCCGCGGAAAAAGCTTATATCAATCTAGACCGCTATGGCAATATGTCCAGCGCCTCGGTCCCGGTCGCTCTGGATGAGGCCCGGCGGGAGGGCAGGCTTAAAAAAGGAGATAACGTGGTGCTGGTATCCTTCGGCGCGGGCCTTACCTGGGGCGCAGCCGTCGTCAAATGGAGTATGGACTAAGGGAGGAAGGAGCAGCGTGTGGCGCACACCTTTATGCGATCTACTGCAGATCACTTACCCTATCTTACAAGGCGGCATGGCCTGGGTGGCTACCGGGGAACTGGCTGCCGCGGTTTCGGCGGGCGGGGGCTTGGGCATCATCGGGGCCGGTAATGCTCCTCCGGAACTAGTACGCCGGGAAATCCGCAAGGCGAAGGAACGCACCGACCGCCCCTTTGGCGTCAACCTTTATTATATGTCCCCCTACATAGAAGAACTGGTGGACTTGGTGGTGGAAGAAAGGGTGGCGGTGGTGACTACCGGGGCGGGTAATCCAGGCAAGCACCTGCCTCGTTTGCGGGAGGCCGGTATCAAAGTGATTCCCGTGGTGGCCTCCGTGGCCCTGGCCAAGCGCTTGGAGCGCCTGGGAGTGGACGCCCTTATCGCCGAAGGCATGGAATGCGGAGGCCATATTGGCGAAATTACCACTATGGCCCTGGTCCCCCAGATTGTAGATGCCGTTAGCATCCCGGTTATTGCTGCCGGCGGCATTGCGGACGGGCGGGGCGTGGCTGCCGCTTTGGCCTTGGGGGCGGCCGGAGTCCAGATGGGCACCCGCTTTATCTGTGCCTCGGAGTGTACGGTACATCCTAACTATAAAGAAGCTATCCTTAAAGCCGGGGATCGCGATACGGTAGTTACGGGCGCCCGGGGCCACTACGTCCGCATTTTGCGCAATAAGCTGGCCCGCCAGTTCGAGGAGCTGGCCGCCCGGGGGGCCGACTGGGAAGAAATGGATAAATTGGGGGCCGGCAAGCTCCGGGCGGCAGCGGTGGACGGGGATGTAGAATACGGTTCCGTCATGGCAGGGCAGATTGCCGCCCTGGTAAAAGAGATCAAACCGGCGAAGGCCATCCTGGAAGAGGTAATGGCCGAGGCCGAGGAAGTAATGTTCCGCCTGGGTAAATTGGCGGGGCTGTGAGGGGGTCAAATCCGTGCGGGAAGGACTGGTGTTTGTCTTTCCCGGCCAGGGTTCCCAATATGTGGGGATGGGGCAGGATCTGGCGGCAAAATTTCCGGTGGCCGCAGCTACCCTGGCCGAAGCCGATGCAGTTTTGGGCTGGCCTTTGACCGAGCTTTGTTTTCGGGGGCCGGAGGAAGAGCTGGCCCGCACCCAGATTACCCAGCCGGCGCTCCTGGCGGTAGAAGTAGCGTGCCTCCGGGTTCTGCTGGAACACGGAGTAAAGCCTGCGGCCGCCGTCGGGCACAGCCTGGGGGAATATGCAGCTCTGGTGGCGGCCGGCAGCCTCAGCTTTGCCGATGCTTTGCGGGTGGTGGCCCGCCGGGGGGAGTTGATGGCCGGGGCCTGTGAATACGGTAGGGGCGGCATGGCGGCTATCTTGGGCCTTTCTGCCGCCCAGGTGGAGGAGGTCTGCCGCCGGGTAAAAAGGGGGATGGTGGAACCGGCCAATTTCAATGCTCCGGGACAGGTGGTTATTGCCGGGGATAAAGAGGGATTGAAGGAGGCGGAAGAATTGGCCAGGGAGGCCGGGGCGAGGAAGGTAATTCCTCTCAAGGTCAGCGGTCCCTTCCATTCCTCCCTCATGCGGCCGGCTGCCGAGGGCTTAAGAGGAGTGTTGTCGGAGGTAGCCGTAGCGACTCCTCAAATTCCCGTTATAGCGAATGTAAGCGCGGATTATGTTAAGGATGCGGAGGATATACGTGCCAGTCTGGTGGACCAGGTAGCACGGCCCGTCCGGTGGGAAGAAACCATACAGAGGCTGGTGCAGGATGGCTACCAGTTTTTTGTGGAGGTAGGTCCCGGTAGCGTCTTGAGCGGCCTGATCCGCCGGATCGCTCCCCAGGCAACGGTAACGCGGGTGGAAAATCCTGACACCCTAAACAAGACCCTGGCGCTCCTGCAGGAGGGGATATAAAATGGTGTTGGCGGGACAGGTGGCCGTCGTAACCGGGGGTTCGCGGGGCATCGGGCGGGCTACAGCCCTGGCTTTGGCCAAGGCGGGGGCCAAAGTGGTGGTCAATTACTTTAACCGCGAAAGGGAGGCCCGCGAGGTGGTGGACCTCATTCGGGAACAAGGGGGTGAGGCTCTGGCGTGGCAAGGGGATGTTTCCCGGCCGGACAAGGCCCAGGCTTTGGTGGAAGAGGCCCTGGAAGCCTTTGGACGGGTGGATATTCTGGTAAACAATGCGGGTATCACCCGGGACAATCTATCCCTGCGCATGAAGCAGGAAGAATGGGAGGCAGTTTTACATACTAATTTAACGGGGGTCTTCTTCTGCTGCCAAGCTGCCTTAAGACCCATGCTGCGCCAGAAAGGGGGGCGCATTATCAACATCACTTCGGTGGTAGGTTTGACGGGCAATGCGGGGCAGGCCAATTACGCGGCGGCGAAGGCCGGCCTCATCGGTCTAACCAAATCCCTGGCCAAGGAAGTCGCTTCCCGCGGTATTCTGGTCAATGCCGTGGCCCCCGGGTTTATTAGTACGGATATGACCGAAGGGTTACCGGAAGAAACCCGGCGGGCTTTCTTGGAGCGCATCCCTTTAGGGCGGCCCGGTTCCCCGGAAGAAGTAGCCGATGTTGTACTCTTTTTAGCTTCGCCTTCCGCTCGCTATATCACCGGGCAGGTTATCGTGGTGGATGGCGGGCTGACCATATAGATTTTTTAAGGCCTCGACAGGACCGGGAAGGAGGTGAGGTAGGTGGACAACATTTTTAACAAAGTCAGGAGTATCGTGGCCGAGCAATTGGGAGTGGAGGAAGAGGAGATCAGCATGGACACTTCCTTCGAGGATCTCAATGCGGATTCCCTGGATATTGTGGAACTCATCATGGCCCTGGAAGAGGAGTTCGATATCGAGATCCCCGATGAAGATGCCGAAAAGCTCACTACCATACGTGCGGCAGTGGAATACATTAAAGAACATACCAAGTAGGGTTTGGGGTTGCTGCAGGTCGGACTTATCTCCCTGCAGCAACCAATCCTCTGTAGGAAAGTCGAGGGAGAGCCTTTGCGCAAACGGGTAGTTATCACCGGACTGGGAGTGATTTCACCGGTCGGTAACGATAAAGAGAGCTTCTGGCAGGCCCTTAAAGCCGGGGTATCGGGCATCGGGCCCATCACCCGCTTTAATGCGGAGCAGATGCCCACCCGTTTTGCCGCCGAGGTGCGCGGGTTTGATCCTGGCGCCTTTTTGGACCGCAAAGAGGCTAAACGCATGGACCGCTACAGCCAGTACGCGGTGGCGGCGGCTAAGATGGCCTGGCAGGACGCCGGGCTGGATATAAAACAGGTTGACCCCTGGCGGGTGGGGGTGGTTTTCGCCACCGGTATCGGCGGCATGGAGACTTTTGAAGATCAAAGCCGTATTCTGCTGGAAAAGGGCCCTGCCAGGATCAGCCCCTTTTTTGTCCCCATGATGATAGCCAATATGGCAGCCGGGCAGATTGCCATTCACTTGGGCGCCCGCGGAAGCAATTTTACCATCAATACCGCCTGCGCATCGGGGACCAATGCCGTGGGAGAAGCCCTGCGGGTCTTGCAGCGGGGCGAGGCGGATGTAGTAATCACCGGGGGGAGCGAGGCCAGCGTTACGCCCTTGGCCCTAGCGGGTTTTAGCGCCATGAAAGCTCTTTCTACCCGCAACGAGGCCCCCCAGGCTGCCAGCCGCCCCTTCGACCGCCAGAGGGATGGCTTTGTCCTGGGGGAAGGAGCAGGGGTCCTCATATTGGAAACCCTGGAACATGCCCAGGCGCGGGGAGCCAGGATTTATGCCGAAGTGGCCGGTTATGGCTGTACGGCCGATGCCTACCATATAACGGCTCCCGATCCGGACGGGGAGGGGGCGGCCCGAGCCATGGCCTTGGCGCTGGCGGATGGGAATTTACAGCCCGAGGACGTGGATTACATTAACGCCCATGGGACTTCGACGGAACTCAACGACCGCATTGAAACCCTGGCCATCAAGAAGGTTTTCGGCCCCCATGCCTATAAGCTGACGGTAAGTTCTATTAAATCCATGGTCGGTCATTTATTAGGTGCCGCCGGGGCCGTAGAGCTGGTGGCTACTGCCTTGACCATTTACGAAGGCATTATTCCTCCTACCATCAATTACGAGGATCCCGACCCTGACTGCGACCTGGATTATGTGCCCAATCATGCGCGGCAGAGGGAAGTGAGGGCCGCCCTCTCGAATTCTTTCGGCTTCGGCGGCCATAACGCTGTTGTTTTGTTGAAGCGAATGGAGAGGTAGAACCTTCGGGGTGGCGAAAATGGAGGCCAATAGACGCCGCAAACTGGAGCTTCTTTTGCATAAGCTAGGCTTGCAGGTACAGGACCTAGACTTAATAGATTTGGCCTTGACCCACCCTACTTACGCCTTTGAGCATAATCTCCCGGCCCATAACCAGCGTCTGGAATTTTTAGGCGACGCTGTCTTGGGCCTGGCCGTAGCGGAATACTTGTTCCAGGAGTTCCCCTCCTTACCGGAAGGAGATCTGACCCGCCTCCGGGCCGCCCTCGTCTGCGAGGCCAGCCTGGCCCGGACCGCCGAGGTGCTGGGGTTGGGCGAGTTTCTTTTACTGGGCCACGGCGAAGAACAGAGCGGCGGCCGCCATCGCCCTTCCAACTTGGCCGACGCCCTGGAAGCAGTCATAGGAAGCCTGTATCTTTCTGTCGGCCTGCCTGAGGTTAAAAAACTGGTGCGGCGGTTGTTCGGAGAAAAGGTTAAGGAGCTGGACGGCCAAAGTGCTATGGACTACAAGACCAGGCTGCAGGAGTGGGTCCAAAAGAGAGGAACGGAGAATGTAAGCTATAAAATTCTGGCCCAGTGGGGGCCGGATCACGCTAAGCAATTCAGGGCAGGAGTGTTTTACCAGGGCAGGCTCCTGGCAACGGGCGAAGGCAGGAGCAAAAAAGAGGCGGAACAAGAGGCCGCCCGGGCGGCCTTATCCTGGCTGAAGTCCGGAGAAGAAGTGTCCCTCCTCCTTTCTGATTGCGGTGACCAAAGGAAGGATTTGTAACTCCTGCGTCGAAATAATATTTTAATAACTTTTTAGAGAAATGCTTACAGGAAAAAAGAACCTAATCTCACGGGAAAACCAGACCAGAAGTCAAGGGAGGAGGACCATGGAGGTACTAAAGGTATCGGCTCAATCTAACCCCAAGGCCGTAGCAGGTGCCCTGGCAGCTGTCTTCCGTCAGTACGGCAGAGCCGAGATTCAGGCTGTAGGTGCGGGTGCGGTAAACCAGGCCGTCAAGGCCATTGCTATAGCCCGTGGTTTCATCGCACCCAACGGCATCGATTTGGTGATGATACCTGCCTTCACCGAAATCAATATTGACGGAGAAACGCGGACGGCCATAAGATTTATTGTGGAACCCAGGTAGGCCCAACTAGGTGTAAAGCAATCTGATTCAGCATCAAAAAGGGAACTGCTCTAAAGGAGCAGTTTCTTTTATGGAGGTAAAGGTGTCTTTGTTGCTTAAGACCTTAGAGATGCAAGGTTTTAAAACCTTTGTAGACAAGACCAAACTGGAGTTCGGGCCAGGGATTACCTGTATCGTAGGCCCCAATGGCAGTGGCAAGAGCAATATCGTGGATGCCATTGCCTGGGTATTGGGCGAGCAGAGCGCCAGGGTACTCCGGGGGTCCCATATGGAGGACGTTATTTTTGCCGGCAGCGAAAGGCGCCGACCGGTGGGCTTGGCGGAAGTCACCCTAACCCTGGATAACAGCGACGGCGGTCTTCCCCTCGATTTCCCAGAAATAGCTGTTACGCGACGCCTTATACGTTCGGGAGAGAGCGAGTACAGGATCAATAAGAGTCCATGCCGCCTGCGGGATATCCAGGAACTGTTTTTGGATACAGGAGCGGGAAAGGAAAAGTTTGCCATTATAGGACAGGGAAAATTGGAAGAAATTTTAACCGCCCACCCGGAGGAAAGGCGCGCCTTTTTAGAAGAAGTGGCGGGTATTAGTCGGTACCGCTGGCGCAAGGAGCAGGTGATGAAGAAACTTACGGAAACCGAACAGAATCTGGTACGTCTAAAAGACATTCTGCAAGAGCTCCGGTTGCAGTTGGAGCCCTTGGAGCAGGAGGCTAAGCGTGCCAGGAGGTACCTCAAGCTGGTACAGGCCGTCCAGCTGGTGGAACTAATCCAGCAGGCGGCCAAATTGAAAGACCTAGCGGCCCGGCGGGACGAAAGCTGTCGGCTGAAGCAAGTTTTGCAGGAAAAACTTGCCGGCCTGCATCGGGAACAAGAAAGGATAACCCTGGCCCTGGAAGGCAAGAGCCGGGAGGTGGAGGAAGCCCTGGCCCGCAGGCATTCTCTCCAGCGGGAACTCCAGGAAGTGACCGCCCGGCTTGAGCGGGCCCGGGGGGAACAGAGGTTTCTGCAAGAAAAATGGGAAACACTGGCCGCCAGGCTAAAGGAGTATGCCCGGGAAATATCCTCTTTAGAGGAGGAACATGGGGCCCTGTTCGACGAACAGGAGAGGGCCAGGCAGCGCCTGGAAGTTACCCGCCGGGAGGAGGAAGACTTACAGAGGGAAATATCCCGGCTGGAAACGGCCCTAAGGGAACTGGAGGCCCTGAAAGACAGAGAGATGAACCGGATGGCCCGCCTCCGCCATGAACTGCGCCAGATAGAGGGGGGTATTGCCGCCCTCAGGGATGAGAGGGCCAGGCTGGACGAACGCCGCGGGCTGGAACAGCGCGATTTAGGCTCCAGGGAAAACGAGCTAAAAGAGCTGGAACGCAGTTGGCAGCGGCTGCAGGCCGAAATAAGGGCCTGGCGCGAGGAACTCCAGGGAATGGAAGCTGGCCTCGAAGCCCTGGAGACCGAGAAACAGAGTCTGGCCAGCGAACTGGCCTGGTACGAAGAGGAGTTAAGAGGGCTGCGGCGCCGCATAAGGGCAGGGGAAGAGCGCCGACAAATGGCTATCGCCCACCTGAAGGTTCTGCGCCAGGCTCAAAGGGAGCGGGAGGGCTTGGGCGAAGGGGTGAAAGCGGTCCTAACGGCCAGCGAGCAGGGCCAAATAGATGCCGAAATTATAGGGGTGGTGGCCGAAAAAATAGCCGTTCCCCCCGGGCTGGAAAGGGCCCTGGACATAGCCCTCGGATCGGCGGCCCAGAATATCCTGGTGCGTACAGCGCGGGACGCGGAAGAAGCCATTAAGTTTTTGAAAGAAACCGGGCGGGGAAGGGCGACCTTCCTCCCCCTCGAATGGCTGGCAGGCCGTTCCCTGCCGGTGACGTCCAGAGGGATTCTGCAGGAGGACGGCGTGTTGGGAGTGGCTTCCGATCTGGTACAGTATGAACCGGACTTGCAACCTGCCATCCAGTACCTTTTAGGGCAGACTATTGTGGTAACCGAGCTGAGGAAGGCCCTGGCTCTGGCGCCGCGTTTGAAAAACCCTTTGCGGCTGGTCACCTTAGACGGAGATTTAATCCATCCCCAAGGACCCATTACAGGGGGAACCGCCTATAAGCGTAGGGGTGTCTTCCGCCAGGCTACGGAAATCAGGCGCTGGGAACGGGAATTGGAAGAGGTGGAGGCAGAGTTAACCTCGGTAGTGCAAGAGGAGAAGGAAAAAACTTCGGCCCTGGAAGAAGGCCGCCGTCGCTTAACCCGACTGGAACGGGAAATCGACGCGGTGGGGAGCAAAATTCACCTCCTCATGCAAAAACTAAGTGATGCGGGGGAGGAATGCAGGAAGCTGGAGGAGAAAATAAAAAACAAAAGGGAAGAACTGGCCCAGATCACCTCTGCGTCCCAGGAAGCGGCTCAGAGGAAGAACAATCTGGAGGACCAGCTTACGACCCTGGGCACCAGGCAGAGGGAACTGCAACAGGAATTGGAGTCCGGACGTGAGGCTCTGGCCGAGGTAGAAGAAAGCCTGCGGCAACACCAGCAGGAGCTGGCAGGCACCCGTGCCCGGTGGGAAACCTTAAAAGTAACGGCCCGGGAGCTGGAGGTCGGTCTCACCTCTTTGGCCAGGCGCCTGGAAAACTTGGCACGCAGGCGAGTAGAACTGCAAAACCGCCAGGAGGATGATTTGAGGGCCAGCCAGAGTTTAAAGGACCAGTGTGAAGACCTGGAAAAAAACGTACGCCATCTAGCCGAAGCGTGCGCTGGCCTGGAGGCCTCCTTGAAGGAACAAGAGGAAGCGGCCCGTAAGAGTCAGGAAGAGCAGGGCCAACTCCAGGTACGGAGGGAAGAGCTCTCCAGGCAGGTGGCCTCCCTCAGCAGCCGGTTGCAGCGAGAAGAAATCAACCTGGTCCGGCTGGAAACGGCCTTGGAACACGGCTACCGGGAGTTGACCACCCTTTACGGGAAGAACTGGGAGGAGAGGGCGGCCAAGCCCCGCCCCCATTTAACGAGGAGGGCCGAAGAAGTAAAGACCAGGCTGGCATCGGAGCTGGGAAAATTAGGCGAAGTCAACCCCGGGGCTATTCACGAATACGAGAGAATGTGCCGGCGGTACCAGGAACTATGCGGCGAGGTAGCCGACTTAGAGGGTGGAAGGGTTGCCCTGCAGAGGGCCCTCCAGGAAATCGATGCTTTTATGGCTCAAAAGCTGGAGATTACCCTTCAGGCCGTACAGAAGGCCTTCGGCTCCCTCTTTAGCGAGCTTTTCGGCGGTGGCGCCGCCGAGCTGGTATTGACCGGAGAAGGCGATATACTACAGGCCGGAGTGGACATTATAGCCAGGCCGCCGGGTAAAAAATCCCAGCACTTAGCTCTGCTCTCCGGGGGCGAAAAGGCGTTGACGGCTCTCGCTTTTATTTTTGCCTTGCTTAAGGTAAGGCCGCGGGCTTTTTGTATCTTCGACGAAATTGACACGGCCCTGGACGATGCCAATGTTTTGCGCTTCGCCCGGCTCTTGCGTTCCTTTGCCGACCATACTCAATTTATTGTGGTTTCCCACCGGCAGGGAACCATGGAGGCTGCCGATGTGCTTTACGGAGTAACCATGGAAGAAGAAGGTGTTTCGCGGTTGGTCTCCGTACGTATGGAACAGATTTCGGCTTAAAGGGGAGGTAAGGTCTGCACCTTGAACCTGCTAAAAAAGTTGAAGCAGAGTTTGGCCAAAACGAGGGAAAATCTGGCCGGCCGCCTAGAGAACCTTTTCGCAGGGAGGAAAAGGCTGGACGAGGAATTTTTTGAGGAGCTGGAAGAAATTTTGCTTACGGGCGACGTGGGGGTGGCCACTACCCTGGAACTGGTGGAAGGATTGCGGCTGCGGGCTAAGAAAGAAAACATTACCAGTCCCTCGGCTCTCGGTTCCATCTTGCAGGAAGACGTGGTAAAACTGTTGGGGCATGAGGCGCCGCGCATAAACCGGGCACCCTCGCCTCCCACGGTTATTCTAATAGTGGGGGTTAACGGAACAGGCAAAACAACTACCATCGGCAAGCTGGCCCACCGCTTCCGGCAGGAAGGGAGCAGAGTCATCCTGGCTGCTGCCGATACCTTCCGGGCGGCAGCGGCCGACCAGCTGGCCGTTTGGGCTCAGCGAACCGGAGCGGAGCTAATAAGCCACCAGCCCGGCGCGGATCCCGGCGCGGTGGTTTTTGACGCCCTCAAGGCGGCCCGCAGCCGTCAGGCGGATGTGGTCTTGGTGGACACGGCCGGTCGCCTGCAGACCAAGACTAATTTAATGGAAGAGCTAAAGAAAATCAGGCGCATTATTGAAAGGGAGCAGCCGGGAGCGCCCCACGAGGTGTTGCTGGTACTGGATGCCACCACCGGGCAAAATGCCCTTTCCCAGGCCCGCCTCTTCCACCAGGCGGTCGGGGTTACGGGTATCGTGCTCACCAAGTTAGACGGGACGGCCAAAGGCGGTGTAGTCTTAGCTATTGTCAACGAGCTTAAGATTCCCGTCAAGCTGGTGGGCCTGGGTGAGGGGCTGGACGACTTGGAAGAATTCCGGCCGCGGGAATTTGCCCTGGCCTTATTCGGCGGCTAGCCCCCGGCGGAGCCGCTGCGCCGCCGGTGGAGAGAGCAACGGTTAAGGAGCCAGGGAGGTTAAGCTTTTAAGAAAGGAGAACAGGGGCATGAAAAAACTCCTTATCAAAGGGTGTGCTATTGTGCCCGTAGGCGGCCCGGTCATCAACAAGGGGGCCATCGCCATAGAGGATGACCGCTTGGCCTACGTGGGGCCGGAGCACGGGGTGCCCTCCGGCTGGGAGGAGGCGGAAACCATAAGTGCGGAAGGCAAGGTGGCCCTGCCCGGCCTGGTAAACATCCATACCCACGCGGCCATGACCCTCTTCCGCGGTTACGCCGACGATTTGCCCTTGCGGCAGTGGTTGGAAGAAAAAATCTGGCCCCTGGAAGACAAGCTCCAAAGGGAAGATATTTATTGGGGCACCCAGCTGGCCCTGGCGGAAATGATCCGTTCGGGTACTACTACCTTTGCCGACATGTATTTTCACATGGATGTGGTAGCCGAGGCCGTAGTAGAAGCCGGGTTGCGGGCGTGTTTAAGCCAGGGGCTCATCGGCCTGGGGAGCGGGGGAGGTATCAGGCTCCGGGCGGCTGAAAGCCTGGTGCGGGAATGGCAGGGGGTCGGAGAAGGCCGCATTACCACCATGTTGGGTCCCCATGCTCCTTACACCTGTCCGCCGGACTACTTGCTGAAAGTGGCCGAACGGGCAGCAAAACTGGGAGTAGGATTACATATCCACCTGGCCGAAACCCGGCAGGAAGTCGAGGAAATCCGGGCCGCTTACGGTTCGCCACCGGTGGCCCATGCGGCCCGCCTGGGCCTATTTGATTTGCCTACCCTGGCGGCCCACTGCGTGCACTTGACGGAAGAAGAGATCGGCATCCTGGCGGAGAAAAAGGTGGGGGTGGCCCACTGCCCGGAGAGCAATTTAAAGCTGGCCAGCGGGGTGGCCCCCGTACCTGCCTTGCTGGCCGCAGGAGTGACGGTGGGCGTAGGAACCGACGGCGCGGCGAGCAACAATAACCTGGACTTGCTGGAAGAAACCCGCACGGCAGCTCTGCTGGCCAAAGGTATTTCCGGCGATCCCACTGTCCTGAAGGCTGAGGAAGCCCTGGCCATGGCTACCATCAACGGGGCTCGGGCGTTGGGGTTAGAACGGGAGATCGGTACCCTGGAAGCGGGAAAGAAGGCCGATGTTATCCTCCTCAATACCCGGCAGCCCCACTGGCAACCCACCAATGACCTTGTCGCCCATGTAGTATACTCGGCCCGGGGCAGCGATGTGGATACCGTGATCGTCAACGGGCGCGTTCTCATGGCCGGGGGCCGGTTGAAAACCTTGGATGAAGAACGCATATATGCAGAGACTAATCGCCGGATAAGCGCCTTGAAAGGCCTGTCAAAGTAAAATCCTTGACAGGCCGATCCAGAGGGGTTATAATCTTAAACCGATGGCCAACACTTTGGACCGCATGATGCGCATCGGCCGTTTGTACGATTTTTACGGCCCCCTGCTTACACCTAAGCAGCGCCAGTGGCTGGAGCTACATTACCATCACGATCTCTCTCTGGGTGAGATTGCGGCTTTATGCCAGGTGAGCCGCCAAGCCGTCTACGACGGCCTGCAGCGGGCGGAGAAAGCCCTGGAGGATTACGAAGCCCGGCTGGGGTACCTGGAGCGATACTCGAGGGAAAGGGAAAAACTGGAGGAAGTGGCCCGCCAATTGTTGGCCTTTAGGCGGAGCGGGTGCTGGCAGGAGTTCGATAAGGCCTTGGAACAGCTGGAACAGCTTCTGGAGTGGCCTGCGGGTGACGGCAGAGGGCAAGGGGGTCGACAGGATGCTATTTAGTTCGTTAGCGGAGAAACTGCAGAACACCTTAAAAAAACTCAAAGGAAAAGGTAAACTCACCGAAACCGATGTAAATGAGGCCCTGCGGGAAATAAGACTTGCCCTGCTGGAAGCAGATGTTAATTTCAAGGTAGTAAAGGATTTTCTGGCCAGGGTCAAAGAGCGGGCCGTGGGCCAGGAGGTTTGGCAGAGTCTGACACCGGGCCAGCAAGTGGTCAAGATAGTTTATGAAGAATTAACCGCCTTAATGGGCGGCGGGGAAACTAAAATTAAGTGGGCCGGCCATCCCCCCACGGTGATAATGCTGGTAGGATTGCAGGGAGCGGGCAAGACCACCACGGCGGCTAAGCTGGCCCACTATTGCCAGAAGCAGGGCCGCCGCCCCCTCCTCGTGGCTGCGGACGTTTACCGCCCGGCGGCCATCAAACAGCTTCAGGTGCTAGGAGAGCAATTAAGGCTCCCTGTTTTCAGCTCGGAGGAAGAGAAAAGCCCGGTTCGTATAGTACGCCTGGCCCTGGAGGAGGCTGGGCGTTTGGGCCACGACCCGGTTATTGTAGATACGGCAGGGCGTCTGCATATCAACGAGGAGATGATGGCCGAACTGGGGGCCATGAAGGAAGCGGTTGCGCCCGACGAGATCCTGTTGGTGCTGGATGCCATGACCGGGCAGGACGCGGTGCGGGTGGCGGAGGCTTTTCACCAGCAGCTGGGGCTGACGGGGGTTATCTTGACCAAGCTGGATGGTGACACCCGGGGCGGTGCGGCGTTGTCCGTCCGGGCCGTCAGCGGCTGCCCTATTAAATTTATCGGGGTAGGGGAGAAGACCGATGCCCTGGAAGCCTTCCATCCCGACCGCATAGCTTCCAGAATCCTAGGCATGGGTGATGTCCTCACCATTATAGAAAAAGCCCAGGCCGCCATTAACCAGGATGAGGCTCAGGAGTTTCGGCGGAAGCTGCGGCAACAGGAGTTTACTCTGGAGGATTTTTTGCAGCAGCTCAAACAGATGAAGAAGATGGGCCCTCTGGAGGAACTCCTGGGCCTTTTACCCGGCATGGGTCCGTGGAAGCAGTTGAAGGACCTCCAGGTGGATCCCAAGGAGCTTGTGCATGTGGAAGCTATCATCCAGTCCATGACTCCGGAGGAGCGGCGAAATCCCGGCATTATTAACGCCAGCCGCAAAAGGCGCATAGCTGCCGGCAGCGGTACGAGGGTTCAGGATGTCAACCGGTTGCTGCGCCAGTTCGGCGAAGCCCAGAAGTTGATGCAGCATTTGGGCGAACTGGCCGGCGGCAAGAAGGGTAAGGTTAAGAGAAAGTTTCCCCTGTGGTAGGTATTCCCACAGACCTTGGGAAGGAGGTGAAAGGAAGATTGGCAACACGCATAAGGCTTAAAAGAATGGGCGCCAAGAAGGCTCCCTTTTACCGCCTGGTGGTAGCTGATTCCCGTTCTCCCCGGGATGGCCGGGTTATTGAGGAGTTGGGTTACTATAATCCCGTGCGGCAGCCGGAGGAAATATCCATCGACGAGGAAAAGGCCTTGCGGTGGTTGAACGTCGGGGCTCAACCTTCCGAAACAGCCCGGGCGCTCCTGAAAAAGGCAGGGGTTTGGCAGAAATTCATGGCTGCTAAAGAAGCCAAGTAGCCATTAAGGGGGTAGTGCAACCGTGAAGGAGCTGGTAGAAACCCTGGCTAAAGCTTTGGTGGATCATCCCGACCAGGTGAGCGTCACCCAGATTGAAGGAGAGAAGTCCGTCATCCTGGAGCTAAGGGTAGCGCCGGCTGATATGGGGAAGGTGATCGGCAAGCAGGGCCGCATTGCCCGGGCTATTCGGACCGTGGTTAAAGCGGCGGCTGCCCGCGAAGGTAAGCGCGTGGTGGTGGAGATTATTTAGCCCCCATGGAAGAAAAGGAAGAAAAGCGCATAGCGGTAGGCAAAGTGGTTTCCACCCACGGCCACCGGGGGGAAGTAAAGGTCTGGCCCTGGACGGATTTTCCGGAGCGCTTTCGGCCGGGTACCAGGCTTTTCCTCCATGCTCAAGGCGGTGCTTGCCTGACTGTTGCCCGTTCCAGACGGCAGGGAAAAAGTGTGATCGTCCAGTTTGCCGAAATACAGGACCTTACGGCAGCCGAAAAACTGCGCGGGGCCATACTGGAAGTGGAACCCTGGGAAGTGGAGCCCTTACCCCCGGGCCGTTACTACATTTTTCAACTGATAGGGTGCCGGGTGTATACGGAGGAGGGTGAGTTGCTGGGGGAACTCCGGGAAGTACAGCAGACAGGGGCCAATGATGTATTTATTGTAGTTACCCCGGAGGGAAAAGAGATCCTGATCCCGGCCCTCAAAGAAGTGGTGCGGGAGATAGACGTGGGGCAAAAGATAATTAGAGTGAAGCTCATACCCGGCCTGCTGGATTAGGGGGAGCTAAAGGGGTGCGAATTGACGTCCTAACCCTTTTCCCCGGTATGTTTAACGGACCCCTTGATGCGAGCATTATAAAGAGGGCCCGGGAAAAAGGGTTGTTGCAGGTGAACCTCGTCGACATCCGGGATTTTTCCCAGGATAAACACCGCAGGGTAGATGATTATCCCTACGGCGGCGGTCCGGGTATGATCCTAAAGCCTGAGCCGGTTTTTCGGGCGGTGGAGTTTTTGTTGGAAGGGGCGGCCGGTCGGCGTCCTCCCATCATTCTCCTCTCCCCCCAGGGAGAGGTTTTCGACCAGGCCCTGGCCGTGGAACTATCGCGGGAGGACTGGTTAGTGCTCCTCTGCGGACATTACGAAGGTGTGGATGAAAGAATACGCACCCATTTGGTTACCCGGGAAGTTTCCATCGGCGACTACATTTTAACCGGAGGAGAGCTGCCGGCCATGGTTCTAATCGACGCCGTCGCCAGGCTTTTGCCGGGAGCGGTTGGTGCGGAAGAAGGCCCTTGGGAAGACTCCTTCACCTGGGGCATTTTGGAATACCCCCAATACACCAGGCCCCGCTCTTTTCGCGGTCTAGAAGTGCCGGAGGTTCTCTTATCGGGGGACCATGAGAAAATAAGGATCTGGCGCCGGAAGAGGGCCCTCGAGCGGACGCTGCTCAGGAGGCCCGATCTCCTTGAAAAAGCACCCTTAACCGAAGAAGACCGGCGCTTGTTGGACGAAATTGTGAAGGAAAAGGGAAAGATGGTATAATATCACTCGGTTCACCAGCAGGAAAGGGGGGTAGCCCGTGAACATAATGGACACCCTGGAAAAGGAGCAGATGCGGCAGGACATTCCCTCCTTCAAACCTGGTGATACAGTTCGGGTCCACCTCAAAGTCATTGAGGGTAACCGCGAACGTATCCAGGTTTTTGAAGGTGTGGTCATCAGCCGGAGGGGGAAAGGATCCCAGGAAACCTTCACTGTGCGGCGTGTTTCCTACGGCGTTGCAGTAGAGAGAATTTTCCTCTTGCATTCCCCCCGCATCGAACGCATTGAAGTGGTTCGCAGGGGCGATGTGAGGCGTGCCAAGCTGTACTACCTGCGGGAGCGTGTGGGTAAGGCAGCCCGCATCCGGGATGAGAGGCAGTAGAGGCGAACAACAAGGGGTTGGTCGAGAAACAGCCCCTTGTTTGACTTTAGGGAGGCTAAACTGGGCTATGTATGTTCCCGAAAAAGAGGCAAAGAAGGGGTCCTTCCTTACCGAGTTGTTGCAAGCTCTGGTAATGGCAGCGGTACTGGCTTTGATAATCAGGTCCTTTTTAATCACTCCCTTCTGGATCCCTTCCCGCTCCATGGAGCCCACCCTCTACCCCGGGGACCGCATACTGGTCAACCGCCTGGTCTACCGTTTTAGCGAACCCCAGCGGGGTGACGTGGTGGTTTTTCATTATCCCTTGGAGCCTAACCGGGACTATATTAAGAGGGTTATTGCCGTGGGCGGTGACACTGTGGAGGCTCATGATAACAAAATCTATGTTAACGGTCAGCCCCTGGCAGAGAGTTATCTACCTCCCGGGGTCGTCCACAGCGATTTTGGACCTATTAAAATCCCGCCTAACAGTTATTTCGTGATGGGTGATAACCGAAATATCAGTTCAGACAGCCGCGTTTGGGGGCCCTTGGAACGCAGATTTGTCATAGGTAAGGCCGCATTCATTTATTGGCCTTTGAACCGGTTAGGCCTGATAAGGTGAGCAGGTGAGGCCGTGAACCTTCTCCTTAACCTGCAGCCCTATTTAAAATTGGTGGATGTAGTGGTGGAGGTTGTAGAAGCTCGCCTGCCTGCTTCGAGCAGGTGCCAAGGTATTGAGCGGTTTTTAGGCGGAAAGGACCTCATCCTGGTTTTGAACAAGGCGGACCTGGCCCTTCCCCTGGCTACCCGGGAGTGGCTGGAGTACTATAAAGAACAGGGAATTCCGGCCGTAGCCGTCAATTCCCAGGCGGGTGAGGGAATATCAAGATTGCGTTCCCTGCTGAAGGAACTGGCCCGAAGGAAAGGAGAAAGGTTGAGTCGGCGGGGGAGGCGGGGGCCTTTAAGGGTCATGATAGTGGGGATACCCAACGTGGGCAAATCCTCCCTGATCAACCGTTTGGTGGGCAGGGCAGCAACTCGCACCGGCGACCGTCCGGGTATAACGCGAGGTCCCCAGTGGGTCCGCCAGGGAGGAGGGTGGGAACTGCTGGATACGCCAGGAATTTTCGTCCTACCGCGGCGGGATGCCAGAACCGCGGCGCTTTTGACCGCCTTGGGTTGCCTCCCGGCAGGCGCAGTCCGCCCGGAAGAGGTAGCGGGGAAATTGCTCAGGGCATTGCGGGAACATAAACTTTCCCTTCTCTGCGCCGCGTACGGCCTAGAAGGAAACGAACCCCTGGAAGTGGCTCTGGAGGTAATAGGGCGGCAGCGAGGTTTTTTGCTACCGGGAGGGGGAGTGGACCAGGAAAGGGCTGCCCTTTGTTTCATCCACGAATTTCGGCGGGGTGACCTGGGAAGGGCGACTCTGGAGTGGCCGGGCCGAAGTGGGGTAATGGGAGCTCAAAGCTAGCTGGAGAAAGAGGCTTTTTGTGGGTGGAGGGGATGGAGAAGTGGAGCACGACCACAAGATTACGGTTCTCATTGCCGACGATCATCCTCTGGTGCGCGAGGGAATACGTAAAATCATGTCCTTGGACCCTCGCCTGGCTGTGGTAGGGGAGGCGGAAGACGGGCAGAAGGCTGTGGAGTTGGCCCGGGTCCTGCGCCCACGGGTTGTTTTGATGGACATAAACCTACCTGTTTTAAACGGTATTGAAGCCACCAAAATAATCCGCCGGGAGGTGCCCCAGGCGGCTGTAATCGCCCTCACCATCCACGACCACGAAGAGTATATCGTGGAATTGTTAAAGGCGGGCGTATCCGGTTATATTCTTAAGGATGTAAGCGCCGAGGGTCTCTTGAATGCTGTTCTGCAAGTGGCGGAAGGCATCCAGGTCATTCACCCGGGTATTACCAAGAAAGTGCTGCGCTTCTTGGAGGAAGCCGGCGCGGAGAAACAGGCTGGGGGGGAGGTACCTCTCACGCCGCGTGAAAAGGAGATCCTGGCTTTCGTAGGCCGGGGAGCTTCCAACCGGCAGATCGCCAGCCGCTTGTTCATTAGCGAGAAAACCGTTAAGAACCATTTAACGCGGATATTTCGCAAGATAGGCGTCCAGGATCGCACGCAGGCCGCAGTTTACGCCTTGAAGCACGGATTGACGGATGCTAAGCTAAAATAGGTGGGCAAGGGTATGGCCGAGGAATTGTATATCCTGGAGCGGCAATTGGCTGCGCGGGGTATCCGTTACTTAGCCGGGGTGGATGAAGTGGGACGAGGCCCCCTGGCAGGGCCGGTGGCAGCGGGTGCCGTGATTTTGCCCCCCGGGTTATATTTAGCGGGGCTGGCTGATTCCAAGAAACTTTCGCCCCTCCAGCGGGAAAGGCTGGCGGCGGAAATCAAGGAAAGGAGTCTGGCCTGGGCCGTGGGTTGGGCTTCGGTGCTGGAAATCGATTGTCTGAATATTGCCGTGGCTTCGCGCCTGGCCATGCAGCGGGCGGTGGCTGGCCTGGCCCTTACGCCGGAGCATATTTTGGTGGACGCTTTTTACTTGCCGGGCATTAAAATTCCCCAGACCCCCCTGATCGCGGGGGATACCTTAAGTGCTTCCATAGCTGCCGCGGCCATCCTAGCGAAGGTGGCGCGGGACAAGCTTATGGAAGATTATGACAAAGTTTTTCCTGGCTACGGATTTGGCCGGCATAAAGGCTATCCTACGCGTGAGCACCGGGCGGCCCTGGCCGCGTATGGTCCAAGTCCCATTCACCGCCAAAGCTTTAGGCTAAAAGGAGCATAAGGGAGGCAGGAATCAGGCTGCCGTTGGCGAATAGATAGACATGTCAAGATAGAGCGGATCTGAAGTTATCCCCACTTTTTGCAGGGCAGGCCTGTTTAGGCTTGGAAGCGAGCGACTAAACCTGAGCGGTAGCCAAACTTAGCGAGGCGAAAGGCGGAGGCAGGCCCGAGGCCATGGATGGCCGAGGCTGGCAACTGAGACAGGAGGTCGAATTTGCCGGGAAGCCTGCCGGAGCCTTGAGCCAAGCGCTAGTTTGGCCCGCGAGGGAAGCCATAAGCGAGCGAAAGCCAAGCCGGCCTGGGATCAAAACTGGGGATACGTCAGAGAGCGGATAAAGCGGCGCTAATTTTTTGGGGGAGGTGTTCAAAAATACTATATCAATATGTCATTGTGGCTGTATTTTTGTTGGGAGCTATAGGGGTGGCCATAGGGGCCATTGCAGCCAACTGGTTTATAAGGCCTAAAAGGCCGGCCGCAGGCGCGAAAGAGGAGACGTATGAATGCGGCCTGGAAACCCAGGGGCCGACTTGGGTCCAGTTTAAGATCAGCTATTTTCTTTATGCCCTCATTTTTTTGTTGTTTGACGTGGAGACGGTGTTTTTGTATCCCTGGGCCGTCAAATTTAAAGTCCTGGGTTGGTTTGCCTTCATTGAGATGATCATCTTTATAGCCATTCTGGTCCTGGGCCTGTGGTATGCCTGGAAGGAGGGAGCCCTGGAGTGGAGATAGTAAGGCTAAAACCCCCTGAGGTGGAGATGCCGCAAAACGTATTGCTGGCTTCTGTAGAAAAGCTGCTTAACTATTGCCGGGCCCACTCCTTTTGGCCCCTCACTTTTGGGTTGGCCTGCTGCGCCATTGAAATGATGGCCGCCGGCGGAGCACGATACGATATCGCCCGTTTCGGGTACGAGGTATTCCGTCCTTCTCCCCGCCAGGCGGATTTGATGATCGTGGCCGGCACCGTCACCAAGAAGATGGCGCCCTTACTGCGCCGGCTTTACGACCAAATGCCGGCTCCCAAGTGGGTTGTGGCCATGGGGAGCTGTTCCATTAGCGGGGGCCCCTTTGTGGACTCTTACAACGTGGTTCCGGGGGTCGACACCATTGTACCGGTGGATGTGTACGTTCCCGGTTGTCCTCCACGGCCGGAGGCCCTGATCCATGGCCTTCTCAAATTGAGGGATAAAGTGGTGAATCCTAAGGTAGCGTTGGTGAGGCAAAAATGAAGGACTGGAGAGATTTGGAGAAGCGTTTTCCGGGCGTGGAGGCGATGCAGGGCCGCGATATGCCGGGCCTAAAGGTACCGGTGGAACGGCTGGTGGAAGTGATGACGGCACTAAAAGAAGAATACGGCTTCAACTTCTTGGCCGACCTCACCGGGGTTGATTGGCTCCCACAAGAACAGATAATTTTGGTATACCATCTAATGGCCGTGCCCCAGGGGGAGATGTTGCGGGTAAAGGTGGACCTGCCGCGGGGAAACCCCCGGGCTCCTTCGTTGGTAGGGCTCTGGCCGGCAGCGGACGTGCAAGAACGGGAAGCGTATGACCTGTTGGGTATTATCTTTACCGGACATCCCGATTTAAGGCGCATTCTCTGCCCGGACGATTTTGAGGGACATCCCTTGCGCAAAGATTTCCGGGCAACCCGCGAGGAGGTGAGCACCCCATGAAGCCTTCTGCCCAGCTTACAACAGAAGAGATAATGCTCAATATGGGCCCGCAGCACCCCAGCACCCACGGGGTTTACCGGGCGGTGCTCACCCTGGACGGCGAGACGGTAGTAGGCGTACAGAATGTTTTGGGTTATCTCCACCGCGGGTTGGAAAAGCTGGCGGAAGACCGCACCTATACCCAATTCATTCCCTATACAGACCGGCTCGATTATCTGGCCGCTATGCTTAATAATCTGGGATATGTGCAGGCCGTGGAAAAGCTCTTGGACATTCAGGTTCCGGAGAGGGCAGAGTACCTGCGCATAATCATGGCCGAGCTCTCCCGGATAGCCAGCCACTACGTCATGCTGGCTTCCATGGCGCTGGACTTGAGCGGCTGGACGGCGTGGTTTCCGCCCTTCCGGGACCGGGAGAAGATCCTCGACCTTTTTGAAATGACCTGCGGGTCCCGTCTGACCTTGAGCTATATGCGCATCGGAGGTGTGGCCGCCGATATCCCGCCGGAATTTATCCCGGCTTTAAAAAGCTTTTTGGGCGAGCTTCCCCGGGGCATCGAGGAAATCAACGGGCTGGTTACGGGAAATGAAATTTTTCAGGCCCGCTGCCGGGGGGTGGGCAAGATAGATTTGCAGACCGCCCTGGCCTACGGCCTTACCGGTCCCAATTTGAGGGCCTGCGGGCTGCCCTTTGATCTGCGCAAAGTTAAGCCCTATGGGATTTACGACCGCTTTGAATTTGAGGTTCCTACCTTGAACAACGGCGATGCCTACGATCGTTTTGTCATTCGCCTTTTGGAGATAGAACAGAGCGCCAGGATCATTGCCCAGGCTTTGAGGGACTTGCCGGAGGGGCCCGTTTTGGCCAAGGTGCCCAGAGTAATCAGACCGCCGGAGGGTGAAGTTTACCATCAGATTGAAGGGGCTAAGGGCATTTTGGGCTTCTATGTGGTGAGCGATGGCTCGTCCAAGCCTTACCGGTTGCATATCCATAGCCCCTCCTTTGTAAACCTGGGCGCCTTTCCCCTGATGGCCTCCGGGGGTACCGTTCAGGACGCGGTGGCTACCCTGGCCTCCATCGATATCGTGCTGGGCGAAGTAGACCGCTAAGTAAAAATAACTTTTATCTTAGGGGAGTGGAGGTATGGTTGGAGGAGAAAACGTGGTAACAGCGTGGTTAAATACCTGGGGTTTCCCGCCGTGGTTAAATAGCCTCCTGACAGGAGTTATTTACCTGATCGGGATCCTGGCCTTTGTCTTCCTAAACGTGATTTATCTTATTTACCTGGAAAGGAAGATCAGCGCTTATATGCAGCAGCGCTTGGGCCCCAACCGGGTGGGTCCCCACGGGTTGCTGCAATCGGTGGTCGATGCCCTGAAGTTTTTGGGTAAAGAAGATATCATTCCCCGGCATGTGGACAAGTGGGTATTCATAGTGGCCCCCATAGCTATCTTTATCCCGGCCGTCTTGCTCTATGCCGTGATACCCTTTGGCCGGGGCTTGATTGCTGCCGACTTAAACATTGGCGTATTTTATTTTCTGGCCGTGTCCTCTACGGCCACCATTGCCATCCTCATGGGCGGCTGGGCGGCCAACAATAAGTACGCCCTCCTGGGAGCTATGCGGGCGGTAGCCCAGATGGTGAGCTATGAAATTCCTTTAGTCTTTTCCATCCTGGGAGTAGTAATGCTGGTCGGCTCTTTGAGGACTTCCGATATTGTGGCGGCACAAAAGGATGTGTGGTTTATATTCTGGCAGCCGGTGGCCTTCTTGATTTACTTTATTGCCGCCAACGCGGAGGTTAATCGCGGACCCTTTGATCTGGTGGAAGGGGAACAGGAAATCATCGCCGGGCCCTTCGTGGAGTATACCGCCATGCGCTATGCCCTCTTCTATCTTTCAGAGTACGCCAACTTGGTGAGTGTTTCGGCCCTGGCCGTAACTCTGTTCCTCGGGGGCTGGCAAGGCCCGTGGCTGCCCTCGTGGTTGTGGTTCATTATTAAGCTATATATTATGATCCTCCTTTTCATGTGGGTGCGCTGGACCTTCCCCCGCATACGCATTGACCACTTGCTGCAGCTGAACTGGAAATTCCTCTTACCCCTGTCCCTGGTCAATATCCTGGTTACCGGTGTAGGCATCAAAGTTTACCAGTGGCTGTTCCCAGGGAGGTGGTAAGAGTGTTCGGACAAGGGCTGCTTAAGGGTCTGCAGATCACCTGGCATTTGGCCTTCGGCAAGGCCATTACCGAACAATATCCGGAGAGGCGTCCGAAGTTGCCGCCGCGTTCCCACGGTTCCTTCATGTTGGAAAGTGAGAAATGCACGGCCTGCGGGGTTTGTGCCAATGCCTGCCCCAACCATGTAATTAGCATCCAATCGCGGCGAGACGAGGACAAAAAGCGCCGCCTGACCAAATATACCATGAAGTTGGGCCAGTGCCTCTTCTGCGGCCTTTGTGTGGAAAGCTGCCCCAGCGAGGCCCTGCATTTTAAGCCCGATTTCGAATTGGCGTGTTACAACTTTGAGGATACCTTCCACGTTCTATTTGAAGATAAAGGATATGCTTCAGAGAAGGAAGTGGACGAGCAATAAACAGGCGATAGGAGGGAGTGGAGGAGAGTGGCAGGTGGAGCAAGCGCGGCGGTATTCTGGCTGCTGGCAGCCCTGACGGTGGGCTCGGCGGTAGCCGTGGTGTTGCTTCCCAACATCGTACACAGCGCCCTCTATCTGGTCTTGACCTTCATAGGGGTTGCCGGTCTCTATATTTTGCTGGAAGCCGAATTCCTAGCAGCAGTACAGGTCCTGGTGTACGCCGGCGCCGTGGCCATCCTCTTGATCTTTGGTGTCATGCTCACCAGAAGGGGCAACATGCGCCAGAGCAATCCCTTTAACAGCTACCACGTGGCCGCGGGGGTAGTTTCCCTGGCCCTCTTCATCTTGGTGGTGCTGGCTTTGGGCCAGAGCGCCTGGCGGGGGCAATCCGGTACCTGGCCGGAGAATACCGTAGGAGCCATTGCGGAAGCCTTCCTGGGCCCCTTTGTCCTCCCCTTTGAGGTAGCTGCCGTGCTATTGCTGGTGGGTATAATCGGGGCCATCCTGCTGGCAAGAGAGGAGAAGCGGAAAAAATGATTACGCTCAGCCATTATTTAGCCCTGGCCGGCCTCCTGTTTGCCGTGGGCCTTTTCGGTGCTCTGGCCAAGAAAAATGCGGTGGCCGTGCTCATGGGTATAGAGCTCATGCTGAACGCTGTGAACATCAATCTGGTGGCCTTCAACCGCTTCCTCAACCCGGGTGAGGTGACGGGTCAGGTTTTTGCCATCTTTGTGATTGTGGTGGCGGCCGCAGAGGTGGCCGTAGGACTGGCCATTGTCATCAACCTGTACCGCCGGCGGCTGGCCACCAATGTGGATGAAGCCGACTGGTTGAAGTGGTAAAACATTTTGCCAAGGGGCAGGTGAAAGAGAAGCCATGATCGAATATGCCTGGTTAGTACCCTTTTTTCCGGCCCTGGCCTTTCCGGTCATTGTCTTTCTCACCCGTAGGCTGAAAGTATTAAGCGCCCTGGTGGGCATCGCGGCCATTGCGGCTTCCTTTATCCTGGCCGCAGGTATTTTACGGGAAGTGTTGCTTACCGGGGTGACCATGGAGCAGCCGGTAGAAAGGGCCATTAACTGGCTGGCTATCCCCGGGCCTGAGGGATGGTTGCTTAAGATTGAGGCCGGGATTTTAATAGATCCCCTTACCGCAGTCATGCTGGTAGTAGTGACGCTGGTGGCCCTGCTGGTGGAGATTTATTCCGTGGGCTACATGCACGGGGATCCCGGCTTCAGCGTTTTCTTCAGCTACCTTTCCCTTTTTAGCGCCTCTATGCTGGGCCTGGTGGTGGCCAACAACTTCTTCATGATCTTTTTCTTCTGGGAATTGGTGGGCCTGTGCTCCTACTTGCTTATAGGTTTTTATTTTCATAAACCGGAAGCAGCCCGGGCCAGCTTGAAGGCCTTCGTGACCAACCGGGTGGCGGACTTCGGGTTTATGCTGGGGTGTTTCTTCCTTTTCCTTATGTTCGGCACCTTTAACTTCCGGGAGCTGGCCGAGGTCATACCTCAGGCCCAAAACTTAGGGCTTTTAGCTCTAGCTGCTACCCTGGTATTTATCGGACCCATTGGTAAATCTGCCCAGTTTCCTCTCCATGTCTGGCTGCCGGATGCCATGGAGGGCCCCACTCCTGTTAGCGCCTTAATCCACGCGGCCACCATGGTGGCGGCCGGCGTTTACTTGCTGGCGCGGGCCTTTGTCCTATTTGCCAGTTTGCCTTCCGTCATGTTGATCATTGCTTACGTGGGCGGCTTTACGGCCCTCTTTGCGGCCACCATCGGGGTGGTGCAGAGGGATATCAAGCGCATCCTGGCCTATTCCACCATCAGCCAGCTGGGCTACATGGTTATGGCCATGGGTGTGGGCAGCATGACGGCCGGTATGTTCCATTTGACTACCCACGCCTTCTTTAAGGCCCTGCTCTTCCTGGGCGCCGGCAGTGTCATCCACGCCCTCCAGGAGCAGGATATTTTCCGCATGGGCGGTTTGGCCAGGGACATGAAGATTACGGCCGGCACCTTTATCCTCGGCGCCCTGGCCCTGGCGGGGATCCCGCCCTTGGCCGGTTTTTGGAGCAAGGATGAGATTTTACTGGCCGCCTACAGCCACGGCTATACTGGCCTTTACCTTCTAGGTACGGCGGTGGCCTTCCTTACAGCCTTTTACATGTTTCGCCTTATCTTTGTGGCCTTTTTCGGTCCCCGGCGGGCAGGTCTCCACGGCCACGAATCGCCGTGGACCATGACCATACCCCTTATTGTTCTGGCCGCCCTGTCCGTGGTGGGAGGCTTTATCGGGGCTCCCTTTGTGCAGCACGGCTTCAGCTCGTGGATATATTTTGGAGAACCCCACCATGTGGAACCCAACTATTTCGTCATGCTTAGTTCCACCCTGGTGGCCCTACTCGGGATTTACCTGGCCTGGCTCCTTTATGGCCGGGGGGCAATCTCCCCCGAAGCTCTGGCCCGGCGGTGGAAGGGCATCTACACGGTGGTATACAACAAGTACTATGTGGATGAGGCTTATCTCTGGTTCTTCCGCAAAGTGGTCCTGGGATTAGCCGAGGCTTTCAACTGGCATGACCGTCACGTGGTAGACCGGATTTTTGACGGGGTGGGAGACCTGGTGCGCTGGGCAGGGCGCAGGCTGCGGTACCTGCAGAGCGGCAGTCTACCCGCTTATGCGCTGGTGATTTTTGCGGCGGTAGTTGTCCTCGTAATCTGGGCGGCAGCGCCGGTGATAGGAGGGATAAGATGAGTTTCCCGCTTTTGACTTCCATTCTTCTGGCGCCGGTAATAGGGCTTATCCTTATCCTGTTAATACCGGAAAGGGAGCAGTTGCTCATAAAGATCACCGCCGCCGTCGCTACCTTTGTCGCCCTGGCGCTGTCGGTTTATGCATACATTGCCTACGACCAGGGGGCAGGCGGGTTACAGTTTCTGGAAGATAGGACGTGGGTGCCAGCCTTCGGCATCAATTATTCTGTGGGCGTGGACGGAATGAGCCTGCCCATGGTGTTGCTTACGGCCATAGTAATATTTACCGGCGTTTTTGCCTCCTGGGATATGACCAACCGCATCAAGGAATTTTTCATTTTTCTCCTGATGCTGGTGACCGGCGTCTTTGGTGTATTCATCGCGCGGGACCTCTTCTTTTTCTACCTCTTCTTTGAGGTAGCGGTGATTCCCATGTACCTCCTGATCGGTATATGGGGGAGCACCAGGAAAGAGTATGCGGCCATGAAGCTGACCCTGTATCTTCTGGTGGGCAGCGCCTTTGCCCTCATCGGCATCATTGCCCTTTTCCTTTATGCGTCCAACCAGTTGGGCTATCCCACTTTCGATATTCAAACCCTGGCCACAGTGAAGTATGATGTGGGCTTCCAAAAGTTTATCTTTTTCCTCATGCTTATCGGCTTTGGGGTGCTGGTGCCCATCTGGCCCCTGCACCTGTGGTCCCCCGACGGCCACGTGGCAGCGCCTACGGCCGTAAGTATGCTCCACGCCGGGGTGTTGATGAAATTGGGGGCCTACGGCTTAATCCGGGTGGGAGTTTTCTTCTTCCCGGAAGGGGCCAAGTTTTGGGCTCCCCTTATCGCCGTTCTCTGCATCGTGAATGTGGTCTATGGAGCCATGATAGCCATGGTCCAGAAGGATTTAAAGTTCGTCATCGGCTACAGCAGCGTGAGCCACATGGGTTATGTGCTATTGGGGATAGCTGCTCTTAACACTTTAAGCTTGAGCGGAGCCGTAACCCAGATGTTCGCCCATGGCATCATGACGGCCCTCTTCTTCGCTCTGGTGGGGAATATCTACCATAAAGCCCATACCCGGGAGATCGCCCGCTTTGGCGGGCTGGCCCATCAGATGCCGCGGGTGGCTGCCGGTTTCCTGATCGGCGGCCTGGCTTCCCTGGGATTGCCTGGGCTGAATAACTTCGTGGCCGAGTTCTTGATTTTCTTAGGGGCCTTTACCCGGGAACAGGCGCTGTGGGGTGGCCTCTTAAGCTACCGGGTCCTGGCCATTTTAGCCATCCTGGGCATTGTTATTACCGCCACTTATGTCCTGCGGGTCGTGCAGAAAACCTTCTTTGGACCGCGTAAATCAGAGTGGGACGGCCTGGAAGATGCCCGGGGAGTGGAACTGGTCCCCATTGTAGTGCTGTGCTCGGTCCTCCTCTTCTTCGGCCTGTTCCCCTCCTTTATGGTGGATCTCATTAATACCGGCGTAGCCCCGCTGGTAGCCAAGATCGAGGCCGCGAAGGCCATAGGGGGGATTTTCTAGTGGGTATCTGGCAGCTATTAAGCGTGGAACTCTTAACAGCCACCCTGGGCTTAGGATTGCTGGTGGTGGGGCTGCTGGTGCCGGGGCAGGAGAAAAGGGGAATAGCTTACCTGGCCACTGCCGGCTTGATAGGCATTATGGCCGTGGCCTGGGCCTTGCGGGGGGCCCAGGGAGTCATCCTGGACGGCTATATCATCGATCCCCTGGGAACCTACTTTAAAATCCTCTTTCTGGCGGCTGCCGTGCTGACCTGTATTGGGTCCTTTGACTATATCGGCCGGTTGCAGCACGGCGAAGGGGAGTTCTATGCCTTACTGGTCCTGGCTACCCTGGGCATGATGCTTCTGGCCTCCGCCGGAGAATTGATTACCCTGTACCTGGGACTAGAGTTGATGACCATTTCCCTCTGTATCCTCGTCACCTACAGGAAGGGGGATATGAAATCCGCCGAAGCGGGTATTAAGTATATCATCCTGGGAGCAATGTCTTCGGCCATTCTCCTTTACGGGCTCAGCCTAATTTACGGGGCTACGGGCAGTACGGTTATAAGGGAAATAAGCTCAGTCATAATCAGGGAAGGCGTAAAACCTCTGTTGGGAGTGGGTATCATCTTTGTCCTGGCGGGCTTTGCCTTTAAGATGGCAGCGGTACCCTTTCATATGTGGGCGCCCGATGTATACGAAGGAGCGCCTACCCCCATTACCGGTTTTTTGTCGGTAGCCTCTAAAGCTGCAGGGTTTGCGGCCTTCTTGCGCATCTTCTTTGGGGCTCTGCCCCAAACTCACGGCCTCTGGGCGGAATTAATCGTGGCCCTGTCTGTCTTAAGCATGGTTATCGGCAATTTGGTGGCCATCCCTCAGAAGAATATCAAAAGGTTGCTGGCTTATTCCAGTATTTCTCAGGCAGGCTACTTGCTCCTGGGCGTGGTAGCCTTCTCCGTACTGGGTGTGGGCGCTATCCTGTACCATTCCATGCTCTATGTTTTTGCTAATATGGCAGCCTTCATGGCCGCTACAGCTTTCTACAATGTCCAGGGAAGCGATGAGATCGGGGATTATGCAGGTCTGGCCAGGCGTTCGCCCTTGCTGGCAGCCGTTCTGCTTTTTTCCCTCCTTTCCCTGGCCGGCATACCGCCCCTGGCGGGGTTTGTGAGCAAATTCTACCTGTTTATGGCGGTCATCAACCGGGGATATATCTGGCTGGCCATTCTGGCCGTTTTGATGAGCATGGTTTCCGTCTATTACTATCTACAGGTAGTCAAAGCCATGTATTTTGGTGAACCCCCGACCGGAAGTCCGGTTATACAGGTGCCCCTGGGAATGCAGGTGGCTCTCGTGCTATCCCTGGCCGTGCTATTTTTCTTCGGCCTCTATCCAACACCCCTTACCAGTTACGCTTTTAATTCCGCCATGGCTTTTCTCGGGCACTGAGGCGTTGGGTCGGAGGCCTGACGCACATTCCGGGGCGGCAGGCAAAGTACGCCGGGAACAGTTGGGGGCTGTTCTTGATGACGCTGGAAAGGAAACGCATAGGTCGGCAGGGGGAGGAAGCGGCGGCCGCCTTTCTGCAGGAGAAAGGCTTTCGCCTGCGGGAGAGGAACTTCCGCTGCGGCCTGGGTGAGCTGGATATAGTGGCCGAGGAGGGCGGGGAAATAGTTTTCATAGAGGTCAGGACCCGCTCCTCGAACTTACTGGGAACTCCCCAGGAATCGGTAGACTGGCGCAAACAGCACCGCTTGCGCCGGCTGGCGGCCTACTATCTGCAACAGAAGGGCCTGGCCGGCCTTCCCTGCCGCTTTGATGTAGTAGCCGTATGGCTGGATAAAAGGGGAGGGGTGGAGAGAATAGAGTTGGTTCGCGGTGCCTTTTAGAAAGAAGCCAGGGCTTCCAACGCCTGGAGCACCCCTATTTTTGCTACCAGCCTTACTTGGCCCTCCTTTGCGTGGTTGCCTCACCAGCAGCTGAGTTATGCCCAGTTCTTGGACCTGGGCTTGCCTGGTTTTTCCTCACGCAAGTCTCCCTCGCGGGCAGGACTTGCCCTGCACTAAAAGCAGCAAGAGCAGGGTCCCCGGATGCATGCGGCATCCTTGCCGATAGGGCCGGCCTTGGGCTTCGCTATCCTCAACCCCGCTTTTGCTTTTGAGGGAAGCTCAGGTTGGACTATCGCTCAGGGAAAGAACCTGGCTTGCAAGCCCAGGCAGGCCTCCCCAGCAAAAAATGGGGATATGCAGCTCCAGCAGGACGGGCGACTTGCGCCCTCCCCTTACTCTCTAACCAGAATATCCCGCGGCCGGTCCTGGAGGTATACTCGGGTATAGCTCCGCCGGTCAGCCTGCCGGAAAAGCTTTTCCCCTTCCTGCCGGCAGCGAGGGCAGGCATCCCGGGGAATAAAGACGGCCAAAATATGCTCGCCCCGCTCTGAACAGCGGGAATCTATCCAGGTCAGGCCGGCACACTCTTCACAGACCAAGGTGGTCTCCTTTTGGATCTCCAGCAGCCCTTCGGTGTCGTAGTAGACGCGGCGCTGGCGGGTGATTTCTTTTTTCCCCCGTGTGGTCTGCGCCCGTATTTCCTCCCGCTGCTGCCAGGCTGCATAAGTTTCCCGGCACAGGTGGGCAATATAGTCGGTAATTTCCTGGGGCTGGGATACTTTAGCCGGGGTGTAATCGGGTTCCCGGACGTAAGTATAATCCAGCCCCGCCAGGGCCAGGATGATCCCCAGGTTGACATAGGGGAGGGCGCCTTCGATGGAGTAGCCCCCTTCCAGAACCGCGATGTGGGGCTGCAAGAGTTCGGTAAGCCTGGCGTAACCTCGGGCGGAAAAACGCATATTGGTAATGGGATCCGTGTAGTGGTTGTCTTGCCCCGCCGAGTTGATAACCAGGTCGGGCCGGAAATCGTTGAGCACAGGGAGGATCAGGTTTTCCAGGGCGTAGAGGAATCCCTCCTCCCCGGTTTGCGGGGGTAGGGGGAGATTCAGGGTGTACCCGCAGGCATTGGGACCGCCGAACTCGGGCAAAAAACCGGTGCCCGGATAGAGGGTGCGGCCGTCCTGATGAATGGAGATATAGAGGGTGTCCTTATCATGCCAGTAAATGTCCTGGGTACCGTCGCCGTGGTGGCAATCGGTATCTACAATGGCGATGCGCCTGGGACCGTACCTCTGGCGGATGTATTCGATCATAATGGCTTCAATGTTGATATTGCAGAAGCCGCGGTTGCCGTAGACAATGCGCTGGGCATGGTGGCCGGGGGGACGCACTATGGCAAAGGCCCGGTCTACCTCCCCCTGGAGGACGGCGTCGGCCGCCACCAGAGCTCCGCCGGCGGCAATGAGGTCGGATTCCGTCGCTCGGCTCTTAACCTCTGGTACGCAGACGTGAACCCGCTCGACATCCTGGATGTTGGCCAGCCGGGGACGGTATTCGGTAATCCCTTCGACATCGAGAACACCCTCTTCCCAGACCTGGTCCTGGGTGTAGAGAAGGCGCTCTTCCCGCTCCGGGTGAGTAGGAGAGATGGCCCAGTCGTAGGCCGGGAAGAACACCAGTCCCACGCGGCGGGCAGCTTTAAGCATGGTCGTAGGTTCCCCCTTTCAGCCCGATGAGAGACGGCCTGTTCTGGACCTTGAGGCGTATATTTCTGCCGACGGTGTAAAACCCGCGCACCATATTGAAGGCCTGTTCCTCTATTACTTCCAGCTCAGGAACGCCTCCGGTGTACCCCAATTCTCTAAGGCGTTGCTCCAGCAAAGCAAAGGCCCGCCGCCGCGCCTGCTCCAGGGAAAAAGAGCGGTCAATTCTTTCCTGCCATCCTATCTCGGGAGCCGTCAGGACACCCCTCTCCGTATCCGCGAAAAGGGCCAGGGTCGCCGTGGGGTGGCTTAAAGCCGCGCCTACGGCATTGGCTACCCCTGCCAGGGAAGGCACTTCTACCGGCAGGCCGGAGGCTTTTTCCAGGAAGGGCTTTAAGAGGGGAGCGGGGGCCCCTACGGCAATCACCCGGCGCGGCTCCAGCTTCCTTTCGGTCAGAACTTCCCGGATCGTATACACAGGTCGGCTGTTCAGGTAGTGAAGAAGCTGGTTTACAGTCCGGGCTATACCTGCGGTAAATTCGTCGAGGATACTTTGAGCCGTTTCCCTAATGGATAAGCCCAGCGGTTTACCCAGACTTTCTATAGCCCTCTCTGCCCGCCCTCGATCCCCCAGTTGCAGCAGGCCCAGGGTGATGAGGGCGTCGGTAGGGGTGGGAGCGGGACCGCCCAGGGCAGCCGGAGGGCCCTGACGCTGGGGACCGATGGCCATACGCCCGTCTACTATTCTAATGGAGCTATCCCCGCCCAGCCCTACTGAATGAACGAAAAAGGACCGCACCAGGGTGGGATAAGGCCCCAGGCGTATGCCCTGGGGTTCAAAAAGGGGGACGCCGCCAGCGCAGAAGGCAATATCCGTAGTGGTGCCGCCGATGTCCAGGATGACGAAATCGTCTTCACCCGGTGCCAGCGCCAAAGCACCCATGATGCTGGCCGCCGGTCCGGAAAGGATGGTTTCCACGGGAGTATTCACCGCGCTGGCTAAAGTCAAGGTACCCCCGTCCGCCTTGAGAATAAAGGGTTCTATCTTCAAACCCTTGCTTTCCACATAAGACCGGACTGCCCCGGCAAATCGGCTGTAGACCCGCCAGACGGAGCTGTTCAGGTACGCAGTGTACACCCGCCGGGGGAAGGCTAAGCGGCCCGACAACCGGTGGCCCAAGGTGATAAAATCATAGCTTCCTTCCAAAAGGTGCGCTATCTCCAATTCATGGGCCGGGTTGCGGACGGAGAATTTTCCCACCGCTGCCAGGCAGCGGATACCGTTGTCCTGGAACTGCCGCCTGGCCGCCTCCAGTTCCTCACGCTTGAGGGGGCTGGTCTCCCGGCCCCGGTGGTCAATGCTGCCCTGGAGGATTACAGTCACTTTTGCGCAGGTCAAAAAAGAGGGGTTAAGTCCCGGACCGGGTATAAGGAGCAGGCCCACGGGTTCTGTTTTCCCTTCCACAATGGCGTTGGTGCACACGGTGGTGCTCAAGTTTATGCGCCGTATGGCTGCAGGGTCCCTGTGCTTCAGAAGGGTGTTTAGGGCCTGCTCGATGGAAGCCAAAAAGTCGGCGGGATCGGTAAGGACCTTTACGTGCTCCACAACCTCGCCTTCAGAGATAAGGACGGCATCAGTATGGGTGCCGCCCATGTCTAAGCCGATCAGCATGAGTAAATACCGCCTCCTGGTTTATTGTAACTCTGGCGGGAAAAGGTAGCAATCATTATTTACCATGAGTTATCTCCGGTTTTCGCTGGGGTGGCCTGTTTAGGCTTCAAGCGAGCGAGCAAGCCTTCGCGGTAGCCAAACTTTAAGCTTGGCGAAAGGCGGAGCAGGCCCGAGGCCATGAGAAGCCTGCGGCCGGCAACTGAGAGAGGAGGTCGAATTTGCCGGGAAGCCTGCCGGAGCCTTGAGCCGATCGGTAGTTTGGCCCGCGAGGGTTTTTGGAGCGAGCAGAAGCCAAGCAGGCCTGGAATGAAAATTGAGGATACCTCGTTACTTACCCCCGAAGTAGTGGAAGCGTGTATTGCTCAAAATAGGTCAAAACTGCCACAGAGAAGGCTAGCTCAAGGAAACTAAATTGCGTATAATAAGAGGCGTAATTGTTTCCGAGGCGGAGGTGGCAGAATTTGCGGCATGTAGTAACGTTGATACCGGGGGATGGTACCGGCCCGGAAGTGACCGCGGCCGCGCGGCGGGTCCTGGAGGCCAGCGGGGCCGAGCTCGAGTGGGAAGTGGTGGAGGCAGGTGAATCCGCCCTTAAGAAATACGGCAGCGTTCTGCCCGGGGAAGTGCTGGAATCCATCAGGCGGAATAAAGTGGCCCTTAAAGGACCTATTACCACTCCTGTGGGGACCGGTTTTCGTAGCGTCAATGTGGCCTTGCGCAAGGAACTGGATCTTTACGCTAATGTGCGGCCGGTTAAGAATTTGCCCAACGTACCTTCCAGGTACCAGGGGATAGACCTGGTAATTTTCAGGGAGAACACCGAGGACCTGTACGCCGGTATAGAACATACGGTGGGTGAAGATGCGGCGGAGAGCATAAAGATTATTACCCGTAAGGGTTCGGAGAGGATAGCCCGCGCGGCCTTTGAGTATGCGCGGAAGAAAGGCCGCCGACGGGTCACTGCGGGTCACAAGGCCAATATTTTGAAACTCACCGACGGTCTTTTCCTGCACTGCTTTTACGAAGTGGCCAAGGATTATCCTGAAATCGAAGCCGACGACCGGATTGTGGATAATCTTAGCATGCAACTGGTACAGAAGCCGGAACAGTACGATGTGCTGGTATTGCCCAACCTGTACGGCGACATCCTTTCCGACCTCTGCGCCGGCCTAGTGGGCGGCCTGGGGGTAGCTCCCGGAGCCAACCTGGGGGAGGCGGCTGCGGTTTTTGAGCCCATCCACGGCAGCGCGCCGAAGTACGCCGGGCAGAACAAGGTTAATCCTCTGGCTACTATCCTTTCCGGAGTTATGATGCTGGAACACCTAGGTGAGGATGAACCTGCCGCGCGGGTCCGGCAGGCCGTCAATGAGGTTTTGCTGGAAGGCAAATATTTAACCTACGACCTGGGCGGGACGGCAGGAACCCAGGAGATGGCGGAGGCCATTGTGCGGAGGCTGGAACAGAGCACGGGAGGATAAAAATGGCCCTTTTTGCCCTAGGCGATCTCCATCTGGGTCGCGACATGTCCCTTTTCGGACCGGAATGGGATCATCACGAGCATAGAATAGTGGAGGAATGGAAGAAAGCCGTTCGACCGCAGGATACCGTTTACCTGCTGGGAGATCTCAGCTGGGCCATGCGCCTGGAGGAAGCCCTTCCCCACTTACAGCTCTTAAAGAGCTTGCCCGGCCGCAAGAGGATTCTTAAGGGCAACCACGATTACTGGTGGCAAACCGAAAGGAAGATGCGGGCTGCCATTCTAGATGCGGATTTCGACCTCTTGAAACCCGAAGTGGTGGAAGGGTTGGCCATCTGCGGTACCCGCGGATGGCTGGTGCCGGGGCACCCCCTTTTTAATCCGGAAACCGATGAGAGGGTTTACCGGAGGGAAACCCTGCGGCTGGAAAGGGCCCTGCAGGAGCTGGCCAGAATAAGGCAGGGAACCGAACCCATAATTGTAATGCTGCATTTTCCCCCGGCTCTTACGGGCGAGCCTTCTGCCTTCGTGGACCTCATGCGGGAGTATGGCGTCCAACGTTGTTATTATGCCCATCTCCACGGCCAGGACCGCCTAAGAGCCCTGGAGGGAAACCACTGGGGAATGGAATTTCATTTGGTGTCGGGAGACCACCTGGCCTTCCGGCCGGCGCAGCTAAACTGACAAGGTCCCTCAAATGGTGAGGGACCTTTACGTTTAACGGTCGAAATAAATGTTTTTGCCGGTAGCCGAGAGGGGTATGCCCACCGCCATTTCCGCATCGATGAGGCCCAGACGCCTGGCCAGGACCCCAATGCGATACATAATGCGATTGTCAATATTGAGGATGCTGGCTGTCTTGACTGCCGAGCCTATGGCGATGCCTAAGTCCAGGAGACGCCAGGCGCATATAGGGCCGGCAAACTCCGGACCCGGCTGTAAATCCTTCAGCTCTGCGCACCGAGGCTCTCCGCAAGCGCCACAGTCCAATCCGGCCTTTTGGGCGTTTTTTAACCCTATCAGCAGGACTGCTTCGGAACGTCTTACATTTTCCCCGTCCCGGTCGAAATTCTTGCGATTAGTCTGACGCCCGTAGTCAACCATGGCATCGGCCAGCTTCTGCAACTGGTCTCCTTGCAGGATTTCTAAGACCACAAAGTCCTTGCCGGCCGCCTTGGGAGCCGTACGGGCGGCTACCGCCATAAGTTCGGCAGCGGTATACATAATGTTGGGCATTAACTGATCACCTCTTGAAAAAAATTTGGGCATTATCGGAAGCCGACTTTTATATTTCGGCGAGGGGCCATAAAATCCTCCCAGTTTTTAGAATAACCGTCTCCGGCATCATTTAAAAGGGAGTCGGGGAGGAGGTTAGTTTTTAGGCGTAGAATATTATGTTGAGGTGGTGCCCATGTCCCTTAACGTTCGACAAGCCTTAAGCATAGGGCCCCTGCGCCGGGCTAAATTAGTAGCGGGCCGGCGGGGTCTAGATAATGAGATAACCTTTGTAAATATTATGGAAGTTCCAGAGGTCGCCCGATGGATGAAAGGTGGGGAACTCCTGCTTACCGCGGGCTACGCATTTAAGGACAATCCTGAACTGCGCCAGAGGATTATATACGATCTGGCGGGCAAAGGGGTAGCTGCCTTTGGAATTAAACCAGGCCAATATCTCTTTAGGATCCCGGAGGATATGGCTGAACATGCTGAGCGGGTGGGATTGCCCCTGCTGGAACTACCTCCCGACGTGCCGTACATGGACATTATGCTGCCTATCTTTGAACTATTGATTAATGAACAGCTTTATCGGCGGCGAAGAACCGACGAAATCCACAATCTTCTCCTTAACGTGCTCCTAAGAGGTACGGGACTGCAAGGAGTATGTACCGCTTTAGCTCAATTTACGGCTAATCCTGTCTTTATTTTCGGCCACGGGACCTGTCTGGGAGCAGGTTATCCGCCACTGGCCGACAGTGAAAGCTTATCTGTATTAGAGCATGCTTTAGAACGAATTTTCCAAGAGGTGCCCAAAGAATTAGAGGAATTGCTTCCCCACCGGGCTACCATACTTCAACTTAGTCCGGATTTACCCGAAAGCGTTGTGGTACCGGTAGCCTACCAAGAAAAAATAGAGGGTTATCTGGTCATCCTGCAAAGCAGCCGCTATTTAAATGATGTAGAAATAAGGGGAATTGAAACGGGTGCTACTATTGTGGCCTTGGAGTTTGCCAAGGAGAAAGCCATTGCCGAAACGGAAATTCGCCTCCGGGGCGAGTTGCTGGACGAACTGCTCAGGGGTAGCATAGAGAATAAGGAAATAACCATGAAGCGGGCTGCCCACCTGGGTATAAACCTGGCAGGACGGCTGGCCGTGATAGTAGTAGGTTTCCAATGGCAAAGTAAGATACCCCCTTATCAGGTTGATCTTCATTCAGAAGTCATTCATCTCCTCCGTTCTCGCTTTTCCCAGCATCCAGGGGGTATTTTGGTGGCCAGCAGAGATAACCGGGTTGTCGGGCTTCTCCGTTTTTATTCCGAGACGGACAAAGAGCTGCCAAGCCGCCTCACTGAGATTTTGAAGGCGACTAAGGTCCGCTTTCCCAAGGCGAGATTGGGTATAGGGGTGGGCAGACCCTACGAGGGGTTAGAGTATGTAAAGACTTCTTATGAAGAAGCGCAGGTTGCATTAAAGGTCGCCCTGGAAAAGGGTGAGGATAAACGGCCTGTGCTCTTTTCGGAGCTTGGGCCCCTGCGGGTTCTCTTTTACGTTAAGGACTCACCCTCGGTCCATAGCTTTTGCCAGGAATACATTGGTAAGCTTCAGGCCTACGATGCCCAGAATAAAACGGACTTAATGGCCACCTTAGCATCTTACTTAGAGAATGACGGCAATTTGCGCCGAACAGCCGAGGCCCTGTTTGTCCATAAAAATTCCGTCATATACCGGGTGAAAAAGATAGAAGAGATTACTGGCCTCGATTTAAACGATGCGGAAAATAGATTTGCTTTAATGCTGGCTTTAAAATTGTCCCAGTTAACCCCCTAACTGAAGGGATATTTCTATGCCGATGGCCCAGGAAAAACGTAATCGGTTTGTGCCGTAAGTCTAAAGGCAGGGCCCGTGAAGTGTAGAAATAATCTAACGTACAAGCATTTAAGGCGTTTGCCAGGCAATAGGGGGATGGGCCAGATGTACCAACGGCTGGGTTTAATAGTTCCCTCTTCCAATTCTGTAATGGAAGTGGATTTCTATCGTCATCTCCCCAGTCATATTACCCTACACGTAGCGCGCATGTATCTCAAAGATACGACTGTAGCGGGCGAAGAGGAGATGCTCGATATCCATTTCCCTCGAGCCCTTAAGGATTTGGCTACAGTGGAACCCCACGCCATCGTGTTCGGCTGCACGTCGGCCGGGGCACTCCGAGGCAATGCCTACGACGAGGAACTATGCAGGCAAATAAGCACTGTGGCCGGCTGCCCGGCGATCAGTACGGTGGCCAGCGTACGGGGAGTCTTAAAGCGAAGAGGTATACAGAAGGTGGCCGTTATAACACCCTACGTCGAGAGCTTAAACCTGCGGATCCGGAAGAGCTTGGAGGACGATGGACTGGTGGTGGCCACCATTGCCGGCCTGGGAATAGATTATAACTTTGCCATCGCGGGCGTACCTCCTGAGGAGATCCTGGCCTTTGCCTTGAAAACCTTAGAAGGACAGGAAGTAGACGGGGTTTTTCTCTCCTGTACCAATTTCCGCGCCTTAGAAATAAAGGAGCGGCTGGAATACCTTACCGGCCTCCCCGTGGTTACCAGCAATCAGGCTGCTTTGGAGCAGGCTTTGGATATATTAAGAGAATTAAGTACAGCTGTATAAGATAAGTAACTAATAATTGTAACAGTAGTCTAAAGGAAAACAAATTTATAGGCAGAATTCCAGAGGTAAATCCACGTTAAAGCAGAGGTGCATTTGATATGGCTGATCTTCGAGTAAACTTCGCCGGTGTAACCTTTCGCAATCCGTTGGTTCTTGCTTCAGCCACCCCAGGATGGGACGGCCTTCGACTGAAGCAGGCAGGAGAGGCGGGTTTCGGCGCCGTCATTCCTAAGACGATAGGTCCCATCCAGGACTGGGCTGCTCACCCGCGCAACGGGCGCTTGTTTCTGTACCGTGTGGGCAACCGTCCCATAGGTATGGTTAACTTAGAACTATTTACCACCAAAACCCGTGAGGAATGGATAGCGCAGGATTTAGCCCTGGCCCGGGAAGGCGGTGCCAAAATCTTCGCCAGTATCCTGGCCATGCCGGAACCGGAGGAGACGGCCGAACTGGCCAGCCAGGTGGAAGCTACCGGTCTGGTGGACCTCTTTGAATTAAACGTTTCCTGTCCCATGCCGGCCTCCACTGTAGGTATGCACATAGGCAAGAATCCGGAATTAACCTATCGCCAGGTAAAGGCGGCCAAGGGAGCCGTTAAACTGCCCCTTTCAGTTAAATTGACGCCTAACGTATCCGATATGGTAGAAATTGCCCAGGCAGCAGTTGAAGCAGGGGCGGATGCTATTACCATTAGCAACTCCATTCGATCCTTTGCCGGGGTAGATATTGAAACGGGAAGGCCCTACCTGCGGGGTTACGGCGGTTATACGGGCCCGGCCATTAAGCCCATCATTATGCGCCACTTTTCTGAAGTGGCCCGGGCGGTAAAGGTTCCCCTTTCGGCTGTGGGCGGCGTGAGCAGCTGGCAGGAGGTAGTAGAATACATTATGCTGGGGGCCACCACAGTGCAGATGGCCACGGCGATCATGTGGGAAGGATTGGGGAAGGTAGAAAGGATATTGCACGGCTTGAACGAATTTATGGATCGTAAAGGGTACCGCACTGTCGAGGATTTCCGCGGCATCGCCTTACCCCATATCAAGACTGTGGAAGAACTGGCCCAGGAGCCTCCTCGCTTGGCCACCATCAATCCGGATATCTGTAAAAATTGCGATATCTGTTCGCGGGTTTGCTTCTACGGCGCCATTCACCAGGAAAACGGCCGTACGTGGGTCGATAGAGAAGCCTGTGACGGCTGCGGCCTCTGCGCCCAGTGGTGCCCGGTTGGAGCCATTGAGTTGAAGGAATAGGGGGTTATCTAAAATGCTGGTGGACCTCGAGGGGGCCATCGATCTCCACGTTCACACGCACCCCTGCCTCTTCCCGCGGCTTTGCGACGATTATACTGCGGCCCAAGCTGCGGCCCAGGCGGGAATGAGGGGTATAGTCCTGAAATGCCATCATGAAAGTACGGTTTCGCGGGCCAGAGAGGTATCTAGGCAGATAGAGGGATTTCAAGTTTTTGGCGGTATAGTCCTTAACTCTTACGTAGGCGGCATTAACCCGGCTGCCGTAGAGGCCTCCCTTAAGATGGGCGGAAAAATCGTCTGGATGCCTACTATTGATGCGGCTTACCATGCCGAGGTTCACGGTTCCCGAGGTAGGTATGATGTGCAGGAGGGAGGGAATACGGGGCCGGCTGGGGATGGCCTGGGAATCACCATCTGGGATGAAGAAAAGAAGCTTACTCCAAATACCTGGGAAGTGCTAGAACTGGTCGCTAAATATAAGGCCGTCCTAGGTACCTGTCACCTTTCGCCTGAAGAAATTTATGCCCTCGTCAAAGCAGCCCGCGAAAGAGGAGTCCAAAAGATTTTAATTACCCATCCCTTTTTTAAGGTGCCCAGGCTGTCCGTCCAGCAATTGAAAGAACTGGTAGCTCTAGGAGCCATAGCCGAGTTCGGTTATTGTACCGTTTCTCCCATGTGGCACTATGCTACGGTGGAAGAAGTTTTTGCAGCCATAAGGACTATCGGCGTGGAAAACGCCGTTTTGATCAGCGATGCAGGCCAGAGGCACAATCCTATGCCTCATGAATCCTTGCGGGTTTTTGCCCAGTGTTTACATGAAAAGGGCTTAACTGAAGAGGAAATTCGCCAGATGATTGTGACTAGACCGGCAGAATTACTTGAAATGGGAGCGAGGTGAATGTAGGTGGCTGAGCGTCAGATTAGGCTGACCGTTAATGGCCAGGAAGTGACGGCTACGGTGAATGCGGACCTGACGCTACTCCGTTTCTTACGGGAGACCTTAAGGCTGACAGGGACTAAAGAGGGTTGCGGCCAGGGCGAATGTGGGGCGTGCACGGTTTTGGTCAACGGCCAGGCCGTGAATTCTTGCCTCGTTCCGGCCGTAGCAGTGGATGGTTGTGAAGTGGTCACCATAGAAGGTTTAGCCCGTAACGGAGAGTTGGATCCCCTGCAGCAAGCTTTTATCGATGAAGGCGCTATCCAGTGCGGTTTCTGTACGCCGGGGGCTATTATGTCCGCTAAGGCATTACTCATGGCCAACCCAAAGCCGTCGGAGGAGGAAATCAAGGAAGCCTTATCCGGCAACCTATGCCGTTGCACGGGATACCAGAAAATGGTGAGGGCCGTCAAAGTGGCCTCCGGCCAGTTGCCCCCAAGGGAGATGGGACCTTCCTCTTGCGATTACAGCGTCATTGGCCACAAGGTGCGGCGGCGGGACGCCGTAGACAAGGCTACCGGTAAGGCCACATATGCTGACGATATATATCTGCCTAACATGCTTTACGGCAGAGCTCTGCGGAGCGCTTATCCCCACGCGTTGATTAAAGGGATTGACTGTTCGGCTGCCGAAAGAGTACCAGGTGTAGTGGCTATCTTAACGGCTAAGGATGTCCCGGGCCTAAACCGCTACGGCCTGGTCTACCTGGACCAACGCGTGTTAGCCGATGATAAGGTGCGCTGTCTGGGAGACGCGGTGGCCCTGGTAGTGGCGGAAAGCGAGAGGGCGGCGGAAGAAGCTTTGGGGCTTATCAGAGTAGATTATGAGGAGTTGCCCGGCGTCTTTTCCGCTGAGGAAGCCCTAAAGCCAGGTGCGCCTTTGGTCCATGAAAAGGGCAACCTGGTTCAGCACACCAAAGTGAGGAAGGGCGATATTGCAGCGGGGTTCAGCCAGAGTGAGGTGGTGGTGGAAAATATTTTCCGCACCCAGTGTGTGGAACATGCCTATCTTGAGCCGGAGTGCAGTGTGGCCGCTGTAGACCATCAAGGCAACCTCACAGTATGGACTTCTACGCAGTATGTTTTCCGTGACCGGCGGCAGATCGCTCCTGTTTTGGGCCTGCCGATTAACAAAGTCAGGGTTGTACAAATGACCACGGGTGGAGGTTTTGGTGGTAAGGACGATATTACTACTGAGATTTTGGCCGCACTGGCAGCCTTAAAGACTGGGCGACCGGTGAAAGTTCGTTTCACCCGAGAAGAATCCATGCGGGCGACAACCAAGCGCCACCCCATGGTAATTAAGGCCCGCTTGGGAGCTAACCGGGAAGGCAAATTGCTGGCTTTGGAAGGAGAAGTCTACGCAGATACCGGCGCTTACGTGTCCCTCGGCGTTTACGTGGTCAAGAAAGCCGGTCTGCACCTAAGCGGGCCCTATTATATTCCTAACATTAAGGTGGATACCTACACGGTTTATACCAATAATCCTCCCTCGGGAGCCATGCGAGGCTTCGGGGTAGTGCAGGCGGCTTTCGTCCATGAGTCATTAATGGACCTCCTGGCCCAAAAGCTGCAAATGGATCCTTGGGAGATTAGGTACAAGAACGCCTTGGAGCCGGGATTGAGCACGGGTACAGGCCACGTATTGAAGCATGGGGTAGGGATTAAGGCCTGCTTAGAAGAGGTCAAGAAATACTTAGAAGCCCATCCGTTGTAGGGCGCTTTCTTGACAGGTGGGGGTGATCGCGCGGTGAAAAAGCGAGGTATAGGTTATGGCTGCATGATGTATGCCATAGGTTTTGGCTTTGGGCGCCCGGATAATTCGGCAGTCTCGGTGGAAGTGGGAGAAGATGGTACGGTCACGGTCCTAAGCGGTTGTGCCGACATGGGACAGGGCTCTACGGAAATGATCGCCCTTATCGTGGCAGAAGAATTGGGTATTTTACCTGAAGATGTGCAGGTCCTTACGGCGGATACCGCTACTACTCCCGATGCCGGCCCAAGTACGGCCAGCAGGCAAACCTACGTGACTGGGCATGCGGCAAAAAAAGCGGCAGCTGATGTAAAGGAAAGCTTAATTGACAGCGCAGCTGAACTGCTGGGGGTTGATCCGCAGGGTATTACCTTTAGGAAGAGACAAGTCTACTACAACGGAGAAAAGACCCACCTATCTATGGCCGAAGTGGCCGCTTATTGCCGTCGCTCCGGGCGAAAGGCCATCGGCTGGGGGTGGCACAACATCACTACGCCAGACGTGGATCCGGAGACTAACCAGGGCGAGGCGTATGCGGCCTACACCTTTGCTGCCCATGTAGCCGAAGTGGAAGTAGATACGGAGACGGGTGAAGTAACCGTCTTGCGGGTAGTGGCGGCTAACGACGTGGGGAAGTCCATTAACCCCTTGGCCGTCGAAGGCCAGATGGAAGGCGGGGTGGCCATGGGGCTCGGTCAGGCGTTGATAGAGGAGGTAATCCTGGATCGCGGTAGGCCTCTCACTCCGACCCTCGCAGAGTATCTCATACCTACCGCTAAGGATGTCCCCCACGAGGTCGTTAGCCTGATCGTAGAGGAGGAGGACCCCACCGGCCCCTTTGGAGCCAAGGGAGTAGGCGAACCCGCTAATATCCCCACCGCTCCGGCCATAATTAATGCCATTGCTAATGCGGTGGGCGTAAGAATCACGGAGCTTCCCGCCACACCCGAGAAAGTACGCCAGCTACTTCGGGAGAAAGGTAACTAGGTGGGGAGGTGGGTGAAAATCATGTGGCAGGATTATTACCGGCCTAGGACGATAGATGAAGCCCTAAAGATCCTGGCTGCTCATAACGGTGAGGCCCGAATTATTGCTGGCGGAACCGATCTGGTTTTAGACCTCAAAAACAAGAGCAAGCAGGCGCGATATCTAGTAGACATCCGCAGCATTGAGGGCATGGGTGTTATAGAGGAAAAAGGCGGCAAAATTTATCTTGGCGCCGGGGTGACCCATAGCCAGGCGGCAAATAGCCAGCTAATTAGGGAAAAAGCTACCGCTTTGGCAGAAGCTGCGGCTCAAGTCGGAAGCCTACAGATCCGCAACGTAGGTACGGTTGTTGGTAATGTGGTTAATGCGCAACCCGCCGCCGATACGGCCGTAGCCCTGGTGGCTTTAGAGGCAGAGGCGGAAATAGCTCACACTGACGGCAGCCGGCAATTAGTAAGAGTGGAAGACCTTTACGCTGGTCCAGGACAGTCCAAAGTGGATAGCACCCGGAGTATTGTGACGGGGATATATATTCCTGTAGTAGAGAACCGAGTAACCACCTTTCTACGGATTGCGCGGCGCAAGAGTCTGGCCTTACCAGTGATAAACGTAGCGGTGGGATTAACGGTTAAGGAGGGGGTCATTACTTCGGCGGTTATAGCAGCAGGCCCTGTAGGGCCCCAGCCAATGCGTTTAAAAGAGGCAGAAGTGTACCTTACGGGTAAGAAGCTCCTCGACAAGAGTGTTTATGAAGTAGGTGGGATAGCCGCCAGTGCCTCAGCTCCCCGGTCCTCCGTCCTCAGGGGCAGCCGGGAGTACAGACAACATTTGGTTAACGTCTTAGTACGACGGTCCTTAGCATCTGTAGTTGAAAAGTTTGGGGGGCAAGCTCAATCCTGGTAAGTGAGGAGATCAAAGGCTCATGGAAGGTTTAATTCAGACTATTGCCAACGGAATTATCATCAGTGGGACCTACGCCCTGATTGCTATAGGTCTTACTATAATATTTGGGTTCATGGAACTGGTGAATTTTGCCCATGGCGAGTTGTACATGTTGGGTGCTTACATGGCTTTTACCTTTGTAGTGATTATGAAGCTCCCTTACTGGGTAGGACTATGTCTTTCGATAGCTGTGGTAATGCTCATGGCTTATATACTAGATAGGGTTATATTTCGGCCGTTGAGAAATGAGGATATTTTGGTACGCATGCTGACTACGGTAGGCCTCATGGTAGTGTTCCAGAACCTGGCGATTGTAATCTGGAACCCCATTCCCAAGAGGGTGCCGGTCCCCATTGAACTACCACCGTTAGTATTGGGTAAACTTCATTTACCAGCGCTACACCTAATTGTCATAGTCATTGCGCTGTTCATTATTGTAGCATTCCATGTGTTTATGCAGTATACGAAGATGGGCATGGCTATGAGGGCTACTTTTCAAGATCACGAAGTTGCTTCCGCATTTGGAGTAGATGTTAACCGCGTTTATAGTTACACCTTTGCAGTAGGGGCAGCTATGGCTGCGGCCGGTGGTGCATTGTTATCCATGATCTACTTAGTGACACCTACCATGGGCGCAATGGCGACCAATAAAGCTTTCGCCGTTGTGATACTAGGTGGCTTAGGTAATGTGATGGGCGCCATCGTTGGTGCTTTTGTCTTGGGTATTAGTGAAGCGCTGGCCGCAACGTATGTTTCTTCGGGCTATAAGGACGCAATAGCGTTTATACTGCTGGTCATAATTTTGCTCGTTAAGCCTTCAGGGATTTTGGGTAAAGCCAAAGGGGTTGAATAGATATATGGATTCGTTACGCGCACGAAAAGTTGCGATTTATGTAGTGGTTGCCGGGTGCGTGCTGTTGGTGCCTCTAATGGTACCCAACCCTTACCTCCTGCATGTCATTGTACTGTCTCTGATGTACGCTATTCTTGCTACGAGCCTTAACTTGGTTACGGGTTATTCAGGTTTGCTCTCCCTGGGGCATCAAGCCTTTTTTGGTATAGGAGCCTACACCTCTGCGCTGTTGTGCGTGGACCTAAATATTCCGGTTCCCCTGGCCATGTTGGTAGGCGGGATGGCGGCAGCAATTGGTGCCCTTGGCATTGGTAGCATTACGTTACGCTTTCGTAGCGCCTACTTCGTCATAAGTACTATAGCGTTTGCAGAGATGTTACGGATAGTATGTTTGAACTGGTATTCGCTTACTAGAGGTCCTCTGGGGATTGCCAATATACCTCCGCTTTCCCTTGGGCAGTTCAGCATTGATACCCCTGCAAAAGCCTATTATCTTGTTCTTTTCCTATTAGTACTCAGTATCGTCGTTACTTGGCGTATTGTACACTCGCACCTCGGGAGGGTGCTGGTTGGTCTAAGGGATGCGGAATATGTGGCCAAATCCGTTGGGATCGACCCAACTAAGCACCTGTTACTGTCCGTAGTAGTTAGCGGATTCATGGCAGGTCTTGCAGGTAGCTTCTATGCTCACTACGTCAAATTCCTAAGTCCCGATGTGCTTTACTTTTCAGTGGCAGTTAACATGATAATTATGGTGGTGGGTGGAGGAATGGGAACCATTGAGGGTCCCGTGTTAGGTGCTTTTCTGTTTACCTTCCTACCAGAGTTACTTCGATCAAGCGCCGAATACCGGCTGATCATTTATGGTTTGCTCTTGGTGATCATTGTTAGGTTCCTACCTGGAGGTGTATGGTCTTTGGTTTTGATGTGCAAGTCGAAACTGAGCTCCATACAACCTGCGAGGATAGGCAACCATGGAGATAACGGCGTTATTGCCACAGAGGGGGAACTAGGAAGTGGCTATTCTCAGGGCCCAAAACATAGAGATTAGGTTTGGAGGACTTATTGCCGTAAACAACTTTTCATTTGAGGTAAATGAAGGGGAGATCCTATCAATAATAGGCCCCAATGGTGCGGGAAAGACTACTTTGTTTAATGCTTTAACTGGCTTCGTTAGGCCCACGAAAGGTAAGGTATTCTTCAATGATCAGGAAATAACAGGTTTTCCCCCCTATAGGATCGCTGCAATAGGAATTGCAAGGACTTTTCAGAGACGGAGCTTCTTTCCCTCCTTAAGCGTTACTGAAAACTTGTTTTTGGGCTGTCATCTAAGAAATACAGTTTCTCTATGGGAAGCACTTGCGAAGTTACCTGCACAGCAAAGGGAAGAGAAAAATAGGGTTCTTTTAGAGCAAATTCTGGCAAAGATAGGCTTGAAGGACAAAGCGAACGTACGGGCGAGTACCTTACCTTACGGGGAACAACGGTTGTTGGGGATTGGGATTGCACTGGCCGCTCGTCCGAAAATTCTCTTGCTGGATGAGCCATGCGCAGGCAGCAACCCCGCCGAGAGCAATGTTATAGTAAGGCTAATCAAAGATATTTGCCGTGAGGGCATTACGGTTATTTTGGTGGAACATCATATGAGGGTTGTTATGAGCATATCCGATAGGGTGATAGTGTTGAACTCTGGAGAAAAACTAGCGGAGGGTTCACCCGAGGAAATACAGCGCAATCCACTGGTCGTCGAAGCATATTTGGGAAGGAAGATCCAGAATGGGTCTGTTGCTTGAGGTGGACAATGTCAGTGTTGGATATGGTGGGGTCCAGGTCCTGAGCGATGTCAGCCTAAGTGTCGAAGAAGGCAAAATTGTAGCGCTCATTGGTTCCAACGGTACGGGTAAGAGCACACTACTAAAGACAATTGTTGGATGGCTAAGACCTTGGAAGGGGCAAATCGTTTTTCGGGGTAGGACGCTCAACAATCTGTTGCCGCACGAAATAGTTCGTCTGGGGGTAGCCATATGCCCGGAGGGGCGAAGGGTGTTTCCTCAACTGACTGTGGCTGAGAATTTGAGAATGGGTGCCTACACCCGCAGTGGTGGTGAATGGAAAAAGGATTTGGAACGAGTGTTTACATTATTTCCTCGCTTATCTGAAAGAGTAGCGCAGTTAGCAGGGAGCCTGAGTGGGGGAGAACAGCAGATGCTGGCTCTTGGCAGGGCTCTAATGGCAAATCCAAAACTACTTTTGATTGACGAGCTTTCGTTAGGACTGGCACCGGTGGTAATAGAGGGCCTTGTAAAGGCTATTAACGAAATCAGGAATGAGGGGGTGGGAATTCTACTGGTCGAGCAGAACGCTCAATTAGCCTTGGAGGTATGCGACAGAGGGTATGTTCTTGAAATGGGCAAAATTGTCTTAGAAGGAAGTGGCAGAGAGCTCCTGGATAACGAGAATGTTAAGAAGGCATATTTAGGAATCTGAGAAGAGGAGGGGTAATGATGCTGGATTTGGCGAGAAAAAGTAGGTTTTTACTACTAGTCACGCTACTTAGCTTTTGCGTTTTTCTAGTTGGCGGCTGTGGAACCGCTAAGAATACGGGTAGCGAACCCTCGCAAACTCCTAAGGGAGAACCCATTAAAATCGGGGTTATTCAGCCGTTGACTGGCCCGGTGGCGGCAGCCGGAACTGCTGTCAGGGACGGTGCGATGATTGCAGCTGACGAAATAAATGCAGCTGGAGGTATAAACGGACGGCCAATTGAATTGATAGTAGAGGATAGTGCAAATGATCCGGCAGTGGCAGCTAGCGCAGCCAACAAACTAATTAGTCGCGATAATGTGGTAGCCCTTATTGCAGCGTGGGGGAGTTCACCAACGCTTGCCGTAGTTCCCATTGCAAGGGCCAACAAGGTGCCGCAGGTGGTGGATACGGCTAGTTCCTACAAAGTGACCGATCGCAACGAGCAGGGTAATGAGTGGGTATTTCGGTTGCCCCCACCAACAAGAATGGAAGCGGCGGCGATGAAGGAGCATCTAGTAAAAGATCTTGGATTCACCAACGTTATGTTTTTGTCAGTCAATAATGACTGGGGCCGCGGCGCTATTATCGACTATACCCGGGTGCTAGAGGCAACTGGTGGCAAAGTGGTTGGTCAAGAGCTTTTTGAGCAAGATGAAACGAATTTTGCGCCTATCCTAACGCGAGTTAAGAATTCGCCGGCGGACTCAATTATCCTGACCACTGATGCTGCACAGGTGGCGCTAATTGTAGAACAGGCCCAAAATCTCGGACTTAAGAAGAAAATCCTAGTTACCGGTGGGAGCTGCTTCCTAGACAAGGTGATTGAGTTGGCGGGAGCGAAGGCGGCAGAAGGGTTGATGGCTAGTCTATTCTATGCAGGAGCTTATGATCCGAGCAAGTCGGCGAATCCGGAAAAGAGCCGTTATTTCAACGAGGAATGGAAAAAGAGGGGTCATGACTGGATAGAAATACAGGAGGCCGCGCGGGGTTATGACTCGGTTTGGACGCTAGCCGAGGCCATAAAGAAAATACCCCCTGAGAACATCACTCGGCAGGCCGTACGGGATGAGTTGGCTAAGGTTCGCCTGAAAGGAATTATATACGGTGACATAGCCTTTGTGGAATGGGGTACATTTATCAATCAGAACGTACCACCTGTAGCTGTTGCCGCGGTTAAGGATGGTAAACCCCAGATTGTTATGGATCCTGTTATTCCCAAGCCTTTTTAGGTAACTGGATATATCGAAAAAGAAGTTACTAATTAAGACAAAATAGGCTGGTAAACTGTGTGCGTTCTATGGGGGTTTGGTGCACGAACGTGTGCTGCCTTCCAGGGCATGTTTCCGTGTCGGGATAATATGCATCCTTGAAGTATAAAATTAAGGCTAATTAGGGTAGTACGATTCTCCCACCTAATTACGAACGTACCGCGCTTGCGCAGAATGGCATGTCGAGGTCTAGGGCAGTACCTGTGTAAGAGGTCTACCAGTGACTGTGCGCCCATGCTGCGCGGCGCGGTACTTATTACTATATTTAAGGGGGTGACAGGACAAACGTTTGCTATAGAATATTCGCGCTCTTTTGCAATTATAATACATGGTCATAGATGCGGGGGAATTACCCTAAATTTTTATGAATAAGCCTTCTACGGTCTGTCACGGCATGGAAGATGGCAGGCCTGAGGAGAAAATAAACTAGAGACACCCTCCCGCGAACTGTTCTATGAGCCCAAATTTGCAATTTGAGAAATTTGGCGCTCGAATATGACAAATGAGAAGAGATAAATGATGCATAATAAGATTCCTCAATCATTTTCCTGTGATGGTTGCTGGCATGTTTTTTGCTACATCACAATATGGCAATATGTATCATACTATGCTTGATCTGGAACGCGAGTAGAGGACCTCTAAACCTTGCTATCCTTGGTTGGTGTTTGTCGGGACATCATCATTGTTACACCGACCAGGGATTTCCTTGCTTTATGAGTTCGCCGCAGTACACTTCCACCGCGAGGTCGGTCTTCTGTTCAGTAGTACGTCTTATATGTAGGTGGAACCCCATGTCATGGACAATGCGAGTGTAATAGCAGCTGTATTGCACCTGCTTAGGGAGTTCTCGCGTTCGGGTACAAATTTGGAATTTGTGCTTTTTGGTGCAGAAGAACTGGGGTTTTGGGGGTCAAGGCGATATGTAGAACGACGTTTAGGGGAAATCGACAGGATTGAAGCAGTTGTTTGCTTGGATGGCCTATGCTCTGATAAAGGGTTAGTGGAGATAGGCGTTAGTGAATCTTTGAAGCCTTTTGTGGAAGCCTTAGCCAAAGAAGTAGGTATTCGAGTTGACAAGTGGAGCGTTCCTCCTCGGCCAAATAGTGACCATGTTCCTTTTGTTGAAGCGGGCGTACCCGTAGTGTGGCTAACAACCATGGACCCGTACTATCATACTGCCGGAGATGTTCCTGCCAACATAAGCAGGGCCAAGTTAGAACGTACTATCAGGTTTGCCAAAATCATAGTACAACGCCTGGTGGAAAGAGGCCTCGGGAATTTTCCCCCCTTTACCATCTAACGACGTCTAGAGCCCTGGCGCGTCCATATTTATGACTATAAGTATTGCGCTAGAAGTGGGGCAAAGCGGGTGGGACGAAGAGAACTTCCGGAAGGGCCTTTTCCTTGTTTTGTTATCTAACAGGGTGCCTATCTCTCCTAGTCAGCGGTATTCCTGCACATAAACCCCATGGCCCGGACTAGATTACCCAACTAGATGATGGGTTGCTCAAGACTTTTGAAGACCCCAGAAGTTTTTATAAATTTGGTTTTTGCTAGCTGTAGTTTATGAGATAGGGCAGACGGGGGGCGGGAATGTGGAGAGCATTTTGGGGAAAATACAACCCATGGTACAGGAAGTAGCAATGGCTATATCTTTAGCCCTTGAAATTGAGGTTGAGGTAGCGGACGACCAGCTAATTCGGGTTGCAGGGACAGGGGAATTAAGGCAATATATAGGGTCTCAAATGCCCGACAGTGGGCACTTGTTTGAAATGGTTTTAAACAGTGGCAGGGTGTGTGTTATTGAGAGTCCCGGAGGGCACCCGTACTGCTGGCCCTGTCGGCGCAGGGGTAGATGCTATGCCACTGCGGAGATATGCTGCCCTATTCTTTGCGGTGGTTCCACTATTGGTGTAATAGGACTGACTGCCAGGGATGAAGTTCAGAAGCAGAGGCTCCTTACCAATGCGAAGTATAAAGTGGCCTTTTTAACGCAGATGGCAAGATTGATCGGTATTAAAGCCCAGGAAGCACTCCTGCAGGAAAAGGTTGAGTGCCTGAGTGAGTTGTTTCGACGAGTTATTAACTACGTGGACCAAGGTGTAATTGTTATAGACAAGGAAGGGGTTATTTCCGGCATAAACGCATACGGTTTGGGGATTTTAGGGCTTAGGCTTGAGGGAGTCCAGGGGAAAAGGGTTACCGAAGTAATCAAAAGCGAAGTTCTCAACCACTTTCTTCTTACAGGGCGTGAATTCAGGGATAAGCGCACAACTCTTGAGAGCGGCAACCGCACGGTAGAAGTTCTATGCAACGTCTATGCAGTACGGGATGGTGAAAAGCTTTTGGGTGCTGCTGTAATTTTTAGGGACTCCAAAGATTTGGCGATGTGTCTGAATGATAAACCCTATACCTTTGAAGATTTTATGGGTGTGAGCGAGGAAGTCCGAAAGGTGAAAGAAAAGGCTCTCTTGGTAGCGGCGAGCGATTCTACAGTGTTAATCAGAGGCGAAAGCGGGACAGGCAAAGAGATTTTGGCGCGAGCTATCCACGGGGCCAGCCGTAGAAGTCGCTTTCCCTTTGTAGCCATTAACTGTGGAGCCATCCCGGAAAATTTGTTAGAAAGTGAGCTTTTTGGATATGAGGAGGGCGCGTTTACAGGAGCCAGGAAGGGTGGGAGGATAGGGAGACTAGAACTTGCCAATGGTGGTACAGTCTTCCTAGACGAAGTTGGGGACATGCCTTTACACCTGCAAGTGAAATTACTACGCGTTCTACAAGAAAAGAGAATTGAACGAATAGGGGGTAAAGGAACTGTCCCTATAGACGTGCGCATTATTGCCGCCACCAACAGGGATTTGGAAGCCATGGCGGAAAGGGGGGAATTTAGGTGGGACCTTTATTACCGACTTAACGTTATCCCTTTGGAAATCCCCCCTCTACGGGAAAGGCCGGAGGACATTTTAGTTTTGGCGGAATACTATCTGAATAGTTTTAGCAACCAGTTAGGGAAAAAAATAAAGGGGTTTTCTCCTGAGGCCAAGGAACTGTTAGTTCAGTACCCGTGGCCGGGGAATGTCAGAGAATTATCCAACGCTATTGAGTATGCCGTAAATATGGAAATGGGTGAGGAGATAACAGCACTATCCCTTCCTGAGAGGATAACTACTAGGAGCACCTCCCCGGTGCCAGGCACTCTAGCTATCCTGGAATCGGAAAGGATAGTTGAAGCCCTTAAAAGGTTCGGGACGACCACCGAAGGGAAGAGGCTTGCGGCTAAATTTTTAGGAATAAGCCTTTCGACGCTCTACCGTAGGATGAAAAGTTGTGGCCTTAGCGGAAGATGATGGTCTTCTAGTAATGGTTTCACCCTAATCGGGATGCAGGCCAGTTTTCGCAAGGTGCAAAATTTGCCGGTCATATATGCGAAATGATAATTAAACAAAGAATGAATAGATTGATTTCCTTAGTGATTTCCTTAATGAGAGCGGCTGGCATAATTTTTGCTAAGTAAATAGTGTAAAATGTTCTGTGCGGTTCCGGAGCCCAAGAACAGGTAGGAAAGAAACACAATAGTCTTTGACAGCATGAGAGGGTGACAAAGGTGACACAATGGCTGGAATTTCCACTGGAAGACCTACACGCGCGCCTCCAGGCCCTACAACATCAGATGGGGCAGGAAGAATTGTCCGGCGCCGTAATTACAGGGGAGACCAACGTCTACTACTTTAGCGGTTACCGACCTCATACCGCGTGGTCGACCTTTGCCAGGACGGCATGGCTTTTTGTACCGACTGAAGGTTCGGCCGTCCTGCTGGTCCACCGCTTCGTGTTTCCCGAGGCACAGGTTCGGTCTGCGGTGAAAGATATACGGGTATATGACAGCCTTACGGGTACGCCGTTGGAGCAGGTAAAGGGGATCATGTCAGAGCTTGGTCTGGACAAAGGTCGGATAGGCTGGGAGCTGGGGAGGGAGCAAAGGTTGGGTATACCTTTGTGTGAATACCATGCTCTTCAAGAGATGCTCCCGAAGGCTTCTTTTGTGGACCTGGCGGAAATCCTCTGGAGCCTCCGGATGATCAAGTCTCCCGCCGAGGTAGAGTATCTACGTCGGGCTTGTCAGGCTGCGAGTTGGGCTTTAGATCATATTTTCCAGGAGATCCATGAAGGGATGACTGAGAAAGAGATTTCCCGTCGGGTTGCTTCCCTCATGCTGGAAGCCGGAGCAGAAGCGCCAGGCTTTGTAATTATAGTTTCGGGCAAAGAAAATTACCCCCGTATAAGTGCTACGGCCACCGACCGAAGGATACAAAAGGGAGATATGGTTTGGCTGGATATAAGTGCCGTGGTCGGTGGATACTGGTGCGATTTCTGCCGGGCGGGCGTAGTTGGGGGACCGACAGAGGAACAAAAAAGATTGCAGGCCATAGTACACGAAGTGACTATGCAAGCGGTGGCCAAAATAACTCCTGGAGTGCCGGTGGCGGAAGTTGCCCGGGAATGCGCCAGAGGGATGCAGAAACACGGTTTTGAACTTAGCTTTGACTGTGGTCGTATGGGCCACGGGTTGGGGCTGAACAGCACCGAACCTCCGCACATAGCGGGTTACGATTCCACTGTTCTGCAGCCGGGGATGGTCATAACGGTGGAACCCGGTATCGTGAACGAGATGGGTGTGTTTGACATTGAGGAGAACGTGTTGGTCACAGAAAAAGGCTTTGAGGTGCTATCAGGCGCCAGCCGGGAACTTTATACCATTGCCGCGAGATAGGAGGCGAGATATTAATGGCCGACCTGGATTATCTAACCGATCAAATAGTATGTTGTGACGTACTAATCGTGGGTAGCGAAGGAGCTGGGGCACGGGCAGCCCTACAAGCCGCTAAAAAAGGATTAAACGTAGTGGTGGCCACCAAAGGTGTACTAGGCAAGTCAGGGGCCACTCTAACGGCTGATGCCGACATAGATATCGACAGCCGGAGTGCGGCTCAGTTGTTTGGCCTGCCCGGGGACCTACGGGACAGCCCGGAGAAATTCGCTGAAGATATGATCCGGGAAGGGGAATATATCAACAACCAGCATCTAGTAAAGATACATTGTGAAGAAGCGCCGGAACGGGTGCGGGAGATTGTAGAGTGGGGTGCTAGAATAGACAAACTGACCCATGCCCCGGGGCATACCTATCCCCGAGGTGTGTGGATACCGGGCACGGAGTTTGCCCGAGTCTTAAGCCAAGAGATCCGCAAGCGCGACAACATCAGCGTTATAGAACACATGATGATCACTGACCTTTTGCAAAAAGACAGGCGGGTAGTGGGTGCCTGCGGTATTAACATTGCTACCGGTGAATTCTACGTATTTAAGGCTAAAGCTGTGGTCCTATGTACAGGCGGGGCCATGCGGGTCTACCCCCATACTACAGCGCCCGAAGAACTGACGGGGGACGGCTTAGCAGCGGCCTACCGGGCCGGAGCAGAACTCATAGATATGGAGTTTCCCATGTTTATACCCTATACCATGATCAACCCCGACTCCTTGGATGGCGTAGATTTTCCTTACTTGCTAAGCGCCTACCTGGAAGTACATGCCCTCAACCGCATGGGGGAGCGCTACATGAAGCGCTGGGATCCGGAGCGCCTGGAGCACAGCACCCGGGACATAAATTCCATTGCTGCCATGGTGGAAGTGCTGGAAGGCCGAGGCAGTCCCAACAAGGGTACTTACCTGTCCCTACGCCACTTACCTAAGAACATTTTAGAGTATGCGGCGGAGGAATGGTTTCCCGAAAACATATCTCACTGGCGCTACGGCGGCTTCAACATGAAACAATTCCTGCCGGACCTGACGGAAGAAGCCATCGAGACGGGCCCGGCGGCCCACTTCTGGAACGGCGGTATCCTGATCAATGAGCGGTGTGAGACCACGGTACCCGGTTTATTTGCAGCCGGAGAAGGTACGGGGAGCATTATGGGAGCTAACCGTATTTCAGGCAACGCCCTTACCATGACCCAGGTCTGGGGCCACCGAGCCGGCGGTTTCGCAGCGGACTACGCAGTAGAAGTCGGGGAAGTGAACGTTGATGTTGAACAGGTCGCAGAGGTCAAGACGCGTTTATTCCGCAGCCTCCAGGCCTCAAAGGGAGTTGACCCCGTTAAGACGCGCCAAGAGCTGCAGGACATAGCCTGGATGAACGTCGGAGTAGTACGCGATCGTGAGGGGCTGGAGGAGGCCCTGCGCCGCCTCAAAAACATTCGAGAGGAAGTCATTCCCAATCTTTGTGTGAGTAACAAGAAAACACGCTACAACAAGGAATGGGTGGAAGCCATCCAAGTGGAGAACATGGCGCTGGTGCTAGAGATGGTGGCCCGAAGCAGCTTGGTTCGAGAGGAAAGTCGCGGAGCCTTATATCGGCGGGATTTTCCGAAGACAGATAACGTGAATTGGCTCAAAAATATTGTCCTGCGGCGGGATGGGGACGAAATGGCGATAGAAATCCGGGACGTAGACCTAGCTTACGTGCAGCCAAGAAGGGTAATCAGGGATTACGGTCTGAAGGGGTGAGACCAAATGAATGGAGAAAAAAAGACCTTGAAGGTGAGGGTGCAGAGGTTCGATCCGGCCACAGATAAGGAGCCCTATTACCAGGAATACGAGGTACCGTACAGCAAGGGAACCACGGTGATGAGCGCCTTGCGCTATATCTACGAGAACCTGGACCACAGTCTGGCCTTCTATGCCTCCTGCCGAATCGGGAAGTGTGCTGGGTGCCACGTGAAGGTAAACGGGCGGACGCGGATGGCCTGCACCACAGTCATTGAAGATGATGTAACCCTGGAACCCAAAAAAGGGAAGGTCATACGGGACCTGGTGGTGGAGGCTTTGCCGAAGGGCGGAGATGACGAAGGTGGGGAGGAGCTAGCGCTATAAGTATGACCGCAGGGCAAGATAGTATTTTCCAGGAAGTGCTTTATTTCCGGCGGCACTTACATCAGCATCCTGAACTGAGCGGCAGGGAGGAAAAGACGGCTGCATTTCTTAAAGGGTTGCTGGAGGAATGGGGGCTTGAGGTATCTGCCTCCAGTACGGGGTACGGCCTTGTGGCCGTACTCCGAGGTACCTCCACGGGTCCCACCGTGGCCCTGCGCTGCGATATGGATGCCCTGCCGGTTGAGGAGGAAACGGGCTTAGATTTCGCTTCTCAGAATAGAGGAGTGATGCATGCCTGTGGTCACGATGTCCATATGGCGGTAACGCTGGGAGTGGCAAAGTACTTCTCCAAAAGACGTTCAGACTTAAGAGGGACCGTTAAATTTATCTTTGAGCCTGAGGAAGAAACGAATCGCGGGGCGCAGAAGATGATTGATAGCGGATGTCTGGATAATCCACGTCCCGATGTAATTATCGGCTTCCATGTTTCACCGGAATATAAGGTAGGGACTATCGCCTTATCTGCTGGTCCGGTAATGGCCGCCGAAAGCAATTTTGAAGTTACCATACTTGGCGAAGGTAGCCACGGCTCCCAGCCGCATAAAGGGAAGGATGCCATAGCGGCAGCGGCCTCTTTTGTAAGCAATCTTTATGCTGCGTTGCACAGGCGGATGGATGCAATGAGTCCTTCGGCGGTTACTGTTGGCTGCATTCAGGGTGGGCGGGCGCCGAATATTGTGGCGGATTGTGTACACTTAAAGGGAACGGCACGCAGTTTCCTTGAAGAGGCGGATAAGAAAATCCAAGAGATAATATGCGATACGGCGGAAGGCGTAAAGAGGCTCTTCGATGTAGATTGGCAGTTTCTCTATAGACGAGAAATTCCGCCGTTGGTAAATGATGAAGCAAGCGTGATGGTGGGCAGGAACATTCTGGAGGAATCCCTAGGCCAACAGCTAATAGTTCCGGCTAACCCGATGATGGCTAGTGAAGACTTCAGCCTCTATCTTAAAAAAATTGCGGGACTCTTCTTTTTCTTGGGAGTTAGTTCGGGTGAGGAAACGTCTTATCCTCTGCACCACCCACGTTTCAAAATCGATGAAAGTAGCATGGGGGTTGCGTTAAAGGCACTGATAGCCCTAACTGAAGGGTTTCTCCGACGCTAATAGGTAAACTGAGCACAGAGATTGCCTCAAAGGAACGGAGTGTGGGGCAATGTACTAACGCAGTAGGGGTTTGCGCAGCTGGGAGAGGTGAATACGAGCGTGACGTCTTTTTTACAACATGTCATTAACGGGATCATTATCGGCGGAACCTACAGTATGATGGGGGTTGGTTTGACACTTATTTTTGGTGTCATGAAGGTAGTAAATTTCGCTCACGGCGAATTTTATATGCTAGCGGCCTTCTTCCTGTTTACATTTTTGGTCCTGGTCGGCCTGCCTCTCAGCATTTCTATTGGGGCGGCTTTGGGGGCGCTGGTGATAGTAGCGTTTCTATGTGAAAGGTACTTGCTTAGACCTATACGTAATCTACCTATGGAAAGCAATATGATTTTGATGATTGGGGTTTCAATTCTGCTCCAACACTTGGCGCTGATCATATGGGGTGGAACGCCAAAAAATGTTCCCCTTCCCTTTACATTGACGTCCGTCCCTCTGGGACCGTTAGTATTAACACCATTACGGCTGGCTATTGCTCTGGTAGCGGTAACTAGTATTTTGTCGCTTGGCATTTTTTTAAACCGTTCCACCTTGGGCAAGGCGATTCGGGCTACTTTTCAAGATAGAGAGATGGCAATGGCCGTGGGAATCAAAATTGACCGCATCTACAATTTGGTCTTTATCATCGGCGCTTTGTTCGCGGGACTTGCGGGGATACTTCTTGCTCCTATTTATGTGGTTCTTCCTACTATGGGTATCTTAGTTACTAACAAGTCCTTTGCAGTTGCTATAGCTGGTGGCTTGGGGAATTTCCCCGGCGCTATATATGCCGGATTGATTTTAGGGGTAGGCGAGAGTCTTGCAGCGGCATATATATCTTCGGGTTATAAGGATGCTGTAGCATTTATTTTATTGATAGTGATTTTGCTTTGGAGTCCCAAATGGATCAGGCAGACGTATTAGTGAGAAAGACGAAGGATAGGGCGGAAAGGAGTTTGAAGAGTGGGTTCAAGTACAGCAAAATTGCTTCTTGCTGTAACTGCGGTCGTAGTTTTTCCTTTCATTGTTTCCGATTATTGGCTTCACATAGGTATCATGGTAGGCCTGTGGATCTTGCTAGCTTCCAGCATGAACCTCATACTGGGATATATTGGACAGACTCCGTTGGGACACACCGCCTTCTGGGGAATCGGCGGTTTTGCAGCAGGTTTGTTAAGCGTTAAGATGCAGGCTTCCGCATGGTTTAGTATTCCTGCGGCTATCTTGATAGCAGGTTTTGCTGGCTACCTGATTGGTTACTGTACTCTTAGACTGCGAGGGGCCTATTTCGTTCTCGCCAGCCTCGGTTTTGCAGAGGTCCTGCGGCTGGTTGCTCTCAATTGGGTTGAGGTTACTGGGGGGCCTATGGGGTTTCCTGGAATTCCACCAGTCGTCTTTTCGGTACCTGGCATAGGAAAAGTAGAATTAACGTCGCCGTTAGCGAATTATTTGCTCATTTGGAGCTGTGTAGGCATAACGTTATTGGTTATATGGCGAATTATTAATTCCCGAATAGGCCGTGCCCTAGTGGCTATATCCGAAAGCGAGCTCCTGGCGGAATCGGTTGGCATTGATGTTTATAGCCATTCTATGGGAATTGTAGTGCTGAGCGCAGGTATTGCTGGTCTGGCGGGTGCCCTTTATGCCCACTACATCACGTTTATTAGTCCTGATATGTTTTATTTAGCCAATACTATTACAATGCTGGTTATGGTAATGGTAGGTGGACGGCGCACCTTCGGAGGGCCAATTATTGGAGCTGTTATATTTACCGTCATTCCAGAACTGCTACGTGCAGCTGAACAGTTTCGGATGATAGCTTATGGTATAACAATCATTTTAGGAGTTCTTTACTTTCCTGATGGCGTATTATCTATGTTAACACGACTGGCCAATGTATTAAAGATAAGGCAGGATGGAGGTAGATCGTTTGAAGCTTCTTAAAGTTGACGGGCTGTCAGTTTTCTTTGGAGGGCTCAAGGCGTTGGATGGAGTAACCTTTTCGGTCGAAATTGGGGAGGTTTTAGGTATTGTCGGCCCGAACGGCGCAGGTAAGAGTACCTTGTTTAATGCTGTTTTGGGTGTAGTACCGAAAAACAAGGGGAGGATTTCTTTTAGAGGACAAGACATTACACGTCTGAGAACAAGCGATGTAGCCAGACTAGGGATTATCCGTACGTTCCAACACACCACCATTTTCCAGGGACTTTCCCTTTATGAAAGTGTTCTAATCGGTGCTACAAGGCAAGGAAGGGACACCGTGGGCGACATTTTGCTAAGGTCGAGAAGGCACCGTGAATCCGAAAAAATGCTTCGGAAAGAGGTAGAAGAAGTTTTGCGCTTTTGCGGTCTTTATGAAAAGAAAGATGAATTAGGTCGAAATTTGCCTTATGGTGATCAACGTCTTGTTGAGATAGCGATTGCATTAGCGGCGAAACCCGAACTTCTCATGCTAGACGAGCCTGCGGCAGGTTTAAATCCTGCTGAAAAGCAGGAGTTTAGGAAGTTAGTTCACCGGATCCGCGAAAGAGGTATAACTGTTATTTTGGTAGAACACGACATGCCTTTGGTTATGGACCTGTGCGACCGTCTGATTGTACTTAACCACGGTGTTTTAATAGCCGAGGGAAACCCACAGAAGGTGGCTGCTGATCCTTTAGTAGTAGAGGCTTATCTGGGTGGTGCCACTTCGTATGCTTAAGCTAAAAGACGTGGTAGTGTCGTACGGTAGGGTAGTTGCCTTGCGAGGAATTTCTATCAGCATGTCTGAGGGAGAGACAGTGACCCTTCTGGGCTCTAACGGAGCAGGAAAATCCACTACTATAAAGGCAATCTGCCGTATGGTCCCCCTGTGTGCCGGTGAGATATGGCTTGAACACGAACGTATCGACAGGCTACCTACTGATGAAGTTATCAAGCGTGGTGTAGGTTTATCTCCCGAGGGAAGACGAGTTTTTCCTCGCATGACCGTACTGGAGAATCTTGAAATTGGCGCATTTACTGTTCAAGACCGTACCATAGTGCAGGAACAGATAGAGAAGGTTTTCAAACTTTTTCCGGTTCTTAAAGAGCGATGGAAACAAAAAGCTGGGACTTTAAGTGGAGGAGAACAGCAAATGTTAGCTATAGGTAGAGCCTTGATGGCTAGACCTAAGGTGCTACTCCTCGATGAGCCTTCCTTAGGTCTAGCACCTATTATGGTCCAGCGCATCGCGGAGGCCATCTTGTCTTTGAAAAGAGAAGGTATAAGTATCTTACTGGTAGAACAAAACGCTAATGTAGCTTTGCAAATTGCCGATAGGGGATACTTGATTCAGAATGGGGAGGTGGTATTGGAGGGGCGGGCTAAAGATTTGATAGTAGATAGCAGAGTGAAAAAGGTTTACCTTGGGGTTGCGAACTGAAAATTTACGCTATGGGATAACTTGGCAACTCATGAATCGGTTCCAGTGCAGTAAACAAGGAAATTACTTAGTTCCCCCAAGAATACTACAAACCTCGAGAAGGGAGGCGAAAAAGTTGGCCAGGAGAGTTCTGGGGTTAATGGTAGGTGTGTTAGTCTTGACCCTAGCGGTAACAGGGTGCGGGGGTGAAACTAATAGGCAGGATTCGGGACAGGTTTCAAACGAGAAAGAAAGTGTTTCGGCTGCAGCCCTGCGAGTGGGCGTAATACAGCCCCTGTCAGGTCCCGTAGCCCAATCCGGTCAAAATGTGCTCTGGGGAGCCGAAATAGCCGTTGACAAGATTAATGCGGAAGGAGGCGTATTGGGGCGACCAATTGAGCTAGTAGTGTATGATTCTAAGAACGACCCCGCCGACGCCGTTAACGCTGCCCAGAAACTCATCACGGGTGACAGAGTTAATGTAATAATGGGTTGCTGGGGCAGTTCCCCCACGCTGGCCGTCTTGCCCATTGTAGAAAAGGCTGGAATACCTATAGTGGTAGAAACGTCAAGCTCTCCTAAAATCACGGAGCAGGGGTATAAAATGGTATTCAGGATTGCCGCAACCAGCGTGCAGGAGGCGGAAGGGATTAAAGATGCTTTGTTTAAGAACGTGAATATTCGCAAGGCAGCTTTCATTGCGGTTAATAACGATTGGGGACGCGGCGGGGTAGAAGCGTATTCTACCGTGATTAAGGAACAGGGTGGCGAAGTGGTTTCAGTTGAGTATGTGGGGGAGGAAGTGACAGAATTTTATTCCCAGCTTACCAAGATTAAGGATTCGGGGGCCGACACCATCTTTATTAATAGCGAGGTAAGCCAAATTGCCCTAGTTGTTAAGCAAGTTAGAGAACTTAAATTGCCTCAGAATATAATTTCCGTCGGAGGCAGCAATTTCTCAGACGCCCTTATCGAGTTGGCAGGAAAAGAAGCAGCTGAGGGGGTGTGGTCAGTACAGCATTCTATCCCATGGATACCCGACAAGACTCCAAACCCTGAGCGAGCCAGAAGCTATTTGGAAAGCTGGACTAAGGCCAATTATCCCTGGCTTGGAGTGCAAGAAGGAGTAAGAGGTTTCGATGGAATCTATACGATTGCGGAAGCTGTTAAGGTAGCTAAAGGAAGCGACGATCCTAAAGACCTGGTGCCGGCATTACGCAGCCTCGATTTTAAAGGAGTAGCCAGCCGGATTAAGTTCAACGAAAAGGGCCAGAGTGAGGTGCAGATGTATCTGGTTAGGGTGGTGGATGGTAAGACGGTGCTCGTTGAATAAGAAAGCTCAAATTCGGCTCCTTTAGTGTACTATAATCTCTGTTAATGAGGCAAAAATCCTACGTAAAACCTCACCCTTACTGGCTACCTGTACAAGTAAGGGTGAGGCTTTACTTTTCTTCTATGACCCTCCATCTCCCTTTCCGTTGCAAGAAGAACTGAATGTCATCATGTGTAAATGTAAGCGTCAAATACAACCCACCTTGGCACCGCCTCTAAAATTTAGAAGATAAGCCTATTCAGAAAACAAGCTGAGGAGGATTTTTTCTCGTGATCAGAGCCGAACTACAAAAAAACTATAGAAAACCCGGATAGCCGAATACCAGGCCAGCGGTCAAGGCGTTAAATTAAAGGGTGATACGCCTCTCATAAGAGCATTAGCCCGAGGCAGTTATGGTACTGGCTGCGGACGTACAAGAACTAGAACGCAGCCCTCGGAGAGAACCAACACGGGGCTGCCGGTAGAAATAAGCAAACAAGGTTCATTGTTCATTCCACGTTCTCCCTCGTCCATAATACCTCCGTTAATTGCGTGCAGTGCCTCGTGCTGGGGCTGACCAGGTCCGGGACTGGCCGATAAGGCTGATAATGCGGCATGATTTCGCCGGCAAAGTTCCTCAAGCCCGCCCAGTGGGCGGCGTAGGCGGCCACTGAGGTGGCGCCGGGGGGGCGGCTTAAGGTCGGGCGGGAGCCGGGCATAAGGCGCCGCCGAAGGTGCGCGGCGGTGATGGTACCCAGGAGCCGCCGGCTGGCTGGCGGCTCGAAAAATAAAGGGGATATTTCGTCGTTTCCATTACGGGGACTACCATAGGTCTTGCGGCTCTTATTGTAGATACTCACGATCTGTTCCTTGATAATTTCATCCTGGCTCCGGCGTTGGCTTACAGGCCTTTTTAGCCAGCGGTAATATCCTGTCCGGGACACCTTTAAGACACGGCACATTGTCTCGACACGGAAAGTTCCCGTGTGCTCCCGGATAAACCGATATTTCATTTCGGTGTTTTGGAGAAGATGGCCACAGCTTTTTAAGATGTCTCGTTCCTCCTGGGCGATGGCCAGCTCTTTTTTCAGACGGCGGTTTTCCTCTTCCAAATCGGTGCCGCGCATCTGTTTCCCTATACCGGGGAAGGCTCGTTCTCCATACTTTTATTGCTCTCTTCGCCACCTGTTGAGCATCTTGCTGTTGATACCCAGGTCGCGGGCAATCTGGCTGGTAGTTTTGCCGCTGGTGCGGCATAGCTCGACGCATTGCGCTTGAACTCTTTGTCATATTTTCGCCTGGATTCTCCCATGGACACAGCGCCTCCTTGCCCTAATTATATACTCTTGACTCTGTGTCCTACAAATCGGGGGAGGGTCAGGGCAGACGTATATCGACGTAGCCAAGGTAAAAGCGGAAGAGAAGCTGGACGGCAAGTACCTATTAAGAACTTCAGATGACACCTTAAGTGCCGAAGACGTAGCCCTGGGATACAAGCAGCTTCTGGAAGTAGAAGAGGCCTTCCGCACTATGAAGCACTCTCTAGAGCTGCGACCGATATACCACCGTCTGAGCGACCGCATTCATGCCCATGTTCTCCTATGCTGGCTGGGACTGCTGCTGGTCCGGGTAGCGGAAATGAAAGTACAGGATAGCTGGCGGAGCATCCGCCAGATCCTGGAACGTATGCACCTGGGCGAATTTGTTGGACCTCATGGCAGGGTGCTGCAAAGGACGGAAACAACCTTACCGCAGCAACATATCCTTAGGGGCCTGGGGATAAAGGAACCGCCGCAGATAATGGCACTCGAAACAAAGGGCAAAAATGGTCCCTAGTAACACGCCTCTCAAAAGGCCGACCTCTGGAAGCCTTGCGCGGCAAGCTGTTACGCTTATCGTCTACTTATCAACTGTCAAACTCGGGTTGTTGAAAGCAGCAATTTAGACTCGAGCGACTACGACATGTTTATCTTCTACAGCCCGGCTGAAAAGCTATCCCGGGCGGGCAGCAAGCCTGTCAAGGACCGCAAAGCGGGCCAAAGGAGCCATCTGCGAGGAAGGGGAGCCGGATTTGGAGACCATCACCTACCAGCGCCGCAAAACGCGCAACCGCCGGGAGATAAACCTGGAAGATTTACCGGTTGAGGTGGTAGAGCACCGCCTACCGGAAGAAGAAAGGGTCTGCCCGTGTTGCGGTGGCCCTTTACATGAAATGAGCACTGAAGTGCGGCAAGAGCTTAAAATTATCCCGGCCCAGGTGAAAGTGGTTAAGCACGTACGCTACGTTTATTCTTGCCGCCGCTGCGAGAAAGAAGAGATAACCACCCCGGTTATCACCGCCCCCATACCTGCTCCTGTACTTCCGGGAAGCCCGGTATCTCCCTCCCTTCTTAGCTACATCATGACCCAGAAATACGGGGCAGGATTACCCCTCTACCGCCAGGAGCAGCAGTTTAAAAGTTGGGGTATAGACCTTTCCCGGCAGACCATGGCCAACTGGGTGCTCCATGGAGCTAACACCTACTTAACCCTTATTTACGACCGCCTCCATGAACACCTCCTTAAAAGAGACATTCTCCATGCCGATGAAACCACATTACAGGTACTTCATGAACCGGGAAGGGAGCCTACCACCAAATCATTCCTTTGGCTTTACCGTACCGGGCGGGACGGACCTCCCATAATTCTTTACGACTACCAGACCACCCGGGCCGGCAAACACCCCCGCCGGTTCCTAAAAGGTTTTAAGGGTTATTTACACGTTGACGGCTATGCCGGCTACCATGAGCTTGAGGATGTCACCCTGGTGGGCTGCTGGGCCCATGCCCGGCGTAAATTCGACGAAGCCTTAAAAGCCCTGCCGCAAGATAAAAGAAACAAAGCAGTAGCCGCCCGGGAGGGGCTGGAGTTCTGCAACCGGCTTTTTGCCATAGAGAGCGAACTTAAAGACAAAACCCCGGAAGAACGATATCAAATCCGGCAGGAGCGCAGCAAACCAGAGCTGGACGAATTTTTAGCCTGGCTTAAGAAGCAGAAAGCGCAGGTGCTGCCCAAAAGTATCTTTGGGCAGGCGGTTTACTATTGCCTTAGCCAATGGGATAAACTTGTCGCCTTTTTACAAGACGGCCGTTTGGAAATTGATAACAACCGCAGCGAGCGTTCTATAAAACCCTTTGTTATTGGCCGTAAGAACTGGTTATTTGCTAACACCCCGCAGAGTGCTAAAGCCAGCGCTATTATCTACAGTATCATAGAAACGGCCAAGGAGAATGGGTTAAACCCCTTCCACTACCTTACCTACCTCTTCGAAAGGCTGCCCAACCTGGACCCGCAGGATAAAAAGGAATTAGATCAACTCCTGCCGTGGTCGGAAACTCTGCCTCCCGTTTGCCGGATGAATAATTAGGCTTTTTAAGCCCCCATCTAAGAAATCGGTGGGGGTCCTTTATTCTTATCTTACGTAAGGGCAAAAAGTGGGTTATATTTGACGCTTACACAGGAGGGCCAGGTGGCAGATACAGATCTGATGATAGCTGTAACTGAAAACGATGAAATGAATCCTAGCCACCCTTTTTGCCAAGAAGATGGGGGTTAGGAGAACAGTAGCCCGTATATGCAACCTGCAATATTTGTCCCTAACCGATAAGGGTTTAGAGAAAGCCCTGCCACTTGATTTTCTGGACTTCATCATTAATCCGGACTAGTTACGGCTACAGCAGTGGCGAGGTTAATTGAGTGCCGGAAGCCCTAGAAATTATATATTAAGCGAGCGATGCCCAATGTCATGATTATCCAGGGTGATGGAAGCGATATTTCACTGCTTAAGGAAGAAGATATCGGCAGGGCCGATATCTTTGCGGCCCTGACCGGTGACGATAAAATTAACTTGCTGGTGTCTCTCTTGGCCAAGCATCTGGGAGCCAGGAAGATCATAACTAAACTAAAGTCGGCCGTTCCGATTATGCCGGTCTTATGGAGGAAATAGGCGTAGACGTGGCCATAAGCCCCAGATTACTTACCGCAGCGGCCATCTTGAAGATGGCCGCTGCGGGGGGAATTGTAGCCGTAACTCTGGTGGGCGAGGATAAAGGGGAAATGTTTGAACTCATAGTACCCCGAGGTTACCGCGCAGCTAGCAAACCCTTGAAACAATTGAGTTTTCCTCGCCAGGCGGTAATAGGCGCTTTCGCCCGTGGAGACGGTGTCATAGCGAATGGCTCATGTTCGTAGGCCGCCTGGAAATTTATACAGTCTTGGTGCTCTTCCTGAGGGCCGCTTGGAAAAAGTAATTAAGCAAGAAGGAAGGACTCCGGCTTCAACTTTCAGAGTGTCCGAAGGCTATTTCCAGCACAAAAAACATCAAGCCCATGGCTTAAGTTCGCCGCAATTTCGGTTACCTGCTACAGTTTCTCATCTAAAGTACTCTCACAAACAATTTGCCGGCATCTTGATTAAATGCAATAAGTTGTTGCATCCCGGTGCGAATTCCTATAGAATAACTATAGGGCTTTTTTATTTTGGGGGAGACGGTGATGGCATGAGTTTCTGGTCATTAGTCATCAGCCGGTGGAATAACATCCTGGAATCTACGGGCGAACATGTCTTAATTGTTCTTGTGGCAGTGTGTATTGCTGTTATAGTCGGGGTGGCGCTGGGGGTAATGATTACTTATTGGCGCTTCCTGGCGGGCCCTGTCCTGTACTTTTGTCAGGTCGTTATGACCATACCCAGTCTGGCCATGCTAGGCCTTTTACTGCCGGTGTTTGGTATTGGTTACAAGACGGGAGTGGCCACTCTAATCCTCTACTCTCTTTTACCCATTGTGCGCAACACGTACGCAGGTATCCAGGGAATCGAACCGGCAATAATTGAGGCGGCGAAGGGCATGGGAATGAGGGAAACTACTATTTTACGCCGCATAAAACTTCCCCTGGCCTGGCCTGTAATTCTGGCCGGTATACGTACCGCAGTGGTCATGATCGTCGGGATTGCGGCAATCGCTTCTTATATTGGGGCCGGCGGGTTAGGTGAATTTATCTTCCGGGGTATTTCCCAATGGAATCTGCAGCTTGTTCTGCTGGGAGCCCTTTGTGTCTCTGTATTAGCCGTACTTGCCGACGGCTTACTGAAACGAGCGGAAAGCCGGGCCCGCCGCTAAAGGAGACGGCCCCAGAGGCTTGAAGGAGGAGGACGGGATTGATCAGGCTTGAAGGTGTTACTAAGGTGTTTCCCCGTCAAAAAGTTCCGGCGGTAAAAAATTTGAGTATGGAAGTCGGGGAAGGAGAAATATGTGTACTGGTAGGTCCTTCCGGTTGCGGCAAAACTACTACTATGAAAATGATCAACCGGTTGATTGAGCCTACTGAAGGGAAGATATATGTGAACGGCCAGGATGTGGCCGCCGTGGACCCCATTAAATTGCGTCAAGATATTGGCTACGTTATTCAGGAAATAGGTCTGTTCCCCCACATGACCATTGCCGAGAATATTGCTACTGTGCCCAGGGAAAAGGGTTGGGCGGCGGATAAAATACAACAGCGGGTAGACGTGCTACTGGAATTGGTGGGGCTAGATCCTGCCGTATACCGGCACCGTAAACCTGCGGACTTAAGCGGTGGGCAACGACAGCGGGTAGGCGTGGCCAGGGCATTGGCGGCCGATCCTCCCATATTGCTTATGGATGAGCCCTTCGGCGCGGTAGACCCCATTACCAGGGCCCACTTGCAGAACGAATTTCTTTTCCTGCAAAAAAAGATGCATAAAACTGTCATCTTTGTGACCCACGATATAGACGAAGCTATAAAAATGGGTGACAGGATTGCTGTTATGCGGGCTGGCGAGCTGGTGCAGTATGATACGCCGGACCGGCTCCTGAGCGCACCGGCAGATGACTTTGTAGCAGCCCTGGTCGGCCACAATCGTGCCCTGAAAAGGCTACACCTGGTCAAAGCAGGGGATGTGGCCCGGCAGGATGTGCCCATGGCCCAAACCAATTGTTCCCTTGATGAAGCTAAAAAGATTCTACAGGGTGGTAACTTACCGGTAATCGTTATAGTGGACGGCTTGAACCGCCCCAAGGGGGTTGTCAACAGGGAGGAACTGTTGCGCCAGAACAGGCAGGCTGCCCTCAAGGACCTCATAAATCCGCTAGAAAGCGTGGCCGATGAGGATGCAACCCTTTACGACGCCCTTTCCACGATGTTAAATTACGGCGAGCGTTATGTAGTAGTTTTAAACCGGAATAAGGAATTTCAAGGAGTCATTACCTTTGGCTATCTCTTGGAGTTGATGAAGGAAAATGGGTCTTAAGCTGTCTTGGGTTCGAAAGTTGTTGCCACCCCTGCTGTTCGTAGGGGGCTGTGTTGCTGCAGCCGTGTACTTTGTGGAAAATCCTGGGAGCGCCATGGCCGCCCGTGTGCTCACCTATGATCACCTCGCCGTCCTGGCTGTACAGCACGTAAGCATGGTTGTCATATCTTCCCTTCTGGCGACGGCTACGGCGTTGCCCCTGGGTATCCTTATTAGCCGGCCTCGGCTGCGCCTTCTGGGCCTGGTCCTGGAGAACCTGGTGAATATAGGGCAAACAATTCCCAGTATTGCGGTTATCGCCCTGTCCTTTACCGTGTTGGGTCTGGGATTTAACACAGCCCTCTTTGCCCTCTGGCTCTACTCCCTTTTGCCCATCCTGCGCAATACGTACGCCGGCATCATGAGTGTACCGGAAGGAGTTCGGGAGGCCGCCGTGGGGATGGGTATGCGTCCCTGGCGTGTCCTGCTCCGCATTGAGCTACCTTTGGCCTTCCCTATTATTATGGCGGGTATCCGCACGGCAGTAGTCGTAAATGTGGGAACGGCCACGCTGGCTACCTTCATTGGAGCCGGTGGGTTTGGGCACCTTATAGTAACCGGAATTATGGTACGCAGACTTCAGTTACTGCTGACCGGTTGTATTTTAAGTGCCCTTCTGGCCATGCTTTGTGATCATCTCCTGGGTATGGTGGAAGATAAGGTTAGGGCTTCCACGTAAGGGGGCCGGAGCTATTTCTCTTTACCCATAAGCAGATCCTTGGTCCTTCGGCGCCAGCACCCCGACATGGGGAATGCTTCGGAAGTACCGATCTTTAAGGGGGGTAATTATTAATGAGACGACTAATGTCAAGATATGGAATAATATGGCTAATGGCCCTATTGCTTGTACTCGGAACATTGTCCGGATGCAGCGGGGGGCAGGGGCAGCAGGCCCCGGGGTCCATTGACAAGTGGAGTTTTGCTACTGATCACGAGTTCTCGGTTCGGCCCGACGGTCTACCCGAGTTACTTAAAATTTACGGCTTTGAATTTGACGACATTAAGATTATGGATTTGGGTGTTACCTATGGCGCATTAAAAGATGGTCAAGTAGCTGCGGCCATGGGGTTTGCCACTGACGGACGCATAGCTGCCTTTAATCTGGTTAACCTGGAGGACGACAAGAAATTTTTCCCCGTGTACAACCCTGCGCCGGTGTTGCGCAAGGAGGTTATAGATCGCTACCCGGAACTGGAAGAAATTTTGGGTAAGATTAGCCCCCTCCTTGATACCGAGACCATGATAAACCTGAACGCCCAGGTGGATGTAGAAAACAAGGACCCCAAAGAGGTGGCGAGGCAGTGGCTATTGGAGAAGGGGCTCATAAAGGAAGAGGCCCCGGCGCCCACGAAAGGTAAGATTGTGGTGGGCTCCAAGGAGTTCACTGAACAGCTGATCCTTGGGGCCATGACCTTGCAGGTCCTTACTGATGCAGGATTTGAAGCCGTGGATAACACTGGCCTGGCCGGTTCAGAAGTTGTACGCAAAGCGCTGACCACCGGGGAGATTGATGTTTACTGGGAGTACACCGGCACGGCATGGTTGGTTCACTTAGGGCACGAGGAACCCCTGACGGATTCTGAAGAATGTTTTAACCGGGTAAAAGAGGAAGACCTTGCCAAGCACCACCTGGTCTGGCTTGATTACGCTCCCTTTGACAACACTTATACCATCATGATGCGCAAGGCCGACGCGGAAGCATTAGGCATTAAGACTATTAGCGACCTGGCGCGGGTGATTAACGAAGGAAAGAGATAGGAAGAAATAGATAGCTCCTTTTTTTGTAATTCTCGGGTGGGAGAAATGGCTCCGGTTTTTAAAGGAATAACTTACGGGAAGGAAGGATGATTCCCTTGAGCGGGCTGGTGGCAGTTTACGGAGAATGCGGTGCCGGTAGAGCTTTAGAAATGTTAGCGGCCATAAAACACCGGGGCCCTGCCGGGCAGTGCGTGGGGAATTCAGAATTTCCCCCGAGGGCAGTAGGTTATGCGTCTACTGGTCATAGCGGTGAAGAAGATAATTTTTATGCTGCAGGGGGCGCGATAATCGCGCTGGATGGACTATTATCGTGTTGTGATAACGGGGGTTCCTTTGACCGCCGATTAAGGGCCCAGGAACTTCTCACCCTGTACCGAGGGGTGGGCCCCCGGTTTTCCTGCCGGTTAAGGGGGATGTTCGCCCTTTGTATGGATTTGCCGACCCGGGAATTCCTGGTGGCCAGGGACCGGTTCGGCATAAAGCCCCTTTATTGGGGGCGGAAAGGCCAGGTCTTATACTTCGCCTCCGAGATAAAAGCCCTGATCAACAGGTGCGAGGGGATAGGAGTTTTCCCTCCCGGCCACTACTTTCACCCGCGGGAAGGCCTGGTACGTTTTAACCCTGAAGAAGGAAATGCGGCTACACCGTTTTCTTGGCAGGAAGCCTGTTCCCGCCTGCGTGATGTTCTAAGAGAAGCCGTAGCTAGATGTTTGCCTGCCAAGGGCAAAGTCGGTATTTTACTCAGCGGTGGCCTCGACAGCAGCATTGTAGCCGCTGTAGCCCGGAGCTTGGGTGCGGATATCCGGAGCATTGCCGTCGGTTACGAGGGAAGCTTGGACCTGGAATATGCGAGGTTGATGGCCCAGAATCTTGGGCTGGAGCATCACGAGTATGTTTACGGCAGGAAAGAAGTAGAAGATGTTCTTCTCAGGGTAATTTACCACCTCGAGTCCTTCGATTGGTCCCTAGTACGAAGTGCAGTACCCAATTACCTGGCCGCCCGCTTGGCAAGGCAGCACGGACTGGATTATGTGCTCATGGGAGAAGGCGGTGATGAACTCTTTGGCGGTTATCATTATTTAAAGAACAAAACCCGACAGGAGCAGCAGCAAGAAATGAAAAGATTGCTGGAAAGCGCCCACACTATGGGACTGCAGCGGGCGGACCGCATGACGTCGGCCTACGGCCTAACCAGTATTTTACCATTTATGGACTATAAGGTGGTAGAGCTGGCAGCTTCTTTGCCGGTGGAATGGAAGATCAGCCGGGATGGGGTAGAAAAGTGGATTTTGCGGGAGGCCTTCAGGGCCGAGTTACCTCCAGAGATAGTTGACCGGCGCAAAGACGAATTCAGCCAAGGCGCTGGGTCGGCGGAGTTAATGGCCGAGATGGCCGCCGGTAAGATATCCGACGAGGAGTTTGCTACCGAGGGCCGGGTCACCTCGGGAGTTACCCTCCATTCCAAGGAAGAACTTTATTATTATCGCATCTTTAAAGAGTTTTATCCCCAGCCCGAGCTGGACCGGTTGGTAGGACGTTGGACTCCATGGTAAGGTTAGTTCCCGCCGGGTGGTTTGGGCGAAGAGATTTTGTCCGGTCTACCCTGTTAAACGTTGTGTTTTGTAAATAATAGAGTATAATTGTGGTTAGCCATGTTGGGAAGAAATATACTTGCACCAAGAAAAGGAGACAAAGGTTATGGAACAGGGGCAAGGCTGGACATCTTCTGCGCGTTACGTAGCCATTGCTAGCGATTTGGCAGCCCGTATTGCCAGGGGGGAATACAAAGAAGGGGAAAAAGTACTGGGCCGGTCCTCTTTAGCCGGAAGGTACAGCGTGTCGCCGGAAACCATCCGCCGGGCTGTATCGTTGCTGGAAGAAATGGGCGTAGTCCAGGTTATAGCCGGCGTGGGAGTAGTTGTAAAGTCCAGGGAAGCAGCCAAAGCCTACCTGGCCCGGGTTGGAGAACACCATGCCCTCCAGGAGATCCAGGAGAGGTTATCCGTCCTTTTGCGGGAAAAGAGCAAATTGGAAACAGAGATCAACCGCTTGCTGGAGGAGCTGCTGGATTATACCTTTAGAGCCAGTATGCGCCTGCAAAAAATTCACGAAATCTCCATCCCCAGCACTTCTCCCCTGGTGGGCAAGACTTTAGCCAGTTCGGAGTTTAGGGCACGCACCGGGGCAACAGTGGTGGGAATACAGCGGGATAACCGAATTATATTTTCCCCTGGGGCCGAGACTCCGATTTGCGCGGGGGATCTGTTGATTATTGTAGCACCCGACGAGGTTAAAGAAAGGGTATCTTCCTATGTGGCCGGCACACTGGTGGAAGATAAGGGTTTCGGCTCTTTTTTGGACCCGGGTGGGACAGATACTTGTGTGAACTAACCCAGGTACCCCTGACCTTGCTCAAGGGAAGGGGTGCCTTTTCGTGGGCTGGGCCTGGGGGCTAAACTGGTGGCGAGGGGATATGTAAATTATTTTAAGGAGTTGGTGCTGGTGAGGCCGAGAATTCTTTTGCTGATGCTTATGGTCGTGGTGTCTCTAATGTTTACCGGCTGCGGTCGCGGGGAGGGGGAGAAGGTAAAGGGCAGCACCCTTCCAGCGAACACGGAAACGGCGCAGGAAGGTTCCCTTAGTGAGAACCTGGAGCCCGGGGGCCATGCAAATGAGAATCCAGGTTCGAGTCCCGATACGCCGGTCCACAGTCCGCCTGCCGGGCAGGAAAATAAAGCCGATACCAGGACCAATATAGCAGGTATCCATTTATGGGATACCCCGGAGGACGTCCTGAGGATTTTGGGCAGCGGATACCAACAAATCGTTGTAGAAGAGGAAGGTTATTACGGTGAGGGGCAATATATATGGAAGTATGATGCGGGAATAGAAATCGTAATAGGGAAAGATACCCGGAAAGTTCTGGATATAGTGGCCTACAGCCCCTCCTTTGCAACCAACCTGGGGGCCAAAGTGGGGGACAGCGCCAAGGATGTCCTGGCAAAATACCGGACCCTGTACAAGGAGCCGCAGAGCAGGCATGGGTCAGGTACTCTGCAGGGATGGTTTGAGGTTGAAGACGGCGCCTACTTAATCTTTGATTTTAACAAGGATGACGGTACTTATGTAAATGAACCACTGAAAGACGAAGACAAGGTGGAACTTATAAAGCTTACCCACTCCTTTTATATGGATTAGGGAAGGGTAAACGGATTGGGCCCCACTCAGGCAGTCAAGCCTGGAATGGGGTTTTTTTATGGTCCTATGGCGGCTTTGCAGGGAAATCCCGAAATCCGGCGAATAACTGCATAGAAAGACAATAAATGCCGAGCCGGAAGTTCGGGGGAAACGATAGTGCGCAAGGTGATAACTTTTTCGTTGGGCATCCTGGCGATATTTTTGGGCATTATTTTAATTACCGTCGCGGGAAATGGAAGCCGCGAAATTGCCGGGGCGCAGGTAGCGCAACAGGGAGCACAACACGGGGAAGAACAGGAAAAAGACGTAGCCGACGTGAAAGAGGAGCCGGGGACTACGGCCTCCCAAAACGAAAGTGAGGTCATCCAGCCGGCGGCAGGCTCAGGCGGAGGTAACTACCCGGCGGGAAGTGAAAGCACCAACCCACAGGCGAGTAAAAGTAGTACCTCCCAGGTATTTGTCCCCCCATCACGGGGTTACTGGATTGAAGTAATTATAGCAGAGCAAAGAGTCCGTATTTACCACGATGGGGACTTAATCAAGGACTGGCCCGCTTCCACCGGTACCCCGGACAAGCCTACTCCTACGGGGGTTTTTGCTATCCAGAACCGGGGGGAGTGGTTTTTCAGTGAAAAGTACCAGCAAGGCGGCCGGTGGTGGGTATCCTTTAAGGATTGGGGTGTTTACCTCTTTCATAGTGTACCCATGGACCGGCAGCAGAACATTATTGAAGCAGAGGCGGCCCGGCTGGGAACCCCGGCCTCCCACGGCTGTGTGAGGTTGGCCACCGAAAACGCGAAGTGGATCTACGACCATATCCCCCAGGGAGCGCCGGTCTATATACATTAGAAGCTTCTTGCTTGTCAGATGGTATGGTTGCCTAGGGCCCGGCTTCTCGGCGGGAGAGGTTCACCTTTGCTGTCGAGAAGTCATTCTATCTTGGCAAGTTGCCAATTAACATTGCTGAAAGAAAAATGTAGAGGAGGAGTCCACCGGGACAGAAATGCTGGTTAGTGTTTTAAGAGTTATGTGAATTTAACAATAAAATATCACGTAAGAAGTCTTTCGTGTAAACCCCTAATAAATTTTCCGGCGGGTTTTGAAGGAAAATTAACCTTCAGGTAGAATATATCCATAAACGACGTTGATAGACGTACGTACAAGTATTGGAGGCCGGGTTATGAGCCTGAACTTGAAGCTAGAACGCAGTACCCTCCGCAGCCAGGCGGCCGAAATACTCCTCAGTATGATCAAAGAGGGGCGGTTTCCCGGCAACCGCCTGCCGGCGGAGGAAGAGCTGGCCCGCAGGATGGGGGTTAGTAGAGCCACCGTAAGGGAGGCGTTATATTCGTTAGTTCAGCTGGGAGTGATTACTAAGAGGCAGGGTAAGGGAAACTTTTGCCACCCCAGCATCGCTAATTTGTCCGCCCGTCTGGATATAAGCACCGATTTTTTGGAGCTTTTAAGGGCTAAGGACCGGGCAGCGCGGGTGGTGCACAGGAATTTAAGGTGCACAGCCGGTTCGCCCGAGGCCCGGGAACATTTGGGACTGGGGGAGGGAGAGCAAGTAGTTAAGTTTGATCGATTGTATTACCAGGATGAGCAGCCGGCCATCCTGGCAGAGATCGAGATACCCCGTACTAGGTTTAAGGAACTACCTTCTACCCAGGACGCTAAGCCTACTTTGAAGGAGTTTTATGAGCTGTACTGCGAGGGAGAACTGGTGAAGATGATCATCCAGATGAAGTCCCGGATTTACCCTCCTGCCGCGGAAATTTTTCAGCTCGACGGGCAGACACCCCTCTTGTGGTGGCAGGAAAAGTGGCTGACTTTAGAAGACCAACCGGCGTGCTATGCCAGTGTATACTTTAACCCCGGGATAACCTCCTTGGCAATGGTGGTAGCCCTGGGATAGGATAAGTGACCGGGAAAGTAGGCAAGAAGAAGAAGGAAAGGAGGCAATGGATGGAAATAACCTTAAAATACTATAACCTGGTTTCCGAGGTAACGGGAAAGACCACGGAGAGGTTTCCCTTGCCGGAAGGGAAAGAGGGCCTAACTTTGGCTGAGCTGCTGGAGCTTCTGATACAAAGATACGGGAAAGAAATGGGTAAACTGCTGTTTCGGGAACCAGGGAAGGTGAACCCTAGCTTGCTTATATTGGCTAACGGGCAGCTCCTAACCAGAGGGGAGGGGAATATAGAAGAGATGGGGAAGCAGTTTATAGGACCGGGTGCGGAAATAGCTCTGCTTTCGGCGATAGCGGGAGGATAAAGGGTTAAAAAACACAGAAGAGGGGGGGAGGAGCCCGTGTACTTAGATGTTAATCCGGAGCTTTGTACGGGTTGCAGCCTATGTGAGGCTTTTTGTTCTTTTCGACGGGAGAAAGCCATATGGCCCACCAAATCTTGTATTTCGGTCTTAAAGTACGAAAGGGAGGCTCTATATATACCCTTCACTTGCCAGCAGTGTGAGAAAGCCATATGTGCCGAGGTATGTCCGGTCCAGGCCATAAAGCGCAATGCCCATACAGGAGCTTGGGAGATAGATGCAAATAAGTGCATGGGGTGTAAGATGTGCGTGGCCTCCTGCCCTCTGGGCGGAGTAGCCTTTGATCCCCATAGGGGCCGGGCATTTAAGTGCGATTTGTGCGGTGGGGATCCTGAATGCGTCAAGGTGTGCGCCCCGGGAGCCCTTAAATTAGTGAAGGGGCCTGAAGCCGTCCTGGCCAAAAGGCGTCGGGTTACACAAAATATGCTTCAGCTGCTTCAAAACTGGGGGGTAGAAACACATGTTTAAGTATCGGGGGTACACCGGGAATATACTGCGGGTAGACCTTAACCGGCAGAAGATAGATAAAATCCCTTTGGCCGAAAGCCTGGCCGAAAAATATCTGGGAGGCAACGGCTTCGGCATTCGTTTCTTATGGGATGAAGTGCCTCCGGAGGCAGATCCCCTTTCTCCGGTGAACCTCCTTATCTTTGCCACGGGGCCTTTAGTGGGTACCCTCATCCCTAACAGCGGCCGGATAGAGGCGATTGCCAAATCTCCCCTGACTAATATGTACGGAGATTCTAATGCCGGGGGTTTCTTTGGCCCAGAGCTAAAATTTGCCGGCTATGACATGTTAGTTTTCCGGGGCCGGGCACCACAGCCGGTATACCTGTATATAGAAGATGAACTGGTGGAATTGCGGGATGCCACCCACCTGTGGGGCAAGGACACCATAGAAACGGAAGAAATCCTCCGCGATGAGCTGAAGGACCCGGATGTTAAGGTGGCCTGTATCGGTCCGGCCGGGGAGAATATGGTGCGCTACGCCTGCATCCAGGTTACTCCCCAGCGCTCTTTGGGCAGAAGCGGCATGGGTGCGGTTATGGGCTCTAAAAACCTCAAAGCCGTGGCCGTCCGGGGGACTAAAGGTATAGCCGTTGCCGAACCGGACAAATTTCACGACCTGGCTTTAGAGTTTCACCGTCGGCTGCGGGCTAATGATGTGTATCCGGCTGTTTCTAAATACGGCACCCCGGGTATTGTGTCTATAATGAACATGATAGGGCGCTTTCCCACGAAAAACTTCCAGTACGGGGCCTATGAGTGGGCCGATGATATAAATGCCGAGTCTCTGCATAAAAAACATTTTGTGAAGCACCTGGCCTGCTACGCCTGTCCGGTGGCCTGCGACAAGCTTTTTAAGATAAAAGAAGGAGAGTATCGGGGGCTTGCCTGCCGGAGTGTAGAATACGAGACCCTGAACGGCTTCGGCGCTAATATATTAAACCGGGACCTTGCTTCGATCCTTAAGGCCAACGATATGGCGGATAGATTGGGCCTGGACGTAATATCGGCCAGCCGGGTTATTTCCTTTGCTATGGAGTTATGGGAAAAGGGGATACTGAGCCACGGCGAAGTAGAGGGGATGGATCTTTCCTGGGGCAATATGGAAACGGTTTTTAAGCTCCTTAACATGATAGCTTACCGCCAGGGCTTTGGGGACCTCCTGGCCGAAGGAGTAAAGAGGGCTGCCGAGAAGATAGGCCGCGGCGCAGAATACTATGCCATGCATGTGAAGGGCCAGGAGATAGCAGCCCAGGACGGAAGGGCTCAGCAGTCCATGGGCCTGGCCCATGTTACCTCCAACCGCGGGGCCGACCACCTCAAGGGTTTTCCCACTATTGACGAGACCGGTTATCCTGCCGAAGCGGATCGCCGGTATGGTAAGGAATACTTACCGGATATGGCAGACCCGCGCAGTATCAAACATAAAGGGTTTTTAGTTAAGGATGGGGAAGACTTTGCAGCAGTGGTAGACAGCGCCGGAAACTGCAAATCGGGAGGCACTTTTGTCCTGGCCGAGATTTACTGGGAGGATATGGCCAGGGCCATCCGCTATGCTACCGGGTTGGAGATAGAGGTACAGGGTTTAAAGAAAATAGGGGAAAGGATATACAACCTCCAGCGCTGCTACAATGTTTTGTGCGGCATCAGCCGCAAAGACGATACTTTACCCCGTAGATTTCTGGAAGAGCCCAACCCCTCTGCGGCGGCTAAAGGATTGGTGTGTAGGCTGGAGCCTATGCTTGAGGAGTATTATTACCTGCGGAATTGGGATCCCCGTACTGGATACCCGACTATCAAGAAACTGGAGGAATTGGACCTCAAGGATGCTGTAGACCGGATCGGACGCGAAAAGTTGATTTATTCCCGGGAAGACATGAAGCCGGATCGAAGTGAGTGAGTTAGGAATGCGGTACCTTATTATCGGCAACAGTGCGGCAGGGGTGACGGCGGCCGAAGCCATCCGGAAGATAGACACTAAGGGAGAGATCACCATCGTCTCCGACGAGCCTTATCCGGCTTATTCCAGGATTTTTATCACCAATGTCTTGGCCGGCAAGGCGAGGCCAGAAAACATATTAATGCGGCCGCCGGGCTTTTACGAGGAGTTTCAGATCAAGGCTGTTTTGGGGCAAAAGGTGGTGCAGATAGATCCGGCAAACCACGAGGCTTATTTAGAAAAGGGGGCGGTGCTTACCTTTGATCGCCTGCTCTTAGCTACGGGGGCTTCGCCCCAACTGCCTTCCGTGCCGGGTAGCGGTTTGCGGGGGATTACCGGTATGCGAACTTTGGCCGACGCCTTAGAAGTAGCGAAAAGGATCGAAGATACGCCGGGGTTGCCGGTAGTTGTTGTAGGCGGTGGCCTGGTGAGTCTTAAGGTTACTGAGGCGCTAATAGGGCGGGGAGGGAAAGCAACTCTAATAGTTAAATCGCCCCAAGTTCTTTCCCAGATGCTGGATGAAAGAGCGGCCGGCATTATCCAAAGACGTATGGCAGACGCCGGCGTAACGGTAAGATTGAGTTGTGATCTTAGGGCTTATGAGGGTGAAGGAGAATTAGAGACTGTTTACTTAGATGACGGGCAAGAGATAGCTGCAAGGCTGGCCATAGTAGCTAAAGGTGTACGTCCTAACCTTGAGCTGGCTCAAGGAGCTGGTCTGCACGTGAACCGGGGGATAGTAGTGAACCCCTATCAAGAGACCAGCCGGGAGGGGATTTATGCAGCTGGGGATGTGGCCGAAGCTTACGATCCCGTCCGGCAGCAGGGCAGTGTTAACGCCATGTGGCCCAATGCCGTATTTCAGGGTGAGGCTGCAGGTCTTAACATGGCGGGGCAGCGCGTACCCTGCCGCCCGGGGACGAGGGTAAACGCTGCTTCCTTTTTGGACCTTCAGGCCGCATCGGTGGGCCGTGTCCGGCCGCTGGACGGGGACGAGGAGGAGGTGGTGGTAAACCGTGAGGGTTATTACCACAAGCTGGTTTTCCGCGAGGAATTCCTGGTGGGAGCCGTGATAGTAGGGGATATAAGGAGCATAGGACATTACCGGTGGTTAATAGCCGAACAAAAGCCGGCCCATTTCCTGCGGCGGGAGCTGGGGAGGAAAATCTATAATTTCAGCGCCTACCGGCTCCAGGTGGCCCCCTGGTGCCGAGAGGCTTAAAGGGTTTATATTTAAGAGGTCATAAAGGGAGGGCTACCTTAGTGGGGTAGAAGTTTCTTTTTTCGGTTCATGGCAGGTGTTGTTTAAGACTGGTAAATATAAGCTCGATATCCCCTCCCCGCAAAGCATTTCTTCATTGCTTAAACTTCTGTCCTCTCAATTTCCTTTCTTGCAGGACCCCACCTTAGCCAATGTGTTAGGCTTAAGTTTAAACGGCAGGCGGGTTCCGCAGGAAGAATGGGATAGGACTCTGGTAGAAGACGGGGACAGGGTGGAGATTTTCAACGCCGTAGTGGGAGGCTAATTTTAGGAAGGGGATTGGGATAATGGGAAAAATGGTATGGGTAGACCTTACCACCCGGCAAATCCGGGTAGAAGAAGTTCCCCAGGAATATACTGGCAAGTATTTGGGAAGCCGGGGGATAGCGGCGAGGATCCTTTATGACCACGTAGGTCCGGACATTTCTCCCTTTGATCCCCGCAATCTTTTGATCTTTTCGGTGGGCCCTTTTACGGGTACTCCTTGGCCGTGTGGGGCTCGCTATACTGTCACCGCCAAATCCCCGGCCACGGGAGCCTATGGTTATGGCAACGGTTCGGGCTTCTTCGGTCCTGAATTGAGAAAAGCAGGCTATGATCTGGTAGTTATTACCGGTAAGGCGTCTGAACCGGTATACTTGTCCCTCCTGGATGGGCAGATCGACATCCTGCCGGCCGGGGAGCTGTGGGGAAAAACCACCGCCGAAACTGAAACTATCCTTCGCCAGAGATATCCGGGAAGCCGGGTGGCTTCCATAGGGCCCGCCGGGGAAAATCTGGTATACTTTGCGGCCGTTATTAACGATTATGCCCGGGCTGCCGCCCGCACCGGCATGGGGGCGGTCATGGGTTCCAAAAACTTAAAGGCTTTGGTGGTAAAAGGCTCTCAGAAACTTTCCTTTCCTCCTGCATTTGTGGCCACGGCGCGGGAGGCCATGGCCCGGGTACGCGAACATCCCGGTAGCCGGGCGTACCGCCAATGGGGCACGGTGGTGCTGATTGCTTCGAAAAACAAAATAGGCGACATGCCTTCCAAGAACCACCGCTGGGGACAGTTCCCGGGCGGTAAAAATATTGATGCTCAAGCTGTAGCCCGTTACACAGTCCGCACCCAGGGCTGTTTTGCCTGCCCCATTAGATGTTCACGCATAACTTGTGTTCCAGAAGGCCCCTTCAAGACCCCGGAAGCGGAAGGGCCTGAGTACGAGACCACCAATGCCTTGGGTTCAAACTTGTGGAATGACAATATAGAAGTGGTCATCCATGCTAATAAATTATGTAACGAACTGGGGTTGGATACTATTTCCACCGGTATGGTTATCTCTTTTGCCATGGAAGCCAGGGAAAAAGGGCTGCTGCAGGCGGAAAAATATAGCCTGGCCTGGGGGGACCCGGAAACTATCCTGGGACTCATTAGGGATATAGCTTACCGCGAAGGGCTGGGAGAGCTTCTTGCCGAGGGAGTTAAAGGGGCTAGCATGAAGCTCGGGAGTTCAAGCCGTGATTTTGCCCTGCATGTTAAGGGAGTAGAGGTCCCGCGCCAAGAAGGCCGGGTTTTAAAAGCCTTCGGGTTGGCCCATGCTACTGGTAATCGGGGAGCAGATCATCTCTATGCCTTACCCATTATTGATTTGGCCGGAAAAACAGATGTAGCCGAGGAGTGGCTGCCTGAGTGCGGGCCCGAACTCATGCAGGTAACTTCTGAGAAGTTTAAGGCCCACATGGTCCGCTTTACCGAGGCTTGTAATGCCCTGGCGGATGCCTTAGGAATATGTAAATTTAGTTTCACCGAAACTTATGCCTTGTCTCCCTATGATCTGGCGAAGGGATTGCGGGCCTTAGGGATACCTATTAAAGATGAAGAGATTTTACTGGCCGGACAGCGGATAGTAAATCTGGAGCGGATGTATAATGTGCGTCACGGTTTGGGCCGCAAAGACGATTACCTCCCGCCGCGCTTTTTAAAGGAACCCTTAGATGTATACGTTCACCCTGAAGATATTGAAAGGGTTTCTCCCCAGGAGGCAGAACTCCTTTACCAAGGCCTGACCGTTGACCTCGATACCATGCTGGACGAATACTACACCCTGGGCGGGTGGACCAAAGAAGGCATTCCCACCCCGGCCCGCCTGAAAGAACTTGGTCTAGAGGACCTGATCAAGGATCTGCCTAGAAATGATTAACAGCTTCTTTATCTATATGGGTTGCCGCTGAAATTAAAAGGGTTGAAGGCTGACGGGGATGCGCGCGCCCCGGCTCTTTTGCCATGGAGGGTGACGATCAGGTGTCTCTGGTTTTTTCCAACGCGAGGCGTACAGAAACGTTTACTGACTGTTTGCGCGACAAGAGTTACAGGTATGACTATCGGAACCGGTGCGACGGCAGGGAACTTTTAAAGGCCGTTCACGACAGTTCAGTTCCCTGTGTCTTCCTTGATCCGCAGTACCGGGGCGTGCTCGACAAGCTGGCCTACGGCAACGAAGGCGTAAGCAGGGGTATGCGGCGTTCCATGCTGCCCCAGATGAGCGAGGAAACTATAAGGGAATTTATCCAGGAGATAAGCAGGGTCCTCATTCCCAGCGGCCACCTGTTTCTCTGGGTAGATAAGTTCCACCTTTGTGAGGGAGTTTCCGGTTGGCTTCCCCGGGACTTGCAGGTAGTGGATATGATCGTATGGAATAAGCAGAAGATGGGAATGGGGTATCGGACGCGAAGGCAGTGCGAGTACCTGGTGGTCATTCAGAAGAGGCCTATTCGGGCTAAAGGTATTTGGGCGGTTCATGATATTCCCGACGTGTGGGAAGAAAGGGTGGTCGGCGCGCATCCCCACTGCAAGCCGGTAGGCTTACAGAAGCGCCTGATAGAGGCGGTGACCAACCCCGGGGATGTGGTGCTGGACCCGGCAGCCGGTAGTTATTCCGTGCTGGAAGCGTGCAAGCTTGCGGGCCGCAAGTTTCTGGGGGCCGACCTGGTTTACGGTACGCCGCCTGCACGGGATTAGGTGGTCTTCAATGCCCTCCCGGAATAGCCGGTCTGCCGGGCTACCTGCCCCGGCAGGGGATACTGCCGGGGCAGGAGGTTTGGTTCATGGATGGTCGCAATTTCTCACGACATCGGCAGCCTTCAAAGGCTGCCTTTTTTACTTCACAGGAACCCCCGGTGTCTTCGAGTTGGAGGCTACGCGGCGCACTGGCTGCCAGAAACAGCGCCAGGCTTGAAGTGGACCGTCGCCTGATAATATAAATATAATAGCCCCCAGCACTACAATGCTCCTGACCGGCCTAGGTTTAACTAGGGCGTGGCCGTGGTTTCGGGACTGCGGGCGGTAGAGCCGGGGTTCGCGTTCGGCTTTACCTCCACCCGGACGTAAATTTGTTTTCCAGCCAACAGAACATTTTTTCACAACCCAGGCTGATGCAGGCGATGACGAGGAGGCAGGCCATGATTATGTCCACCCGAATAAGGCTTTCCGCCTTTATCAGCAGGGCACCTATGCCGGTAGGAATGGCTATCATCTCGGCGACTGCTACTGTGCGCCAGGCCATCCCGGCTTCTAAACGGAGGCCGGTAAAGATTTGAGGCAGGGCCATGGGGAGCACGACTCTGCGCAGCACCATGAGAGGCGGGGCTCCCAGGGTCCGGGCGGCGATGATATACTGCCTGTCTACCGACTTTATACCGGTTGTGGTGTTGTACAGGACGGGGATGAAGGTGCAGATGAAAATTATGGTCACCGGCAGCGTTTCGTTTAAACCAACCCAGAGCATGAGGAGGGGCATCCAGCCCAGGGTCGGAATAGGATACAGGAGGCTGAACAGCGGGCTAAAGAATCTATAGGCCCATTCACTCCAACCCATCAAAATGCCCATGGACAACCCCACAATACTCCCTGCCAAAAACCCCAATGCCACCCGAGTTAAGGAAAAGGCCAGGTTCTCAACCAGTATACCTTGCAAAAGCATCTGTCCTAAAGCCCTCAAGACGCTGCTCAAAGGGGGAACAAGGGGGGTGTCGGCCAGACTCCCGCCTGCTTCCCAGGCTATGGCGACCAATACCAAAGGCAACCCGTTTAAGGCCTTAGGCCATGATTGCATCTTGCTCATCATTCCCCAGTTCATGATTGAGGCCAAAGGTCTTCTGCCCGTACCGGAGTATTCAGATAGCCGAGGGACTCCATTAGGTCAATTACCTTCTGGATTTCCCCCGGTTCCAGGTCCGGGGTATAACGCAGGTTGGCCATGGATTGACGTACTATTTCCGGCGTCACCTCCAGGGAAGCTTCGGGGGTAGCCATTTCGTTCTTCACCACCGACTGGTATTCGTTCAGGCGAGCGGCTACTATGTTGGCAGCCTCTTCCGGATGCCGGTTGATATAATCGAGAGCGCGAGCATTTACGGCTTTAAGCTTTTCCACCGCCTGGGGGTCCTTTTTAAGCAGCCTCTCGGTGACCACGAGCACGCTACCCTGCATGTCCGGCCAGATCTCTTGACTTGTGGCCAGCACCCCCATGCCCGGTAGACTGCCGGCCATGGTCGCAAAGTGTTCGGGGACAAAAATGGCGTCTACCTGACCCGTCTGCAAGGCTAAGAGTTGCTTGGCCGGGTTCATGCGGGCGGTACGGCCTAGTATTTTGGCTTCATTTAACCCCTTCTGCCTCAGAAGAAAAACAAAGAGCAAATCGGTGGTCGAACCCGGCTGCATATTAGCTATTTTAATTCCTTCTTTTTCCAGGTCCTCTATTTCCCGTACCCGAGCCTGGTTAGAAACCAGTGCATAGCCGTTTTTGTGCGTACCGGCTACGATTCTTAAGGATACGCCGCCGTGAGCATAAGCGGTCAGCGCAGGAACCAGACAGATATAGGCTACATCGATATCTCCTTTGGTAAGGGCTGCGGCCAAGGCCGTACCGGTGGCGTACACGTTGCAACTGCGGACTTTAAGACCGGCTTCTTCAAACCAACCCTTCTCCTGAGCCACGTAAAACCCGGCCGCATGGTCGGTATATTCTACGGCCACTGTAACTTCTGTAGCTTCTTCCTGTTTCTTTTCCGTTTCCGCTGGGCCTAGGCGGCCGCAACCCCCAGAGACCAGCAGTAAGACCACAAGCACCCCGATAGCCAGTATACTTTTGGTCCTAAAAAAGTTTCCCATAAGGATTTTCCTCCCCCTTTTGAAATGAGTCGAGGCTTTGACTGTTAAGGTCGACAATGGCCGGAGCGGGCCTAGAGCATAACAACTTTAACCTGCGGATCAGGGAAAGGCCTGCGACCCGGCTGGGCCCGCCCGAGAGGGCACATGTTACCCGCCTCCGGCCCGCGGGTTTGGGCCCCAAAAATAATGCCCCACCGCTAGGAGGTGGGGCTAGTAAGAAGACACCCAAAATAACCCTAACTGAGCCACCTCCTTTTCAAACCTCGGAAGGCATACCCGTTTCCAGATATACCCCGTGGGCTTGGAAAACCCAGGCCGACTAACCATGGGTTGCCCTTTAGGTTAACCGGCTCGGAGAGGCTTCTTGTCGAGTTTATTTCTACATATGTTCAAAAATTCCTGCCGACATCCACCCTTTAACCGCCGAATTTCCTTTGCATATGGTACATCCATAATTTACCAACGCGGTTGCCGGCTTCCCGCAGGCAAGGAGCAGGGGGCCAGAACCGGCGCCGGCGGCGGTTATTTATTGAGTTGCCTGATTAGAGCCCGCAGCCGCTGCCGGTAAGCCGCCGGGTCGCGGCAGGCATGCTCAAAAGCAGTCCTACCGCCGGGCCAGTACCGGGCCATAAGGTGCCTAATGCCGGCCACGGCTGAAGGATAAAAGTTAAGCGGATCGAAGTCCACCTCCAGGGCACCTGCCGCCCGGGCCGCCTTTATTAGGGAGGCCAAGTTTTCAGGAACATCCGTCAGCCCGGGTATCACCGGAGCAACAAAAACCCAGGTTTTGATGCCGGACCCGGCGAGCTTTTCCAGGGCTTTGAGGCGCCGGGAAGGAGGGGAGGCACCGGGCTCCAGTAGCCCGGCCAGTCGGTCATTCAAAGTGGTAATGGTAAAGCCTACTTCGGCGGAGGGCATGGTCCTCAAGAGGTCTATATCCCTAATGACCAGGTCGGACTTGGTGAGGATGGATACCTGCAGCCTGCTTCGGCTTAGTAGTTCCAAACAACTTCGCGTCAGGCCGTACTTTTTCTCGATGGGCTGGTATGCGTCGGTAACGCTGGCCAGCATGACGCTCCCCGTCTTGGGCCGGCGCAGTTGGCCGGCCAGGACATCGACAAAGTTTCTCTTGACGCCTACGAAGGAGCCCCATTTTTCCCGGCCGCCACAGAAGCGCGTCATGCAGCTGGCGTAGCAATAAATGCATCCGTGGCTGCAGCCGGTATAGGGGTTAAGGCAGTAGTCCATGCCGGGGATGCGGGAGCGGTTCAGGGCGCTCTGACATGAGGTTTCATATAATTTAAGCATGGCCGGCGGTCTCCATTTCCGCAAAAGCCTAAGGTTTTACTCTGTCGGCGGGATTGGCAACCGGCAATCGCCTTTTCCTTTACCCCTGGAGGGCGCCACAACGAATCTATTTACATAAGGTCTGCCCAGCTAAAGCTGGGCCAATTCTTCCCAGGTTTTGCCTTTCGTTTCAATGCCCAGTATAATCATGGCCAGGGAAGTTACGAGGCAAACGGCAGCTATCAGGGCAAAAATTACCGGGTAGGCGGTGGCCTGTCCCAGGGAAGAAAGTACCGCGCCGACGGCGTAGGGAGCGAGGACCGCCCCTATACGACCACAGAAGGACGCCCAGCCCGACCCGGTGGCCCGCACGGCGGCAGGATACATTTCGGGGGTGTAGGCGTAGAGTACACCCCAGGAACCGAGCATAAAGAAGTAAATCACGGAACCCCATAGTATTACTTGATGTACCGTAGCCGATTGGGCAAACATATAGGCACCTAACCCGCTCATGAGGAGATATACGCTTAGAGTAGCCTTGCGGCCTATCACTTCTACCAGGTAGGCGGCGCTGAAATATCCCGGTATTTGGGCCAGGGTCATGAGCAGGACATACTCAAAGCTCTTGATGATGGTGAAGCCTTTACCCACCATGAGGGCGGGCAGCCAAGTCACAATCCCGTAGTAGGCCACATTAATACCAAACCACAGGATCCACAGGCACAGGGTTCGTCGGAGATACCGCGGGGACCACAGGTCAGAAAGTTTGGCTCGGGTTACGTGGCGGCTTACTCCCGCTCCGTTAGGTGCGGGTGGATTGGCCGCGGCAGGACCGGGCGAAACCCCGCAGGCCTTTTCTACGTTGCTGACGATGGCCTCGGCCTCAAAAACGCGCCCGGCCTTTTCCAAATACGACGGTGATTCGGGCAAGGCGCGCCTCAATACGGCAGCATAAAGGGCCGGCAGGGCCCCGATGAAAAAGGCTGCTCGCCACCCCCAGGAAGGAACCGCGAGGTAGCCGACCAGCGCTGCCGCTATCCAACCCAAGGCCCAAAAACTTTCGAGAAGGACTGTCATGCGGCCCCGGTGTGCGGCCGGTGAGAATTCGCTGGCCAAAGTGAAGGTCACAGGTATTTCGGCTCCCAAACCTAATCCGATAACAAACCTGGTAAACATTAACACGGCATAGTTGGTGGACAATCCTGCCAGAAAGGTAGCCACACCGTACACTACTAGAGTACACGTAAATACCCGTTTCCGTCCCCACAAATCACCCAGGATCCCGCCGAAGACGGCTCCCAGTCCCAGGCCCGCCATACCGATGCTTCCCAGGGCGCCCAGCTGCGCGGCGTCTAGCTGCCAATCTTGAGCTATGGCCGGCAGGACAAATGATATCAGCCCCACATCCATGGCATCGAACAGCCAGCCAAGGCCGCATATAAGGAGCAATTTATAATGAAAGGAGCTGAGGGGGAGGCGCTCGAGCCTCGCAGCTATGCTCATCAGGTCATCCCCCTTAATTTTTACCGGTCGCAGTTTAATTATATCACCAGTTGCAGGCGTCTCCTAGTTGCTGGGGTACGAATTTCCCTGACGTATCCCCAGTTTGATCCCAGGCCTGCTTGGCTTTCGCTCGCTTATGGCTCCCTCGCGGGCCAAACTAGCGCTTGGCTCAAGGCTCCGGCAGGCTTCCCGGCAAATTCGACCTCCTGTCTCAGTT
>JAZHPA010000002.1:0-126955 GCA_051024685.1 Moorellaceae bacterium AZ2 | reverse complement strand
GCTAGCCGCTCGGGTTTAGTCGCTCGCTTTTAAGTCCAAGCAGGCCTCCCTGGCGAAAACTGGGGATAACTCAGAGGTCTGTCCTAGAGTGGTCTCCGGTCCTGCCCGCGGGCCTGCCCCAACTAAAAGCCCGCCAAGATCTTACCCGTGGACCACTCTTGTCGTGACCCGGCAAGCTGGCCGCGTACCGGCTAGAAATTAAACTTAAAGAGATCGGTGCTCAAATACCTTTCACCCGTATCAGGAGCTATAGTCAAGACTCTCCTGCCCTTTCCCAGGCGGCGGGCCACCTGCAGAGCAGCATACACCGCGGCTCCCGAGGAAATCCCCACCAGAATGCCCTCTTCCCGGGCCAGCCGCCGGGAAGTTTCCATGGCCTCTTCATTACCCACGGTAATGATTTCGTCTACCACTTCGCGATTAAACACCTTCGGCACAAACCCGGCACCGATCCCCTGGATCTTGTGGGGCCCGGGCTGACCTCCGGACAATACCGGTGAAGCGGCGGGCTCCACGGCAACAATCTGTACATGGGGCAACTCCTTTTTGAGCACTTCGCCCACCCCGGTTATGGTGCCGCCGGTACCCACCCCCGCTACAAAGGCATCCAGGCGTCCTCCCATTTGCTCCAGGATTTCCCGGGCAGTAGTCTCCCGGTGAACGGCGGGGTTGGCAGGGTTGTCAAACTGCTGGGGCATAAAAAAATGGGGATTTTTCTCGAGCAACTCCTGCGCTTTTTCCACCGCTCCCCGCATTCCTTCCGTGCCTGGGGTAAGGATAAACTCCGCACCGAAGGCAGCTAGCAGCTTCCGCCTTTCAATGCTCATGGTTTCCGGCATAACCAAAATAAGCCGGTAACCCCGCGAGGCGGCCACCATGGCCAGGCCTATCCCCGTGTTGCCGCTGGTAGGTTCTACAATGGTGTCTCCAGGCTTAAGGAGCCCTTCCTTTTCCGCCTGCCTAATCATGCTCAGGGCGATGCGGTCTTTCACGCTGGACCCGGGATTAAAGAATTCCAGTTTAACCCATATTTCAGCTCCTTCCCCCGCCAGGCGATTAAGCTTCACCACCGGTGTTTGTCCAATCAACTCTGTTATGTTTTCCGCTACCCGCATCTTAACGTACTAACCCCCTCGTTTTATGGTTCCCATCCGTCCGTCTTAATTCCTACTATTTCTATCTTTATATGTTATTTTAATCGGCTTCCGATCGGTTGTCAATGACGGAGCGCAAGATCCTTCTGGCGCCGGATACATCCAGAGGGAACTGGATGTTTCCCGGCCATAAACCCAGGAAAACTTGAGCCACCAGAGGCAGGCGCAAGCCGGCAGCCCGTATCAAGTCGCGTTCCAAAAGAACCTCGGGACCACCCCGGGCCAGCAGACGCCCCTCCTTCATAATTAGTATTTCCTGGGCCCAAGAGGCCGCAAAGTCCACATCGTGGGTAGCGACCACGAGGGTTTTCCCTTGCTCGTGCAGCCTGTCCAGAATGGCCCGGACAGCTTCCTGCCCGGCAGGATCAAGAAAGGCCATGGGTTCGTCCATAACAATAATCTCCGGTTCCATGGCCAGAACCCCGGCAATGGCAACCCGCTTCTTTTGGCCGTAGCTGAGGTGGTAGGGTGCCTTATCCTGATAGGCCAGCATGCCTACGGCGGCCAGGGCAGCTTCCACCCGCTCCTCCACCTGAGCGGGCGGCAGGCCCAAGTTGCGCGGTCCAAAGGCCACATCCTCTTTTACCGTGGTAGAAAAGACCTGGTCGTCCGGATCTTGAAATACCAGGCCCACCCGGGAGCGCACCCAGCGTTCGGTGGCCGGGGAAACTTCCCGGCCCGCCACCCACACCCTACCGCGCTGGGGCAGATGGATAGCGTTCAAATGCAACAGCAGGGTGGACTTTCCCGCCCCATTGGGACCCAAGAGGGCCACTTTCCTACCCCGCTGGATAGATAAAGAAAGGCCCTGCAGGGCCATGGTACCGTCTTTATAGCGAAAGTACAAATCCTCTACTTGAATAATGTAATCCATGCCCATCCTCCCAGCTCCAGCAGCCGCAGGCCTAAGGCCATCCCCAAGATGCTCAAGCCCCAGACCAGATCGCGCCCCGCCGGACGGGTTGCCAGAGTAGCCAGGGCATAATTCCCGGTGAAACCCCGGGCCAGCATGGCCTGGTAAACGCGCTCGCTGCGCTCCCAGGAGCGCATAAAAAGCGTCCCGATCAGCTGACCCAAAGTATAAAAGGTATCGCGGGCCAGAAGGCTGTGGCCGGGCTGAAAACACCGCGCCTTACGGGCCACGTACATGCGCGCCAATTCATCGGCGGTGACAAAAATATAGCGCAGAGTAAACTCTATTAATTGTACCAGCACGGCAGGAAAGTGCAGGCTTCTTAACGCCCCCATGAGTTCGCCGAAAGGAGTGGTGTCCAGGAGCAAGGCGACGGCCAGCAAAGCGTTAACCAAGCGCAAGCTCAGCAAAACAGCCAGTTGCCAGCCTTCGAGGCTCAAGGTTAACCCCCAGGGCCCCATCCTTATTTGGTACCAAGGGTGGCCGGGCGTCACCACCGGCAAGAACAGGAACATGGCTACGGCCAGGGGCACCGCCCAGGCCAGGCGAGCCGCAGCCCGGCGCCACCCGGAGCCCGAAAAGGTGATCAACAGCCCTAGAAAGGAGAGCCCCACCACCAACAAAAACCAAGAAGTAAGGCCCGTAGCCAGGGCGATATATCCTACAATGGCCACCAGTTTCACCCGCGCATCTACCCTCTGGAAGGGTAACAGACCCTTGCCTCGGCTGGGGAAAATCCCGGCCCGGGCGGTATGAAGGTCCCACATGAGTGATCCCTCTCTATTAGCGCCTGAGCATGGTAACCAATTTGCACAACCCCCACGTAGCACCCAGGGTCAAAAGGGTACCCGTCACCCCTGCCGCCGCAGTGGCCAACCCTTCGTGTTGGAGGCCGGGAAAAACGTAGTCCGGCATCCAACCATCGAGTAATGCCTTCCCTTCTGCCAAGTGCATGAAGCCCAGGTCTTCGGCTACGCGTTCCAGGCCGTCGGGGCTGGAGGAAGCCCATGGGGACAGCAGGGCCGCCACCGCCAGGGCGGCGAGCAACAGGATCATCACATTTGCCTTGCGAGGACGCCTGTCGGTTAAAGTCACGATATTTTCGCCTCCCCCTTCCCATAGGGACTTGCAGACGGCAGCAGACCGCTGCGGCTCACAAAGGCTACCACCGCGCAGGTTATTAAGCCCTCCCCGATACCGATGAGGAGATGCCAGCCCACCATGGCCGTCAACACCGCCAAAAGAGGGACCGTACCGGCCAGGGCCAGTTCCAGGGCGGTCGCCGCTGCCGCCGCTACCACCGAGCACCAGCTTCCTAAGAAAATGCTCAGTGGGCGCCCGCTGCCCAGCAGTCTATAAACAAAATGGGCCACCAGGGGGGCTATAACAGCCATGTTCAAAACATTGGCGCCCAGGGTAGTAATTCCCCCATCTGCAAAGAAAACAGCCTGGACAACCAGTACGGTGGTCAAAATGAGGGTAGCACTCCAGGGGCCCAGGAGGGCCGTAGCCAGGGCGGCACCCAAAAGATGCCCGGAGGTCCCCCCGCCCACCGGAAAGTTAACCATTTGGGCGGCAAAAATGAAGGCCCCTAGGACACCCAGGGTAGGGACTTGCCGGTCCTGAAGGGCGTCCCCGGTTTTTTTAAGGCTATAGCTTACGGCAGCGCCGCCTAAGGCCGCGGCTCCTAACCAGGTCTTGGCATCCAAAAACCCGTCCGGGATGTGCATTTTGGGTTCCTCCTCCTTAAAAAAACAAAGCCACGGAAACTCCCCTTCGAGCCTCCGTGGCTCACCGCCGTCCTCCGTGGTACCGCCTTCTGGGTCACTTACGGCTTATTCATTCCGTCGCTTCCAGGATTATTTTATGTTCCACCAAGGCCATCTCTTTAATCCGCGCCCGCAGAAGTTTCCGCTTGCCGAAAATGTCCTCTAAAAGAATCCCGTCCTCCTGGGGAACAACTCGGTCCACACCCTCCAGGACCAGCTCTTCCTTATCCCCTTTCAAAAGATAGGCGTTAGCCTCGCACATGTCCCTTCCTCCTTCTCGTCAGCCCCGCTAATTCGTAAGCTTTCCGGCCTCCACAGCCCACTCCTTCAGCCGCACTACCAGGGCGTCTATCAAATGGGGCAGGGGCTCGTCATTCACCCCTATTATCTCCACACCGGACCTATTGAGGGGGAGCAACAATTTTAGAGCCGGGCTGGCTGCAACGCTGGCGGCCATACGGGGAGTAACTTCGCCCAACATACTTTCCGCCAGCACAATGGCCAGCGAGCCTACGATCACATCTACCCGGGAAACATTGCGTACAACAGCGTTTTCTCCCGTGGCTCCCTCATTGGCACCGGCCTTAAGCATGGCCGCCGTGGCCATAGCGTTGGTACCCAAGGCCAGAATTTCCACCTCGGGCGGTAGCTCCTTGCGTATCTTACTGGTAATATGCTTACCGATGCCACCACCCTGCCCGTCAATTACCGCAATGCGCAAGGGCATCTCTCCCGGAACCTCTACCTTACACAAAAAGGCCAGAGGAACCCCCAACTCCTGCTAGCTGGTGACCTCCTCGTGGCCAGACATCCAGCGCGGCCTCCGCTGACCGCTCCATATAAGTAATTATTCGCCCTAGAAATGAAGAATCCTTCTTCCGCCGGCAAGAAATTAAAAGCTGGGGGAATGCAGTATGCCCTTGCCCGGCTCCATATTTAAAGAAAGGTAGGTTTGGGGAACCGGCCCTACAATAATGGCCTCCGCTACCGGTATCTTGGATTCCACCTTCACCTGCTCCGCCAGCAAGGGAGCTATTACCTGGACATTGCTCTCCACTTGTAAATAAATGCGGTGACGGGTTTGGTTGATGCCCGCAGCCTCAAAGCTATCTCCCAGGGTAACGGCTACCGTCCCCAAAGGTACGAAACTCAAGGGGATGGGGGGACCGTGGGCAGCGACAACATGCCATCCCAGTATTTGCCCCAGGGGCAGGGGATAGGTACGACCTTTCAGCTCGGCCAACTTTTCTTGGATGGCCAATTGGGCCTGGGCCTGTAACCTACTTATCCGCACTACATCAGCCTGCATGAAGACGACCTGACGGGTGTCGTCGCTGGCCGGTTGGATTAAGTCGTTATATTTTATTTCCCCGGCAATCTGTTCCAGAACCGCTTCTTGAATGGCTTCGGTGGCCACCCACTGGGCTTGGGCCACGGCGAGCCTTTCCATGGCAGGCTTCAGACGCCACTCCAAGGCCGCCAACAAGGCCAGACAGCCCAGCACAACCAGGACCCAAACCTTTCCCCGTCCCCCGGGCCGGCGCCGCCGCCGCATACTTTCACCCCCATATAGAAAGTATACGCAGCGCTAGACCAAAGGTGCCGTCAATCTTGGCGCCGGAGGCGCGCAAATTTCCGCTTGCCCACCTGAAGGACCATGCCGGCAGGTATGGAGATCTCGGCTTCAGGATCGGTTACACGGGTTCCGCCCACCTTTACGGCCCCTTGGACGATCAGGCGGCGGGCCTCGCTGGTGCTGGGCGCCAGGCCCGCCCGCACCAGCAACCTGGGAAGCCACACGCAGTCCTCGGCCACGACGATCTCCGGCATGTCTGCAGGTATATCTTTTTCCTGGAAAACCTTGCGAAATTCAGCTTCTGCCTGATAAGCAGCTTCCCCGCCGTGATAAAACTTAACGATTTCCCGAGCGAGGTACATCTTGGCATCCCGGGGGTGGAGGGTGCCCCTCGACAATCCCCGCCGGACGGCAGCCACCTCTTCCAAGGAAAGGGGAGTTACCAGTTCAAAGTAAGTAAGCATCAGCTCATCAGGCAGGGACATGACCTTGCCGTACATCTCCGCGGGCGGCTCATTGATACCGATATAATTCCCGAGGCTCTTGCTCATCTTTTGTACACCGTCCAGGCCCACCAGGATGGGCATCATAAGGGCTACCTGGGGTTCCTGGCCGTATTCCCTCTGCAAATGCCGACCCATAAGGAGGTTGAACTTCTGGTCGGTTCCTCCCAGCTCTACATCGGCCTTCAAGACCACGGAGTCATAGCCCTGCATTAGGGGGTAGAAAAACTCGTGGACGCTGATGGGACGTCCTTCCCGGTAACGCTTGGCAAAATCATCCCTTTCTAAAATGCGGGCCACGGTGATCTTGGCAGCCAGCTCGATGACTTCCGCAAAGGTCAACTTCTTGAGCCACGTGCTGTTAAAGGCAATCTCCGTCTTGGCGGGATCCAGGATCTTAAAAATCTGCTCCTTGTAGGTTTCGGCGTTGGCCAGGACTTCTTCCTCGCTGAGCTGCCGGCGGGTTTCCGACTTACCGGTAGGATCGCCGATCCGTCCTGTAAAATCGCCAATGATAATAATGACCTGGTGGCCGAGTTCCTGAAACTGGCGAAGTTTATGCAAAACCACGGTGTGGCCTAAATGTATATCAGGAGCTGTGGGGTCCAGGCCCAGTTTTACCCTTAAAGGGCGACCCGAAGTAAGGGAGCGGCGGATCTTGTGTGCCAGTTCTTCTTCGGGAACAATCTCGGCTGCGCCGCGGCGAAGGATGGCTAACTGCCTTGAGATCTCTGGCTCCAAAGGATATCATCCTTCCCGTTTTATACCTGTTTCTAAAGTTTAGCACAAGGCATTATAGGGTTCAAGCCACCTACGGCCTGTGTTATAATTGATGGCGAAAGGAGGTCAGCCCACACGGCATGACAGCAGATAAAAAGAAAGTACGTCGCAGACTCAACATAAAGCGGCTCTTATTCCTCCTTATGGCTATTTTGGTCCTGGCGGGAATAGGATCAGGCATAGGATTGGCCTTCGGCATTATGAGAAGCCTTCCTTCTTGGGACCCCAACAACCTGCGCATGGATTTAACGACTTCTCTATATGATAAAGACAACAACCTCTTTGCCACCCTTCACGGCGAGCAAAATCGCCTTCATGCTTCTCTAGAAGAAATTCCCAAGCACTTACAGGACGCCGTTATAGCCATAGAAGATGTCCGCTTTTACCAACACCACGGTGTCGATCTGCGCAGTATCGCTAGGGCAGCTCTTACCAACTTGATGCACCGCCAAATCAGGGAAGGCGGCAGTACCATTACCCAGCAACTGGCCAAAAACGCCTTTATTGAAAATCCCGAGCGCACCTTCCGTCGCAAGATTCAGGAAGCCATCCTGGCCTTACAGTTGGAACACGTGTATACCAAGGAAGAAATACTAGAGCAGTACTTGAATATTGTCTACCTGGGACCGGGAACCTACGGCGTTAAAGCAGCGGCGGAGACCTACTTCGGCAAAGACGTAAAAGACCTCACCCTGGCCGAAAGCGCCCTGTTAGCAGGGATAATTCAAAGCCCGGCCCGCTATTCACCCTTGATCAAGGGGAACGAAGAAGCAGCCAAGGAACGTCAGGCCACCGTACTGGCCAATATGGTAAAATACGGCTTCATCAGCCAAGCCGAAGCCGACCAAGCTTTGCAAGAAAAATTGGTCTTTAACAGCAAGCCGCCGACGACCACCCCTAAATATCCCTATTTTGTGGATGCCGTCATCGAAGAAGCCAGCCGGCTCCTGGAGGAAAACGGTATCAGCGCGGGAGAACTCTTTCGTGGCGGCCTTCACGTCTACACCACCCTGGATCCTAAAATCCAGGCCAAAATGGAGGAGGTATACAGCAACCCAGCCAATTTCCCCAAGAGCTCTTCCGACCGCCTGGTGGAGAGCGCTATGGTAGTTCTGGACCCCCATACCGGAGAGATAAGGGGGTTAATCGGAGGCCGGCAGTATACCGCCCGCCGGGGCCTAAACCGGGCCACCCAGGCCGAACGCCAGCCGGGATCTGCCATCAAGCCCCTGGTAGTCTATGCCCCTGCCCTGGAGAAGGGATTTGCGCCCGCCACGGTCATTGACGATGTACCAACTACTTTTCCCGGGTCACCCAAGCCCTTTACCCCGGTTAATTACGACGGCCGCTACCGGGGCTTGATCAGTATGCGGGAAGCCCTGCGCTGGTCGGTCAACGTTGCTGCCGTCAAAATGCTGCACACCATCGGCGTGGATACCGGTTGGCAGTACGGACGCAATATGGGCCTACCCCTTCAGGAGAGCGACCGTAATTTATCCCTCGCTCTAGGCGGCATCACCTCTGGGGTCACCCCTCTGCAGATGGCCGCAGCCTACGGTGTTTTTGCCAATCAGGGAGTCTATGTAACTCCCCATACCGTGATCCGCATTACCGATAGGAACGGCCGCGACCTGGTGGTCAATACACCCCAGCAAAAGGTGGTTATGAGCGAGCAAATAGCCTATCTCATGACCGATATGCTACAAACGGTAGTCAAATCCGGTACGGGCCAGCGTGCCCAGATCGGCCGACCGGTCGCGGGGAAGACGGGCACTACTTCTCTTCCCGACTTGCCCGCCTTCAGGGGTCTGAGCGGTGAAAAGGATGCCTGGTTTGTGGGGTATACCCCGGAACTGGTAGCCGCCGTCTGGATGGGCTACGATCAGACCGACCCCCAGCACTACCTGCGGGGCGTAGCCGGAGGGAGTTATCCCGCCCTTATCTGGAGACAGGTTATGCAGGAGGCCTTAAAAGGCCTGCCGGTCAAAGACTTTCCCCGGCCGCCGGGCATTGTCTATGCTGATGTAGATGCTAAGTCCGGCCTCCTGCCGAGCGACCTAACGCCCAAAGAATTTATCGTCAAAGAAATATTCACGGCCGATACGGTGCCCAAAAAAGTGTCGGACGTATGGGTGCAGCTCCAGGTCTGCACTGCTTCAGGGCAACTGGCCTCGCCCAACTGCCCCAATGTCACTACCGGCGTCTTTCTCCGGCGTCCCGTCCCCTACACGGGCTCGGTGCAGCCGGAGGATGCCTATCTGGAGGCTCCCAAAGAAGTCTGCACCCTCCATAGTTCTGGCGAGACTAACACCGTGCTGATATGTACCGACCCTCGCCATAAGGGGAAACCCGTTTTAGCCAACGTCCCCGGTCCAGGCCAGCAGGGCGGATGCCCACCCGAGTACGTGCAGAGCAAAGAGTTTGCGCCCGGCACCGCCCCTACCGAACACTGTAACCTGCCGGAACACCGGCTCCAGAAGGCGCCACCCGGAGAGCCGGCGTCACCCCCGGCCCCGGAATTACAGGTACAGGTAGATATGGGGCTGAGCTCCGGCCGTCTTGAGGTAAAGCTAAGCTGGCAAACCGGAGGAGAAAAGGAATACCTCTATTCCGTCGAGAGGCGGGAGAACGGCAGCCGCAAGAACTTGACCATCACCCGGGAAACGTCTTATGTGGATACGGGGGTTAAACCCGGGAGAGTATATACTTACCGGGTCTTAGCCATTGACCCCGCCACCCAGATTAGCACTCCTTCCAACGAAGTGACGGTAAATATACCTGCCGGACAGAACAAGAAAGGGCAAAACGGAACCTAAGAAAAACCTACTTTAGTTCCACGATGGTTACCCCGCTGCCCCCCTCCCCGGCGCCGCCAAACCGGAAGCCCTTCACCAGAGGATGGGAACGGAGGTAGATGTGTAAAGCTGTTCGCAGGGCACCGGTCCCTTTGCCATGGATGAGGCTTACCACCTTCAGCCCGGCCAGGTAAGCCTCATCCAGGTATTTGTCGGTTTGCAGGCAGGCCTCGTCTGCCGTAAGGCCCCGCAGGTCGATTTCCGGCTTCACGGTGGTCGCCGTTGTGGGGGAAAGCACCTTCCACCCCCCGGCAGCCTTCTTTTTCCCTTCCCCATGCTGCAGCGAGCGCAATTCATTTACTTTGAGATTGACCTTTAAGTTTCCCACCTGGACGGTTACCTCACCCTCGGCACCAGACCGGCTAAGCACTACTCCCCTCTGCCCCAGGGGAACAACCCACACCTCATCCCCGGGGGCCACCGCTGATGCTGGTGCACCGCCGGGAACCTCCCGGTACGCCTGACTCTTATCCTCTACTTCTTTGCTCAGGGCGGCCAGCTGCTGACGGGCCAAATGGAGAGCTCTGATCTTTTCCTGTCGCTGCTCCTCGGCCAGAGCCTGTTCCAGTCTTTTCATTAATTCTCTCACTTCCGTCCGCGCCCGGCGTACTATGCTTTGGGCCTCGGCCCGGGCCTTTTCCATCATCTCCGCCGCCCGCCGGCAGGCTTCTTCCATCTCCTTCTCCCTTTGCTGCCGCAACTGCTGCGCTTCCCGCCTCAAGGCTTCCGCATCCCGCAAGGCTTGTTCGCTGGCCCGCCGGTCTTCCTCGAGGCTGCGAATCATCTGGCCTACCTGTTTTTGTTCCTCGGAGAGGAAACCCTTGGCCCGCTCTACCACTTCCTCCGGCAAACCCAGCCGACGGGCGATGATGAAGGCGTTGCTTTCCCCCGGTGTGCCTATAAGCAGGCGAAAAGTGGGCCTTAAGGTCCGGCTGTCAAATCCCACGGCGGCATTTTCCACCCGGGGAGTAGTATAAGCATAGACCTTTAATTCACTGTAATGGGTGGTAGCCACCACTTTGGCACCGCATTTGGCCAAGTAGTCGAGGATGGCAACCGCCAGAGCGGCCCCTTCCGTAGGGTCTGTACCTGCACCAATTTCATCCAATAGGACCAAGCTGCCAGGCTCCACCCGGCGCAAAATGGATACAATATGGCTCATGTGGGAGGAAAAGGTGCTCAAGGACTGCTCGATACTTTGTTCGTCTCCGATGTCCGCAAAAACAAGGGCCCCTCCGGATATTTCGGCCTGCTGGGCGGGCAGGTGCAGGCCGCACTGGGCCATGAGGGTAAAGAGTCCGATGGTCTTGAGGGTAACCGTCTTTCCCCCGGTATTGGGACCGGTGATGATCAGGGTGTCAAAATCATCTCCCAGGCGCAGGGTAACAGGCACCACTTCTCCCGACAACAGCGGATGGCGCCCCGCCTCAATTTTCCAGCGTCCCGAGCTGTTTATGACTGGCGGTACGGCCTCCATCTTGTGGCTTAAAAGACCTTTGGCCAGAATAAAATCCAGCCGTCCCAGGGCCTCCAGGGTCTCCAGCAGAGCCTCCTTGGCTTCTCCTACCATCCGGGATAAACCGGCCAGAATGGCTTCCACTTCTTGCGCCTCGGCGGCCAGCAGCCGCCGCAGCTCATTGTTCAGCTCCACCAGGGCCATGGGTTCAATAAAAAGGGTGGCCCCGCTGGCCGACTGGTCGTGGACTAGGCCGGGAACCTGATGGCGGTATTCTTGCTTGACCGGCAGGACATACCGGTTCCCGCGCAAAGTGTATATGTTGTCCTGCAGGTATTTCTGCATCTCGGGGGAACGTAAATAGGAGTCCAGCCGCCCTTTTATCTCCTCTTGCACCGATCTTATACGCCGCCGCAAATGGAAGAGACGGGGCGTGGCCTCATCCTTAACCTCGCCGTCTTCGCCGATGGCTTTGCCAATTTCTTCCTCGAGGCGGCGAAAATCGCCCACCCGGGCCGCCCATGATTTCAGCAGAGGGAAAGGACCTTCCGCCTGCAAAATAGCCTTCTTAAAGCGCCTGCCGGCACTCAGGGTACCTGCCACGGCCAGAAGTTCTTCTCCTCCCAAGGAGGCCCCGGCAGCCGCGCGCTCCACGTGGGGGCGGATATCTCGGATGGTCCCCGGCAGGCAGTCCGGACAGAGGCGCAAAAAATTACACGCTTCCTCGGTTTCCGCCTGCCTCCTCTTAACTTCTTCTATGTCCGTGGTGGGCCGGATGCTGCGGGCCAGTTCCTTGCCCAGAGGAGAACTGCAGCAGTCTTGCAGGCGCTCAAGGATTTTCCCCAGTTCCAGTATTTCCAAAGTTTTCTCTTCCACCGACACTCCTCCTTAGGACACTCCCCGGAAATAGTGTCCACGGGTGATATGCTCGCCCGTCAGCTCAACCAGTTCCCCGGCCAGAGCCGGCAGGGCTTCTTTCTCTCCCTTGGCCAGGCAGACCAGGGCCTGGTGATAAAGGGCGGTCACCCTGCGTATATAAGGGGCCTTCTTGTTGCGGAGCTCCAGGCGCACAAAACTCAGACCCGCATCCTGTAAAAGGCCCATGTGTTCCAAGAAATCCAGGGTCTTAGGGTTATACAAGTAGAAACGGCAGTTCGCGTCGGTCGTGATGGGAAAAACGAGCCCCAGGCGGTCCTTTAACCCAAAGGTTCTCCTGCGGCACGGTGCCGAACACCGCATCCCAGGCTTCTTCCCGCCCAGGCGGGCTCCCAGCACGCAGTGGGCCGAGATCATTAACGGTAAAGACCCGTGAACTATCGCTTCCAAGGAAAGCAGGGGAGAGATCCCTTTTATCTCTTCCAGGTTTAACTCCGGCGACAGGGTTACGCCGGCCAGCCCGAGAAGTCTCAAAGCTCGCACGGAGAAATTATTGAAGACACTTAAATGGTAGTCCCCCCAGCCGCTCACGCCGAACTGCTGTAATAACCAAAGGCCGCCCAAATTGGCCACTAAGAATTGCTGTGCTCCGGCCTCGAGAAGCTTTTCCAACTTGTGGCGGACTCGCGTTCCTTCTACCTCATGCCAGAGCCGGGGTAAGGCCGGAAGCAATTCTGTCCCCTGGCGGGCCAAGTCTTTCACCAACTGGGCCAAATCCCCAGGGTGAGGGGCCTCATCTCCCTGCCATACTTCTCCGCTTAAATAAACCCGGTTGGCCCCGGCTTCCGCGGCGGCCCTCGCCCCCTCCAGGTCACCCACCGCCACAGCTAAGCGGGGAAGTCCGCCTTTGGTAAATCCGGCCGACCGAGCCCCTGTTCGGGTTTCTCCGGCCGCCACATCCGCCAGGGCTTCCTTGAATTCCTGCCAGGAAGGCACCGGTAGAGGCCAGCTTGCCACCCGCCTGGCAGCTAGAGCCGCCACAGCTTCCCTCCGCACCTGGTTGATGACGCTTAAAGGTGTCATGGGTTCCCCCTGTATATACACCTTTAATTCTTTCAGCTCATAAGGCGTGTTTCCCAGGCGGTCCAGTTGGGTCCGCAGCACTTCTTCGGTTAAAGGATGTTTGTGGGCCGGTTCAGAAGGTACCGGGGCCACCGCCTCTCCTTCTCGCCCCTGGGGGTCCGTCACCCGAAGCCTCAAGGGTTCACCCGGCGCCACCCATACCTCCATAGTTACCGGGATCTTCCGCTCCTCTCGGGAAGAAGTATAACTGCGGCGCACCCGGCTCAACAGTTCGGCATCGCTGGTCTTAAAAAGGCGGTCTCCCGGCCGGGCCGCAGGGGGCAAAGCCAGGGAAACCACGGAACCTGCCGGGGCCTCGTCCACCGGCCGGCCGGCCATTCTCATCTCCCCGATGACCAAACCGGGGTGCCCGCCGCGCCGCACCCAGACCTCCACCCCGTCGCCCCGCTTCAAAGGAACCTCCAGCTTTACGCGGTAAAATCCTCCCTTCTCCCGGGCCAGGATCCTCCCCAAGTAAATGCCCCGGTTGCTGGGACGTCCGTAACTCATGAGTTCGGACCCGGGATCTCCCAGAAGATAACCGGTGGTAAAATCACGGTTAAAAATTTGGGCGATATCCCGGGCTTCCTCCGGGTCTACCGTAAATTCCCCCGGGTTTTCCAAGAAACGGTCAATGGCCCGCCGGTAAGCCCGGGTTACGACAGCCACATATTCGGGACGCCGCATACGCCCTTCAATTTTGAAAGCATTGACTCCCGCCTCTATCAGGCGGGGCACCAGTTCCAGGGTGTACAAGTCCCTGGTGCTGAGGAGGTGTTCGGGCCCCTGTTCCACTTCCCGTCCGGACTCCTCCACCAGGGTATAAGCCAGCCGGCAGGGCTGGGCGCAGCGGCCGCGGTTGCCGCTTCGGCCGCCTACCATGCTACTGAAGAGACACTGACCGGAGTAGGAATAGCAGAGGGCGCCGTGGACGAAAACCTCTAACTCTATACGGCACTCCTGCCGGATGCGGGCAATATCCTCCAGGGACAGCTCCCGGGCCAGCACCACCCGCTTAAATCCCATTTCCTCTAAGAGCTTGGCTCCTGCGGAATCGGTTACCGTCATCTGGGTGCTGCCGATGAGGGTAAGCTTCGGTAGGAGCCTGCGGGCCGCCCAGGCCAGGCCTAGATCTTGCACAATAACCCCGTCTACCCGGCTTTCTCCCAGGGCGTAGAGGTAGCGCAGGGCGGGTTCCAGCTCCTCGTTCTTGAGCAAGGTGTTTACCGTGACGTACACTTTGACCCCACGCTCGTGGGCATAAGCCACGGCCTCTTGGATCCCCTGCAGGGTAAAATTCTCCGCAAACTGGCGGGCATTAAATTGTTGTCCGCCCAGGTAAACGGCATCGGCCCCGTTGGCCACCGCCGCCCTCAAGGCTTCCTCATTACCCGCCGGCGCCATAAGCTCGACGTTATATTCCAAAACCCGACCGCTCCCTTTTACGGCTTCGTTTTCTTTGGCTTTTTCCTTGTGTAGTCTTCTTCCTTGTTCGATTATGCCTACTTTGCTATCCATTGTAACATAATCCTTTCTTCCTCTTCAAAATGTGCTTTGTCCGGAGTCCCCGCTTTTATTCTCAGGCGTGCTCGGATGCCCTCGCTTCTGAAACGGTCGCCGGTCCCACTATTCTTCGTCCTCCAGGTCTAAGAGGGGTTCCCTCGTCGACTGCCTTCCCCGTCGCCAGGGCAAGTCTGCACGAGTGATACGAAACAAAAAAGGATCGTTTTCCTGCGGGCCCCCTGCTTCCCTCAGTTCGATCCCTTTTACTGCCAAAAATAAAAGCGCGATTGCTCGCGCCCTAGTTTTGCTCCACCCTTCTGAGAATGGAAGTATTTTTGTCCGGCCGGTAATCCTCCCTTACAAACCATTCCCAGTTAGACCTTAACCCGTTATAACGTTCTTCCAACCTGGCGTAAGCCTCATTTAATTCCCTTAATTCCCTGGGGGTAAGTAGGCTCCCTCCCGGCTCTCCATCTTCCCACACCTTCAATACCCTTGCCATAGGTAATTTCCTCCTCGTTGAAATTTTACCCGTTCGCCCTGTGGAATTATTTTAACACTGTTTTTATTTAATTTAGAATTTCTTTCGGTATCTGGTTGTTTTTTAATCCCCAACCGCCTGTAACGCAGAGCGAACGGTTTGTGATCGCCTTGTATAACGTTTACAGCAAGTTTTGTGCCAGACTCCGTACACAGGTTGAGGCTTTCTATTCCCCGGCCAAACGAGGGCTTGCTGTCCGGGCCCCGTGTTCCCCGACTAGAGATTATTCAAACAATTGAACCCAAAAGGCTCCATATGCGCTTGATTCCCCCAAAAAATATAAAGGCCCCTGACCGACAGGGGCCTTGTGTTCACGATTTTGAACTACATTCGGTTTTCCGAATAAATTTTGGCCATTTTGGGGGACAGGCGGTACCTCTTCAGCATCTCATTGAGGGTGCTGCGCTTCAATCCTAAAATTTCGGCAGCCCGAGCCTGCACCCATTTGCTTTCTTCCAGGGCCTTGAGGAGGAGTTGCACTTCGTATGCCTCCACCGCTTCTCTAAAAGTCATTCCCTGGGTATAGGCCCAACCCGCAGCTTTGGCCGCCCTGTTACGCAGGTCTCGCGGCAGATCTGTCAGCTCTATGCGATTACCCTCGCATAAGATCACGGCCCTCTCGATAACGTTCTCCAGTTCCCGGACGTTGCCCGGCCAATCCGCCCGCACCAGGGCATCCATGGCTTCCGCGGTGAAACCTTTGATATCCTTACCCAGGCGCCGGCAAGATATTTCCAAGAAATGGCGGGCTAATAAAGGAATATCATCTCGCCGCTCCCGCAAAGGAGGTAGCCAAAGGGTAATCACGTTTAACCGGTAGAATAATTCAGGGCGAAAGCTCCCTTCTTTGATAGCCGCTTCAAGGTCCCGATTGGTGGCCGCAATAATCCGTACGTCAACCCGGCGCGGCCGCGTTTCCCCTATGCGGATAAACTCTCCCTCCTGGAGGACACGAAGCAGCTTGGCCTGCAGGGATAGGCTTATGTCCCCGATCTCGTCCAGAAACAGTGTCCCCTCGTGGGCCTCTTCAAACAGGCCCTTTTTGGCGGCTACGGCGCCGGTAAAGGCGCCCCGGGCATGGCCAAATAGCTCGCTTTCCAGCAGAGTTTCAGGCAGAGCGGCGCAATTAATACTCACAAAGGGAGCCTCGCTGCGCAGGCTGCGGTAGTGGATGGCCCGAGCCACCAACTCCTTGCCGGTACCGCTCTCTCCCCTGATGAGCACTGTAGCATCGGTAGGAGCCACCTTCTCAATAAGGCGGTAAACTTCCTGCATAGCCGTACTCTTGCCTACCAGCTGGCCGAACTGGCCGCGAACCGTCTTCAGTTCCTGGCGCAGCCGCAAATTGCTCTTTTGCAACTGTAAAATAAGATAGGGAAGGCACATTTGATTTTCCGCCAGACCTTGATATACGGCAATGGCCTTGTCCCGGCAAGAAGGGTAACCGCAGGCTCCACAGTTGAGTTCGTCCTCCGGTCCCATCTTGCCCAGTTCGGCCATGATGGCTCGAATGTCCGCTTCGCTCGGTTGCGGGAAGTGCACGCTCCGATCCCGGAACTCCCTGCGCAGATCAAGATCTTCCGCAGGAGGCTCTGCGCCGTCGGGCACCTGTTCTAAACCCTTGCGGGCAAATTCCGCCACGATGCGGCGTCGGCGAAAAGAAGAATACTCGTTTTCTACCATGGGCCCGTTAATACAGCCTTTACAGAAGAGCATGTCGGCTATCTGGGGCACCATTTTCCCTTCGTTAACCGCCCGCAAGAATTCCAGACATTCCTCCCGTCCTTCCACCACCAGTACCCGGCTTTCCAGGATGTCCGGCAGGATCCCGGCGCTGCGCAGCAGGCCGCCCCCTATTGGATATAGCCGGCCAAAATTGGGAGGCGGGCTGTCAAATTGACTATCCTCCATAGCCGATATTTCCACTCCCCGTTCCCGCAACATCTCCCTGAATTCTGCAAAAGTAAGGACGGCGTCTACGGCCCCGGCTACTTCCTCGTCCCGTATCTCAGCTTTTTTGGCTACGCAAGGCCCGATAAACACCACTTTCAAGGCCGGCCCCCGGCTCTTTTTTAAATACCGGCCCAGGGCGATGGCAGGGGAGACTATGGGGACCAGTTGGGAAATTAACCGGGGGAAAAACTTCTCGACCAAATTCACCACCGCCGGGCAGGGAGTGGTAATGAGGCCCTGCCGGTCCCCTATTTCCTGAAGATACCTTAGATACTCCCTCGTAACCAGGTGAGCACCGAAGGCGACCTCGTGGACTTCGGCAAAACCCATATGGCGTAGGGCGGATATCACCTGCCCAGGCCATGCCGGGTGAAATTCGGCCACAAAGGAAGGGGCCAGACAGGCCGCCACCCTTTCGTTCTGCAAATAAGTGTTGACTTTTTCTATTTCACTTTCCACCAACTTAGCTTTTTGAGCACAAACCTGCACACAGTGACCACAGGATATGCAGAGCTCAGGCACCACCTGGGCCTGTCCGTCCACTACTTTAATGGCCTTTACCGGGCAGTTGCGGATACAAGCATAACACATGCGGCATTTACCTGTGATTACTTTCACAATACCAGACACGCCTTCTCCCCCTTCTGTTGCTTTCATCACTATTATACGATACATAGAACCGGAAGGCGAGACAGAATTTTGTATTATTCTCTTCGGTACACCGCCGCTGCCTTGTCAATTTCTTGCGACAACGCCTTCTTCGGCTGGGAAAGAGGCGAGCAAATGGCGACAACCCCCCTGAGCTTTGCCCGAAGGGAAGGCGGGTCGAGGGTCGGGAACCGGAGACGGAGACGGGCCTGGTCGCCATGGACGTCCACCGGTTTGGGAGCCCCGCCTGAAGCTTTAAGGCCGAGCAAGAGTCCGGCCCCGGCGAGAGAAACTATGAGAGCGAACCCAAGCCAGGCAGACCAGAAATCAAGAAATGGAACAACTCAGTGCCCGGCGTGGTTGGTACCGGGTATGCAAATCCGCATGGGTGCGAGCATTGGCCCAGCCGCCAAACCAACGTTCAAAGGCCCTGGTCACAAAAATATTGTCCTGGGGCTTATGGAGCTGTTCTCCCCTGTCCAGCCGGTAGAGGCCTTTCATGCGTTCCAGCCGGGCGGCAGTGTCATTGGGCACCGGCTGGCCGCCACCTCCCAGGCACCCTCCCGGGCAGGCCATGACCTCTACGGCATGATAAAAGACTTCACCCCTCTGGAGGCGTTGGATCAGTTCTTCGGCCCGGACCAGCCCGTTTACAATGGCAAGCCTCAGCCTTTGCCCCTGAATATCCACTTGGGCTTCCTTAATACCCTGCATCCCCCTCGCGGGATAAAAGTTCACTCTGCCTACTTCATCGTCCTCCGTAAGGTAGCCGTAAAGGAAACGTACCACCGATTCCATTACCCCGCCCGAGGCGCCGTAGATTATGCCGGCACCAGAGCCTACCCCTAAGGGATTGTCAAATGCTTCAGGTTCCAAGTCGGCGAAAACAATCCCGGCTTCCTTAATCATCTGCGCCAGTTCCACCGTGGTAAGGACGAAATCCACATCCCGGACGCCGTCCGTAGTGAACTCCGGGCGCCTGGCTTCGAATTTCTTGGCCGTGCAGGGCATAATTGATACGCAGACCATCTCCTGGGGACTCTTTCCTATTTCCCGGGAGTAGTGTTTCTTAACCAGGGACCCAAACATCTGCTGGGGTGAACGGCAAGTGGAGAGATTATCCAAAAGCTCCGGGTGGAACTGCTCGGCGTACTTAACCCAAGCCGGGCAGCAGGAAGTGAAGAGGGGCAGCTTCTCGCCCGTTTCCAGGCGTTGAAGCAGTTCCATGGCCTCTTCAATGCTGGTCATGTCTGCGGTAAAGGTGGTATCGAAGACCCGATCAAAGCCCAGCTTCTTTAAGGCAGCTACCAGTCGTCCGGTGGCTCCTTCGCCGGGCTTCAGGCCGAATTCTTCGCCGATGGCCACCCGTACCGCCGGGGCCATCTGGACTACTACCATGCGGTCAAGGTCTTGTATGGCCGACCACACCTGGTTTATTTCCGATTTTACGGCCAGGGCGCCGGTAGGGCAAACAGCTACGCACTGGCCGCAGTTAAGGCAGCCCACCTCCGCCAGGGGCCGGTTGAAGGCAGTAGTCACCCTGGTCCTTGAGCCCCGAAAGGCAAAATCCCAGATTCCCACTCCCTGGATTTCCTTGCACATGCGGACGCAGTCGCCGCACAGAATACATTTATTAGGATTATTCACCAGGGACGGTGAACTGTTATCGACCGGCATTCTTTTGTCCTGCCGCCCGAAGCGCACCTGGGTAACGCCCAGCCGCCGCGCCAGCTGTTGGAGTTTGCAGCTTCCGTTTCGCTCACAAGTGGTGCATTCCCGCTCATGGTTTGCCAGCAGCAGTTCCAGCACCATACGTCGCAGGCGCCGGGTACGGGGAGTGTTGGTATGGATTTTCATGCCGTCCGCCGGCGGCGTAGAGCAGGCGGCAACCAGCCCCCGGCCCTCCACCTCCACCATGCACATGCGGCAGGCGCCGTAAACGCTTAATTCGGAGTGGTAGCAGAAGGTGGGCAATTCAATCCCGGCCCTCCGCACCACCTCCAGGAGATTCTTGGCGCCGTTGATCTCTACCGTTTCGCCGTCTACCGTTACTTTCCCTGTAGCCATAACTCCGCTCCCTCTCTCCTAGTTTCCTGAGCCCGGCTTTTCAGACGGTATACACCGCATTGAACCGGCATACTTCCAGGCAAGTTCCGCATCGGATACATTTATCCTGGTCCAGGGTATGGGGATGGTTTCTCTCCCCGGTAATGGCCTTTACCGGGCAGCTCCTGGCACATAGGCCGCACCCCCGGCATTTTCCCTCATTGATAAAGTAGCGCAACAGTCCCCGGCAGACCCCTGCGGGACACCTTTTATCTTTAATGTGCGCTTCATATTCTTCCCGGAAATAGCGCAGAGTGGTGAGCACGGGGTTGGGCGCCGTCTTGCCCAGCCCGCACAGGGCGCCGTCCTTTACCACCAGGGCCAGCTCTTCCAGCAGGGCCATATCCTCTTCTGTGGCATCGCCGGCGACGATCTTATCCAGCAGCTCGAGCATGCGCTTCGTACCTTCCCGGCAGGGGACGCATTTGCCGCAGGATTCATTCTGGACAAAACCCATGAAGAATCTGGCCACTTCTACCATGCAGCTATCCTGCCCCAGGACTACCAGCCCACCCGACCCTACCATGGCTCCCGCCTTCTGGAGGGAATCGAAGTCCAGGGACAAGTCCAGGTGCTCGGCGGTAAGGCATCCCCCGGAAGGTCCCCCGATCTGCACCGCCTTAAAACCATGGCCTTCCCGCGGCCCTCCCCCTATATCAAAAACCACCTCCCGGAGAGTAATGCCCAGGGGCACCTCTACCAGGCCGGTATGGGCTACCTGTCCGGCCAGGGCAAAGGTCTTGGTACCGGGACTGGTGGAAGTTCCGCATTGTCGGAACCAGCCGGCTCCGTGCAAGATGATCGGTGCCACATTGGCCAGGGTTTCCACATTGTTGATAACCGTAGGACAACCCCACAGCCCCCTCTGGACCGGATAAGGCGGGCGGGGGCGGGGCATGCCCCGCTGGCCCTCGATAGAAGCGATCAGGGCGGTTTCTTCCCCGCAGACAAAGGCGCCGGCTCCCTCCTTAATATGCACCTTAAAGGAAAAAGGGCTCCCCAGAATGCGGTCACCTAACAGCCCCAGGCCTTCGGCATCGGCAACGGCTTTGCGCAACCTCTTTACCGCCAGGGGATATTCGGCCCGCACGTAAATATAGCCTTCCTGCGCCCCGATGGCGTAACCTGCGATCAGCATGCCTTCCAGCACCCGGTGGGGATCGCCTTCCATGACGCTGCGGTCCATAAAGGCGCCCGGGTCGCCTTCGTCGCCGTTGCAGATGATATACTTTTGGTCCCCCACCTTCGACCGGGCCAGGGCCCATTTCTTTCCCGTGGGGAAGCCGCCGCCGCCCCGCCCGCGCAGGCCGGCCTCCTGAATCTCCTGAATGACTTCCTGCGGGGTCATTTCAAACAGGGCTTTGGCCAGGGCTTGATAACCGCCGTGGGCCAGGTAGTCATAGGGGTCCTCCGGGTTAATGCGGCCGCAGTGCTCCAAAACCATCCGTCGTTGTTTCTTGTAAAAAGGGATATCGTCCTCCCTGAGCACGGCTTGACCGGTAGCCGGGTGGTGGTAAAGGAGGCGCTCCACCGGCCGGTTGTGGAGAAGGTGTTCCTCGATTATTTCCGGTACGTCTGCTTGGCTTACTTTGCAGTAGAGGACTCCCTCCGGCTCCAAACGCACCAGGGGACCCATCTGGCAAAAGCCGTGGCAGCCGCTGATGTTTAAAGCTATTCCGACCCCCTCCACTTCTCTAAGCAGTTCAACCTTATGGGTCAGGCCCCGCCGCATCAGTTCCCGGTGGAAAGCCTCGTAGACGCCCAGGGAACCGTTAGCAACACACCCTGTACCTGCACATATTAAAATGCGGGCCTTCTCCTGCCGCAGCATTTTCCCGGCCCGCTCCGCCATGGCCTGTAGATCCTTCCTCGACTTAAGCAACATGGTCCCTCCCCCGGGCCTTCCCGTTCTCCTCTTTAGCGGCCCTCTCCTTCAACCCTCGCACGATGGAAACGGCCCCTTCGGGAGTTAATTGGCCGTGAACTTCATTGTCATTAATGGTCATAACAGGTGCCAGGCCACAGGCTCCCAAACAGGAGACTGTCTCCACCGTAAACTTCAGGTCCCCGGTGGTGTTTTCCCCTCCTTTAAGTTGCAGCTCTTTGCACAGAGCTTCATGAATCTGGGTAGCTCCCCGCACATGACAGGCCGTACCGTTACAGATCCGGATGGTGTATTGGCCCTTAGGTTTTAACGAAAACTGAGCGTAAAAGGTGGCTACACCCCACACCACTGCCGGGGAAATGTGCAAATCACCGGCAATAACCTCCAAGGCTTCCTCCGGCAGGTACCTGTATTTCTGCTGAACTTCCTGCAGAATGGCTATCAGGTGGGAAACTTGTCCTTCGTGGTGCCGAATAATTTGCTGAATCTCGTGCTTTAAACACGACATGAAGGTTCCCTCCTCGAGGTGTATTTGTTTTGCCTCTCTAAACAACACCATAGATAAACTTCGGTTTTAGCATTTGCTTTAAGGCTTTGTTCTTGTGCTCTCATTCACGATCTGGGCATTATTATAATAAAATTCCTGCCTCCAAGCAACCCTTAACTTTTCTTACGGTATCTCTAGTAGTACGGCTTCCAAAGAAAAAAGGGAAATCCCCGGGCCGAAAAAAGAAAGGCCCGGGGTCCGCGCTGACCCCAGGCCTTTCTTGACCGTGTCATGATCTTCTACTGTGCTGTTAATATTTGCCCCGCGGTGTGTAATGGGTATGCAGGAGCTCGTGGGACCTGTGACTGAGTGGCTTGCCCAGGTATTCCTCGTAAATCTTCTTTATGTCGGGGTTCTCATGGGATTTGCGATAGGGCAGGTTCCTGTCCCGCTCGTAAATCCCCGCTATTCTCTTCTGCCTTATTTCGGTAGTGGTCGGTATCGGCTGGCCGCCGCCGCCGATACACCCTCCGGGGCAGGTCATAATCTCGATGAAATGATAATCCTTGAGTTCCCCCGCCTTCAACTTCTCCATCAGCAGCCGGGCGTTGGCCAGGCCGTGGGCCACCAGCACCCGCACCGTCTTCCCGTTGAAATCCACCGCCGCCTCCTTTATACCCTCCATGCCGCGCACTTCGGTAAAGTCGAGCCTGGGCAGGGTCTTGCCCGTGGCCAGCTCATATGCCGTACGCAGGGCGGCCTCCATGACCCCGCCGGTGGCGCCGAAGATTTGGCCCGCCCCGGTGCCGGTACCGAAGGGGTCGTCATAGTTCTCCTCCGGCAGATGGATGAAATCCAGTCCCGCTTCTTTGATCATCCGACCCAGTTCCCGGGAAGTCAGCACTACGTCTACGTCCCGGTACCCGGAAGCATTCATTTCCGGCCGCGCGGCTTCATACTTCTTGGCCGTACACGGCATGATGGAAACCGAAAAGATGTTAGCCGGATCAAGGCCCTTGAGCTCGGCATAGTAAGTCTTTATGGCGGCGCCCAGCATCTGCTGGGGTGACTTGGCCGTGGAAACGTGGGGTAAAAGCTCCGGATAGAAGTGCTCGATGAACTTGATCCAGCCGGGGGAGCACGAAGTCAGTTGCGGCAGTACCCCGCCCTTCTCTATCCGCTCGAGGAGCTCCGTGCCCTCCTCCATAATGGTCAGGTCGGCGGGAAAGTTAGTGTCAAAGATGGCGTCAAAACCCAGGCGTCGCAGGGCGGCCACCACTTTGCCTGTCACGTCCGTGCCCACCGGCATACCGAACATTTCTCCGATGGTCACGTGCACCGCCGGGGCCGTTTGCACCACCACGTGTTTGCCGGGGTCGGCCAGAGCGGCCCAAACCTTGTCGGTTTCATCCCGCTCATAGAGAGCTCCCACCGGGCAGACCAGGGTGCACTGGCCGCACTCCACACAGGCCACGTTAATGAGTTTTTCGTGGAAGGCTGGGGCAATGACCGTATCAAAACCCCGTTCTTGGGGAGCAATGGCCTTTACGCCCTGTACCTTTTCACAGACTGCTACACAGCGCCGGCATAAAATACACTTATCAGGATCACGCACAATGGCCGGCGTTGAAGTGTCCGCTTCGTAGTGGCTCTTGGCACCCTCAAAGCGCACCTCGCGTATCCCCAGGGTTTGAGCCAGGCTCTGCAGTTCACAGTTCAAGTTACGAATGCAGGTGGGGCATTCCATCTTATGGTTGGACAGCAAAAGCTCCACATTGAGGCGCCGGGCGGCCCGCACCCGGGGCGTATTGGTGCGGACCACCATGCCGTCGGTAACCGGGGTGACGCAGGAAGCGGCCAAATTTCGCGCTCCTTCTACCTCCACCACGCAGACGCGGCAGGCCCCGATTTCATTGATGCCTTCGAGGTAGCACAGCGTGGGGATGTGGATGCCGGCCTTCTGCGCCGCCTTTAATATGGTTGCACCTGCCTCTATTTCGATTTTACGGTTATCAATAGTTAAGGTTACTGTGCTCATTCCTTCTCCCTCCCAGCTCACCGGTAGCCCGGCTTATTCGCGAACGTCACAGCGGAGGCAGCGGGCAGCCTCCGCCACCGCCTGTTCTTCGCTGAATCCCAGTTCCACTTCAGCAAAGTTGTTTAAGCGTTTCTCTACAGCTAGAGCGGCAGCCGCCACCCGCGCGGTCCTCTCCTCAATGACCGGGGCTGTGCGCTTGCGCTCCACCTGGACCTGGGGCACTACTACGCCGTCGCCGCCCAGGTAGCGGTCTATAGCCGCTGCAGCCTTTTTGCCCGCAGCAATGGCGGCAATGACAGTATCCGGGCCGCTGACGCAATCACCACCGGCAAAAACACCGGGCAGGTTGGTAGCCAGGGACTTTTCATCCGCCACTATAGTCCCTGCCCGGCCGAGCTCCAGACCCTCGGGCAGCCCTTGCCGTCCCACGGTCTGGCCAATGGCCGCAATCACCACATCCACGTCCAGGGTAAATTCAGCTCCTTCTACCGGCACGGGACGGCGGCGCCCGCTCTTATCAAACTCGCCCAAGCGCATGGTAGTGCACTTTAAGGCCTTTACGCGGCCGCCTTCTCCCAGAATGGCAGTCGGAGCTGCCAGGCAGGTAATCTTAATCCCCTCCCCTTCGGCCTCGCGGATCTCTTCCCTGATGGCCGGCATATCATCTTTATTGCGGCGGTAGATTATATGCACCTCCCTGGCGCCCAGGCGTTTGGCCGAACGGGCTGCGTCCATGGCCACGTTCCCGCCGCCGATGACGGCCACCACTTTGTCCCGCACATCCACAGGACGGCCGAGGTTGAGCTCCCGCAGGAAGGTTACTCCCGAATATACCCCTTCCAGTTCCTCTCCCGGCACACCCAGTTTCAAGTCCTGGTGGGCTCCTATAGCCAGAAATACGGCCTGGTAACCCTCTTTCTGCAATTCTTCCAGGTTGAAATCGCGGCCCAGGGCCGTATTGGTCCGGATCTCCACCCCCAGCTCCGTAATGGTATCGATCTCCCTGGCCAGGGTCTTCTTAGGCAGGCGATATTCGGGAATGCCAACCGCCATCATACCGCCGGCCACCGGCAGGGCCTCGAAGACGGTTACCCTGTAACCTTTAAGGGCGAGGTAATAAGCTGCTGTTAGTCCGGCCGGGCCGGAACCGATAATGGCCACTTTTTTCCCGTTGGCCGGGGCGGCTGTAAGTCTCGGCCGCTGGCCGTTCAAGGAAAGGGCGTAGTCGGCTGCAAACCGCTTGAGTTCCCGGATGGCCACAGCTTCATCTATTTTGGCCCGGTTGCACTTGCTCTCACAGGGATGGTGACAGACGCGGCCGCATACCACAGGGAAGGGGTTCTCCCGACGGATTACCTCGTACGCTTCCGCAAAACGCCCCTGACGGATCAGGTCAACGTAAATAGGCACATCCACGTTAGCCGGGCACGTATTCTGACAGGGTGAATTGAACAGGGCCGCACAGACGGACGCCGGGCAGCGCTTATCCCGGATGTGGGCCTCGTACTCCTCCCGGAAATACCGGATGGTGCTCAAAACGGGGTTAGGAGCCGTCTGCCCCAGGCCGCACAGGGCGGTATCCTTAATCTGCTGTCCCAGCTCAATCAGGAGCTCGATATCTCCTTCCCGGCCCTCGCCCTTACTTATGCGTTCGAGAATCTCCAGCATCCTTGTAGTTCCAATGCGGCAGGGAGTACACTTGCCGCAGGATTCGTCTTTGATAAAGTCCAGGAAGAATTTGGCCAGGTCCACCATGCAGGTGTCTTCGTCCATAATGATTAGTCCGCCCGATCCCATAATGGTACCCAGGGCCGTCAGGGAATCATAGTCGATAGGTACATTCAGGTGTTCGGCCGGGATGCACCCGCCCGAGGGGCCTCCCGTCTGGGCCGCCTTGAACTTCTTACCATTGGGTATTCCGCCGCCGATATCGTAGATCACCTCGCCCAGGGTGGTGCCCATAGGCACTTCCACCAGGCCGTTATTGTTAATCTTGCCCGCCAGGGCGAAGACTTTGGTCCCCTTGCTCTTTTCCGTACCTATGGAAGCGAACCATTCCCAGCCATTGCGGATTATGGTGGGTACGTTGGCCAGGGTTTCTACGTTATTAATGACGGTGGGCTTGCCCCACAACCCGGACACGGCAGGAAAAGGAGGACGCGGCCGCGGTTCGCCCCGGCGCCCCTCGATGGAGGCCAGCAGGGCCGTTTCTTCCCCGCAGACGAAGGCCCCGGCACCCAGGCGAATGTCCACGTCGAAGTCGAAGCCGGAGTTAAAGATATTCTTGCCCAGGAGACCTTTTTCCCTCGCCTGGCTGATGGCGATTTGCAGGCGGTGAACAGCAATCGGATATTCGGCCCGCACGTAAACATATCCCTGGTTGGCGCCGATGGCATAGCCAGCGATGGCCATTCCTTCCAGCACCGCATGAGGGTCGCCTTCCAAGATGCTGCGGTCCATGAAGGCCCCAGGATCGCCCTCGTCCGCATTGCATACAATGTACTTGATGGGTCCCGGCGAGCGATGGGCAAACTCCCATTTTAGCCCGGTGGGGAAGCCGCCGCCGCCCCGGCCCCGGAGGCCCGATTTCTTAATAACATCGATCACTTCGGCGGGCTTCATCTCCGTCAATACCTTGGCTAAAGCCAGGTAACCGTCCCGGCCGATATACTCTTCAATGGATTCCGGATTGATTACCCCGCAGTTGCGCAGGGCGATGCGCAATTGATGCTTGAAAAAGGGGATTTCTTCAAAGGAAGATACCGCCGCTTCCGTCTCCGGCTGTTTATAAAGCAGGCGTTCAACAACCCGCCCCTTAATGAAATGCTCTTCTACTAACTCGGGAATGTCTTCCGGATGGACGCTGCAGTAAAAAACCCCTTCAGGATACACCATCATATTGGGGCCAAAACGGCAGAAGCCGAAACATCCTGTTTCCACGACCTTGATCTCTTTATCCAGACCCCGAGCAGTCAGTTCACGTATGAGGGCCTCCCGGGTAGCCTGGCTTTCCGAAGCTGTGCAGCCGGTGCCAGCGCAGACCAGCACATGGGCGCGATAGAATTCCATCTCCATCCCTCCATGAAGCCACTGCTATTTATTTACAACCCAATCGCTGACCACAATACCGTTGACTATATGCTGGGCCACTATCTGGCGTGCTTTCTGGGCGTCCACTTTCCCATAGGTCACCCGTGGCTTGCCGGGCACCAGCACATCTACCAGGGGCTCCTGGGCGCATAACCCGATACAACCCGTCTGGGTTACCGCCACATTGGTCAGCCGCCGTTTGGCCACCTCGTCCAGGATAGCCGACATAACCTCCCGGGCCCCGGCGGCTATGCCACAGGTGCCCATGCCCACCACCACTTTTATCTTCTTCCCTTCTTCCCGCAAAGCCAAGGACTTTTGAATCTCTTCCCTCAGCTTCAACAGGTCTTCCACGGACTTCATAGATCGTCTTCACCCCCGTGCAATCTTTGTAAACCCTGATTGACAAAATCTCGTACCCACGCCAAAACCGGAGCCAAATTAAAGGGTATGTCTCCCAAGATCTCCCGCAGCCGGGAAGTCGAAAACTCGAAGACCTCCTGGCCCCTCTGGTGGCGGTAGTATAACTCGACCGGCACCTCCCGGCCCAACACAGCAGCTATAGTGGCCCCCATGTTGCCCAGAGGAGGCCGGTCTATATGGTTTAACTCGAAAGTAGCCACCACCCTGGTCCCTTCACCCGGCCGGGAGCTAAGGGTCAAATCGCCCCCGCACTGCCGGGCCGTGGCCCGAAAAAGGGGTAAACCCAACCCCACCCGCCGAGAAGCTCTGGTTGTGAAAAATGGATCTAAGGCGGCCTCGATTTCCCCTTCTTCCATCCCCCTGCCGTCATCCATCAGCTCTATGATCATACGGTTAGCCGCCAGATCTTCCTGGATCCTTAATTCCAAACGATCGGCACCGGCGGCCAGGGAATTCTCCATCAAGTCCAACAGGTGCAGGGCCAGCTCTTCCATCACTCGTAGCTCTGGAGCACTGCTACGGCCGTGTCGGCCCGCAGCAATCCGTGGGCGCGTTTGTTAACCATCATCACCGGTGCCAGGCCGCAGGCCCCCAGGCAGCGGACCACTTCCAAGGAGAATTTGCCGTCGTCGGTACTGTCCCCAGGTTTAATGCCCAGCTCCTTCTGCAGGCGTTCCAGTATTTCCGGGGCGCCCTTTACGTAACAAGCAGTCCCCTTGCACACCGAAACCTGGTATCTGCCCTTAGGCTTGGTAGTGAAATGAGCATAGAAGGAAACCACACTGTAGACTTCACTTAAAGATACCCCCAGGCCGTCGGCTATAGCTATCAACACCTGTTTAGGCAGGTAGCCGATGAGGTCCTGGGCTTGATGTAAAACTTGAATGAGGGCAGAAGGCTGTCCGCGGTGAGCGGCGATAATTTGCTCTAGTTTATCCCATTTTTCTTCGCATTTGCATGCTTCCATAGTCTTAAGCCTCCCTTTTTGGCCTCTTCTTAGTCCAAATTATTGGATTGCTCTCCCTGCTAATCTAAATTCTTAAGCAAGATCCCGAACCATCACCACCCTTCGCCCCGCCTGGCCCTGCAGGGCCAGGACTATTTCCGCCAAAGTGGCGTCACGGATGTAAAAGCGGGTCGCAGACCGTCCGATGGCGTTTAAATAATGGGCATCGGAAGAGGTTATCCATGAATATTTATTGGCCAGAGCCAACGACTGACTCACCTTCTCCTTATTTGCCGCCCGGCTCACCTCCAACGCCGCCACCGGCAAGCCGGGAGGAACCATGCCCAAAGTCCCAAGTAGGCTGTAGGCCGGGCGGTCTACATGAGCCGGTATCATCACTCCTCCCAGGGAAAAGACTTTCTCCGCTACCTGCCGGACGTTCAAGTCGGCGTTCTGGAGGAGGAGGCGTTTCTCCCGACCCCTCTCCCGGCCCCGGGCGTCCAGCAGTAACTGGACCCCGAAAAGGGCCTCGGGGTTTTCAACCGAAGGGAGGTGCCTGTAAACCTCCTCCTGCCAGGCCAGGGCCGTCCCGGTGTCGGGAAAGAGGCAGAGGAGGTGCACCTCTTCCCTGGTCTGGACTTCCATCCCGGGGAGGACCTTTAACGGTGTCCCTCGGGCCGCCTCCATGACGGCCTCTACGTTGCCGGCGGTGTTGTGGTCAGTAATGGCAATTATATCCAGCCCCGCCTCCAGAGCCCGGGCCACAATGGAAGGGGGAGTCATTTCGTTCCCGGCACAGGGGGACAGGGCCGTATGGACGTGCAGGTCCCCTATGAAGCACCGCATATGTTCTCCCGGGAACGAAGCAAAGCATACACCTTCCCCGCCAGAGTGAAAGTGTCTTCGAGGGTGCCGAGAAGGGGTATGCCCTCTTTATCCGCCCGCCGGCAGGTGGCCTCCTCCGGCTGGCGGCCGCCGGTGATCACTATTCCTGCCGCATCCACCAGTAAGGCCACGGCCACCACGTTTTCATGGGTCTGCAAGGTCAGCCATAGGGAACCGTGGGGGGCGTGGGCCATAACATCGCTCAAGAGATCGGCTGCATAGCCGGCCAAGACCTCCCGTTCCAATCCTCTGTGCCCTGCCATTACTCTCAATCCCAGCAGGGATGCAATTTCGCCCACTGTCATCGTCCTTTGTAGCTCCTTTCCGGTTCAGCCATGGGGGGAGGCAATTTCCTGGCCAGCTCCACTACTTCCTCGGCCAGCACCCGCACCCGTTCCCTCAAAAGGAAGATACAGTCCGTATCCAAAGCCTGGCCGCGGACGATATCCTCGGCCAGGGCGCGGCAGTTTGGCGACCCGCAAGCACCGCAGTCGAGGCCCGGCAACAAACGGGCCGTTTCCTCTAGCTGCTGCATCTTTACCAGGGCGCTGGTAATATCCTCGTCTAGCCGCAGGGCCGCCCGCGGGCGCGGCCGTAGTCTGCTCTGCCAGCCGCCCCTGGCAGCCAGGGCATCAAGCTCTCCCTCGTCCAGAGGCTGGACCGGCAGGTCCTCGGTCAAGAACATCAACTCCTGCCGGGCTTCAAAGGGGTTGCGAACCATCAGGGCGCCTCCCACGCAGCCGCCGGGGCAGGCCTGGGCTTCGAGATAATCGAATTGCTTCAGTTCCCCCTTTTCCACCCCTTCCAGCACTCCAATAACATGGTGAATGCCGTCCACCTCTAATAGCCTGCCTTCACCCAGGGCCGCGTTTTCGCCCCCCGAGCGCCCCCAACCGGCGCCCCTCCGGCCCGAACGGGGAGGAACCTTCCGGGCCTTTTTTAGGGCCTCCCGGCAGGGCCCAAATAGATCTACAATGGGAATAACGCCGTCCACCAAGCTTTCACCTTGTGCCCTGGCCTGGCGTATAGCTGTGATCTTTGCGGGGCAGGGTGATAAGAAGAAAAGTCCAATATCGCCCGCAGACAATCCCGTAATTTTCATGGCTTCCTCCCGGGCCAATCTGGCCGCCACATTGACGGGAGGTTCTACGGGAGCCAGCTGGTCAATCAGGGATGGGAACCGCACCTGGATTAAACTCACAACCGCCGGGCAGGCGGAGGAAATGAGGGGCCGGGGCCCCCGGTACTCTCTCAAAAAACGGCGGGTGGCCCAGGTTACTACCTCTGCAGCCAAGGCCACTTCAAAGACGCCGTGAAAGCCCACCTCACGGAGAGCACCTAGAATCTGCGGTATACCGCCCGGAGCGTTGAATTGCGAATAGAAGGACGGAGCCGGAAGGGCCACCGTATAGGAAAAATCCCGGAGCTTCTCCAGCCCGTCGCCCACTGCCACCTTGGCATGGTTGGGACAAATTCTAATACATTCTCCGCAGTCAATGCACCGTTCCTCTATAATGCGGGCTTTGCCCTCCCGCACCCTAATGGCCTCGGTCGGACAGCGCTTTATACAGTTGGTACAACCCTTGCACTTGTCCCGCTCCAGGCGTACGGAATGAAAATATTCCACCCTCAGGCACCTCTACCTCCAGAGGGGCGGTGATAAAACTCCGCCCTTAAGTAGGTCCCCCGCCCCAACTCTGACCTGATTTCCAGAGCATCGGCACAGCGCTTTATGTTGGGGAGGCCCATCCCAGCGCCGAAACCCATCTCTCTTATCCTAGGCGGAGCCGTGGAGTACCCCTCCCGCATGGCCAGTTCAATATCAGGAATGCCCGGCCCTTCATCCTCGGCCACCACCACGATCTTATCCGGAGATATGCTAACCCTTAATTCGCCCCGGTGCGCGTGGATGACAATGTTCATCTCGGCCTCAAAGGCTGCCACAGTTACCCGCCGGACCAGTTCGGGGGGAAATCCCACCTGCTGCAAAACACCCTTTAATTTGCTCGCTCCATCGCCGGCCGCCTGAAAATCTAGGCCCTGGACCCTAAAAGCGAGTTCCAGCCCCTTTGCACCTCGCCACGCTTCATTGGGCTTTAGCCCTCAGTAACTGTGAACTCTTTCACATTGGTTGATTTACCTATTCGCCGTGCATTCTAAATTTCCTCCTGCTATTGAAAAAATTCATATTAGCTATTCAATAATTTGGACACTTTGATTCAAATACTTGTCGTTCAATTTTTCGTTGCCAGGCCCGTCCTTAAACCGTGTCCTGGGTCCCTGGCCACCACCCGTCCCAGGGAGCGGATCATTCCTTCCAGGCAGTGACGGCAGTCCTCCGGTTCCTCATTAATACAGATCTTCCCGGGGTATATCTGGTAATTAGGCCGGTATTTCCCCGGAGTAAGGTTGGGCATAACAACGTTAGCCCCTCGCCGCAGGGCCATCTGCCTGCCGTTGGGGGAGAGGGTGCCCACCGCTGTGGTAGCCGGCAGGTGGGCCCACGGTACGACCAGCCTGGTCACGGCTAACACCCGGTAGGTCAAGTCCAGGCTGCCTGCCGGATGTTTCCCCAAGGGCGTATTCGGATGGGGAATAAAGGGACCTATGCCGGCCATCTCCACCTCCAGTTCCCGCAGGAGGAGGATATCGGCCGCCAGATCTTCCAAGGTCTGTCCGGGCAATCCTACTATATTGCCCGATCCCACCTGGTAGCCCAGCTCTTTCAACCACCGCAGGCAGGCCAGCCTCTTTTCCCAGCTCATATCCGGGTGCAGCCGTGCATAGAGTTCCGGATTGGCCGTTTCATGCTTCAAAAGATACCGGTCGGCCCCTGCCCGCCGCCATAGCTCGTATTCTTGACGCGGCCTTTCCCCCACACAGAGGGTCACGGCTACTCCTAATTCTTTTATGGCGGCCACCGTTTCCGCCAGGACCTCTGCCGTGTACCAGGGATCCTCCCCTGATTGCAGCACTATGGTCTTGTAGCCCAGCTCTACTCCCCGCCTGGCGGCGGTCAAAATTTCTTCCGGGGCCATCCGGTAACGGTCCAGGGTGTGATTATCAGCCCTCAGCCCGCAATAATGGCAGCGCCGGCGGCAGTAGTTGGAAAACTCGATAACCCCCCGCAGGTGCACTTCTTCCCCCACATAGCGCGCCCGGAAGGCATCTGCCTGCCGGTAAAGGGCTTCTTCTTCCTCTCCAGGCTGCGCGGTAAGGAGCATAACTATATCCTCTTTTTTAACTCCCTGGCCTCCGGTCACCCGTGCCAGGGCATCGACAAACCCCCTACGCATCCTCCATCCCTTACTTTCCCGTCAGGGCAGCCCGCACTCTGACCCCCGGTAAGGCTCCCAGTTTGCCAGTCAGGGCCCCAACAGCATCCGTCGTTCCATCTACAATGAGGGCAATAACCGACACCCCTCGCTCGCGATAGGGGATGCCCATGCGCCCTACGATATATTCGGCATAATCGCTCAGAATAGCGTTGACCCGGGCGGCTGCCGCCTCCCGGTCTTCAATCACGATACCGATAACTCCGATGCGGCGTTCCAATCCTCGGCTCTCCCCTTTCTGGTAATGCCTTCCCCTTCATGTCCACTGAAGCCTTACCTCCCCCCATATTTTTCCCTGGGGAGTCAGGCCTGCCGGGCTTGGCCCTTGGAAAGGCTACCCTTACTCCCAAGCCCAAGCAGGCCGCCCCGTGAAAACGGGGAATCCACCCTCACCTAGAAGTACAGGTCCCTCTCCCCGGCCTTAATGCGCTCCAGCCGCCGGGCAGTTTCTTCCCGTACGGCAGGACTGGGTATCTCGGCCAAGTAACGTTCCATGGTTTCCTGTCCTATTTTCCTAGTTTCCGGAGTGGCGTAATCCAACAAGTATTCCTGAAAGGTCAGTAAAGCGTTGGGCTGGCAGACATTTTGAATCTGCCCCGTCTTGGCCAGGGCCATAAAGCGCTCCCCGGTACGTCCCCGGCGGTAACAGGCAGTACAGTAGCTGGGTAGATACCCCCTCCGACATAAATCACGGATCACTTCGTCGGGGTGGCGGTGATCCCCTACCTCGAACTGGGGTATTTCGTCGGGTTCCTCGGTGTAGTGGCGCCCGTACCCCCCTACGCCCGTACAGGAACCGGCGCTAAGCTGGGAGATGCCCAATCCCAGAAGCACGGCCCTAAACTCCGGTGTTTCGCGGGTGGAGATGATCATACCCGTGTACGGTACCGCCAGGCGCAAAACGGCTACGATTTTCTTAAACTCCTCATCGGGTACCAGGTACGGGAAAGCATCCAAATTAATACCCTGGGCCGGTCTAAGCCGGGGTACCGAAATAGTGTGGGGACCCACACCAAAGGTCTCTTCCAAATGCCGCGCGTGATAAAGGAGGCCCAGCACTTCAAATTTGTAGTCGTAAAGCCCGAAGAGGACTCCCAAGCCGACATCATCTATTCCGGCTTCCATGGCCCGGTCCATGGCGGTGGTATGCCAGTCGTAATCGGCCTTGGGGCCGGAGGGGTGCATATAAGCATAGGTCGGCCGATGGTAAGTCTCCTGGAATAAAACATAAGTCCCGATACCGGCGGCCTTTAGTTCCCGGTATTCATCCACCGTAGTAGCGGCAATATTAACGTTAACCCGCCGGATGCTCCCGTTTTTTTCCGTTATCCGGTAAATACGCCGGATAACCTCTACCACATAATCCAGGGGACAATGAACCGGATCCTCCCCCGCCTCCACGGCCAGACGTTTATGCCCCAGGGATTCTAAAATCCGGACTTCACGCTCCAGCTCTTCCCAGCTAAGCCGCCGGCGAGAAAATTTGTTATCCCTCCGGTAACCGCAATAACGGCAGTTATTAACACAGTAGTCACTGATGTACAGGGGAGCAAACAGGACCATGCGTTTCCCATAAATTTTCTCCTTAATTTCCTTGGCAACGGCAAAAACTTTTTGCCACACGGCTTCATCTTTATTCTGCAGCAGGACGGCCACCTCATACGGCTCCAGTCCCTTAGCCTGCCGGGCCTTATCCACAATCTCCTCCGCCCGGCTCGTGCTGGCTTGGACGGCTTCGGCCAGCAGACCCTCTATTTCTTCCTGCGGGATAAAATCAGCTTTATAATGGTGGCGCACGGCTTTTCTCCTCCCTCGTTATTAATCCTCAACAAGTAACTCCGTACTAACACCCCTGAAAATAAAAAATGCCTACCTGCCTTTGCCGACAGCAAGTAAGCATTCGCGGACCATAATTTTCCCCTCCCCCTCGCTGCAGGTTTCCCCTGGCTGCAGGATTTTTCTTCCCGCCCTTCCCGGCCGGCCCCCACGCCCGCCGGGTCAGGCTATAGGTGCTAGTTATATTTTGTACAAAGTTGGGACAAAAATCAAGGGGAAAGAGAAAGAACCCTCTTTTTCCCGGCAGCCGGCAGCCATGCGCCCATCTACATCTGCCCGGGTATGCCCGCCCCTTGTAAGGTCTACCCGCCGCTTAAGGGGGGATAGAGGTATATGGTTTCTCCGGGCCGTACAAGGGTATTGGGCTTTAAAATGCTGTCCTCTTTCATGGGGACGATGTTGCCCCAGAATATAACCTCGTCTTTAACCTGGGGCACGAATTTCTTTAGCGCGGGGAATTGCCGGACAAGCCGGTCTAGAACTTCTTCCACCGTTAGTGGCTCTTGAGTAGCCAGTTCCAGGTTTTTACCGCCTATAATTTCCTGGAAGGGAGAAGAAAAAACGATCTTTATAAAGTCACCCATAGTCCTCACCTCGTCCACTTCCGGCTCCGAGGAAATTCTTCTTCCCACCCTGTTTTCCGTTCCCCCTTACCATTTCTCGGGCCGCACTACCTCTCCCCTCCTAGTCCACTCCTCGCCACCACAACAGCCGGCACCCACTGCGGCAAAAATTAAGGTCGGATGTTGCCGTTCCCCGGGTGGATTGCTTTCAAGGCTTCCCCCGGTTACGCTTCAGCCTCTTTAAGACCCGGTCCAGCTCCCAGGTATTGAGAACGTCTTCCGGCCCCAGCCAGCCCCGGCGGGCTACGGTAACGCCGTACCACATATCTTCCAGACGGCCCGCATCGTGGGCATCGGTGTTGATGGCCAGGGGTACGCCGTACTCCCTGGCCCGGCGCGCGGCGTTCTCGTCCAGATCCAGGCGGTCGGGAGAAGCGTTAATCTCTAGAATGGTGCCGGTTTCAGCCGCCAGCTCCAGTACCCTTTCCAGATTGACAGCATAAGATGGCCGGCGGCCCAGCATACGCCCGGTGGGGTGGCCTATTATGTCTACCCAGGGATGGCGCATAGCCGCCTCTAAGCGGGCCATAATCTGCTCTCCTCCCTGGTTAAATCCTGAATGAATTGAAGCTATGACGATGTCCAGGGAAGCCAAGATATCGTCTTCAAAATCCAGGCGGCCGTCAGACAGGATATCTACTTCTATTCCGGCCAAGACCACGAAATCATCTAACTCCCGGTTTAGCTGAGCGATCTCTTCTCTTTCGGCCATCAATTGCTCCGCGCTTAGTCCCCTCGCTACGGCCAGGGAACGGGAATGCTCGGTAATGGCCAGGTAGCGATACCCTCTGGCCCTGGCCGCCTCCACCATTTCCCGAAGGGTATGGAGCCCGTCGCTGTACCGGGTATGGATATGCAGGTCACCTTTGATATCCTCCAGGGTAACCGGTCTGGGCAGGCGTCCCTCCCGGGCCGCCCGGACCTCGCCCCGGCCCTCCCGCCATTCCGGCACAATAAAAGGTAATTCCAGCTGGCTATAAAACTGTTCCTCTGATTGGAGAGAAGCTTTTGCTTCCTCCAGCCTGGCAGGCAAACCCAGGTCCTCCAGGCAGAGGTTACGCTCTGCAGCATACTGCCTTAGCTCCTCCCGGTGGGCTGGCGATCCCGTGAGGTACAGCCAGCTGGAAACGAATTTCTCCTCCGGCACCAGGAAAATTTCTACCTTTACCCCCGTCCACGTGCGCAGCGACAGCCGGTTTTCCTCTACCTGGAGAACCTCCTTCACCTGGGGATGGCGGGCCATGACCTCCTTTACTTCCGCGGGACCCGTCACCCCCACCAGGATATCCACGTCGCCCACCATGGCACAGCCGCGGCGCAAGCTGCCGGCCATTTCCACTCTTGCTACTCCCGGCAGGGCGGATATCTGGCGGCAGAATAGTTGGGCCAGCGGTCGGGCGATGCCCAGGGGTACCCGGTCCCGATTCTCTTTAAGCATATCCAGGCCCCGTAAGATGGCCAGCTCCGTCTTGCTGCCCATACCGGGCAGCTGGCGGATCCTGCGCTCCCGTGCAGCCTTTTCCAGTTCTTCTAAAGTTGTTATCTTTAAATGCTGGTGGATCACGCGGACGGATTTAGCCCCCAGGCCGGGAATGGCAAGCATATCCCGCAGTCCGGGCGGGACTTCCTGCCGGAGCTGCTCCAGGAAGGTGGATCGGCCCGTTTCCAGGAGTTCTGCAATCTTTTTGGCCAAATTTTTCCCCACGCCCGGTATTTTATCCAGCTCTCCCCGGGCGTAAAAACTGGCTGCCTCTTCCTCTAAATGCTCCAGAATCCTGGCTGCCCGGTGATAGGCCCGTACCTTGAAGGGTTCTTCCCCTTTTATCTCCAGGAGATCCCCCATTTCCGCCAGGGCCCAAGATAGTTCGAGGTTGGTCAACCCTTCCGTTCCTCCTGAATCAGTCTTATGAGGGTTTCATAGTCCTGCCGTATTTTGTTCAATTCGTCGGCGATATTTAAGGCGGCCAGCACCGCGATTTTCACGGGAGGGTAGTGGGGGCTTTTCTGGCTGATCTGGCGCATCTTCCTGTCTACATAAGCCGCCAGGGCACGCATATATTCGGGCGTTTCCGTCCCCTTTAAAATGTATTCCTGGTCGAAAATGGTTACTGTAGCCCGGTTAATGCTTTCTTCCTTTTTTTCCTCCTTAAGCTTCGCAGCCTCGGGCAAGGGTGGCCACCCCTTTTAAAGTTAAACTTGGTACCTAGCTGGTTTGATTTCCTTTAGTTTTCTCCCCGAATTCAAAAAATCCTTTCGGCCAACCTGCTTATCTCCGCAAAGCAGCACCTAATTTTTGAGCCAGCTCCTCCTCAATCCGTTCCAAGGCGGCGTGAACCTCTTCTTCCGTCAAAGTCCGGTCTTCCCCTTGGAAAGTCAGGGCATAAGCCAGACTCTTGTGGCCTGCGGCAATCTGCTCACCGCGGTACACATCAAAAAGGCGGCATGCTTTGAGCTTTTCTCCGGCGGCAGCCACAATGACTTCCTGCACTTGTTCTGCCGTCACTTCTTCCGGCACCACCACCGCCAGGTCCCTCTCCACGGCCGGGAAGCGGGGAAGGGGCTCATAAACCGGCCTTGCCGCGGCCAAATTCCGGGCCCGTTCCCAATCAATCTCAAAAACACAAGCCCTCTGGGGCAAATCGTAGGCCTCCAAAACATCCGGGTGAAGCTCACCTAAAAAGCCCAGGTTGATATCCCGCACCCAAATGGTGGCACTGCGTCCCGGGTGGAGAAAGGGCCAGACTGCGGTGGCCTTGAGGCGCACTGCAGGTAGCCGCACGCGCCCCAGGAGTTCTTCTACTATACCTTTCAGATAGTAGAAATCCATCTCCTGGGCCGACCAGGCCCACCCCCGTTCCAGGGTGCCCATCACCAGGCCGGCCAGCCTTAAGGGCTCTTCCGGCAATTCTCCCCTTCCGGGTAGAAAAACGCGGCCTAGCTCGAAAATCGCCACGGGCATGACCTTCCGGTTGGCATTGCGGGCGGCCACCTCCAGGAGCCCCGGCAGCAAAGTTGTTCTTAAAACGCTCTGCTCTTCCCGCAGGGGATTCTGCAGGGTAATGGTTCGTCGCCAGGGGTGTTCGGGGGGCAAGCGCAAAACATCCCACCCTTTGGGGTTTATAAAGCTGTAGGTTACTACTTCGCTCAGGCCGCAGGATACGGCCGTCTCCCTGCCCAGCTCTTCCCACAGCTGGCGGGCCGATTTTTGCTCCCCGGCCACCACACCGGCCGGTATGGTCACCGGGATGCGGTCATAGCCGTAAAGCCGAGCCACTTCTTCTACCAGGTCGATCTCCTGGGTCAGGTCCCCCCTGGCCGCTGGAACCTCCACTCGCAAGGGTTCCTCGCCCTCAACTTTGAGATGCAGACGTTCTAAAAGCTCCTTGATCTCAGAGGACATGAGATTAGTGCCCAAAAGGTAATTTACCCTTTCCGGCCGGAGGGTAATAACTACCGGTTCCCTCTTCTTCACGTAACAATCCACCCGGCCCGGGCTCACCGTACCCCCGGCCAGCCAGTGCATGAGCTCGGCTGCCCGGTCGGCAGCCCCGGCAGCCCCTTCTATATTTACTCCCCGCTCAAAGCGCAAGGAGGATTCCGAGCGCAGACCCAGTAAGCGGGAAGCCCTGCGGATGGCCGCCCCATCAAAGTGGGCAGATTCGATCAAGATATGGGCCGTGTTCCCGGTTACTTCGGTTTCCAGCCCCCCCATCACTCCCGCCACGGCCACCGCCCGCTCCTCATCGGCGATAACCAGTACCTGGGGTTCTAAAGTCCGTTCCTGGCCGTCCAAGGTCAGGATTTTCTCCCCCGGCCTCGCCCGGCGCACGATAATTCTTTTCCCCCGGAGAAGATCGTAATCAAAGGCATGCAGGGGCTGGCCCATCTCCAGCATAACGTAATTGGTGACGTCTACTATATTGTTAATGGGCCGTACGCCGCAGGCCCGCAGCCTGACCTGCATCCAGGCGGGAGAAGGCCCTATTTTTACCCCCCTTACGATGCGGGCCACATAACGGCCGCACATATCCGGAGCCTCGATTTCCACCTTGACCATACTGGAGGCGGAAGGCCCCTCTTCCACCACCTTAAGGGTCGGCTGGCGGAAAGAAGCGCCTGTAAGGGCCGCTACTTCCCGCGCCACACCTTGAATGCTCAAGCAGTCGGACCGGTTGGGGGTGAGTTCCAGCTCCAGTACGGTTTCCTTGAAGCCCAGGATACCGGCCACTTCGGCTCCTAAGGGGGCATCCGGCGGCAACGTCAGGATGCCTTCCCGGTCCTCCGGAGCTACCAGGCTGCCGTCCAGTCCCAACTCCTGGGCCGAACAGAGCATGCCGTGGGAATCCACCCCGCGAAAGGTGGCCCTGCGAATTTCCTGGCCGCCGGGGAGGCGCGCTCCTTCCAGGGCTACCGCCACCCTCTGGCCCACCCATATGTTGGGGGCACCGGTTACCAGTGGTAGAACCCTGCCTCCTACATCCACCTGGCATACTGCCAGGTGCTCGGCGTGGGGGTGTTCCTCTATGGCCCGGATCTCACCTACCACCACCCCCTCCAAGCCGGCTCGGGGACTCACAATATTCTCTACCGGTACACCTGCCATGGTAAGTTTTTCCGCCAGTTCTTCCGGCGGTAAATCTATTTCCACAAATTCCCTCAACCAACTATAAGGTACGCGCAACTCCCTTCCTCCTCACTTCTCCCAGAATCCTAAAACTGCCTTAAGAAGCGCAGGTCATTTTCAAAGAAGAGGCGCAGGTCGTCGATGCCATATTTTAGCATGGCCACCCGCTCCACACCCAAACCGAAGGCGAAGCCGCTAACTTCTTCCGGGTCATATCCTGCCATGGCCAGGACCCTGGGGTGTACCATCCCACTCCCCAGAATTTCCAGCCATCCTGTTTGTTTACACACCCGGCAACCACGTCCCTGACACATGACGCAGGAGATATCAACTTCGGCGCTCGGCTCGGTAAAGGGAAAATAGCTGGGCCGGAAGCGAACCCCTACCCCGGGACCAAAGATCTGCCGCAAGAAAGCCATAAGGATCCCCTTTAAATCCCCGAAGGTCACCCTCCTGTCCACCAGCAGCCCCTCGACCTGGTGGAACATGGGGGAATGGGTGGCATCGTCATCCCGCCGGTATACCTTACCCGGCGCTATAATGCGAATAGGCAGGCGCGGGCACATGGCCTCCATCACCCGCACCTGTACGGGCGAAGTGTGGGTACGGAGCAGGACGTTCGGGCTGATATAGAAAGAATCCTGCATGTCCCGGGCGGGGTGCTCGGGGGGAAGGTTTAAAGCCGTAAAATTGTAATAGTCCGTCTCCACCTCCGGCCCTTCGGCCACGGCGAAACCCAGACCGACAAAAATATCTTTGATTTCCTCCAAAATCTGGCTTAAAGGATGGCGGTAACCCCGGGGTATGGGCCGGCCGGGGAGTGTCACGTCCAGCCTTTCCTTTTTAAGGCGTCGCTCCTTTTCCTCCTCTAGCAAGCGGCTCCTGGCCGTTCTTAGGGCAGCTTCTAGTTCTTCACGGGCCTGGTTGGCTAGCTGGCCCACCCGCGGCCGCTCCTCAGGGGGTAGTTGCCCCATACCGCGCAAGATTTGGGTCAGTTCACCCTTCTTGCCCAGGTACTTAATTCTTATGGCTTCCAATCCTTCCAAGTCCTGGACTTCCGAGAGCTCCAGGATAGCCCTTTCTTTTAACTCGCTAATGGCTCGCAGCATATCCTCACCCCATAAAAAAAGCCTTCGCCCCTTCGGGACGAAGACCCAATATTAACGGTAAAACCACCCCAAGATACCTGCCCAACAACAGGTCTCCTTGTTAACGGTAGGAGGACCGGCTTAGCCTACTCGGCTCCATGCCTTTCAACCAGCTGCTCCCGGGCGAACTTCACTTGCCCCTCCCTTAGCGGCGCTTCCAGTCGCCGACGCCGCCTCCCTGTAAGGTATTGGCAAGCTACTCCTCCCGTTCACGGCATTTAGGCTCTTTATTTACTGCAGGACTAGTCTGCGGTAAATAATATAGGCTGCTATGGACCCGGTTTTTTCGAAAATCCGCCAAAAGAATTCCGCGCGCCAGGACACCATATCACAACCTTTCCAGGGGTTGGGACCTTTCCACCAAAATTATAGCATACTGCCCTACCCTTGGCTAGCCTAAAATGACCTGCTCTTCCGGGAGGTGAATATTGGCTCTTACCTGGCGCTTCCAGATGGCCATGGCCAAGCTGACAGGACCCACCCTGCCGGCAAACATGGTGATGATAAGGAGGCATCGGCCGAGAGGTGTGAGTTCCGGCGTGATGCCCGTAGTCAGGCCTACGGTACCGAAAGCAGAAGTGACTTCATACAAAACGGGCAAAAATGCCTTCCCCTCGGTAAGCAGGAGGATAAAACTGACGGCGTTTACCAGGAAGAAACCCAGGGCAGCAATGGCCAGGGCCTTGATTACCCGGGCCCAGGGAATGCGCCGGCCGGCAAACTCCACTTCCTGCCGCCCCCTTACCACCGCGGCTATGGCCAGCACCAGAACGGTAAAGGTGGTGGTCTTAATGCCCCCGCCGGTGCCCGCCGGCGAAGCTCCTATAAACATCAGGATAACCTGAACATACTGGCTCGCGGGGCGGAGATCGGCAATGCTGACGGTGTTAAACCCGGCCGTCCTGGGCGTCACCGCCTGAAAATATGCGGCCATCCATTTGCCCGGAGGCGATAAGGGCCCCAAGGTGTTGGGGTTATCCCATTCTATAGCTAGAATGGTCAGCGTACCGCAGATAATCAGGGCCAGAGTTGTCAGCAGGACCACCTTGCTGTGAAGGCTCAAACGGGCAAATTTCCGGACCCTTACCACTTCCATGATAACGGGGAACCCAATACCGCCCAGGATCAATAAACTAGAAATGATAACATTGATAGTAATATCCTGGACATAGGGGGTCAAACTGCAATACTTGCCAAAGACGGAGCCTAAAACATCGAAGCCGGCATTGTTAAAAGCCGATACGGCGTGAAACACGCCATAATACACACCGTGTTCCCAGCCAAAATCCCGGGCAAACCGCCAGGATAAAACAAGAGCCCCTATACCTTCCAGGACAAAGGTGGTGAGAATAATCCTCCTGGTTAGATCTACTACCCCGCCCAAATTTTCCTTGTTCAGGGCTTCCTGGATTAAAAGCCTTTCCCCCAACGAAATGCGCTTCCGGACTATCAGGGCTAGCAAGGTAACCACACTCATCCAGCCCAGCCCACCTATCTGGATTAGCAAGGCAATAACCACCTGACCGAAGGTGGACCAGTAAGTTCCGGTATCTACTACCACCAGCCCGGTTACGCACACGGCCGAGGTGGCGGTAAATAGGGCCGTCAAAAAATCAGTGGCCCGGCCCGCAGCTGAAGAAATGGGCAGCATCAATAAAAGGGCTCCCACCAGGATGACACCGGCAAAGCCCAGGACGATCCCCTGCGTGGGAGTAAGGCGTACCCGCATCATGTTTAAACCTCCCCGGCATAGCGCCTGCGAGCCGCTTCATAAAGCAAAATAGCGGCAGCCACCGCTACATTAAGAGATTCAACCGGCCCCCAAAGAGGGATTTTCACCTGGGCCTCGGCTTGCTTTAGTATTTCCGGACTGGGACCCCTATTTTCATTGCCCAGGACCACTGCCACCCTTCCGCAGTAGTCGCAGTCGTAGTAGGGACGGGTAGCACCCACGTGGGCCACTATCACCCTAACCTTCTCCTTCATCTGGCAAGCCAGCTCCTGGGCCTGGATGCCCGTAACAACCGGCAGGTGGAAAAGAGCACCCATAGTGGCCCGCACGACTTTTTCGTTGTACGGGTCCACCGTGCCACTGGTTAAAACCGCACCGGTACATCCCGCAGCCACCGCCGTGCGCAGCATAGTCCCCAAATTACCCGGGTCCTGAACTCCATCGGCTACTAATAAAAAAACCTCCTGGTTTGCCAGCAGTTGGGATAAACTAACCTTTTTTTGCCTGGCTATGGCCAGGGCTCCGGGAGGTGTGACGGTAGCGGCCATACTCTGCATAACCGCCGGCTGCACCTCCAGGCAGAGGTATCCTGCCTCCCGAAGTTGGGATACGAGCCGGGCGTGCTCCGGTACCCTTAGAAAATTAGTGTCATAAAAAACTACCTCCACCTCCGCCCGGGCTGCCAGAGCGTCGACAATGAGATGCTCTCCTTCCAGCAGATACAGCCCCGTCTTTTCTCGCTGGGCGCGACGGTAGAGGGAGCGGGCCAATTTCACATACCGGTTGGCCCGCGAGGTAATTATGTTTCCCACAGGTTCACTCACTCTCGCTCTTGAAAACGCTCCAGGACTTTGGTGGGTCCCAGGAGGACCAAAATATCTCCTACCCTTATAACATCATCTCCCCCCGGAGCTACGATAATCTCTTCCTTGCGTTTGATGGCCATCACCGTGGCTCCGTGCTTGGCCCTCAAATTCAGCTCCGCCAGGGTCTTCCCGGCCAGCCGGTGGGGCGCTGCGATTTCTTCGATGCTGTATTCTGGTGAAAGATCAATGTGCTCCAGCACATTTCCCGCCGCCAGGGCCCGGGCTACCCTTATCCCCATGTCGCGCTCGGGAAAAACAATCTTGTCCGCCCCGATTTTGGCCAACACCTTAGCGTGGAGATCATTTAAAGCTTTGGCCACCACACACTTAATGCCCATCTCTTTCACGATCAGAGTTACTAAAATATTGGCTTCTACGTCTTCCCCGATAGCAACTATCGCTACGTCAACATTGCGGACCCCGGCGGCCTTCAGGGCCTCTTCATCCCGCGCATCGGCCTGGATAGCGTGGGTAATCTCATTCATCACAGCTTCTACCTTGGCTGCATCCGCATCGATACCCACGACCTCACACCCCATGCGTGCCAGGGCAGTTGCCACACTGGCCCCAAAACGCCCCAGGCCGATTACAGCAAATTGCTTTCTCATAGGATCAGGCTCCAACTCCCAGCTTTTCCTTAGCGATATCCACTAACTGCCGAAACCCTTGGGCATCGTTGACGGCCATATCGGCAAGCATTTTACGATTGATTTCCACCCCGGCCTGCTTTAATCCGTTGATGAAACGGCTGTAAGTAAGGCCATTCTGCCGGGCGGCCGCGTTAATCCGGGCAATCCATAGCTTACGGAAATCTCCTTTACGTTTACGTCTATGAGCGTAGGCATACATCAGGGATTTCATTACCTGCTGGTTGGCTACCCGGAACAGCTTGGACTTAGCGCCAAAGTAACCTCTGGCCAGCTTTAGTATCTTTTTGTGACGACGTCTTTTGGTTACACCTCGTTTTACCCTGGACATATTCTACCTTCCTCCTCTATGCTCCATACGGTAACAACCTGGCCACCCGCCGCCGGTCGGCAGAAGAAACCAGGTCGGGGTTGCGCAAGCGGCGCTTTCTTTTGGCGTTCTTCCCCCCCAAAAGGTGGCTCTTAAAAGCCTTGGCCCGCTTGATCTTTCCCTTAGCCGTAAAGCGAAAACGCTTGGCGGCCCCGCGGTGGGTTTTCATCTTGGGCATATTTATCCACCTCTTATTTTTTGGTTAGTGCTTAGGCGCTAATATCATGACCATATTGCGCCCTTCAAGCTTGGGCGGCCTTTCAACGGAGGCTAACTCCGATACCTGGTCGGCCAAACGCCAACAAAGCTTTTCTCCCAGCTCGGGATGGGAAATCTCGCGGCCGCGAAACATGATGGTCACCTTGACCTTGTCGCCGTCTTCCAAAAAGCGAAGGGCATTGCGGGCCTTGACCTGGAAATCATGTTCCTCAATGCCGGGCCGCAGCTTTACCTCTTTAACATCGATAATCCGCTGCTTTTTCCTGGCTTCACGTTCCCGCTTGCTCTGCTCATATTTATATTTCCCATAATCCATAATCCGGCAGACCGGTGGTCGAGCTTGAGGCGCCACTTCCACTAAATCCAGCCCCTGCTCATGGGCTATGCGCAGAGCTTCTCGCAACGGCATGATGCCCAGCTGCTGGCCGTTGGTTCCGACCAGGCGTACTTCCCGGGCGCGGATTTCTCCGTTCACCCTCCAGTCCTTGCTGATAACCCGTCACCTCCAGATGAAATTCCGCCCAGCACAAAGAAAGCGGGTGCCCTCCACCCGCTCATACAACTAAACCCCTTCTTTCACCGGGCGCCGACCTTACCAGCCTGTGGCTGTAAGGTGAGAAGCGGATGGCTTCTACTTTCCTGCGCTAGTATAGCATAGCCGTAGATTACCGTCAATAACCGGTTGGCCTGAGCTATCCCCGTTTTTCTTCCAGGCCTGCTTGGCTTTCGCTCGCTCCAGAAACCCTCGCGGGCAGGACTTTTGCTCGGCCTCAAAGCTTAAGGCGGGGTTCCCGGCCCAATCGGCGTCCTTGCCGATGGGCCGGTCTCGGACCTCCTATCCTCGACCCCGCCTCCGCTTTCGGCCAAAGCTTAAAGCCTGGGCTAGCCGCGAAGGCTTGCTCGCTCGCTTTCAAGTCCAAGCAGGCCTCCCCTGGAAAAAGTGGGGATACGCCAGCCTGTTGGCCTTGGTATATCTTCTCTAACGGCCCAGCACCCCTTACAGAAGGCCGGCGAGGATTTCGTCGTCTTCCACGGAGCAGGGTATGTAGGCACTCGCCTTACAGCTAACACGGCCTACTTAAACTATATCATTATCATTCCTCCCCAGTGCCCAGGGCCTGGTTGATTTCCGTGACCCCGGTAAAGGGCAGGTAAATCCTCCCCACCAGCTGACCATCGGCATCATAACCCTGCGCAAAGATATGGGTGGCCATTATGGTTTCCCGGGGCAGGGGGAAGGCCCATATCTGCTGCCCTTCAACTTCTCCTTGCAGGCGAGCCAGACCCAGCTGGTATAGGTCCTTTTCCATAATCCCGGTGCCCGTGGGCACCGCCCAGATCTCCACCCGGCTCAAGTCCTTCCCTTTAACCACAAAATCGGGGGGCTCGATGGAAAACTCAGTAAGCAGTGCTTTCCTAGGCTCCCCTAAGGCTGCTGGCAGGACCGTTTCCACCCTAAGCAGCGGTCCCCGCATGTAAATGTTGGGCTTGTGGGAGAGGGTCCCCTCCAGCGTGACCTCCTGCCACAGATATTTCTCCAGGTAAGCGGCTGACTCTTTGTTGGTAGGGACGACTACCAGGAAGCCTCCTTCTACTTCCCGGGTCTCTAGCTCCAGGTGGCGCCCCTCGACGTAGCTTTCCACCAGCTTACCGGTAAAGCGCATGATATCTCCTTCCTCGGGACCAAGATAGTAAAAGCTTACCCAGGCCGGGTGATAGTTGCCGTAGAAGCCTGGGGAACCGCTTATGTGCCGCACCAACTCCAACACCCGCCCACCCTGAAGGGGTTGGAGGCAGAACGTCCCGCTGGTAGCGCTGTTCAGCCGTAGAAAGTAGAGCTTTTCGGTAGCAGAGGAAAAATAAGGATAGCAATCGGCCGTGTCGGGAGTGCCTTGGGTCAATGGTCGCACCTGCCCTTCCTTAGCCAACCAGATGCGCTGATCTCCCGACAGCGCTTCAGTGCCCGTCTTGGTCTCCCCCTCCCTTTCCAGTCCCCGGACAAATAGCACCCCTGGACCCCATGGGAGAGGAAGCCAGCAAGGCTGGGAGTCTGTCGTACCCGGCTGGCCATAAGAGGCAACTTCCCCTTCGGGAAGAGAGACCACCGCTAGATGCTTGTTCTCGGTCGCCTCCCGCCCAGCACCCTGGATGAAGGCCAAGCTATTCCCGTCAGGGGACCAAGCTAACCACTGGCGGTAGGGCAGAGAGGTTCCCAGGTCTATTAGCCTGTGTTGCTCCAAGTCTAAGACCTGCAAAGGCACGCCGTCGGCATTTAGCGAACCGGAATTAAAAAGCAAGTAAAAGGCCAGGTAGCGGCCGTTGGGGGACCAGGTTAAGCCCCAGGGGACCCGGAGGTATTCATCCTCTCCCTCGGCCCCCTTTTCCGCCCCCTCTAGCAGAAGGGTACGCTCCCCGGTAAGACCCAGGCGTTCTATCCGCCACGGCAACTCCCCGGTACGGGGTAGGGCTATGGCCAGGCTCTGGCCGTCAGGAGCCCAGGCAAGATCCTCCACCAGTTCACTCTTATCCGGGAGGAGACGTACAACCCTCGTCCCTCCCTCTTCTATTGTAGCCAGCTTTAAGTTCATATCAGGAGCATAACCGCCCCCAGGCCCCTGGGTGCTGTAGGACAGAACGTTGGCCACGGGGGACCAGGCCGGCTCCCCCATAACGGGCCTGGGATCTACCTGGTAGTTGTTGCTGCCGTCGAACCGGACCACCCAGAGGTAGGGCTTGCCCGAATAATGCTCCGTCGTTTCCCTCCACAAGTAGGCCAGCCATTGACCGTCGGGAGACCAACCTAAAATCTCCACCGCCCCCTTTTCGGTCACCTGCACCGGGGCGGCTCCCGGCGTGCTTCCGTCCAGAAGCCAGAGACAGTTATCGTTGGTGAAGGCGAGGCGACCGGGAAAGGCATTTATATAAGCCCTCTCCGGCAGCCCTAAGAGATCGGCCGTCTGGGTGTTCGCGTTCCATTTCACCCTCCAGCCCAGGGTATGGGCCAAAAAGCGCAAGGGTACTAAGGTCCGAGCCTCCCTGATGATGGGCGGTGCAGGTAAAATCACCTTTTCCCCGTTCACCGCGGCTTCTGTGCTGCCTATCTGAAAACGCACGGTAACCTTGGGGGAACTAACTACCACTTCTTGGCTGGAGCCGTCCCAATTCGCCACCGCTCCCAGGGAAGGGGCCAGTTGCCGCACTGGCACCAGAAGGCAGCCCTGGTAAAACTGTGGAGGTATTTCCCAGTTGGTAACCGGACGCCCCTCTATACAAACCGCCGGCCCCGCCACCGGCCTATCCGCACCAGAAGCCGCCAGGCCCAGGGGAGCCAACACCAGAGCCCCTATCAAGGTCACCAGCAAAAGCCAGAACCGCTTTATACCCAATCTAAAGCCACTCCTCTCTTTAAAAATTACTTGAAAAACATTTCAGGAAGGTTGTGGGGAAGCACGGGTTACCGTAATTAGGGGCGGAGGCGCTTGCAATTTAGCCTCGTCGCTCAGGAGGCCGGCCGCGCCTCCGCACCCGACACTATTTTAGAAGGAAGGCGTCCGCTCCCTCCATTTCCAGCCGCAAGTTCTGGCTCCAGGCCAAGCGATTGGGCCGAGCCTGCCCGTTCTTCCATCGATTGACAGAAGTAAAGGAAACACCCAGGAGTTTGGCAAAGCGTTTCTGGCTCAAGCCCAAGCGGGCCCGCAGTCGTCTGATACGATCCGGATAATCGAGACCACCGTGTTTCATTTGGCGTTCCAATATCATCCATCACAGGATTTTCTTGTTCCCAGCATAAAGCACCGTGTGCAGGTTGTCAAGGTATATCAGGCGATCTAGGGTAAGGGTATGCTTTACTCACCAGTACCTTTTATTTACTCATGGTGACCGCCTTGCCTCGGGGCGAAACCCAAATTATGGCTACCAGGCTAGATAATCCATGCCCTTGACTGCCAGGGCGTATCCTTTCCAATAGAGCCTTTTCACCGGGGATGCGATGCTCCCTTGGGGTGCAATATTATGTTAACGACCGCCTCTTTCAAGTGGGTCCTGGTTGCTCGTCAACCCGTCAACCGGCTGGCGTATCCCCAGTTTTGATCCCAGGCCTGCTTGGCTTTCGCTCGCTTATGGCTTCCCTCGCGGGCCAAACTAGCGCTTGGCTAAAGGTTACGGCAGGTTCTCCGCAGAATTTAAGCATTCTGCCTCAGTTGCCGGCCGCAGGTTTCTCATGGCCTCGGGCCTGCCTCCGCCTTTCGCCTCGCTAAGTTTGGCTACCGCTCAGGTTTAGTCGCTCGCTTCCAAGCCCAAGCAGGCCTGCCCTGCAAAAAGTGGGGATAACTCAGGTCAACCGGCGGGAAGTGCTTATTCATACTATAAAACTAATTAATACGGTTCTAATCCTTTCTTTATGGCCGGTAAAAAAGGGGAGGGTGGCTCTAATTAACCTTTTCCACCCCCTCCCCTGCTAAGTTACAATCTCCACTCTAACTTCTGCGTTCCTTTATCTCTTGCGTAATTCGACCAATAAAATCTGCCAATACTGCGCTGCCGGTGTCGCCTTTGCCCCTTTCGCGCACAGCTACAGTACCTTCGGCCACCTCTTTGTCCCCTATCACCAGCATATAGGGGATACGCTCTACCTCCGCCGCCCGGATTTTATACCCGATCTTTTCGTTGCGGTCGTTCACTTCGGCCCGCACCCCGGCCTCCACCAAGGTTTCTCGCACCTTATAAGCGTATTCATGGTGTCGGTCAGCTATAGGAAGAATTTTTACCTGCACCGGAGCCAGCCATACCGGGAAGGCGCCCGCGTAGTGCTCGATTAAAATACCTATAAATCTTTCCATACTGCCGAAAACCACCCGGTGGATCATTACCGGCCGGTGTTTCTGCCCATCTTCCCCGATATAGGTGAGATCGAATTTTTCGGGCATAAGAAAATCCAACTGGATGGTACCGCATTGCCAGGTACGGCCCAAAGAGTCTTCCAAGTGAAAATCGATCTTGGGACCGTAAAAGGCGCCGTCACCCTCGTTTACTTTATACTCCATTCCTTTAGCTTCCAGGGCCCGGCGCAAGGCAGAAGTAGCCAGCTCCCAAATTTCGTCGGACCCCATGGCATCGTCGGGCTTGGTGGAAAGCTCTACGTGGTATTTGAAGCCAAAGAGGTTATAAAATCTATCCACTAAGTCAATAACACCCTGAATTTCGGATTCAACCTGGGAAGGTAGCATAAAAATATGGGCATCATCCTGGGTAAAGGCCCGTACCCGCATGAGACCATGGAGAACCCCCGATTTCTCGTGGCGGTGGACCAGGCCCATTTCCGCCAGCCGCAGGGGAAAATCACGGTAGCTATGCTGTTCGCTCTTATACACTAAAATAGCGCCCGGGCAATTCATGGGTTTGATAGCGTAATCCGCCTCATCTATTTTGGTAAAATACATGTTTTGCCGGTAGTGGTCCCAGTGGCCGGACCTCTCCCACAGGGAGCGGCTCAAAATAATGGGGGTCCGGATCTCCAGGTACCCGGCCCGGCGGTGTTCCTCCCGCCAGAACTGCTCCAATTCATTGCGCAAAATCATGCCTTTGGGATGGAAAAAGGGGAAGCCCGGGGCTTCTTCCTGCAGGCTGAAGATCCCCAGCTGGGCTCCCAACCGGCGGTGATCCCTCTTCTTGGCCTCCTCCAGGCGGTGGAGATACTCTTCCAGGAGGGACGCCTTGGGAAACGCCGTGCCGTAAATACGCTGGAGCATGGGGTTGGCTTCGCTGCCCCGCCAATAGGCGCCTGCCAGACTTGTTAACTTTATGGCCTTAAGGTAGCCGGTAGAAGGCACATGAGGCCCGGCACAGAGGTCTAAAAAGTCCCCCTGCCGGTAGATACTGATGGTCACCCCTTCGGGCAGTTCGTTAATAAGCTCGATTTTATAAGGCTCGTCCAGCTTTTTAAAAATCTCCAACGCTTCCTGGCGGCTCACTTCCTTGCGTTCAAAGGGATAATCGGCCTTGATAATGCTCTTCATTTCTTCTTCAATGGCCGCCAGGTCATCCGGGGTAAATTTGTGCTCGGTGTCAAAGTCATAGTAAAAGCCCTCCGCAATGGCGGGTCCAATGCCCAGCCTGGTACCGGGAAAAAGATGTTTAACTGCCTGGGCCAGCACATGGGCGGCGCTGTGGCGATAAGCAAGGCGCCCGCCTTCCTCGTTAAAGGTCAAAATCTCCAGGCGGCAGTCGCCGGGAAGGGGCCGCATCAAATCCCATATTTCCTCGTTCACCCTGGCTGCCAGCGCTTCCCGGGCCAAACGCGGGGACAGATCTTGGGCCACCCGTGAAGGGGTAATACCGTCCGGGTATTCTCTGAGTGAACCGTCGGGTAAGATAATGCGCATACTACTTTTTAACCTCCTTTGAACGAAAAAACTCTCGCCCCCAAAGGGACGAGAGTTCCTCTCGTGGTTCCACCCTTCTTCAGGGGAAATTCCTTCCCCCCTCCGACGCCCTTTAACGGTGGCGACCGGCCGGGCTTACTCCTTTTCAGCCCGGCAGCTCCAGGGTGGTAAGGCGCTTTCCCTTAATCCCAGGGGCGCTTCCAGCCGCGGCACCCCCTCTCTGGGGGCAGGTAAAAGGCCTCGTCTCCCTTTCCTCGCCATTCCTTTGCTTGGTACAACCTAAATTATAGACAGGGGATGGATTAATTGTCAAGAAAAAAGGCGGATTACTACAACTTGTATGACCCCTATCACCAACCCCAATAGGCCGCCTAAGAGCTCAATGTAGCGGAGTTCGCGGGCCGCCACCTTGACCACCAGTTCTTCCACCTTTTCCAGATCGAGGCCGTTCAGTTTCTCTGCCACTATGGCTCCCAGGGAATACTGACAGGAAGTGAGCCAAAATTCCTCTTCCAGCCTTTTTAAGAAAACCGGAACCTCTCGCCGGATGACCTCTTCCAGCGTATGGCTCAAGGCCTGCTTCCAAGCTGGCGGCAAGAACGAAGGAAAGCGCTCCTCTATTCTCTGGCGCACAAGCTCAACGATTACGGTAACCACCCGCTGCCCCATATCAGAGGTCTTAAGCCGGTTTAAAAGCTCTTCAGGAGGTAGAAGATCTTTGTCCACCACCGCGGCCACACTGGAGGCTATTTCCGATCGCCGTTTGGGAATCAGCCCTTGCAGTATCCAAAAGAAAAATTTGTAAGGCCGGCGCGGGCGGAAGAGCAAACGAATGGCCAAAACATTGGTAATCCAGCCAATAAAAGCTCCTAAAAGGGGAATAACAATCCAGCTTAACACAAACTCACCCCGCCTGATAATAACAAATGGCAGGGTAAAAAACAAGGCGCCTTAGAACTTGTGTAGAGGTTGGCGGCAGCGGTTGCATCCGTTACATAGCCTTACCCGTTCGCCAAACACGTTCTTTATAGTATGGGTGATGCCTCGAGCCTTGCCTTTTTCGCTCCCATGCAGGATGATTTGCCGCGGGGCCAGGGTAATAAGGGCGCTAAGCAAGAGATCTTCATAATAGTTTAGTTCACTGTCCCCCATATCCACGACAAAACCTTCCAAATAGTCTCTCTCCAGGCTTCTGTTTTCTCCATCGTAAAGTTGGAATCCCCCCTTGGGGGTTAAAACTACATGTACCCTTTCTACCCGGGGTTCCTGAATCTCTACAAAGTACTTAAGGACACAAATAAATTCGTCATACTCTTTTTCCACAATGTATTCTTCTACTGCTTCTTCTGCAGCCCGCTCCAACTCCATCAAATAGTCCGGTAGGCGAAACTGGACAAAGCCGTCGATGTTTAAATAGCTGTTCTCCTGTAGATATTCCTTCAGACGCCGCACCAGGGCTTCTCCGCGCCAGTAGGACCCTGGGTAGGCCTTTTCGCCTTGTTCCAAAATCTTCTTCGCCCGTGAACAAAGCTGCCTGGCTTCCTGCTTTTCCTCAATTTCGTATTGGTTACAGATAATTTTTTCTAAAAGGTCCTCCTCTAGTACTTCGATGATGAAAGCGGCGACACCGGCGGCCAGTTCTTCCTCCCACCGCTTGCGGGCTTTACCCGGGAGCTGCTTCCTGCCCAGAGTAAAAGAACATTGACAGAAATTAAAGCCCCCCGTATTCCACTGCCGGAGGCTCAATTCGTTTCCTAAGAGGCTAGCGAGTCTGATAATCAGAACGTCTAGGGACCTGGCCGACGCCAGGAGGATGGTCATGGGTCACACCCCCTTGTGGTGATATTATATGTGCCCCGTCATTTTTGTATACAATTACTCTCGTGGCAACATATCATAAAAGTAAGGGCTGAACAATTAAATACCAACCTCCCGTAACCAAAAGTCAAGGCTGGGTAACTACCCAGCCTTGACTTTTGGTTACCTGTAGTTAACTCGCTGTAGCTGGTAGCACTCCCGGCAGTAGACCGGCCTTCCTTCCTTCGGCTGGAAGGGCACCTGCGTTGGAGCACCGCACAGGCTGCAGGTGGTGCTGTACATAGTACGCTGCCCGGAAAACCCGCCGCGTCCTGAACCCCGCTGCTTTCTCGCCGCCCGGCAAGTAGGGCACCGGGAAGGTTCGTTGGTAAAGCCTTTTTCCGCGAAAAACTCTTGCTGACCCGCGGTAAAAACGAACTCAGCCCCACATTCCTTACAGGTCAAAATCTTGTCCTTAAACACTGTCAAACCCTCTCCTTAAATTTGAAAACTCCCTAAAGTAACGGACTCGCACCAGTTACCTTTGCTTGTCAAGTTGGGGCCGAGCCGTTTACTTTTAGAGGCTTTTAAAACAAAAAAGCAACCGGTGGACTATTGCCCCGCGGTTGCCTTCTTGCGCTGGTGGGCTCGGCAAGGATTGAACTTGCGACCCCCTCCGCGTCAAGGAGGTGCTCTCCCACTGAGCTACGAGCCCACACTTGACATTACTTATTATGCCCCAAAACCTTCTTAAAGTCAAGGCCCTGTAGTTCTGAGGTATCCCCACTTTTTCCAGGGGAGGCCTGCTTGGACTTGAAAGCGAGCGAGCAAGCCTTCGCGGCTAGCCCAGGCTTTAAGCTTTGGCCGAAAGCGGAGGCGGGGTCGAGGATAGGAGGTCCGAGACCGGCCCATCGATGTCTGATAAAACTGCAAACGTCCATCGAGGAGACGTGCCTGCCCGTCATATTAACCCTTCCGCCAGGGAAAATTCAGCCGCATTATAGGAGCTACGGACAAAGGGGGCCGAGGCCACGTAAAGGAACCCCATTTTACGGCCCACCTGCCCATAATACTCAAAGATTTCCGGCGGGACAAACTCCTCTACGGCCAGATGTTGGGGCGAAGGCCGCAAGTATTGGCCGATGGTCAGAATGTCGCAGCCCACTTCCCGCAGGTCTGCCATAACTTCTTCTACCTCTTCCCTCGTTTCTCCTAAACCCACCATAATCCCTGACTTGGTATATATTCCCGGCGCCAGGTCTTTCACCATCTTCAAAACTTCCAGGCTCCGCCGGTAATCGGCTGCCGGGCGGACCCGCGGATAAAGGCGGGGGACCGTTTCCACGTTATGGTTAAATATATGGGGTTTGGCCTCTACTACCGCCGCAATAGCCCCTCTTTCTCCCTGAAAATCGGGGGTTAACACTTCTATAACGACATGGGGCAATTGCTCCCGCAGGGCGCAAATAGTAGCTACGAATTGCCCCGCACCTCCATCCGGCAGATCATCGCGGGTCACCGAGGTTACCACTACATGTCTCAAGCCCAGCTTGGCCGCCGCCAGGGCCACCCGGCGGGGCTCATCGGGGTCCACCGGTTCCGGCTTGCCCCTTTCTACCGCACAGAAACGGCAATTACGGGTGCACGTCTTGCCTAAGATCATAAAAGTAGCCGTCCGGCGGGCAAAGCACTCGCCCAGGTTGGGGCAGAGGGCACTCTGGCATACCGTATTGAGCTGTAATTCCTGCAATAGCTTCCGCGTGGCTTCCAGGCTCCCTGCGGCCGGAATCCGCTTGTGCAACCAGGGCGGCATTCGGGTAGTCAAGGTCCGGCTTACTCCCTTCATTTTTTATGAATGTATACTCATACCGTGCACCGCTTCTGCGGCTTCCATTAATGTTTCGGCCAGGGTGGGGTGGGCATGGATGCAGGTCGCCAGCTCACAGGCCTTAATCCCTCGGGAAACGGCCAGAGTGCCTTCGGCAATTAGCTCCGTGGCATGGGGTCCCATAATATGGACACCCAACAGGCGGTCGCTCTCCGCTTCGGCCACCATTTTAACTATACCCTCGGTTTCACCGGCTGCCAGGGCTTTACCGCTGGCCTGGAAGGAAAACTTGCCGACCTTTACTTTGAACCCGCGCTTTTCGGCTTCCTCTGCCGTGAGACCTACAGTGGCAATTTCCGGCGAGGTGAAAATACAACTGGGTACCGCATCATAATTAACCTTGGTGGGCTGACCCATAATGGTTTGAACCGCCGCTATCCCTTGGGCCGAAGCCACGTGGGCCAATTGGACCTTATTGGTCACATCTCCTACAGCGTAAATTCCTTCTACATTGGTACGCAAATACTCGTCAACCACAATTTCGCCCTTCGGACCCAGCTCTACGCCCACTTCTTCCAATCCAAGCCCTGAAGTATTAAATTTGCGCCCGATAGAGATCAGCACCCGGGCAACAGAAAACTCCTCCCCGGTAGCCAACTTGACCTTTACCCGTCCCTCTTCCTCCTCCACGCCGGTAACCTGGGCATCGGTTTTTATCTCTACTCCGGCTCGCTTTAGGAGCGTCTGATAACGCCGGCCTATTTCCGCATCGATCATGGGCAGAATGGTCGGCATGGCCTCCACGACAATGATCTTTACTCCCAAGGTGCTAAAAAGGGTGGCAAATTCACACCCGATAACCCCGCCTCCTATGATAAGCAAGCTTTCCGGCAAAGTGTTCCAGGCCAGAGCCTCCGTACTGGTAACCACGCTGCGCCCATTGTAGCCCAGGGCGGGCAGGAGAGCAGGCTGGGAACCCGTGGCCACAATAATGTTTTCTGCCTCGATCTCCTGAACCTCTCCGTTGTCGGCGGTTACCGCAATTCGCCGGGCGCCCTTCAAATAGGCCTTCCCGCGGAACAAGTCGATTTTATTTTTCTTAAAAAGAAAGGCAATACCCTGGTTTAGCTGCTTTACCACTGCGTCCTTGCGCGCCGTCAGACGCCCGTAATCTATAGTATACCCCTGTACTTCGATGCCGAACTGACTGGCTCGTTTAATACCTTGCACCAGGGAAGCCCCGGCCAGCAAGGCTTTAGTGGGTATACAACCTACGTTGAGGCAGGTCCCGCCCAAAGGCCCCTGCTCTACCACTGCCACCCTGGCACCCAATTGGGCCGCCCTGATGGCAGCTACATAGCCACCCGGCCCGGCTCCGATAACGGCAATTTTGTAACTCACAGACACCCCCCCCCTAGAACTTAGTCAGGTAGTGTTCAATCTCCCAAGGATGGACACAGGTCCGATATTGCTCGCACTCAATACGCTTGGCTTCCATGAATCGCTCATAAATATGAGGTCCCAGGGCCTCCTGGATTACCGGGTCTTCTTGTAAAGCTTCTAAAGCTTCATCTAAACTGGTAGGTAAGGTACGGATACCAAGCCTCTTCCGTTCTTCTTCACCCATATGGAAAATATTGCCGTTAACCGGCGGCGGCGGAGAAATCCTGTTTTTAATGCCGTCGAGGCCGGCCTTAAGAATAACCGCAATGGCCAAGTAGGGGTTGCAGGAGGGGTCCGGGTGGCGTACCTCTAGACGTGTGGACAAACCCCGCTTGGCCGGCACACGTATGAGAGGGCTTCTATTCTTAGGCGACCAGGCGATATATACCGGTGCTTCAAATCCCGATACCAGGCGCTTGTAGGAGTTGATGGTGGGGTTGGTAATAGCAGCCATGGCCCGGGCATGGGCCATTAGACCGCCGAGGAAATAATAAGCTGTTTCGCTCAGCTGCAGCTCTCCGTGAGGATCGTAAAAGGCGTTCTGCCCGTCTCTGAATAGAGAAATGTTACAGTGCATGCCCGATCCCGCAATACCGTAAATAGGCTTGGGCATGAAGGTAGCATGCAGGCCGTGGTTCTGGGCAATGGTGCGTACGACGAATTTGAAGGTAACAATGTTATCAGCCGTTTTCAAGGCATCGGCATACTTGAAATCTATTTCGTGCTGGCCCGGTGCAACTTCATGGTGGGAAGCTTCCACCTCGAAACCCATTTTTTCCAGAGTAACCACCATGTCCCGCCGGGCCTCTTCCCCAAGGTCTACCGGGGTTAAATCGAAGTAGCCACCCCGATCATGGGTTTCCAGGGTCGGCCGGCCGTGCTCGTCGGTATGGAACAGAAAAAACTCGGCTTCCGGACCCACATTCATGGTAAAGCCCATAGCCTCGGCCTCAGCCAAGACACGCTTTAAAGTATTCCGCGGACAACCGATAAAAGGTGTCCCATCGGGATTGTAAATATCGCATATGAGGCGGGCCACCGTACCTTCGTGTGGCCGCCAAGGGAAGACCGTAAAGGTGGAGGGGTCCGGGTATAGATACATGTCGGATTCCTCTATGCGTACAAAACCTTCGATGGAAGAACCGTCAAACATGATCTCATTGTTTAACGCTTTAGGTAGCTGACCAACGGGAATGGCCACATTTTTAAGTACACCAAAGATATCGGTAAACTGCAAGCGAACGAATTTAACTCCCAGCTCTTCAGCCTGCTGCAAGATTCTTGCCCGGGTTTCGATCCCGGCGTCCGTCATACTTCCAGAATCCTCCTTCCAAAAGAGGAAAGCGCCTGGGCAGGCGCCTCCCGGTACACGCCATGATTATATCTTACCTCCGGCTATTCTTCAACAAATTTTTTACCTCGGGACGGGCTAGCGCAGGTGCTCCAAAATCTGCAGCAGGCGAAAAGCCGGCTCATCGGTAATCTTAATGTTTTGTCTGGCCACCTCCCTTAAACGTTTGATACGGGCCGTATATTCCTTGTTAATAATAAACTGTACCTCTGCCCCCTGATCGGCAAAAGAAGAAGCCAAACGGGCAAAGCCGCCGGCCAGACCACGGGAAACAACAGGTGACCACAGCATGAACATGCACCTTCGTTCGGGGAAATTATGGGCCGCAAAGCGAAGGGCCCGCCGGATTTTATGCTCCATCCTGGCCAGGGTGGCGTTATTCCCGTTGCCGTAGAGCATCCCCCGCAGATGGGTGGCCACCTCGCAGAGGTAGACTCTCTCTCCCGCCTGATCAAGGGCTATAACATCTATCTCCCCCTGCTCCTCATCCAACTGACAATTATAAACTACGATCTTGCAGTTTTCTACGTACTTGAAATAAGACCCCACCAGGCTTTCGCCGATATCCACCAAACAAAACCCCCTTAAATAACCTCCCTGCCCCAGCAAGTTTGTCCGGCCAGGTCGGCCAACATACGAGGATTTTACGTGCCTTGGCTACCGACCCTGTTTAGGCACTCCACAGGGATAAAGCCCGGCCCCTTACTAAATACTAACCACGCGGGAGGAATACTGATGATGGACTTCTTCAGCCTCATATGGTTAATCTTCCTCATCTCGGCGTTCTTGCCTATGCTGCACCAGCGCAGGGTCGAAGCAGCCCGCCTCCGCCTGATCCGGAGCTTTGAAAGGAAGCGGCGCTCGCGCCTCATCACTCTTATTCACCGCCAGGAGGCTTTAAGTTTTCTGGGTATCCCCCTAAGTCGCTACATCAATATAGAAGACTCGGAACAGCTCCTGCGGGCCATTCGCCTAACCCCCGATGATATGCCTATAGATCTGGTGCTGCACACTCCCGGAGGGCTGGTCCTGGCCGCAGAGCAGATCGCCCATGCTATCCTCAAACACCGCGGAAAAGTCACCGTGTATGTCCCCCACTATGCCATGTCCGGCGGCACCCTTATCGCCCTAGCGGCCGACGAAATCGTCATGGACGAAAATGCGGTCCTCGGCCCGGTAGATCCCCAGCTCGGCCAGTACCCCGCCGCCTCGATCTTGCAGGTATTAGCCCAAAAGCCTATCGATGAGATTGACGACCGCACCCTCATCCTGGGGGATATCGCCCGCAAGGCCATGAGGCAAGTCCGGGAAAGCCTCATCCGTCTCCTGGCGGAAAAAATGGAACGCTCAAGGGCCGAGGAACTGGCTACAATTTTAAGCGAAGGCCGCTGGACCCATGATTATCCCATCACGGTGGACGAATTAATCCAAATGGGACTCCCGGTCAAGGTGGGGCTGCCCCGGGAAATATATCAGCTAATGGAGCTCTACCCCCAACCTGCCGGCCGGCGTCCTTCGGTACAATATATTCCCCTGCCCTATGGACGGGAAGACGGCGTTCCCGGCAAAGGCAAATAAATAAGGGCCCTTGACCGTAAAAGGCGGGCAGAGGGCCCCTTCTGTAGATCTGGCAGGTTAATTACGCCGCAGCGATCAATACCTGGGCTGGAAACCGCCCGGGCCCACCTGACCCGGGCTAATACCCTGGCCTGGATAAACACCCTGGCCCGGACTCATACCTATCTGACTCTGAAGTTTCAGGGTTTCTTGCCTCAGCTGCTGTTGGACCTGGTTAATATCCTGGACATTGGCCATCTGCAGGGTATACCAACCATGGGTTTGCATGGCATTGAACACCATTTTAAGGTAGTTCTGCTCATCCTGGTAGACGCTGAAGAAGTCGCGCAGGAGGCTGTCATTGGCGCATTCCATAATCGCGTGGTTATAGCTCGAGGCTAGAAATTTCTGGCCGGCCAGGCAGTCGCTGGCCATGGCTTTGTCATCCATTCCCGGAATCGGCACGGCTATTCCCCCTTCTTTACATTACTTGCTGGCCACCCAGGTGGCGGATCAGCGTGTTATAGTGACGCTGGTGGGCCTGTTGGAGGGAACTAAACAGCTGCTTGAGTTGAGGATCGCTGCATTGGGCTGTGTAAACACCACATTTCTGGATCATGAGAAGCTCTGAACTCAAGTTTTCGCGCAGTTGCATTAGTTCTGCCTGGGTCAAACCCGGCATAGAGGTTCCCCCTTTCGGTATTGTCCAATTTCATCATAAGTTTTCCCCTCTACCCGGGTCTTATTCGTTCTGCCCGTAGAGTCTAATGGAGCATTTTCTCCAAACGCTGAGGATCAAATCCCACTACAACCTCTTTCCCGAATACTACGGTGGGAACAGCCATGAAGCCCGCGCGTCGGTACATCTCTTCCTGGGCCTTCTCATCCCGGGTTATATCCTTTTCCTCAAAGTCTACGCCTTTACGGGAAAGAAACTCTTTCACCGATGCGCAGGCGGGTCAAGTTGGCGTGGTGTAAACGATGACTTCACGCGGCATTATCCTTACCCCCCGTCAGACTCTTTTCTTTTAGTCTTCCGGGAAGAGCCGGAGCTTATACTATCCCTTCTTTTTAAAAAGGGAACCCAGCGCCGTACGGGTGCTGTCCAGAGCTACACTAAGGAATCCCCTCTGGACAAGGACTTCCTCCAAAGCAGCCAGGACTTTTTCTATATCTTCACGGCTGACCACCAGCGGAGGTTCCAGCCGGATGACATTAGGATTGTTTAGAGTGTAAGCGGTTATAATCTGGTACTTGTTCATTAGTTGCCCTGCCACCAGGGACCCGAAATACTCCCGGGAAAGCTCATTTACCTTGCCCAAGGTCAGCCGGTCCAGAAGGCCCCCCGTGGGGGTATTGAACTCCAGCCCTATCAATAAACCACGGCCCCGCACTTCTTTAAGCAGGGGGGACCTTTCCTTCAGGCGGCACAGACCTTCCAGGAAAAGGCGCCCTTTTTCCCTTGCCTGTCCGGCCAAGTCGTTATTTACAATACTTTGAACCGTGGCCAGGCCCGCTGCCATAGCCAAAGTATTGCCCCCAAAGGTGGAAGTGTGGAGAGCGTATTTTTCCAGACCGCCGTAAGCCCGGTCCCAGATGTCCGGGCGGGTTATATAAGCACCCAGGGGCATAACCCCACCACCCAGAGATTTGGCCAGGCACATAATGTCGGGGACTATACCGTCATGTTCACAGGCAAAGAGATAGCCTGTCCGCCCGAAACCCGTTTGAATCTCGTCCACAATGAGTAGGCTGCCGTATCTATCGCAAAGCTCCCTGGCTTGGGCCAAATAGCCGTCTTCGGGGACAATGACCCCTCCTTCTCCCTGGATGGGCTCCACGATAAAGGCCGCCACATCGCCTTTAGCCAGCTTCCTCTCCAGGGCAGCCACATCGTTGAAGGGTACTGCCTCACAGCCGGGCAGCAGGGGGGTAAAGGGTTTTTGGTATTTCTGGCGTCCGGTCACCGATAGGGAGCCCAGAGTCTTGCCGTGGAAAGAATTTTCACAGTAAATGATTTTGACCCGGCCCGTAGCCGCCCGGGCGAGCTTCAAAGCTCCTTCCACGGCTTCCGTACCGCTGTTGCAGAAAAAAACCCGGCTTAAGTCCCCCGGTGTAATTTGGGCCAGGTTATGGGCCAGGGCGGCGGCCAGAGGATTTAGAGAAGCCTGGAGGAGATTGGGCCGCTCCTTTACTTTTTCCAGGGCGGCCAGCACTTCAGGAGGATTGTGGCCCAGGTTTAGGGCACCATAGGCTCCCAAGAAATCGAGATAGCGCCGGCCGTCCCGGTCCCAGACATAGGCGCCCTGGGCCCGGACAAATTGCTTGTCAAAATCGAGGAGGCTCAGAAGCCCCGCCAGCCCGGGATTTATGTAGCGCTTATAGTATTCCCTCGTTTCCTGGCGGCTAAAATCCAGGGCTTCTGGCAGACCGAGGAGGTTGTGTTTGTATCCCATTATTTATTTCCCTGCCTTTAATCGAATGGATAGGGGATATGAATTAAGTTTATTTTAACACTGGAAATATAAAAAAGCCAAGCTTGCAGCTTGGCCAAGGGTTATTCTCCTCTTGTTTCCCCTCAGACGGGTTTCTTTTCCTCCCAGATGCGGTCCGCAATGCCGGCCCAGGCGCGGGCATAAGGCTCCAGTTTAGCGGCAAATTCATCAACGGTTTCGTCATCGTGGAGTTGAGTAGAACGGGCTCCGGATTCATGCACTATTTCCCGTAGCATTTCGGGATTATCAATCAAGGGGCAGGGACGGCGCAGGTTGGGGCTGAAGGGCTGGCGCTTCTGGTAGGCGCGGAAAAGAGGATTCTGCAGGGCCTCCTCCAGGCTGAGTTCTTTAATGTTGCAGGTGCTGTAGTGGACGAAGGCGCAGGGCTCCACTTCCCCGGCCGCATTGATGTGGAAGTAGCGCCTCCCGCCGGCGATGCACCCGTTGCTGGCCTCGCCGTCGTTCCAAAAATCCACCAGGAAAATGGGCTTGGTCTGGCGAAAATGGGTTATTTGATCGAACATCCAGGCCCTCTGCTCAGGGGTGGCCATGAGTTGGAGGTCTACGTCTTTACCGATGGGGATGTAGGTGAAAAACCACACAAAGGCGACCCCTTTATCCACTAACATATCGATAAATGCTTCACTGCCCACTTCTTCGGTGTTCTTCCGGGTATAGGTCACCGAGGCGCCGAAAACCGTACCGGCTTCCCGCAAAAGGTCCATGGCCCGCATTACCTTCCGGAAGACTCCTTTACCCCGCCGGGCGTCCGTAGTCTCCTCAAAGCCTTCGAGGCTAATGGCCACAGTGATGTTACCTAAGCGGACCATTTCCTGCACGAAATCCTCGTCAATCAAAGTGCCGTTGGTGAAGAGGTGGAATACTTGTTCCGGGTGCTTTTCGGCCAGGGTGAGGATATCTGACTTTCGCAGCAGTGGTTCTCCTCCAGACATGACGATAAAGTAAATCCCCAGTTTCTCTCCTTCACTGATTATGCGGTCCATGGTCGCCAGGTCCAGCTCCTGAGTACGCGCATAGTCACCCGCCCAGCATCCCAGGCAGTTCAAATTGCATTTTTCTGTGGGGTCCATAAGGATGGCCCACGGAACCGCAGCACCCAGTTTGGCTGCCCACTCCTTCTGGCGCGGAACTCCGATGAAGGTCGCATTTACGAAAAAGTTTATGGCCAGGCGCTGTCTTACATTGGGATGGGTTGTAGTAAGCAGTCGCTGGGCGTACTTGTACCAGTTGCTATCCTTATCCTGGAGGACGCGTTTCACTCCGGCTACCATTTCCCGGTGATAAGGATCTCGAGCCAGCTTCTCCGCTACAGTTAACAACCCGTTTATGTTACGCTCCGGGTTGCGCAAGATAAACTTAACACCCTGCTCCAGAACCTTCTCCCCCACAAAGGTTTCGGAAAGCTTCATTCCCGGCTCCTCCCCTCTGCTGGTAATTATCCCGCCACTAAGCCCTGTTAATATATACAGCCCCCTCATACCCAAAAGACCAATTTTATTTTAATTATAGATCTATATTCCAAGAATGGCAATTCTCTCATCCGAAGCATGAAATACCCTTTATAAAGCAACCGCTTGCCGGTCACACTAACCTTGACAGGGACTAAACTTAGGAGGAGGTTTCTCCCATGACCATTGGTACCCGCATGCACCAGTGCCTGACCTCGCTGGAAGGGGCTTTAGCCGACCTGAAGAGCTTTGCCCTGGAAACCCAGGACCCAAACGCTAAGAAACAGTTCACCGATTATGCTAATCAAATCGAAAACATCGCCCAGGGCCTCAAAGGTCGCGTCAACTATATTGAAAGCCAGGAGCCCCAATACAAAGTCTACCAGCAGGCCCAGCAACAGTAGCAATCACGTCCCTGTAAGCCGGAGCCCCCAAGACGGGGGCTCCATTCTATTAAAACTCTCATTCCGGAATCCATACCCCCAGGCCGGACCTCTTATTTTTAAGTAAAGGAAGCAACTCTCATATAAAGTAAAGATCACCCCAATACCAGATCGTCTATATTGGACGTGACCTGATTTGGCTTGAAGCTCATAAGAACCCATCCCCCCGCTCTTCATTCAACCGCTTGCCTGCAAATCGTTCTTTTTGGAAACCGTTTAACCATTCACCGCTACCACTTCTATCCCGGCCATGCGAAACTTTTCTAATTCCTCCCCCGGAGTACCCATATCAGTAATCAATTTGTGCACAACCGTCACCGGTGCCACAGTGGCCAGGGCTGCCGTGCCAAATTTATCATGATCGGCGAGAAGAATTATCTCCTTAGCCCCTCTTACCATCTTTGCTTTCACCCTTGCTTGAACCTCAGTGGATTCAGTAATACCTTCCTCCAGGGTTACCCCTTTGCACGATATAAACGCTTTTTTAATGTTATAATTAGCCAGGGCGCTTTCTACTAGAGGCCCAACAAAGGACAGCGTCCGCGAATGCAGGGTACCGCCGGTGCAAATGACCGTTATGTCCGGGTTACCCACCAGAGCCATAACGACCTTCAGGGCATGGGTAATTACCACCAAATCCTTTTTGTCTTTTAGATAATGAACAAACTGTAAAGCGGTGGTACTGGCGTCAACGGCAATTACGTCTCCTGGCTGGACCAGCTCCGCGGCCTTGCGGCCTATAAGCTGTTTTTCCCAGCGGTTGCGCATATTGCGAATGTGAAAGGCGGTCTCCTCGGGGTTGCTCACTATCTTAACGGCACCGCCATGGGTGCGTTTCAAATAACCTTCATTTTCCAAACGTTCTAGATCGCGGCGAATCGTTTCTTCGGTTACTTGGAAGATATTGCTAAGTTCGGTAACTTTAACAATGCCTTGTGCATCTAAATACCGCATTATTTCCTGCCGCCGGTCTTCAGCCCGCATGCCTGAACCACCTTTCAGAAAACAAACATCTTTGGTTTTGTTTTATTAATATATTCGCCGTAAACATAAATTCCTTCCGGTATCCTGGTTTAAAATTTAGTTTTTCAAAGCTTAGTTCTGTGTTTTCCCAAATGCAGGCCCTGTTGCTATTTTTGGAGATACCCCCCTCCATTTCCGTCCAGGGAGCCTACGAGCGCGAAGGTTGCCAGGGAACCCCAAAGTATACAGGAAGATATCCTGGGTGCCCCCCTACATCTAAAGCCGCATCGGGCGGGAGAAAGACACTTCGCTCCTTATTTCGTCCTACACTTAAACGCCTCCCACTTCTTGCGGGTGACAAACCCCGGCCGCCAGGGTATCTGGGCACATTTTCCATGAACAACATATCATGTAATACAAACAGGAGGTGTTTTCTAAGTATGGCCTTGCAGGAAAGACAGCTAGAAAACAACTGGTATTATGTGCCCGATCCTCCGGGGTTAGCTTCTTTACGCAGCCACGGCCGCCTGTTAAGATATATCCTACCCTTCTGGTTTGGCGTAACCGAGACAGGAAGCCTCGTGGATCAAGCCGATACCGAAGGCCTGGCGGCCATCCGGCAATATAATCTCCCTGTGCTGGCCATAGTCCACAACTATTCCAGTCCCCAGTACGGCCCCCTGATACACCGCTTGCTGACTACGCCGAACTTGCGCCAGGCCTTGGTAAACAATATCTTAAGCCTCATGTACCGCTGGGGTTTCGCCGGCGTCAATATCGATTTTGAATTTGTGCCTCCGGAGGATCGTCCCTTCTTGACCGGCTTTATGCGCCAACTCTCCCAAGCCCTCCGGCCGGCAGGCTTTTTAACCACCATTTCCGTACCGGCAGAACTGGAGGATAACCCCCGCCACCCCTTCTCCGGCGCCTTTAGTTACCCGGAACTGGGCGCCCTTAGTGACCAGGTCTATATTCTGGCTTACGACGAACATTTCGGTACACCCGGCCCTATCGCTTCCGTGGGTTTTGTCCGCCGGGTGCTGGACTATGCTGTAAGCGTTATCCCCCGGGAAAAAATACGCCTCGGTATGGCTGTTTATGGTTACGACTGGGCTGAAGGATCGCCCATGCCCGTAACCCTCTCCCATAGCCAGGCTTTAGAGCTGGCTCGCCGCGTGGGTGCTACTATCTATTATGACCAGACGGCCCAGGAATCCACCTTTAGTTATGTAGAGGATAATATTCCCCATGTAGTATGGTTTGAAGATGTGCGGAGCTTTAGCACAAAGCTAGGGCTGGTGCGGGAGTACAACCTCCCTGGCATCGGTGTCTGGCGCCTGGGCCTGGAAGACCCGCGCATCTGGGAACTGCGAGGGGGGTAGAGGGGCTAGTAACTATCCCCTTCCGTTTCCAGTATCTTCCATAGCTAGCATCTCTCTCATTACCGAAACCGGAATGGGCCAAAAAACTTAGCCGGGGCCCCGGACGTTTGTCCGCCATACGGCTCTGGTCCTGAATGGTTCCTGTTTTCCACCCCTTTGTGTTCCCCCATCTTTTTTAAAGCCCCAGTAAAATCCTCAACCGGTCTGCCACAGCTTCCATAGTTTCGGGGCTAATTCTTCCCCAAGCCTCTCCTTGGATATAGACCTGACGTCCTCGCATTGGACGAAACTAACCGACTTCACCTACCCTCGGGAGGCACTAACTTCACGTGAAATGGAATACCTTTATCTCCGGTAGTCAAGTAGAAGTAGGGGTGAGTTATCCCCAGTTTTTATTCCAGGCCTGCTTGGCTTTCGCTCGCTCCAGAAACCCTCACGGGCAGGACTTTTGCTCGGCCTCAAGCTCCGGCGGGGTTCCCGGCCCAATCGGCGTCCTTGCCGATGGGCCGGTCTCGGACCTCCTATCCTCGACCCCGCCTCCGCTTTCGGCCAAAGCTTAAAGCCTGGCTAGCCGCGAAGGCTTGCTCGCTCGCTTTCAAGTCCAAGCAGGCCTCCCCCGCAAAAAAGTGGGGATAGATCAGCCGGAATCGGTGTTGAAGAAGACCTCGAGAATATGTTATAATTATTGCACGTAGTGATTTGCGCGAGAGTGGCGGAACAGGCAGACGCCCGAGACTTAAAATCTCGTGGACCGTTTGGTCCGTGCGGGTTCGAGTCCCGCCTCTCGCACCAGGAAAATCAAGGCTTCCCGGTACCTTAACGGGAAGCCTTTCAATTAAGCAATCAGGCTTTGGCGCCCATTTGAGGCCCCATTAGCAGGAGTGGCGTGGGTATCCACAGGCGGTGAAAAATGAATTCCAGTAAGTCTGCTTTTCACGCTACAGGGTGCGGGATATAGGTTGCAGAAGAGCTGGTTATTGGAGCAGCGGCCAGGCTGAAACCCTCAATTTCCCGGATGGCCATTTCTCTAAAATGCGGAAAACAAATATTTTGCTCTACGAAATCTACGGCCTTACCTTCACCTAGGGAATGAAACCATCCCTATCACTGTACTGCCGGATGTAGGACGGAATTGCCCTAAGCTCTGAGGCTGAGTGATAGTTTGGCCCGCGAAGGAGGCCTTTGCGAGCGAAAGCCAAGCAGACCTGGGCTCTAAAGTGGGGATAACTCAGTGATTCCGGGATTCAATTTCCGGGATTAAGGACATAGAAAGTGGCGCTAGCCGTGGCAACTACGCGCGTTCCCACCATCATAACCGCTTCCGCATGGATGATGTGGTTGCCCGGGTGGACTACTTTACCGCGGCAAATTACCTCTTCGCCTTCTTTGACCGGCTTTATGTAGTGGAGATCCAGATTGGTGGTAGTATAAACCTTGGCCGAGGAACGAACTGCCGCACCCATGGTAGTATCGGCCAGGGCTGCAAATACACCGCCGTGGAGATACTTCCACGGATTGAGGTGTTTATGGGCTACTTTAAGCTTGGTTTCCGCTTGTCCCGGCTCTATACGTACAAATTCAATGTCCAGCAGCTCTATAAAGGGATTGGCCCGGGGAAAACCGGCCGCGCCGCCGTCCATGATTAGGATCACCACCCAAATATAAATAGGAGACCATCTCTTTAACTGAAATGGTCCCCGCTTAAGTACTGGAGGCGCGGGCCGGATTTGAACCGGCGAATAGCGGTTTTGCAGACCGCGGCGTTAGCCCCTTCGCCACCGCGCCTCATTCGAAAAAACCCAAATATAAAAAATGGAGCGGAAGACGGGATTTGAACCCGCGGCCCTCGCCTTGGCAAGGCGATGCTCTACCCCTGAGCTACTTCCGCGCAACCCTTGCAGGTAGGATTATAGCACAGAGCTCTTCTGCGCGTCAAGGCCTTTTTTAGGGCCGGCTAGAACGGCCTCCACTTCGGCCTCCACACTGGGATGGGTCAAGGCGAAAACGAGGTCGCCGGCCTTGATGCAGGTGTTACCGCCGGGGACGATGGCCGTATCTCCCCGCACAATGGTTACTAAAATACATTCATTAGGAAGCTTGAGCTCTCTTACCCGTAGGTTGACAGAGGGAGCATCAGGGCTAATTTTTACCTGGATCATCTTTAAATCCTTAATACCTTGCATCCACAAGGTGGTGGTCTGCTGCATATCTACGGTCCCCTGGATCAGACCCAGGATCAAGGAAGTCGGACCGATTACCTGGTTTACGCCCAGCCAGCTAAAAAGCTTTTCGTTCCCCGGATTATTAACTAAAGCCAGGGTACGCTTGGCCTTAAATCTCCTTTCGGCCTGCTGGCAAATAATCAGATTATCCTGGTCATCGTCGGTTACGGCTACCACAATATCAACTTCTTCGGCACCGGCCGCTTTCATTACGTGAGGATCCGTTCCGTCCCCGATTACCACCGGAATCTCCAGTTCCCGTCTTAATCTTTCTCCCCTGCTCCGTTCGTATTCGATGAGGGCCACCTGGTACCCTAGTTGACGGCATTGTTTGGCCAGCTGGGCCCCTACTTTGCCACCGCCGACAATGATAATCTTCATCGCTCAACCCCGATTCTTAAAAGAGATGCTTTATATTATATAGTTCGCCGTGAGTTCAACGATCTCCTCCCCTAGTGTATCCCCACTTTTGAGCGCAGGACTGCTTGGCTTGCGCTCGCTCCGGAAACTCTCGCGGGCCAAACTATTATTCGGCCTCAAAGCTTAAGGCGGGGTTCCCGGCCCAATCGGCATCCCTGCCGATAGGGCCGGTCTCGGACGTCCTGTCCTCGCCCCGCCTTTGCTTCGGACCTCGTTAAGTTTGGCTGCCGCTCAGCTTAATCGCTCGCTTCTAAGCCTAAGCAGGCCTTGTCAGCAAAAAAGTGGGGATAACGCCGTCTATCTCACCTAGCCTTAGCGGGCCGCTAACGGCCTCGCCCCCGGCCGGGCAAGACAATCAAGCCTCAAAATCTTCCCCCCCGAAAAATGGTCAGCAAAAGCCAGCCAAAAAGTACCAGGGCTATAACCGAACCGATTTCCAATACCGGCAGGCGAAAGAAAAAGCGGCTGCCCGTCAGGGGGAGGGCTCCCAAGCCTGCGCTGATAATCAAACCGGCCATTATAATGCTGAAGGCCAGCAGGATCAAACTCAGGCTCAGCTTATTGACGGCGGCCTCCAGGTGGCGGAAGAAAGACCGCAAATCCTGGTGTTCCAGCTTGAAAGTCAGATCTCCACGGCTGAGGCGGGAGAGGATTCTTTGCACCTGCCATGGAAGCTCATATGCAAGGTCCAGGTAAGCCCCTAAATTCTCCTCCACCCTCCGCCACATCTCTCGCGGCCGGTACTGGCGCCGAACCAGGTCCCAGACATAGGGGGTGGAGAGCTGAATAAAGCTTAAATCCGGGTCTAAAGTAGTTATGAGGCTCTCCAAGGAGAGGAGAGCTTTGGCCAGGAGGGTAAATTCAGCCGGCATACGGATACGAAAACGAAAGGCTACGTCAATGAGTTCATCTATGGCCGGGCCTAACTTAATATCCTTTAGCGGTACTGTCAAATACTGCTGGCGCAGGTTGTCGATTTCCCGGCGCAGGGCCTTGAGATCCAGGTCGGCAGGAACGGTTCCCAGGTTGACCATGCCGCGTATAACATCCTGGCTGCGTCGCCTTACCAATCCCAGGACCAGGCGGATGATCTCCCGCCGGTATTCCTCGGATAGGGTTCCTACCAGACCGAAGTCCATCAACACGATTTTTTCTTCCGGAAGGACGGCCAGGTTGCCCGGGTGGGGATCTCCGTGGAAAAAGCCTTCCACCAGCACCTGGCGGTAAAAAGCCCGCAATAAATTATTGGCTATTCTCTTGGTGTTATAACCTCTACGGGTGATCTCTTCCACCTCGTTGAGTTTAACTGCTTCCACAAACTCCATGGTCAAAACCCGGCCCGTGGTATACTCCCAGTAGACGCGGGGTACGTACACCCCTTCTTCACCCGCCAGGACCTGCCGCAGCCGATCGGCATTGCGCCCTTCAGCCGTATAATCCAGCTCCTGTTTTAAGGCGCGGCTGAATTCTTCGGCCATGGCCACGAAATCATAAATTTGTCCGTATACGCTGTGCCGCTGGGCCACCTGGGCCACGTAGTGGAGGATCTCCAGATCCGTATGAATAATGCGCGCCACTTCGGGACGCTGAACCTTAACAATGACCTTTTTGCCGCCGGGCAGGGAGGCCAGGTGGACCTGCCCGATGGAGGCTGCCGCCAGGGGCTGGGGGTCAAAGGAAACAAAAATTTCCTCCCAACCTTCTCCCAGCTCGTCCCTTAGGATCTCATATACCCGTTCGGTATCAAAGGGGGCTACCCTGTCCTGCAGGCGGCTCAACTCGTGGACAATATCCCTGGGCACTATGTCGGGACGGGTGCTCAAGAATTGGCCCAGCTTCACAAAAGTAGGCCCCAGCTCTTCCAAAGCCAGGCGCAGCCTCTCACCGCGGGATAGCTGGGGCCTCTCGCCCGCGGCACCCCGGTTAAGCAAACCGCTGAAGCCGAGCTGGTCGATGAAATAACCAAACCCGTGCTTGGCCAAGGTATTGGCTATTCTCCGCAGCCTCTGAAGATGAGCATAGCGGGGCCTTAGCACCACGGAAGCTTCTCCTCCGTAGATCTTCAGAAACGGGTTTTAGGTTTATTCTCCCACTTACAGGAACACTTTAACTTAATAAAGCGGCCGCCAGGGCTACCAGGAAGATACCATCAAAAACACCTGCACCGCCAATGCTCACCACCTGGGCATGGAGCCTCCGGATAACCCCCAGGTTTAAGAGGTCGGCCCCCAGCAGAGTACCCAGGGCTCCCGCCACGTAGGCTACCGGTGGCGCATTGTAGGGTGCAATCAGGATGGCCGCCAGGGCCGCCACCACAGGCGGAATAAAGGTGGGCAGCGCAATACCTACTCCCGGAACTACGCGGGCCATGGCTTTAGTGACTGCGGTCACAATTAGCGTAGCCAGACAGGTGGGCCCGAAAGGCGCCCGGGTGCTTAAAAGGTATAAGGAAAAAAGTACAGGGATTACTGCTCCCCCTACGTTAAGGCAAACTACCTGGTAATTTAACTGTGGAGGGTAATAAAAGAAAAAGAAAAAGGGATGCCATAAGGGCGAATGGCTGTATACACGCTGGCGGTAAACCGGGATATTAACCAGGCTCCCGGCGAGGGAAGCTAGAAGCAAGAATAGCGCTCCCAGGGGGGACAGGCCTAGCTTGGCAAAAGAAAACACCGCCAAATTCAAGAAAAATGAAAGGAGTAGCAGGGGTATTATCACAAAGAGAAAGATTAGGGGCCACAGTAAAGGAAACACAGTATTCACACTCCTCACCGGTACGAGCTTCACAGCTCGCGAATTTTTACCCCCTGGAGCAGCGCTTCTCGTGTCAAGTTGTACAGGGCATCCAAGAGAGCCACCTGAAAACTGGCCGGGCCGCCGCCAGCTTCGGCCGCTCTTTCTGCCGCCAGGCCGTAATAGGCGAGGGCCGCCGCGCTGGCTTCTACCCCGTCGGCTTCCACGGCCCGGAAAGCGGCAATAACCGAAGTAGCGGAACAGCCGGTCCCGGTGACCAAGGTCAGCATGGGATGGCCGTTGTCCACCGCTATCAGCCGACTGCCATCACTAACATAGTCAGTGGCTCCGGTAATCACCACCACGGTATGCAACTTCCGGGCAATTTCCCTGGTCAACTCTGCTACATGGGAAGGTACGCCCGCAGCGTCAACCCCTCTGGTCTGCCCCCCTAATCCGGCCACGCAGGCTATTTCTGAGGCGTTACCCCGCAGGACGTCGACGGGTACTTCCTTTATTATCCTTTGCGCTACCGCCGTGCGGAAGGGAGTGGCTCCTGCTCCTACCGGGTCGAAAATCACCGGTATCCCAGCCCCTTTGGCCGCCTTCCCTGCCAGGAGCATGGCCTCCACCACGTCTTGCGTTAGGGTCCCCATGTTCAAGACCACCCCTTGGGCCAGTCTGGCCATATCTGCCACTTCTTCCCGGGCATAGGCCATGACCGGTGAGGCCCCGACGGCCAAGGTAACGTTGGCCGTAAGATTAGTAACCACCAAATTGGTAATGTGGTGGATCAAGGGCCGCTGCTCCCGCACCCTTTTAATACAAGTGGCGACTTTTTCTCCCCAGTTCATATTCTCCATCCTTTCTACCGGCCTGAAGTTTTCCCGTCCTCTTACCAGAGGCTGCAGTCCTTCTGTCCCTTGGAGGTACTTCCCCTTCTGAGCGGTATTTTACCATACTTTAGGCCTTCCTTTTTAGGGAAAGTGATATAATAGGGTTATGACTTACTTAAAGCTCACGCTGAAGGGGAGAGGCAAGGCATGGAAGAAAGCAAACAACTTGCATCCAGCCGCAGCTATGCTCTGCTAGTGTGCACGCTGGCTTCCTTTCTGACGCCTTTTATGGGCAGCTCTATTAATCTGGCCATCCCCTCCATAGGCGCGGAGTTCCACGCCGAAGCCTTGGGCCTCAATTGGGTAGTCTCGGCATTCCTCTTGACTTCGGCCGCTTTCCTGCTGCCTCTAGGGCGGTTGGCCGACCTTTACGGCCGCAAGAAAATGTTCCTGGGAGGTCTGGCAGGTTATACCTTTTTCTCTCTGCTATCGACCCTGGCACCGTCCCTCCCATTCTTAATCGTTACGCGGGCCCTGCACGGAATAAGTTGTGCCATGATTTTTAGCACTGCGGTGGCCATTCTTATTTCCGCCTTTCCGACGCAGTCCCGGGGACGGGTGCTGGGTATAAATGCAGCCGCTGTGTATGCCGGTCTCTCTGCCGGGCCCTTTTTGGGAGGCATAATCACCCATTACCTCGGATGGCGTTTCCTATTCGGGATAAATGCTGTAGTAGGCCTGGCCACCCTGGCCATCACCTTAACCAAGCTCCAGGGGGAATGGGTGGGAGCCCAGGGAGAAAAATTTGATTTACCCGGTTCTCTCTTATCTGTGCTCAGTTTGGCTGCTGTAATTTACGGGGCTTCTACTTTCTCCCGGGGAGCCTCCTCCAAGTGGCTTTTTTTCCTCGGCCTGGGAGGAATCCTTCTGTTCGTCTGGCAGGAAACAAAGGTTCCCTTCCCCCTGCTTAACATCCAACTGTTCAAAGGTAATACGGCCTTTACCTTCTCTAATCTGGCCGCTCTAATCAATTACAGCGCCACCTATGCGGTAGGTTACCTGCTTTCACTTTACCTCCAAGTGGCGAAGGGCCTGGACCCCCAAGCCGCCGGACTAATCCTCCTGCTCCAACCCGTGGTCCAGGTCCTCCTTTCCCCCGTAGCCGGACAGCTCTCGGACAGAGTCGAACCCCGCATCGTGGCCTCCATAGGCATGGGCCTTACCTCCCTGGGTCTATTGGTTTTCTCCAGGTTAGACTTACAATCCCCTATCCCTTTAATCGCTGCCAATCTCCTGCTCCTGGGGTTCGGTTTTGCCCTCTTTTCCTCCCCCAACACCAATGCCGTCATGAGTTCCGCGCCCAAAGCCTACTACGGCGTTGCTTCTTCGATACTGGGGACTATGCGCCTTCTGGGGCAGGCCTTCAGCATGGCTATCGTTACCGTAGTATTTAACCTCTATTTCAGGGGCATACAGCTCACCCCCAACCACGCCGCCCTCCTGGTCAAAAGCATGAACTTGTCTTTTATCACCTTTGCCGTCTTCTCCTTGGGTGGGATTTTCGCGTCCTTAGCCCGGGGACAAATCCACCACTAATTCCGAATCAAAAAGGGGTTTCAGCTAACCTGAAACCCCTTTACTTTTTCTTATTGGTGCCCCAGGGCGGAATCGAACCGCCGACACGTGGATTTTCAGTCCACTGCTCTACCAACTGAGCTACCGGGGCAAAATGGCGGAGCCGACGGGATTCGAACCCGCGATCTTCGGCGTGACAGGCCGACATGTTAAACCGCTACACTACGGCTCCACCTGTGGTGGGCGATGGTAGATTTGAACTACCGACCCCTTGCTTGTAAGGCAAGTGCTCTCCCCCTGAGCTAATCGCCCGCAGCTCGCGCTGCGTAAGTTATTATAACACGGGTCACAGCCTGAGTCAACGGCTGGGCTGCCTGAGTTATCCCCACTTTTTCCAGGGGAGGCCTGCTTGGGCTTGGAAGCGAGCGAGCAAGCCTTCGCGGCTGGCCCAGGCTTTAAGCTTTGGCCGAAAGCGGAGGCGGGGTCGAGGATAGGAGGTCCGAGACCGGCCCATCGGCAAGGACGCCGATTGGGCCGGGAACCCCGCCGGAGCTTGAGGCCGAGCAAAAGTCCTGCCCGCGAGGGTTTCTGGAGCGAGCGAAAGCCAAGCAGGCCTGGGATCAAAACTGGGGATCCCTCAGCTGGGCTGCATTTATGCTTCAGGCAGCTGTATTAGCAAGGCCTTTTTACGACCCGTAGCCCCGAACTATTCCCCAACAACACCCAATGGGAACAGCTTCCGTCCCGCTGCACCAAAAGGTCTAAGGTACCCGAACCCACGTGCAGATTCTTTACCCCACATAGGATATGCCTTCCGGAAGAACCGGGTCCAGGAAAAGCTGTCCGCACGGCACCCTGGGGAACAGGCGGAGAACGGCCTGAAGCAATAGGAATAACGTGCCGGCCGCCCAAGCTTGGGGAGAGCAGGCAGCAGGATAAGGTACCGGGCTACCTTTATCCCGTGCAAACCCACAAAACAGCTCGGGCAGGCGGTAATTAAAGTTATGTCGCCCAGTTGGTCAAATACGGACTCCCCCTTCCTTCACTGCAGCTTCTGGGTCGTAGGCAAAACCCTTCCGGCGATTTTTCTCTGGAATTTTAGTTTTACGGTGGCATTTTATAGGCAGGACCCTTTTCGGAGGGCTCAAAGAAAAAACCTGGTCTCCCCAACATAGGTTAGACCAGGTCTTATTCCCTCGGGCTTAATGGGCCTCGTGAACCGGGAAGTTTGGGTCATCCGAAGCATAGAATGGCTTCCCTTATAATCTTGGCGGCTAGAATGGCCGTGATGTTACCGTTATCGTAAGGCGGGCAGACCTCCACCAGGTCCATGGCCACCACCCGGCTTCCCTTCAGGTTGTAGATGGCCTCAAAGACCTCCTGGGGTCGGCAGCCTCCCGGCTCCGGAGTACCCGTACCGGGAGCAAAGGCTGGATCGATCACATCGATATCTACACTGAGGTAAAGGGGGCGATCCTTCCATTGAGGCACCAAACGGGCCAAAGGTTCCCGAATCTTGTCCAAGAAGAAGTTGGTCTGCTGGCTACCGTAGGCCAGCTCCTCCCAGGTACAGGACCGTATGCCAAACTGGTACAGGTTGTCCGGCCCTATATCCCCGGCCACCAGCCGCATAACCGTGGCATGGGAGTACTGCTTCCCCAGGTAGTCCTCGCGCAGGTCCGCATGGGCATCCAAATGGATCACTGCCAGGTCCGGGTATCGGCGGTGCACAGCCCGGATTAAAGGGTAGCTTACCAGGTGTTCCCCGCCGAGGCTCAGCAGAAATTTGCCGTCTTGCAAGATCTTCCGGGCTGACCCTTCTATGCGGCGGAGATTTTCTTCTATATCCCCCGGTATTAAATCCAAATCACCTAAATCGTAAAAAGGTACTTCGCCCAAGTTCCTTCGCAAGGTAGGGCTGAAGTCTTCCAGCACCTCGGATACGGCCCGGATAGTTTGGGGCGCAAAGCGGCTCCCGGGACGAAAACTGGTGGTAACGTCCAAGGGCAAACCCAGGAGACAGACCCTCGCTCCGGCATAATCCTCTGTACCTCCCAGGAAGGTCCCCCCGCGTAGGAGCCTTATTCCCTCGCCAAAATCCCGCACTAGAAAATCTCCTCTTCTTCACCTGGCCTTAAGATTTCCTGGACAAAGGGCGGCAGGGCAAAGGCCGCGCGGTGGACTTCGGGAGAGTAGTAGCGGGTGGGGAGGGAGGCAATCTCCTGGGGGTCCACGGCTAAGGGATCATATTTTTTACTGCCCAGGCTGAAGGTCCACAGCCCACCAGGATAAGTAGGTACGGTAGCCAGGTAAAGCCGGGCCAGGGGAAAGACGCTGGCTATGTCCCTCTGCACACGACGGATAAACTCGGCGTTGAAAAAGGGCGATTCCGTCTGGGCCACAAAGAGGCCGTCGGGCTTCAAGGCGTGGTACACATTTTGGTAAAATTCGCGGGCAAAGAGCCCCGCCGCCGGGCCCACCGGGTCGGTCGAATCAACGATAATCACATCGTACTGGCCCTGGACCTGGCGGACATGCTCTATACCATCCTCAAATCTTATCTCCACCCGGGCATCGTCCAGCCCGCAGGATATCTCCGGCAAGTACTCACGGGCATTCGCCACCACCCGCGCATCGATCTCCACCAAAACGGCGCGTTCTACTTTGGAATGTTTAATGATTTCCCGGATGGCCCCACCGTCTCCGCCGCCTATAACCAGAACTTCCCGGGGATGAGGATGTGTATTGAGGGGAACATGGGAGATCATCTCATGGTAGACGAATTCATCCTTAACCGTGGTCTGAATCACATCGTCCAGCAGGAGCATGCGGCCGAAGGCCTCGGTTTCCACTACCGCCAGTTCCTGGTAGGGGGTTTTCTCCCGGTGTAAAGTTTTCGTGATGCGGCAGGAAAGAGCAAGACTAGGAGTCTGTAACTCGGTTACCCAAAGGCCTTTCATCGATGCCTGTTCTACCTCCTCCGTCTCCTTGAGTTGTAAGCTTTAGCGCCCAGTTAAGCATACACCTTACCGGGCATCATTGCAATGCTTAAATAATCCCCATTACGGCCTGGGCAATATTCACGCTATGGCTGTTCAGGCGCAGAAGATGGTTGATGAGTTCCATATGGACGGAAGTAGTCTCCAGGCTCAGCCGGTTTTCCTGCTGCAGGCGCTGAAAATGAGAAAAGCGCAAAGTTTTTTCCAGCTTGAGGATATGGGGATGGCTCTTGATTACCTGGACGGCCAGGCCATGGTCATTATGGGCGAAGGCCCTGATGGCGTTGTTAAAGTTCTCCTGGACCTGCCGGTACATTTCCTGGATTTCGGCCTGCCCCTCCTCGGAAAAACCGATTCCCGTTTCTTCTATCTTCTGCCACTGACGGGCCATCTGGATCACTACGTCCCCAATGTGTTCCAAATCGTTGGCAACATACAAGAGCTGCGCCCTTTCCATGATTTCCTTGTCATTCAGGCTGCCGGCTATGCGCGCCAGATAGCGGGCGATGGCCTGGTAGAGGTAATCCAGGACGTTGTCCACCTCGCGAAGTCTCTTAGTGAGGCCCACTTCGCGCAAAGGCAGAGGTTGCATAACCCGGGGGAACATTTCTTGCCGTATGACGTCCGCCATACGCAGGATTTCCCGGCGCACCTGGATGAGGGCCAGCTCGGGAACTTCCAGTAGGCTATCATCTAGATATTTGGCAATCTTTTCCTCCCCGGGAACATCGGGCAGCAGCCTGCGCATTAGAGCAGCCACCCGGGGCGTAAAGGGCAGAAACATGAACATGTTGATGATGTTAAAAAGGGTATGGCCGTTGGCTATCTGCCGAGTTAACAAGGGTGAAGTCAGGGCCGCCAGCCGACCGAAGGAAGAAATCAGAGGTAAGAAAAGCAGCGCACCGGCCGTTTTGAAAAAGAAATGGGCCAGGGCCACCCGCTTGGCTTCACGGGATGCCCCCAGGCTGGAGATAAGCCCGGTAGCCGTGGTACCCACGTTGGCTCCCAGGACTACGGCCAGGGCGGGCTCCAGGGTTATAAGACCCTGGTCGGCCAGGGAAATGGCCAGGGCCACAGGTGCGGCGCTGCTCTGTACCACAGCCGTGAATAACGAAGAAACCAGAAAAAGAAGCCAGGGCCGGAAAGCCAGCCTTTCCAAATCGGTTATCAGTCTGGGGAAGTCTTTTAAAGGCTCTACAGCGGCCGACATGGTCGCGACCCCGTAAAACAGGAGGCCAAATCCTATAATGGCTTGGCCTAAATGACGCCAGCGCCGGCGCCGGGCCAAAAGGTAAGGGACGAGCCCCCAAATAAGCGCCCAGGGGGCGTAGTCGCTGAGGCGAAAAACAATTAGCTGGACGGTAACTGTGGAACCGATAGCCGCCCCCAAAAGCACGCTTAGGGCCTGTCCCAGGCTCATCAAACCTGCGCTGACGAAGCCTACCAGGAGGACACTGGTTACGGCGCTGCTCTGCAGGAAAACGGTTACCACCAGCCCTACCAGCATCCCCGCTACCCGGTACCGGGTAAAAGCGCCCAGGATTCTCTGGATTTCTGCCGCGGCCGCTTTTTGCAGGCCGTCGCTCACCAGGTTAGTGCCGAAAATAAAAAGGGCCAGCCCCCCCAGGAGGCCGGTCAATAGGTAAAAGGTAGCCACCTGAACTTACGACCTCCAGTGGTTTAGAGCACAACCGGCTCCAGATTCAGGAGTATTGCCGGGGCGTCGAATACCCGTTTCGCGGAAGATAACCATTTCGGCTATGTTGACTGCGTGATCGGCGATCCGCTCCAGGTACCGCGCCACCAGGGAGAGGTAGCTGGCCTGATCTACGAATTGGGCTCCTCTTTTCATATACTGTATGAGTTCCTCGTACAGGCTCTCAAAAAGCCGGTCCACTTCATCGTCGGCGGGAATCACTTCCCGGGCCGTAGAGGTAGACCTGGCCACGAAGGCCTTTAGGCTCTTGTGCAGCATGGCCTGAGCCAGCTCGCCCATGCGGGGTATGTCCACCAGGGGTTTAAAATAGGGGCCTTTGTCTGCCAGCCGGATCGCCGTTTCCGCAATATTTACGGCATAGTCCCCCACCCGTTCCAGCTCCCGGCCCACCCGCATGACTGTAGCCAGGGCGCGCAAATCCCTATCTAAGGGTTGTTGCAGAGAAATGAGCTCCAAGGCCTTCTCTTCCACGGAATAGTTCCAGTCGTCGGTGAGGACATCCCCTTCGATGACCTGCCGGGCCAGGACCACATCCTGCTTTACGAGGGCTTCCAGAGCTTTGGCCACGCTGGCGCGGACATGCTCCCCCATGCGCATAATATCCTGCTCCAACTGGAGAATGGCACGGTCGTAGGCGCTCAAGGGCTTCTGCATATGCTCCACCTTCCCGGCAGGGTTGCTATTTAGTCTATTATATTCTTTTTCACCGCTACCGAGAAGGGGAATTGGAACGGAGTATCTTCTCCTCGATAAGGTCGGCCAGACCGGCCACCTCATCCCAGCCAAAAGCAGGAGCCTTTACCGGCACTGGTTCGTCGGTCACCACCGCCAGAAGCTCTTCTTCGGTGCAGAGGAGGTCGCCGCCAACTGCCGCCCGGTGAACCTCTATTTTGGGCTTGTTTCCCCGCTTGTACCCTTCCGTAATAATGAGGTCCACACCCCGAATACGCTCGGCCACCTCATCCAAAGTAAGCTCCCGGGGCACTTTCTCAATGAGGGCCACCTTGGCGGGCGAAGAAATCACCACAATGTCGGCTCCCGCTTCGGCATGTTTCCAGGTATCTTTGCCCGGCTTATCGATGTCGAAGCCGTGGGTATCGTGCTTGATGGTCGCTACCCGGTACCCGCGGGCCTTGAGTTCAGGTAACAGTTTGGTAAGCAGGGTGGTTTTTCCCGTGTCGGATTTGCCCACTACCGATATAATTGGGATCATACCCTCACTCCTCTACAAAAGAATAAAATCGACTTCCGTACCCTCCGCTATAGGCTCCTTCCCAGGAGGTAAATCCAGCAGGGCATTGGCCCCCAGACCGGCCAACAGGGCACCCCGGTCCTGGTTGACCGGCGCGGCCCGCCAAAGACCCCTGTAGTTTTCCACCCTGGCATAGAGGAAAGTACGGAGGCGGCGCTCCTTGTAAACGGGCCGGACCAGTTTCCCGCGGCACCGCAGGGGCCCAGAAGGTTTTCCTCCCAGGGCTTCCACCACCGGCCTGGCCAGCAAGTAAAAGCCAGCCAAGGCCGCCGAAGGGGTACCGGGAAGGCCCAGTAAAAGGATCCTGTCCCTCCGTGCGCTGATTACTCCCCCTCCCGGGCGGTAATTCAGGCGTGTAAAAAGGAGATGGGCCCCTAGCCCCTTGAAGGCCCGGGCGGCCAAATCGTAATCTCCCTTTCCCGCCCCGCCGGTAGTCACCACCAAATCTGCCTTATCGAACCACGGCTCCAGGGCGGCCGTCAAGGTTTGTATTCGGTCGGGCAGGACGGGCAGGGTGAACACTTCAGCTCCCGCCAAGCGGAAGCCTGCCGCCAGGGCGTACAGATTGCTGGCCACCCAGCCGTCCTTACCCGTCCTGTCCCCCAATTCTTTAAGCTCACTGCCCACGGCCGCCAGGGCCACCCGTGGCCGGGGATAAACCAAAACTTCTTCCCAACCCAAAGCGCTTAACAGACCGATCTCCGCCGGTCCCAACACCGTACCTGTGGCCAGTACCTTCTCCCCGGCCCTTATCTCGCTCCCGGCCGGTTGCCAGAAGGCGCTTAAAGGACGGCCGGCGGATGAAGACCGGATGTTGAGCATCCCGTCCTCCCGGAGCTCCACCACTTCCTGGGGCAGCACGGCCGCAGTTCCCGGGGGCAGCGGGGCGCCGGTAAAAATACGCACTGCCTCCCCCGCCGCCAGGCTGCCATGATAACGGCTTCCTGCCGGTACCTCTCCCATCAATCGGTACCCGGAAGCCGCCGCGCCCAGAGCATAGCCATCCACCAGGGACCGGGCAAAAGGGGGAAAAGGAGCCTCGGCCACAATCTCCTGGGCCAGAACCCGTCCGGCGGCTTGCGGCAGAGGCACCTTCTGGGGTGTGAGGGGGCCCACCTCCCTCAACAGGATGGCCAGCCCTTCCTCCCAAGGGAGCAGTTCCATCATCTCGTCCCCTCCCGAGCCCGGTTGCGGGCCAACTCTAAATCCGCCGGAGTATTGATATTAAAGAAAATCCTCTCTGGTTCCCCGTAGCGGCGTAAAATTTCTGCTTCAATATAGCGAACCCGCACCGCCGGATAAAAGGCAATAATCTTGGTAACGCCCTTCCCCAAGCAGTCCTCGATGGCCGGTAAGCATCCCTTGGAATAGACAGCATGCAAGGGCTGGAGGTAACCGTCCAGCCGGGGAACGACTACATCGTAGCCCTCGGCCTGCTCCAGCATAAAAGCTATGAGCCGGGGCTCCAGAAAAGGCATATCGCAGGCCACCACAAAGTTATACCAGAATGGCGAAGCCACCAAGCCGGCATGGATTCCCCCCAGAGGCCCCATGGCCGGAAAGATGTCCCCTACAAGTTTCACCCCTAACTCCAGGTATAATTCCGGTTCATTAGTTACCACCAGGGTTTCCGGAAAAAGGGACTTCAGAACAGAGACAACCGTCCCCAGCATGGTATCCCGGCCAACGGGCAGCAAGGCCTTATTGGTACCCATGCGCGAACTTTTCCCACCTGCCAGGGCAATACCTCCAGCTTTCACCGGCTCAATCCTTCCCTGCCTTTTCTTTAGCTTTGAGCAGCTTCTTAAGGACCTTCCCAGTAGCGTTCTTGGGCAGCTCCTCCACAAATTCCCACTGACGCGGTATTTTATAAGCAGCCAGCCGCTCCTTCAGGAACTCCTGGAGCTGCTGGGGCCTGACTTCCGCCCCTTCACGCAGGACGACAAAGGCCTTAATGGTCTCTCCCTTCAAAGGATCCCCCACCCCGATGACGGCCGCGTCCTGCACGCCGGGATGGGTGAGGAGCACATCTTCTATTTCCCGGGGATACACGTTAAATCCGCTTAGAATTATAACGTCTTTTTTGCGGTCCACCAAATATAAGTAGCCGTCTTCATCCTGCCGCGCGAGGTCCCCTGTATGTAGCCAGCCGCCCCGTAAGGTGCCGGCCGTTTCTTCGGGGAGATTATGATAGCCCTGCATGACGTTGGCCCCGCGCACCACCAGCTCGCCCACCTCTCCCCGCAACACCTCGTTGTCGTTGTCATCCACCACCTTTACTTCTACTCCCGGCAGAGGCAGGCCTATGGAACCCGGTTTACGCAGTCCGTACAAGGGGTTTAAAGCAACCACCGGTGAAGCCTCGGAAAGACCGTAGCCTTCTACCAAAGGACAGCCAAATTTTTCTTCAAAGCCCCGCTGGACCTCGGCCGGCAGAGGAGCGCCACCGGAAATACCATATCTTAAAGCTTTAAACTTCCCCTTTTCACCCATGCGCCACAATACGGTGAACATAGCCGGCACGCCGCAAAAGATGGTAATGTCTTCTTCTACCAGCGTGCGCCAGATATCCTTGGGCTGGAAGGCCCCCTTGATGGTCACGCGGGCGCCCAGGTAGAGGGGCAGCAATACGTTTACCGTCCAGGAGAAGCTGTGAAACATGGGTAAAACACACAGGAAGTTGTGTTCGGGGCCAAAATGCGATACTTCTTCCAGGGCCAGGACGTTGGCCACCAAATTGTCATGGGTAAGCATGGCCCCTTTGGGCCGTCCGGTAGTACCCGAGGTATAAAGGTAGGTGCACACCTCGCTGCTGCGAACAGGTACGGCTACGGGATCCGGGGCGGCGGCAATGGCCCGGCAAGTCTCCTCATTCAGAATGATCAAGCGCTTAATTCCTAAGTCTTGCGGAGAGGGAAGCTCCCGACCCTGCAGGCGTTCTAGAATGGCCGGGTGCAGTATTAAAGTACTGGCCCCGGAGTCGCGAAGAATGTAGCCGATTTCCTCTAGAGTTAGCATTAAATTTAGAGGGACGACCACCGCCCCCGCCTGGGTGGTTCCCAGATAGCTGTAAACGAATTGGGGAGAATTGGGGGCGCACAGAGCCACCCTTTCGCCCGGGGCCAAGCCCAGGGACTGTAGATAGCCGGTATAACTGTTAATTTGGCGGTCGATTTCCCGGTAAGTAATGGTCTGGCCCTGCCAGATGAGGGCCGTATCGCCTTCCTTCCCCTGGTGACGCCTGTGTAATTCAAAGATGCGCATCTTTCTCTAAAGCCTCCCCTCTTTTTTATAGTGAGGTTGCGCGTCCCTGTTAGCACCCCAGGCCAGCCCGACTTTTGCTCATCCATGGTTTCCCTCGCGCAGAGGACTTACGCCGAGCTCCAACCCCGTACAAATTCCATAAAGGCCGAGGCTGCGGGACTCAGCTCCCGGGCGCGGTGCACCAGGAAAAGATCGCGCTCCAAATTAACCCCTTCCACAGGCACCGTAGCCAACCGGCCCAGCTTCAAGGACTTTTCCGCGGCCCAGCGGCTCACCATGGAAACCCCTAGGCCCGCTTCCACGGCGTTCACGACGGCCTCTGTGCTCCCCAGCTCCATAACAATTCTGGCCGCTGGCAAAACAACGCCGGCAGCCCGAAGCCGGTCCTCCACCACCCTCCGCGTACCCGAACCTTCCTCCCGGCACACCCAATCCGCGTCGACGAGCTCAGTTGCTTTCAGGGCAGGCCTGCCGGCCCAGGGATGGTCGGGGGGCAGGATCAAAATCAACTCGTCCCTAACCAGGCGCTGGTAAAGAAAACCCTTCCTCCGCTCCTCGGCTCCCACCACCCCTATCTCAATTTCCCCCTCCCCTAGGCGGTGAAGAATATCCTCAGAACCCCCAATGGTCAACTTTACCTCCACCCCGGGGTATTGCGCTTTAAAATGACCTATCAAGCGGGGCAGCACATACTGCCCCGGTATGGTGCTGGCCCCCAGCAGCAGCTCCCCCCTCACCAGTTTGCTCACTTGGGCCAGTTCCCGCCGCAACTGCTCAAGTAAACGCAAGACCTCGCGGGCCCGGCGATAAAAAATGCGCCCCCCCTCGGTCAACTTTACCTCGCGGCCCGAACGTTCCAGGAGCCGCAGTCCGAAGGCTTCTTCCAGGGCTTTCAACTGTTTGCTGACCGCCGGCTGGGTGAGGTGCAGCTCTTCGGCGGCAGCAGAAAGCGTCCCTTTTTCTACGGTAATCACAAAAGTTTCTAGCTGGTTCAAATTCATTTCCGGTATAGCCTGCCCTAAAAAAGTTAGAATAAGACTTAGACCACATTTCACATGCTAGCAGGGGTGAGGGCATGCTCGAACAGGGTACGGCTAAGGTAGCCGTTATTGGCACCGGCTTTGTCGGAACCAGTACCGCCTTTGCTCTGATCTTCAGCGGTGTTGTCGGGGAAATAGTGCTGGTGGACGTTAACAAAGCCAAAGCCGAAGGAGAGGCCATTGACCTATCCCATGCGGCCACCCTCATTCGTCCGGTAAAAATTCGAGCCGGTGAGTTAAGGGATTGTGCCGGTTCCCAGGTTATCATCTTTGCTGCCGGTGCCAACCAGCGGCCAGGGGAAACCCGCTTGGATTTAGTCCACCGCAACGCCCGCATAGTCCGGGAAACCCTGCCGGAAATCGTACAGTACTGTCCCCGGGCCATCATCCTCATGGTCACTAATCCGGTAGATATCTTAACCTACGTAGCCTGGAAAGTTTCCGGCCTTCCGCCCTCCCGCGTGCTCGGGTCCGGAACGGTGCTGGACAGCGCCCGCTTCCGCCACCTCTTGAGCCTTAAGTTAGGGATCGACCCGCGCAACATCCACGGCTACGTTATTGGCGAACACGGGGATACGGAAGTTCTGCTCTTCAGCCTCACCAATATTGCCGGGATAGGGCTGGATGAATTTCCCCTGCCCGAACCCACAAAGGACCGCGACCTCTTCAAGGTAGAGATCAGCCACCAGGTGCGTGAAGCTGCCTACGAAATTATCCAGCGGAAAGGATATACTTCCTACGGCGTGGCCCTGGCGTTAACCCACATAACCGAGGCCATCCTGCGCAACGAGAAGCGGGTCCTCACCGTTTCCAGCGTCATCCGCGATCTCTACGACCTTAAGGAGGAAATAGCCCTAAGCCTTCCCTGCATAATAGGCCGGGAGGGGCGCCTGAGTGTTCTTCCCTTGCCCCTGGCCCCCGGAGAACGGCTGGCCCTTCAGCATTCGGCTGAAACATTGGACCAGATCATCAAGGAGCTGAAGCTCTAGGGCTCTAGTGGCTTCGCTTGTAGAGTTGAATGAAGTTGAGAATAAACCGCAGCTCTTTTTCCGTACAATTGCAAACCATACGCAAAATGGACTGCACCTTGGGGTCCATGAGCAGACAGCGCACCTCGGCGCTCATCTGGTGTAGAATTTCTTCCACTCCGGTATCGTCGGCAATAAAATAACAGGGCGAGATCCCCAGGACGGCACCCAACTTTTCCAGGGTCTTGAGGGAAGGCTGGACTTTCCCCTGCTCTATCTGCCCCACCAGGCCGGCCGAAACTCCCGCGGCTTTGGCCAGTTCAGCCTGGGTCAACCCCTGTTCTTCCCTGGCCAGCCGCAGCTTTTGGCCCAGGGTTTCCCCCTGACCCCAGAGAACGCTCAAAGGTACCTTTAACCCTTCGGCAAGCTTTTTAATGGTGTCTACCGCAGGGTACACGTTGCCGCGCTCAATTTCGCTCAGGTAGGAAGGGGATATGTTCACCTGAGAAGCAAATTGAGTCAAGGAAAGCCCTGCCTTTTCCCTCAGCAGGCGCAGCCGCTGGCCTAAATCCAGACCCCGGGGGTGGTCGGCCTCCACCAGCTGCTCCCGGGGGACGTTTAAAGCCCCTGCTATCCGCTCCAGGGTTTTAAGGGAAGGCTTCTTACTCCCCCGTTCGATTTCACTCAGGTAAGACACAGATAGCTCGGCCTTCCGCGCCAGGTCCTGGAGAGAGTAACCTCTTTCTTCCCGCAACTGCCTTATCTTCGGACCGCACACCTTCATTTCGCTATTTACCACCTGTTTTGGGGCAAAGCCATAGTATTTATAAACACAGTATAGATATAATGGCATGCCTTGTCAATATTTAACCTAGTCTCTTTCTTTCTTTTCCGGTCGGACCGGCCGATGCGGCCCAGAATTATCTCCTTTTTTCCCTTTGCATAGCACAAGAGCCTCACGAAACAAGATACTGAGGAACTCAGAGATTGCCGGGTCAGAGAGGGATACAATCGACGCAGAAAGGGAAAACTGGCCCAGGAGAAAAATTGAGGAATTGGTAATAAGCCCGGCGGGTGTTATAATTTATAGGGGTTGAATAATACCCAAAAAATGGGGGAGAAAAATGGATTGGGAAACTGGGCTAGAATGGGCGCAGATCCTTTACTTAACCGCCGTTGGATTCTATCTGCTGTTCTTCGTCTTATTCGTGAGGTACTTTTTTTGGCGACGGTATGCGAACGCGCACTTCTGGAACAAAAGGCCTCAGCTTAGCATCGGCAAGGTGGAAGCCCTGGCCACGGAAAAGGGGTTGGAGGTGCCCTTCATTTCCATCCTGGTCCCGGCCCGCAACGAGGCCGATGTGATCGCCAACACCATTGAGCACCTGGCCTCTTTAGAATATCCTAAAGACCGCTACGAGATTATCGTCATTACCGACGAAAAAGAACTGCTCGCCCGGCAGGAGACAGGTAGCAGTGAACTCACTACCCAGGACGTGGTTGAATATAAAATCAGGGAATTTGCTGTTCGCACCGACGTGCCCCGCCTGAAACACTGTACGGTACCCTACGATTTCGATGGGCGTTACCGCGGATTTTGCGTGGGACGAACCGTTCCTTCCACCAAAGGCCGGGCCCTGAACTACGGGCTGTCCGCGGTGGATGAGCGGACGGTGATCTGCGGTTTCTACGACGCTGAAAGCCACCCGGAAGAAAAGGTGCTCCTCTACATAGCCTGGTCTTACCTGCAGGACCCCAGGGAGAGGATCTGGCAGGGACCGGTCTTCCAGGTGCGCAACTTCTTTCAGCTGGGCTTTATAACCAAGGTGGCGGCCCTCTATCAGGCTATCTCCCATAAGTGGTACATGCCTATCTTAATGAAACGCCTTCCTTTCGTCGGAGGGACCAATCTTTTTGTAGGCCGTCGGCTCTTGGAACGCATTGGGGGCTACGACCATCGGGCCTTGACCGAAGACCTAGAGCTGGGAGTGCGGGCTTACCTGGAAACCGGGGTATGGGCCGAGTATTTCCCTTTCTACAGTACCGAACAGACACCGGCCACGTTCCACGCCTTTTTCCGCCAGCGCCTGCGGTGGGGAAGCGGCCACCTTCAGGTGTGCGATAAGTTCCGCTGGGCCTACCAGTACGACTGGGAAAAGCGGGGGCCCTTGCTCTATAATCTCTTCTGGAAAGGTCAGGGAGAATGGACCCTTTACCAGAGCGCCGTGCTAATTCCCCTCACTTTCTTATTCCTGGCACTGCACGGCTACCTGGACCCTTCGGTGCTTCCCCTCGCGATGCGCAAAGTGTTGCATTATCTTTTTCTGGTTTATTATGCCTTTACCTTTTATACCTTTTTCCACTTCCGGCGGCTTATGACGCCGGTTCCGTGGTACGAGCAAATCCTGGGGGCTTTACAGCTTATAGCCCTGCCCGTCGCGAGCTTTTTCTTGCCGCTTCCCTATAGTGCGGCGTCCGTCATGAAATTACTAAACCGTCAGCCACAGGTGTGGGTAAAGACCCCCCGCACCAAGGAGGCAACTCATTAGATGAGTTTAGATGAGTGTAGAAGAGTATAGAAGTATGAAAAGCTTGGGAGCCGTACAGAATAGCTAATGCTTTGGAAACTATAATGGTGGGAGGTACGGAGAGTATGAAAGTTTATGTTGACCAAGACCTTTGCATTGCTTGCGGAGCCTGTATCGACCTCTGCCCCGCAGTTTTTGACTGGAATGATGAGGGACTTTCCCATGTCATCGTCAATGAGGTGCCCGAAGACGCCGAGGATTGTGCTCGGGAAGCCATTGAATCCTGCCCCAGCGAGGCCATCAAAGAGGTGTAACGACAGGTACATGGAGAGGGGAGCCCACACCAAAAGCTCCCCTCTCCCCTTTACATAAGCTTATCCTGCCGCCGTCCGTCGCTGACCATTTGCGTAATGATCTCGGCAAGAACGCGCCTCTGGTCGTCGCTGGCCGCATCCCATAATTCCTTCAGCACCCTTTGCTCCCGGTTAGCAGGGTCCACCTTCTCGGCCAGAAAGTTTCCTATCCGGTAGGCGATGTTGCCCATAGTGTCCTCGTTTATACCCATCATACTACCCACATTTATGGCTGCTGCCAGAGTATCCTTCCACTTCTGCCAGCTCATCTCCGCCACTTCGACCATGGAAGCACACTACCCCCTTTCTGCGCAGGCTCTCTCTTACCATTATTCCCCGCCTTCAAGGGGGTTATGTGCCGTTATGGTGCGGGACCCTAAAAGCCGAGCCACTGAATTTTCTCTTGCTGGTCCTTCCGCGGTGGGGGGGCCGGTTCCTCGTCCGGGTAGCCAAGAGGAGTCATGGCTACAATTTCTTTATCATCAGGAATTTCTAGAATGCGCCGGATTTCCTTTTCATTGCGTAAAGGCCCCGTCATCCAGCAGGTGCCGAGGCCTTCGGCCGTAGCGGCTAACAGCAGGTAGGCAAAGGCTGCCGACACGCTTTCCAGGTTCATCTTCCTGACGGCCGGGTCGCCGTATGCCGGGGTCAAGGCTACAATGGCCACCGGGGCGCCGCCCAAGGTCTTGGCCCACTGGATAAAACTCTCCTGGGCCGGAGTACGCTGACCGGCCGGGGGAAAGCCGAATTCCGTAATCCTACCGTAACTCGCGGCAAGCTCCTCCTTTTTGGGACCCGTGACCACCATGAACTCCCACTGCTGCCAGTTTAGGCCCGAAGGTGCCCACATGGCCTGCTCTAAAAGGCGGGCTATTGTTTCCCGGGGCACCATGTCCGGCTTATATTTCCTTATGCTCCGTCGCTTACGTATAGCTTCATACAAATCCATAGGCTGACCCTCCCGCAATTTTTTGGCACCTATAAGTATTGTTCCCCTTAAGGGAATAAAAGTCAAGGCAATATTTGGATGTACGGGGCGCTAGAAAATAATATGAAGCAGCCAGTACCGGTGCCTTCCCTCCCACCCCATATCCCAGGGAACGTGATACCGATCCGCCGTGTGGCTGTTTACCACCACATACCCCTGGGGATTTCGACCGACCACTACCGACACGTGGACGATCTCCCCATCCTCTTCATAGCCGATGACGTCGCCGGGCTCCAAGAGATCGACGGCTTCCCATACTTCTTGAAGATCGCCGCGCTTAATCAGCGTGGCCAGCCCAGCATCGATTAAGTGGTAAACCAGGGCCTCTGCTTGAACCCAGGCCGCCGTTCCTTCTCCTCGGCTGTAGAACCAGTTCCAATCGGTCGGGAGGCCCCCGGCCTTCTTATCCGTCAAGACTTGGGAGACGAAGTTGGCGCAGTCGCCCCCCTCATAGGTGAAATCTTTGTAGGCCGGGTTATAGCGTCCGTCGCCGGGACCCATCCGCACGCCGCTGTAGCGTTCCGCGTAGTGTACGGCGGCCTCCCGGTTATACTGCCCCCGACTCCTATCCTGGGGGACCGGGTCCGGCGGATGGGCTATCTCGGCTCTCTCCATGGGATGGGGAGCAATGTCTGGGGTAAGGGTGTCATTCTCGAAGGGGTCCCAGTACCAGTCCTTCTGGATCAACCACCGGTCGTCTTTCTTAACCAGTTCCACCCAGTGAATAGTCCGCAAGCCCATCTGGCCTGCCGGGGCCTGGCTAACGTTTCGCGGCCGGTACTGGAGGATGAGATGGTGGGACACCGAAGCCCAGGCATGCTGCTCGTCTTTAAAGCCGGCGTCTACTATGTTTAGGTGCAGGAGATTCCCCACCCATTCCTGGCCGCGCTTGACCATCCATTCCCGGACGTAACGGCTGCGACCGATTTCGTGGTTTAAAGCCCATCTTCCGGTAGTCTCTGAAGTATCGTAGAACTCCTCCAGGCCGCCGGTATCGCCCGCCACTAAAGCCTGGACTCTGAACTTGAAGATATTTTCCAATTCCCGGCGGACAACCGTTATGTCCCTAAAAGTTGTCTCACCCTCGACCTGCTTTGCGGCCGCCGTGTTTAAAATGCGGCCCACACGGGACTTATTCCACACCAATGCCAAGGTAGTCAACACGACCAGGAGCAAGCCACAACCCGCCAGGGCTATGAAACCTGCCCGGAACCGGAAAACCAACACCGGCGCCCCTCCCGCCCTTTAATGGCTCCTGCCTTCATATATATTTGGCGGGGGGCAGAAATATTTGTGCAACTTAGTCTTCCCCTGGCCGGTGGATGCGGCATTTAGAGTACACCGACCGCCATAGAGGAAAACGTGTAGCCACAGCAATCAGGGGCCTGCACCCGCATGCCCAGAGATTGAATCATAGGAGCAATTCTTGTACATTTTTTGTACAGTTAGAAGGTCTTCCTGCTGCCCTGAAGGGGGATTTTTGTTGTGGAATTAAGAAAGGTGTCAATCCTGAATGAGTCAATAAGAGAACGGACGACCTTATGATCATTCAGGTCTAGCCCTGTGACCTGCTTGATCCGTTTAATTCTGTAAATCAGAGAATTTCTGTGTATGAACAGCGCTTTCGCGGCGGCACACTGGTTTAAGTTGCACTCCAGATAGGCGCGTAAAGTGGTATATAGGTCCGTATTGTTGGCCTTGTCGTACTCGCGGAGCACCCGTAAGGCCGGATGGCAGAAATGTTCCAGCGGTATCCTTCCGGCGTAGTTGCTCAGCAGGTCATAGTAGTGAAAATCACTGTAGTCAAGGACCTGGTTGGTTAGTCCAAAGAGATGCGCCAGCTTTATGGCCGACACTGCCTGATTAAAATGTCTTTTGAATTCTACAATATCTGAAAAAGGCCAGCTTATGCCTATATCTACATTTTCGTTCTTGGCCAGCATGATAAGCTCTTCTCTTTGCGTATCGGAAACCGAGGGGACCAGAATCCCTATATAGCTTTTGTAAACTACGGAATGCCCTTCAGGAAAGATGCGCTCTAGTTGCATGCTAAAAGTGTGCTTGAGATAGCGGTTTTCAGGAATGTGAACGAAGCGGGCCACTACCACGCGCATTTCCGGTGGAAACCGGAGCCCGGTGGAGTTAATATATTCTAGGGTGTCGGAAATTTCCTCGTCGTCCAACAGGTTATATAGGATAGCACCGTAGGGAGAATGGTATGACTGTTCGAATGAAGAATCCCGATTTAAGACGGCAAAAAGTAATTTTCCGATCAGGGGAAGCAGGCGGAGGTGAAGGTTCCCTACCGGCTTGTGGTGTACGATCATGACCAGTGCGCCTATGACATGATTTTTGTGAGTAACTCGCGCTACCAGTTTCGGCTGCCGATCTCCGGGCAATGTTATAAACTGCGTTTCATTTCCGTGTTTGCTCCATTGCTTCATATCCCTGCTGGAGCGCACTATCTGCACGAACTCAAAGGAACAGTACCCCCTCGCGACGTTTTGCACCCAGAGTGGATCTACAATTTCATAGTTTGTCGAATATGCGAGCACCTTCTGGCCAGCATCCACAAGAATTAGGGCATTTCCGAGCAAGGCGGCTGCAGCGTTAATGATGTATTGCACATTCTTTTCGTCGGCGGCCATTTGCGCCAGGTCAAAGAAGACGGCCTCTTCACGTAGGTCCCTACAAATCAAGTCCTTCGCCGCATTGAACAAACTGCACATATCGTCAAACTTGATGCGGGCACAACTACTTCCCTCAGGCAGGGGGGGCGGGTCACCCACGGAAAGCAACATAATCGGGCGATCCGGCGGATTCTTCAACCCTGCACAACTCCCCACATACAGTACATATTCATTCCACTGTTGTTCCTTCCCTTCTAGTAGGCGAATATCCATAATGGACGGGGAATCCCCCTCCACCAGGGGCTGTATTTCGTATCTCTCCTGCAGTTTCTCTATCAGTTCACGATAACGCATCTCTAACCCTTCCCGTCAGCTTGAAAACCGGTTAAACAGGATTTGCAGGATTTTCCTTTCTCTGCCCGAACCGCTATCAGGGGAGTGTTACCGAAATAAGTATACCATTTACCGCGTGGGGCATGCAATTTCATTGGGCAACTTGTATGAATGGACCAGCTCATTTTTGTTAAGTATGAATATATTCCGACAGGAAAACGCTATGATATTCTATCTTATGGATAAATATATGTTACTGCCTGTGATTTTTGAATTCTGGAAAGGGGAGGCAGGATAAATGATCACCTCGTTTAATATCTTTGTTCCCGTCATTATGGGTAGCGGTTCATCCCTGCGTACCGGCCTGAAAGTCCGCGAATTGGGGTGCCGAAAGGTCCTTGTAGTCTACGATAAGGGGATTAAGGATGCAGGTATTGCCGGCACTATTGTAGAGAACATTCAAAATGCCGGGGTTGAAACCGTCTGCTTTGACGGCGTGCTTCCCGACCCCCCCGATACAATGGTGGAACAAGCCGCCCAAATAGCACGCCAAGAACAGATCGACGGCATTGTAGCCGTGGGAGGCGGAAGTTCCATCGACACCGCCAAAGGAATCAATATTCTGATTAACAACGAACCTCCCATCATGAAGTATTTCGGCGTTCAAAAGAACCTGAAGCCAGGCGTACCGATGGTTTTTATTCCTACTACCAGCGGTACAGGCAGTGAGGTTACTAATATGTGTGTTATCTCCTGCACGTCCCTGGGGAAAAAGGACAGTGTAGTCAGCCCGGTTTGTGTGGGTTCTCTGGCCATATTAGATCCAGATCTCACCCTGGGCTTGCCTCCGAAGATGACTGCGGCGACCGGGGTAGATGCCCTGGCTCATGCAGTGGAATCCATGACCGGCGGACAGGCCAATCCCCTTTCCGATGCCCTGGCACGGGAAGCCATCAGGTTGATCGCTAAATGGCTTCCAATAGCTTACCATGATGGTTCCAACCTCGAAGCCAGAGAGAATATGCTGCTTGCTTCTATGTACGCCGGGATGGCGTTCACCAATGCCCTGGTCCACCTTGGTCATTCTATAGCCCACACCCTCGGCGCACGTTTTCACATTCCCCATGGTATTGCCTGCGGGGTAGCCCTCCCCGAGGTAATAGAGTATGCCTCAAAAACGGAATACAAGAAGGTGCGGATGATCTGCGAGTGCCTGGGAGTGGAGGTCAAAGAGGATGCCGCCCCGGAGGAAATCGGAGCCATTGCCCGCGATGCCCTACGTGCCCTCATTAAATCGGTGGAAATCCCCAATTTGCAGGAGCTCGGCATTCCTCTTGAGGATGTGTTGCAAGTAGCGCCGATGGTTGTCGCGGACACCGGTTTTGCCCTGGTACCCTACCGTATCACTGCGACAAAGGTTGCCGATATGCTGCGGTCGGCATACAACGCTTGAAGAATTCGCTTGGTTATCTCAAAGCAGAGGAGGTCAAGACAATGTGGTCTAAACTGGTTGTAAACATGAAAAACCTTACAGTAGAGAAAGAGCCCCTTGATGAAGAGTACCGGGAACTGGGAGGAAGGGCACTAATTGCGCAATATCTGATCAAAAACGTTCCCCCCCAGTGCGATCCTTTAGGAAGCCAAAATCATCTTATTTTCTGCACAACACTATTTGCTGGAACGCAATTAACTACAGCCCACAGGATGTCCGTCGGGGGAAAAAGTCCTCTAACCGGTGGCATTAAAGAGAGCAACGTGGGCGGCTATGCTGCGAGCCTCCTGGCGGATCATGGCATCAAGATGATCGTGGTAAAAGACATCCCTGCCAAAGATGGCCTGTGGATTTTGCACATTAATGCTAAGGGGGAAACTGCGCTCCTGGATGCCGGAAGCTATAAAGGGCTAAACAATTACGAGTTTGTCGAAAAAATGCGTGAAAGATTCGGCAGCAGTATCGCCACGGTATCCATAGGCAGTGCCGGGGAACGCCTCTACAAATCCGCTTCCGTTCAGGTTTCCGAATTCCAAACGGGGCATCCCAGCCGGGCGGCGGCGCGCGGCGGCCTGGGCGCGTTAATGGGGAGCAAACGCCTCAAGGCAATCGTAATTGAGAAGCCTGAGGAAAAGTATAGGGTTGAATATGCCGACGAGGCCAGGTTCAACGAGGCATGCCGGAAACTGAACAAAATGATTGCCGAGGGCGCCAAAAACGACCCCTTCCACAACATCGGTACTATTGCTACTATCGAGGTAACAGGTGCCAACGGTATACTACCTGTTGACAACTTTTCGGGCAGGCTCTTCCGGGAGTATAAAGAGGTCGGTGCCAACACCTTTATGAGCAACCTGGCCTCCCGGGGCGGCCGGAATAAACGTCCCTGCCAGCCCGGCTGTTTGGTGCAGTGTTCCAATATATACAACGACAGGGATGGCAGTTATCTCACTTCAGCCTTCGAGTATGAAACCATAGCGCTTTTCGGTCCGAACCTGCATATTGCCGATCTGGATGCCATTGCGCGCATGGACCGGATCTGCGATGACCTTGGGGTAGACACTATAGAAACCGCCAACGCAGTTGCTATGTGTATGGAGGCCGGCAAAATAAAATGGGGGGATAAGGAGGCCGTTCTCGCGTTGTTGCAGGAAATGGTAGAAGGGACAGAGTTCGGCCGGCTCCTGGGCAGCGGCTGCGAAGCAGTAGGCAAGAGCCTGGGGTGCAAACGCATCCCAGTAGTCAAGCACCAGGCAATGCCCGCATATGACCCGCGCAATACGAAGGGTACGGGCATCACTTATGCTACAAGCCCCATGGGGGCAGACCATACCGCCGGTCTGACGATGGGGCGTGCCTTCGACGACTGCGGCCGGGCAGCCCAGGCCTATGTCTCCAACAAGCTGCAAGTGGCTATGGCCTTTGCCGACAGCATGATGTGTATTTTCGCCTTTGCCCATGCGGTTGCAGGATTGCCCCTCCTGGCAGAACTCATGGCAGCCCTGTACGGCGGTGAAGCAGATGTCTCTCGGGTAACAACCCTGGGAGTTAAGACACTACTGACCGAAAGGGCGTTTAATAAGATGGCCGGGATGACAAGTGCGGACGATAGACTTCCTGACTTCTTCTACCACGAGCGCTCTGTCGCCACGGGTTCTCAATTCGACATCAACGATTATGAACTGGAGGTGCTTTTCGACTTCTAATGATTACTGTGAACGGAAAAGAGATAGATTTTAAGAACGGCATGACTGTGGCCGACGTTTTGCGTACCACCGGCGAATCTCTCGATGCCGGGACCCTAGTTGTGGTAGACGGAAAGGTAATTTCCCATGACCTTCTTCAAACGACACCGGTTACTGACGGGGCGCAGATCATGCTGCTGCCACTCCTTTCCGGGGGATGAGCGTTCTCCCGGTGTCGCTGCCGTTACAGCGGTTCAACCTGCTCCTCTCGAGCAGGTTTTTTTATGTTCCGGAGGAAGCGCCTGGGTCCGCTCCTCTAGGCCACGGGTGGGGAGGAAATACACCTATTATCCGATAGTCGGTTCACCTGTACACTTGGCACATGTAGATGAGTACGCTGGGGAAAAACAGTGGAAGCCTACGTAAAACAAGTTGACCTCTATCCCGACCGGGCAGAGGTCACTCTACAACTTTGTGTGCCTAAGGATGGTGTCGGAGGCGGGACTTGAACCCGCACGGGATTACCCATACGCCCCTCAAACGTACGCGTCTGCCAGTTCCGCCACTCCGACACGCTTTTTACTTCTGGTTTCATTATAAGCAAAGCCGTCAGCGATGTCAAGGATAAAGACGCTGCAACTTAGGATTAGGAATAATGCCGGGCAGGCGGCCCCGCTTGGCCACCGGCCTGCCGGCCACTTCTTTTAGATCCATGGTCATATCGATGGGAGGAGCACCCGAGATATAGCTCCCTACCCCGAAGGCGTCGGCGCCGGCTTCGGCCAGCACGCGCACTTTTTCCGGGGTTAACCCGCCGGAAACCAGGATGCGCACGTGGCGGAAACCCGCCCCATCCAGTCTGGCCCGGACTTCCCTCACCAGTTCGGGGGTTACACCGCCCCGCTCGCTGGGAGTATCCAGGCGCACCCCATCCAGGGCCTCTCCCAAAGCTCCGGCCACCCGCAGAGCCTCTTCGGCCTCGTCTTTAAAGGTGTCCACCAGGATCGTTCTTTTGGCCTCCGGGGGCATGAGGCGGTGGTAGGCCAGGGCGCCTTCCACGGTGTCCCCGATGATGAGGAAGAGGGCGTGGGGCACCGTCCCCTGAGGGTCGATACCGGCTATCTTGGCCGCCAGGATGCAGCTCGCTCCCGCCGCGCCGCCGATGAGGGCCGCCCTTTCCATGACCGGAGCGACCGCCGGGTGAACATGCCTCGCCCCAAAGCAGATGAAGGGCTTATCCCCTGCCGCCTCCTTAATCTCCCTGGCTGCCGTGGCCCAGCCGCTGGAGCTGGCCAGAATCCCCAGGATGGTAGTTTCAAACAGCCCGAACTCACCGTAAGGGCCGTGGATGCGCATGACCACTTCCTTAGCCTCAAAAGGGGTTCCTTCCGGTAGGGCCCAGATTTCGACCTTCTTTCCCCTTAAAAGATTGAGCACTTCCGGAATACCGGCCATAATGCCCGGCCGCCGGGGAAAAATTTCAGCCGTCACCTCTGTATGTAAAAGCCCTAAATCCTTAAGGATTTCATAAGTGCGCACAAAGTAAATGTCGGTGGTGGCCCCGCTGATGATTTCGTCATGTTGGGCCGAGAAAAAAGTCCTGTCCGCCGTCACGGATAATTGGCGAACCTGTTCTAAGGAGGTCAGTTCCCGGGCCAAAGTAAATCACGCTCCCTTCTTTATTATTCTCCCTCCGCTGTCAAATACCTCTCAAGGGCCTTCCCAAGGCCCAAAGATTTTACCGGCGCAGCTCCGGATAAAGGAAGCGGTAAACCCGGTAGTCGTGCAGCACCTGGCGGACGAATTCCCGCGTCTCTGGGAAAGGGATTTTGTCCACCGCCGCGCTGCTGCCGTCCCACACCCCCTGGTCCAGCCACGCCTCCACGTTTTGCTTGCCACCGTTGTATGCAGCCAGGGCCGCCGGCAGGCTGCCCTGGAATTCCCTCACCAGGTAGGCCAGATACCAGGTCCCCAGCCGCAGATTATAATCCGGCTCAAACAGCCGCTCCAGGTCGAATTCCACCTTGAGGCGGTCCGCCACCCACCGGGCCGTTGCGGGCATAATCTGCATTAATCCCCTGGCTCCGGTCAGGGATTCGGCCAAGGGATAAAACTTGCTCTCCGTGCGTACGACGGCGACCACCAGCAGCGGGTCCAGGCCGCTCTGCTGGGCATAATGCAATATGCTTGAGCGGTAGGGAAAGGGATAAATCAGGCGGCCGGTGGGTTTAGCGAGAGCGGCAGCCACCACCGCCAACAACAGCATAAAAATCCAACCGCGCCGCTTAACCATGAATCTTGTTCCGCTCCCGCAGTTGTTGCCAAACAGTCTTTACGTCGGCTACGGTCGCAGCCATATCCTTGCCCGTGTCTATGACCTGCGAAGCGAACTTTAGCCTCTCTTCTTCGGGCCACTGCGCCTTTAGACGCTGCCAGGCCTCTTCCCGGGAAAGGTTGTCCCGCTCCATAAGTCTTTTTAACCGCACCTCTTCCGGTGCGGTTACCACCCAGACTTCGTCTACCACCTGTTGCATACCCGCCTCTAACAAGAGCGCCGCCTCTATAACCACTACCCCTCCCGGCTCCTCTTTTCGATAAGCCTCTAAGCGCCGGGCGATCTCCTCCTTAATCCGGGGATGGGTAATAGCATTCAGCTTCTCCCGGGCCGTCCGGTCGCGGAAAACGAGATTGCCCAGGGCTCGGCGGTTAATAGTACCGTCGGGCTCCAAATATTGGAATCCAAAAGTAGACTTTATCTCTTCCCAGGCAGGCTTTCCGGGTTCTACTATTTCCCGGGCTATCTTATCCGCATCTATTACCCGAGCCCCCAGAGAGGCCAGGATGCCGGCGACGGTGCTCTTCCCTGAAGCAATGCCCCCTGTCAAACCTATGACCATCACCCTGCTACACCTTCCACGTCATAACATTACATTCGCCAGAGACCAATGGCTATTAGAATAACTCCCGGCAGTACGGGTCCCCTTTTTTCCCATTCTCCTCCTGACCGGCGCCTTCCTATCACTAACCCTGCCCCCACCATGAGAAATTGGCCCAAACCTATGAGCAAAGGAGTAAGCCAAAAGGAAAAACCTGTTGCCCCTGCCCCAACACCTGTACCTAGAGCATCCAGGGCCAGGGCCAGGCCCAGGGTCAAAGCTTCGCCAGGGCTTATGCTGCCGGAACAGTCGCGGTCAGCCCGGTGCGGTTCCTGGAGGATAGCTATGGCCACTCCCAGGCGGGGCACCCGGACCTTAATCAAGACATGATTCTCCTTTAGCCTTTCCCCCTTAGCATGGAGATAAGCTTCCAGTATCATCTCCAAACCAAGGATCAAAAGCAAGAGAGCACCTAACCTCTGGGCAAGAACGGGTTTGAAAACAAAGGTTGAAAGCTTACCCACGGCAAGGGAAGCAAAACTTACGGCCGTTGAAATGAGGGCTATTAAAATGAGGCTTACCCAAGGTAATTTAATCCGCCGCAGGCCGTAGGAAAAGCCGATCCCTAGACCGTCCAGGCTTACGGCAAAAGCCAGCAAAAGTGCTATCCCCCACGACACCCTTCTCCCTCCGATCTATAAGTAAATATACGCGGAGAGGAAAAAAGGGTGCCTTTTTACACTCTATAATACTACACCTGGCACTGGCGGCAAAAATGGCTGCTACGACCGCCAATCATTATGCGCTCAATGGGCTCACCGCAGCGGGGGCAGGGTTTACCTGTTCTCCCGTAAACCGACAGGTGGTCCTGGTGACTTCCCCTCTTCCCGTTGACGTCCATATAATCCCGTATGCTGGTGCCGCCGTGACCGATGCCGTCCTCCAGCACCTTCCGTACGGCCCGGTGCAGGCGCACGATCTCTTCATCCGTAAGGGTGCAGGAAGGCCGCAGGGGATAAATCCCGGCTTCAAACAGGGCCTCATCCGTATATATGTTGCCCAGTCCGGCAATGGAATGCTGGTCCAGGAGAAGCTCCTTCACGGACCGCCGGCGGCCGGCTAGGATCTCTTTCAGCCTCTCCGGCGTGAATTCCCGGCTTAAAGGTTCAATACCGAGCCGGTCCAGGCCTGCCTCGGTGAGTACCTGGGGCACGGGCCCCAGGTAGCACCGCCCGAAGCGCCGGGGATCCACATAGCGTACCTGCTGACCGCCGGCCAGGGTCAAAAGTATATGGGTATGAAGTTCCAGTGGCCTTTCGGGGGTCGACCAGATGAGGCGGCCGGTCATACCTAAGTGCCACACCAGGGCATAATCTCGGTTTACCTGCCAGAGCAAGTATTTGCCCCGGCGCTCAACATCCATAATCTTTTTCCCCGGCAAAAGGGTAGAGAATTCCCCGGGGGAAGGGGCACATACCACCGCCGGGTGCAGGACCTCGGCCCTCTCTACTACCCGCCCCTTGAGCTTCGGTTGGAGAGTTCGCTTAATAGTCTCTACTTCCGGCAGTTCCGGCATGGAGGTCCACCTTTTAATGAATCTTACGGGAGGTGAAAGGGTTTAAGGTCGTACCAGTTGGGCCCGTACTTAAGGTCCACCTTCAACGGCACCTCAAGGGGCACCGCATTTTCCATCTCTTCTTTGACCAGGGCGCCCACCTGCTCCAGTTCCTCTTCCGGTACATCGAAGATGAGCTCGTCGTGGACCTGGAGGATCATTAGCGTCTTAAGAGTGCTTTCCTGGAGCCGGCGGAAAATAGCCACCATGGCCACCTTGATAATGTCGGCAGCCGAGCCCTGGATGGGGGTGTTCCTGGCCGTGCGCTCCCCAAAACTGCGTATATTATGATTGGGACTGAAAAGGTCGGGAAGATACCTGCGCCGGCCCAGGAGAGTGGTTACGTAACCTGTCTCCCTCGCTCCCCTCACCGCCTTCTCCAGATAAGCCTTAACTTTCGGGTAGCGCCGGAAATAGCGCTCAATGTATTCGTGGGCTTCTCGCCGGCTGATGCCCAAATCCCGCGACAAGCCGTAGTCGCTGATACCGTAGATTATCCCAAAGTTTACCGCCTTGGCGGTACGCCGCATTTCAGGAGTCACTTCTTCCAGGGGAACACCGAAGACCTCGGCGGCCGTGCGGGCATGGATATCCTCCCCTAAAAGGAAAGCCTCCCTTAATTTTTCATCCCCGGAAAGGTGGGCCATGATCCGCAGCTCAATCTGCGAATAATCCGCGGCCAGGAGCACCCGCCCGGCCTCCCGGGGCACAAAGGCCTTGCGCAGCCGGCGCCCCAGCTCCAGCCGTACGGGTATATTCTGCAAATTTGGCTCGCTGCTGGAAAGGCGGCCCGTGGCCGTAACTGTCTGGTTAAAGCTGGTATGCAGTCTCCCGGTGCGCGGATTGATCAGGGGCTTCAGACCGTCGATATAGGTGGACTTAAGCTTCATAATCTGACGGTATTCCACCAGGCGGGCGACAATCTCGTGTTTGGACGCCAGCTCCTCCAGCACCTCCGCGTCGGTGGAAAAGCCGGTCTTGGTCTTTTTAACCGGCGGCAGGCCCAGCTTTTCGAAGAGAATGGCGGCCAGCTGCCGCGGTGAATTGATGTTAAACTCTTCTCCGGCCAACCGGTAAATGTCTTCCGTAAGCTCCTGCAAGGCCTTATCGAATTCTTTCCCCATAACCTCCAGGGTAAGCCGGTCTACCGCCACCCCGCTCCTCTCCATGTCGGCCAGAACCCGGCTTAAGGGCAGTTCCACCTCTTTATAAAGCTCCTCCATAGTGGCCAGGCGCACTTTTTCCGCCAGCACCCGGTGGAGCCTCAACACCGCATAGGCGCGGTTGGCCGCACTTAAGAAAGGTTCTTCCAGGTTCTCCACCAGGGCTATGTCCAGGTGTTCCAGGCAAAGCCCGGCCAGGTCGTGACGCGAGGCCGTCGGGTCTAGGAGATACCCCGCTATCATAGTGTCGCCCGCCGGGTCTGCCACCCGCACCCCGGACTCGGCAAGCCATACCAGAGCCGCCTTGGCATCGTGAAACAGCAGTTCACCCCCGCCCGCAGCTAAAGGTTCCAGGGCCGCGGCCACGGCCCGGCGGGGCAGCCCGCCGGGCAATACGGCTGTGTTCCCTTCCCAGGCCAGGGCCAGAGCCGCCAGATCGGCCTCCATATAGTTGGGAGAAGTGTATTGGAATTCTACAGCCACTTCACCCCGGCCCGCCAAATCCCGCGCCAGTCCCTGTAGCTGGGTGATCCCTTCCAGCACCAGAGGGCGAGGTGCGTTAAGGCCCCTGACTTCCACCTGGACGGTTTCTTTCTTAAGTTCCTCCATCTCCTTGAGCACGCCTTTTAAGAGGCTGTTAAATTGCAGCTCTTTAAACAGGGCAAGCAGGGCGTCGTAGTCCGGTTTCCGCCGCCGGCAGTACTCCAGGTCCAGCTCGACCGGCGCATGGCAGTCAATGGTGGCCAGCCTTTTGGCCAGGCGGGCCTGTTCGGTGTGAGCCTGCAAATTTTCCGCTATTCTCCGGCGCTTAATTTCACCAGTACGGGCCAGGACGGACTCCAGATTGCCGAATTGCTGCACCAGCTGCAAAGCAGTTTTTTCTCCGATCCCCGGGACACCCGGGATGTTGTCGGAGGCGTCCCCCATAAGGGCTTTCACATCGATCAGCTGCGAGGGCTCCAGTCCGTACTGCGCCCTGACGGCAGGCAGGTCGTAAATCTCCACCTGGGAGATCCCCCTGCGCATAAGCATAACCTTCGTTTTTTCACTTACAAGTTGCAGGGCGTCCCGGTCTCCTGTTAAAATTAGACAGGTCAACCCTTTATTCTCCGCCTGGCAGGCCAGCGTTCCGATAAGGTCATCGGCTTCAAATCCTTCGCATTCATAGGTGGCGATCCGCCAGGCCTGGAGGAGTTTCTTAATCAGCGCAAATTGAGGCCGCAATTCCGCCGCCGTTTCCGGCCGGTGGCCCTTATAAGTGGCCAGGAGCTCCGTCCGGAAAGTTACTTTACCGTGGTCAAAGGCCACGGCCACGTAGTCCGGCCCGGCTTCTTCCAGCGCCTTCTGCAGCATGAGAGCAAAGCCGTAAACGGCATTGGTAAACACCCCTGCGTTGTTGCTTAAAAGCGGCAGGGCGTGAAAAGCGCGGTGGGCCACACTGTTACCGTCGACCAAAAGCAGTTTTCCCGGCATACGACTGCTCCTTTACCGTTCTGGCTTTATCCATTGTACCCTATTCTACCCATTTCCAGCAATGTTTCGGGAGGGTAAATTCTTTATGGCACTAAACCTGGAACCCTGCGGCAAGAACCGCTACCGCCTGAGGCCCTCTGGAGATATGCGGGCGGAAGTGTTGGTTTTCTTAAGCCCCAGGCTCCGGCAGCAGTTCGACGAAACGGAAGCCCTCAAACAGCTGGCCGATGCCGCCACCCTCGCAGGGGTGGTTTCCCCGGTGATCGGCATGCCGGACATTCACACCGGCTTTGGGCTGCCCATTGGTGGAGTTATGGCTACCGACGCAAGATCCGGAGTGGTGTCCGCCGGGGCGGTAGGGATGGACATCAACTGCGGCGTGCGCCTCTTAAGCAGCCGCCTGGAGGTCGGCGCTTTGGGTGAAAAGCAGCTGGAAAAGCTGCTGGCCGCTATAGATAAGCGCGTGCCTGCGGGAGTAGGCAAGGCCAGCCTCTTTCGCGAATTCCGGGAGGCCGACCTGGAGGCCGTGTGCAGCGGGGGTGCCGCCTACTTCATCCGCCGGGGATACGGTTTGCCCGGAGACGAAATGGCCATAGAGGCAGGCGGGGCTCTGCCAGGGGCAAGCTTAAACGCCGTGAGCCGCGAGGCCAGGGAGCGTTCGGACCAGCTGGCCACCATTGGGGGCGGCAATCATTTTATCGAGATAGGCAAGGTGGAAAGAGTCTTTTGGCCCGAAGCGGCGAGCATCATGGGCCTTGAGGAGGGGAAGGTGACCGTTCTGATTCATACCGGCAGCCGGGGCTTCGGCCACCAGATCTGCACCGATTATTCGGACCGGATGGCCCGGGCCGCCGCCAAATACGGCCTGCGCCTGCCCAGCAAGGGGCTGGCGGCCGCACCCATCGACTCCGCCGAGGGCCGGGAGTACCTGGCCGCCATGGCCTGCGCGGCCAACTTCGCCTTTGCCAACCGCCAGCTCATCACCTTCCTGGTCCGGGAGGCCTTCGTCGAGGTCTTAAAGCTTCCTCTGGAAGAGATGGGTTTGGAACTCGTTTATGACGTGGCCCACAACATTGCCAAGTTCGAAGAGCACGGAGGGCGGAAACTGCTGGTGCACCGCAAAGGGGCCACCAGGGCCCTGCCCGCCGGCCACCAAGAAATCCCGGCCCGCTACCGTCCTATAGGTCAGCCGGCCATCATTCCCGGCAGCATGGGCACGGCCTCCTATGTAGTGGTGGGCAACGAGCGCATAGGAGAAACCTTCAATTCGGTAAACCACGGCGCCGGTCGGGTCATGTCGCGGAAAAAGGCCAGGACCTCGCTATCCGTAGAAGAGTTCCGCGCCTCGGTGGAAGGGGTACTCCTGCGGGCCAGGAAACTCCGCTCCCTCCTGGATGAGGCCCCCCTGGCCTACAAGGACATCGACGAAGTGGTGGGGACCCTGGTGGATGCCGGCCTTACCCGCCCGGTGGTCCGGCTTAAACCCCTGGCCGTCATCAAGGGAGAAGGCGACGAGGCTTAAACCTGGAAACGAGCTGACAGTTTTGCATAAATTGCCTTGGGAGGGGCAAGCTATCCTTCAGCAGAGGAGGTGAAAGGTCTTGCCCCGCATTAAATGCTTGGTAACTCAATGCCTCTACCACCAAGGCGATGAATGCAGGGCTTCCAGCATTTTCGTACGCCCCACGGAGCCGGACTACATGACGGCCGCTGCCGACGACACCGCCTGCGCAACGTTCGTGCCCAAACATAACGCTACAAACACAGCCTAGCAGTAGGGGGCGGCCGGCCCCCTTTTGCTAGGGGTGGATCATTCTGCGGCGCACCAGGCTGGGCGGGGCTAAAAGAAGATACCCGTGCGCGCCCGCCAGCGCGAAGTCTCAGTAAGGTGGGTCCTCTGGGATCATGGGGCTGAAGATTTCCTGCTCGAAACCTGGAACCGTAAAAGGGAAACGCGGTGTATATCTCGTGGATGCGGTAGTGCCCGGCCCTGGCGCTTTGGGGGAAATGTAAAGTTTGGTACTTTTTAAGTGATGTGGACGTTGACAACCCCGGGCGCCAGTATTTATCATGAGTACCTTAACGGACAAGAATTTGCCATGGCTGGGGCAGATAAACAGCAATATATTGCAATATATTTATTGTGGGTTGGCATCTGCTAAGAGATGTAAATTTTCATACCTGTGTTGAAAATCGATACTGATAGCCAAGAGTAGTTGGTACCTTTGAAGTGTAAAGCTAAATACTAGAAGCGGGGAGAACCTTAGCAAATTTTTGGTAAGTATGGTTAAAAGTGCCTATAAAAACTATAAAGCACTTAAACAGCGCCAAAAAGATGGAGGAATTCTGCATTTGTTGGCTAATAATGTAATATTAGAGAGTGGCCGGAACGATCAAGGGAATTTATAAAGCACCCAATTAATACTAAAAGGTTAAATATACGCTCTTGATAGAGATACCATAACAAAAGATAACCTTTTAATAGCAAACAACCAAAGAAGGGACTTAACAATGAAAGGCTTAATCTTATCCGGCGGTAAGGGAACCCGACTTAGGCCTCTGACCTACACCAACACCAAGCAACTCATTCCGGTAGCCAACAGGCCTATCGTTTTCTTTGTCCTCGAGCAGGTAGTAGAAGCTGGTATTAAAGACATCGGTATAATCATCTCCCCGGAGACGGGAGAAAGTGTTAGACAGGCCGTGGGCGATGGCAGCGCCTTTGGCGCCCGGGTTACCTATATACTTCAGGATAAACCTTTGGGCCTGGCCCACGCCGTAAAGACAGCGCGCGACTTCCTGAAAGACGAGCCCTTCCTCATGTTTTTAGGAGACAACCTTATCCAGGATAGCGTCCGGTCTCTGGTACAGGAATTTAACTCCCTTCAGCCGGAAGCCTTGATACTGCTAAAGCAAGTAGTTGATCCCCGCGCCTTCGGCGTGGCCGTTCTGGATGGCCAAGACAGAGTAGTAAAGCTTATTGAAAAGCCTAAAGACCCCCCTAGCAACCTGGCTCTGGTGGGCGTCTACCTTTTTAGCCCGGAAATCCACCGGGCTATCGAGCGCATCCGTCCCTCCTGGCGGGGCGAATTAGAAATTACCGATGCTATTCAAGAACTTTTAAACATAGGCGGGAAAGTAATCGCCCGGCGGTTAGAGGGCTGGTGGCTGGACACCGGAAAGAAAGATGACATCCTGGAGGCCAACCGGGCGGTACTGGACGCCTACGCCCGCTCTAAAATCGAGGGCGAAGTCGATGAGAAAAGCCAGGTAGTAGGCCGGGTAGAGATAGCTAAAGGCGCAAAACTAGTAAACACAGTCATCCGCGGCCCCGCGGTGATAGGCGAAGGCGCTTATCTTGAAGACTGCTTCGTGGGCCCCTTCACCGCTATAGGTCAAGGAAGCTACCTGATCAGGGTAAACATCGAACACTCGGTGGTCCTGGAGGGCTGCGTTTTGATGGATATAACCCGGATAGAGGACAGCCTTCTGGGCCGCAACGCCAAGGTCCAGAAAGCCCCTGGCCACCGTCAGGCCCTGCGCCTCTTCTTGGGGGACGATTCTGAAATCGCCGTTTAAACCAGCCAAATTAAAAGTGGCCTAATTTAAGAAAGAAAGGATAAGATAAAATGCAGCTCGTAGAAGGTGTCAAGATAAGGAAACTAAGGTTTATACCCGATGCCCGTGGGTTTCTCATGGAGATGCTGAGGAGCGACTGGGAAGAGTTCATGAAGTTTGGTCAGGCCTACATAACCGCCTGCTACCCGGGGGTTATAAAAGCCTGGCATTACCACAGAGTGCAGTGGGACCACTTCGTATGCGTGGGCGGAATGGCCCGGGTAGTCCTTTATGATAATCGGGAGGGAAGCCCTACCCGGGGAATAATAAACGAGTTCCATATAGGCTATTTAAACCCGGTCTTGGTTAAAATCCCACCGCTGGTGTATCACGGTTTCACCGCCGAAGGGCCGGAAACGGCTTTAATAGTCAATTTCCCCACGGAGCTCTACAATTACGAGCAGCCCGATGAGTATCGTCTTCCCTATAATGACCCCTCCATCCCCTATTCTTGGGAAGTAAAACACGGCTAAGGATTGGGCGAACAAGCGGACGGGATGGGGATGATGAATAGAAACGAAAAGGAAATACGCAAAGTAAATAATAAGGTAAAGCCCAGGCCAAAGGGAGTGATATGGATTTTGCGGGTATTAGTGACCGGCGCCGGGGGTATGCTTGGGCGGGATGTGGTAGAGGAACTGGAAAACCAGGGTTATGAGGTAATACCTTTAACCCATGTGGCGTTAGACATCACCAACGGGAAAGTAGTTAAGGAAGCCATACTTCAGCATAAGCCTGAAGCTGTCATAAATTGCGCCGCCTATACCAAGGTGGACCAGGCAGAAGAGGAATACCAGAAAGCCTTGGAAGTCAACGCCCTGGGGGTACGGAATCTTGCCCTGGCCTGCCGGGAGACAGGCGCTGTCTTAGTACACATAAGCACGGATTACGTGTTCGACGGAAGCCGCCAGAAGCCCTGGGGTATCTATGACCAGAGGAACCCCTTAAACGCCTACGGCCAGAGTAAATACTTGGGTGAACGATTCCTGGAGACCATAGCTCCTAAATATTTTTTGGTGCGTACCTCCTGGCTTTTTGGTGAGCACGGCCCTAACTTTGTAGAGACCATCTTAAAGCTTGCTCGGGAAAGGGAGTGCCTTACGGTAGTGGATGACCAGTGGGGTTGCCCCACCTACACGCGGGATCTGGCGCGAGCCCTGGCGGACCTTCTAGCAAGTGGGTACTACGGGGTGTATCACATCACCAACCGGGGAGCCACCACCTGGTATCACTTCGCCCGCGATATTTTGGCCGTGGCTGGCCTAAATACTCCTGTAAAGCCCATTACTTCGGCCGAGTTTCCCAGGCCGGCCAGAAGGCCAGCTTACTCGGTGCTGGACCCTTTCCCTTTGGAAAAAACGATTGGTTATCTCCTGCCTCCATGGCCGGACGCCTTAAAGCGCTATTTAGGGAAAAAAACAGACGAAAAATAATTTTTTAACCCTAGACCTAAAAAGGAGCCAAATTCATGAAACTTCTCATTACCGGCGGTGCCGGCTTTATAGGGTGTAACTTTATACGGTACCTCTTAAAGGAGCACCCAGACTGGTACATAGTAAATTTAGACAAGCTCACTTACGCTGGCAACCTGGAAAACCTTAAAAGTGTGGAAAACAACCCCTGCCACCGTTTCGTGCGCGGGGACATAGCCGACCGAGAGCTGGTAAACCATTTATTCCGAGAAGAAAAATTTGACGCCGTGGCGAACCTCGCCGCTGAATCCCATGTGGACCGGAGCATCCTGGACCCTTCACCCTTTATTGAGACCAATATAAAGGGTACCCAGGTGCTTCTGGAGGCTGCCCGGCAGCACGGGGTAAAAATCTTCCTTCAAGTATCTACTGATGAGGTGTACGGCTCTTTAGAGCCGGGAGACCCTCCCTTTACCGAAGAAAGCCCCTTAAAGCCCAACAGCCCCTATTCCGCCAGCAAAGCGGCAGCAGATCTCCTCTGCCGGGCTTACTTTCGTACCTACGGCGTGCCCGTAGTTATAACCCGTTGCTCCAACAACTACGGGCCCTACCAGTTCCCGGAAAAATTCATACCTGTGTGCATTACCAATGCGTTAGAAGGAAAGCCCATCCCCCTGTATGGCGATGGCTTAAATATCCGGGACTGGATACACGTAGAAGATCACTGCCGCGCCCTGGACCTGGTATTGCAAAAGGGCAGGCCGGGTGAGGTTTATAACATAGGCGCGAATAACGAGCACACCAACCTGGAGATCGTGAAAACCATTTTAAAGCTCATGGGTAAACCCGAAAGCCTGATCACCTTTGTCAAAGACCGGCCCGGGCATGATAGGCGCTACGCCATTGATGCCCAAAAAATCCGGAAGGAGCTTAGCTGGGAGCCTGTTAAAAGCTTTGAAGAGGCTTTAAGTGAGCTTATTTCTTGGTACGAGCAAAACCCACCCTGGTGGAACAGGATAAAGAGCAGCGAGTACCAGCGCTATGCCGAGGAGTGGTACGGCAGGCTGGGTATGGGGGCAAAGTAACCAGTATTATTGTAACGCTGGAACAACAAAACGACGAACTGACCGCTAAATTAAATGGTTGATGGAAGTAGTTCCGTTTAAATTAATTTTAATTATAAAAAGCGGCAATTCGGTTCTTCCAGCGAACGGACCGAGCCTTTAAAAGAGCAGCTTTTTCTTTTCAATGAGGCAGAAGTGGAAGGTAAGCGTAAATAACCCCCACCTTGCATCTGAGGTGGGGGTTATTCTACGCTTACTTATCGAAGTACCGTTGCACCAACGACTTAAGTGCTGACACAGACGACATCGAAAGGTCCCACACCAACAATCCACAGGCTTGAGCCTCACGCACAAGAGCGTCTCTGCGGATACCTGGAAGAGCGACAAAAGCATCAGCGGCACGGTAGACCCTACCCCTGTAGCAGGAGGGAAGCTGCCTCGCCTCTATTATCAGGTCGTCACGCTCGAGATCAAACTTTTCCTTGCTGGCCAGCTCCTGTATCTCAGAAACTACTCTTAGGAACCACTCGCGAGTGGAGGGCTCAACCCTCACAATTAGCGCCACCCCCGCGGTAGGCTCAAAAGCCCTCAGGTACTCGCTGACTAGCCGAAGCCATGTCTTCTGGGAATCGGAAGGGTCAGGAACACAGAGGATCTTGAAAGAGGCCGCGCACCCCACCTCCAGGGGCTCTACGCCTGGCGAGAAAACCTCATTGAACTCAAGGGGTATGTAAAGAGCTTCCTGCCCGACCTTTTCCTTAAGGCGCACCACCGCTTCCTCTGGCCGGTAGTAATTCCCGACAAAGTCTATACCCCACTTTCCGGCAAAAAGCTGCTTGTTGGTTTCCAGTAGCTTGGCGTAGGTCTCGGGTATCTTCCGAAACGACTGGCTGCCGTAATGATGGACGAAGACATCGTCGGCTATCGCCAACTTAAAGCCTGCCAGTTGGGCGCGGAGGCAGTAGTCGTCATCTTCGTAGTTGCCAAGCCCAAACAAGGGGTCGAATCCTCCGATCTTTTCCACAACCTCTCGTTTCATCATCCAAAGGAACCCAATGAGGCGGCTTGCCCCCCTCAGACTCCCAGCGTGCTTGAGATACCATTTCTCGGCCCAGGAGTCTAAAGTATTCTCGTCGTAACGGCAGTCGGTCACCACCTGCGGACCTGCACAATAGTTCGTGCGGGGACCGACGATTCCCATGGAAGAGTCACGCGCGAATACTGCCAGAATTCTTTTGTCCCAATGAGGGGTAACCAGCACATCGTTATTTATAATAACTATGTACTCGCCTCTAGCCCGTGCTAGGCCCTGAGTACATGCCCGTGGGTACCCTTGGTTCTCACTGTTTCTAACCACTACGATATTCTGCTTCGAGGAAGCGACCTTATTTATCACTTCCTGGGTGGCTTTGTCCGACCCGTTATCCACAACAATTATCTCGTACGGTACACTAGTGTATCTAGTTATGGCCTCTAGACATTTCTCGGTAACGCGAGGCCCATTGAACACCGGTACTACTATGCTCAATAACCTTACAGAGGGCTTTTGGGCAACGACTAGGTACTGATATACTCGACCCTCCTCCGCTAAAGTTTCAACCTCCAACCCCAAGCTGGCCAACGATGCAACAAGAGCCGGCGGAATTTTCTGCTCGCTTACTCTAACCTCTCCCCAAGTTGTAATAGAAAAACCAGCTGATTCAAACATGTTAGCTATGCTCCGCCGAGTGAAAAACCAGCGGTGAGTGCGGTCGAGAATCCCTGCCGAAGCGTACTCCCACCGACCCTCCAGTAGATCCTTCAAAACCGACCAGTGACGCACATTAGGAATGCTGGCCACTGCCACCCCACCAGGTACCAGTACCCTTGCCACTTCCCGCAGTGCTTCCCAAGGATCACTTAAATGCTCGAGAATATCAGCAAGGACAACGCAGTCATAGGCTTCGCCAGGAAGGGTGGGAAGAATCTCCATGGCGTCTCCGCAGATAACTTCGTCCAACCTTTCCCTGGCCCGCGCGGCGGGTTGGGGACAAACCTCTATGCCCGTCACATGGCACGGTTGGCGTTGCTTTAACTCTTCGCCCAGTTTCCCTGCAGCACAGCCTACATCAAGTACGCGCCGGGAAGTAACGGGAATAAGGGCCTGGACCTCAGGCCGAGAAAATTCGTAGTAAGAGGGCACCATTTCATCCTTGACGGGTTCTTCAAGAGTTTCTTCTGTATGCTTGCCAGTGGAACACATCTCCACGCTGGTGCCCCTCGGAACAGCCACTGGAGCTTGGGGCACACCAAAACTTTCCACACCACCAGAACACATCACGCTGTAGGTATCTCTTACACCAACTGTATCCCTAATGCTCCCCTTCCTAGGCTCCCAACAAAAAGCTATGAAAGCCAAGTCCTTCTCCCGGGGAGCCTCCACAGCAAGCTTTCCTCCTCGGAGACTCTGGCCGAAAACTTCCACCCTGTTGAAATAACGCTCCAGCAGGTTCCGAAATTCTTCTAGACTGTACTCCCGCAGGTGAAATCGATATACAGTTCCCCGTTCCGAGTATACTAGTTTGTTGGGAGTCGAAATGACTAAACACCCTTCGGAAGTCAGGACCCGGACAAACTCTGAGAGCATTTTCTCTCCTTGCTCTTCGTTTAGATGCTTAAGAACTTCAAGGCACGTCACCACATCCACCGAACTATCAGGGAGGGGAAGATCCTGCACATCCCCCGGACGAAATTCCAAATTAGGAGCAGCATAATAGGATCGGGCGTATTCCAAAGCAGGGAGTGAGATATCTATGGCAATAACTCTCCCTGCCTCCTCAGCCAAAAGATTTGCCCCGTACCCAACGCCGCAGCCAGCATCAAGCACTGTTTTCCCCCCCCACCAATTGCCGGGCAAGTTTATAGCGTTGCTCGTGCATAGCCATGGTAAAGGGATCGGTCCAACCCGGAACAACTCTTCCATGATAAATTTCATATGCCTCCTTATTTTCCATTTCATATGCCTCCCTATTTTCCTGGTATAGGCGGCGCACAACGTTATCCAGCTCCTTAGCCACAACCTGCCAGTCGTACTCCTCGGCAATACGAAGGCCAGCCTCGCGCAATTCAGAAAGCCTGCCGGCGAATCGAGGAGATCCCAAATAGCTTCCGCCATATCCCTAATCCTACCCACGGGAACAGGAGTTACAGGGTAACCCCGAGAAAGAAAATTCTCTCTGAAAGCAGGAATATCAGTAAAAATAGCTGGAAGACCGCAAGCCATGGCCTCTAGTACAGGAAGACCGAACCCCTCCACCAGTGGGAGGGAACAATGGGCAACCGGGCGGAGCGGTACAGGGTGGCCATTTCCGAGGCTCACAGACCCTGGTAATAATAATCGTTTCCTTTTCTGCTGCCGTCTGGGGAAACTGGGAGAACCGGACAACCTTTACCTCCGGCCGCCGTTTTTTAACTACACGCAAAGCCTTCCAAACCGTCCCGAATCCCTTTCCACCCAACCTCCCATGTACCAAACAAGAAGCAAAACCTGCTCTGTGGACATTTCACCAGGGTAAAAATTTTTCGATCCACGCCGTTCTTGCTGAGGTAACTGTCTTGTCCAAACCGATCCCGGATAATGCGCGCCAAATGGGGTGAAACAACCAGCTTAACCGTATGAAGTCCGTAGACAAACTCAATCCTGTGTCATCCATTTGCAGCGTTATAACCATTTCTGCACATTCAGCCGCAGATAAGCCAATAAACACCTGTGCTCTCCATAACCACTGGGGTACAGCCGCTGATTGCCGCCAATTCGTGCCTAGTAGCGGCTAGAATGTTTATCAATGTGCTTCATCTAAAATATATCGCAACCAAAGGTTCGCCCTGGGATGAACCGTACAACTTGCCTCGAATACGTTTACTCCTATCATCTTCTAAAAGACCTTCTAAAAAATGTTGAGGGCGAAACGTGGTAATCATAAACAAAAGACTCGACAGAAGTTTGAAGGCGCAGACTTCCCTCCCTCCAACTTTCCCTTGAAACCACCTGAGCTTATCATTGCTCCATCCAGAGGCTTTCCTATTTTTGCGCCAGAACACGCATCTGTCGCGCCACCTGCAACAGGTAGTTTGCTTGCTGGTTGCCGGGATCAGCGCGCAGGGTGCCAAGAAAAGCGTTTTCGGCGTCCTCCCAGCGCTCGAGCTTGAGCATCAAAAGCCCGATGCGGAACAACAGTTCGGGGTCGTGGGGATTGAGGGAATAAGCCTCGAGGTACGAGTCAGCCGCCTCCTCCAAACGCTCGAGCCCGAACAGGGCATTTCCCCTTACCAGATAAATCTCGAATTTCTCCGAAGTCTTAAGCTCATTCTCATCGATCATGTTCAGAAGGGTCAGGGATTCATAATAGCGCTGCAGAGAGTTGAGGCAACGGGCTGCCAGAAGCGCAGCCCTCACTGTACAGTTTTCGCCGCTTTCAGAAACAGCAAACGGATAAACCAGTTCTAATGCCTCTCTAACTCTCCCCTTCAGGATAAGAACCTGCGCCAGGTTGATAGATGCTGGCACATAAATTGGATCTTTAGCAAGTATGGCACGGAAGATCTCCTCCGCTTCATCAAGTCGAGCCTGCGCCAAAGCAATACAACCGCGCTCATTCGCAACATCAGGTAGTGCTGGTGCTTCGCGAAGTGCTTCTTCTGCCTCCTTCAGGCGTCCCAATCCTTTGAGAGCTCTGGCCCTAGCTACTAGAGCAACCACGTTCGCCATCTCGTGCTCAAGAACCTTCTCCGACGACTCAAGGGCCACCAGCCATTCTTCGGCCTCTATCGCTTCCCCAGCAAGGCGTAACCATAATTTGTTTTTCAGGAATGGAGAAATCCTTGCCTGGGTGATATGTTCCCGTGCAGCCTCGAAGTCACCTAAAGCCACTAGCGCCTCCAGGCACTCTAGGTAAGGTTCAAGGGCATTGGGCATGGCATCAACAGCACGCCGAGCCCACTTGAGGGCTTCCCTTGGCTTTTCTTGAAGCCGCTTTATCCGGGCAACGCCCAGGAGCGCAAAGATGTTTGCTACATCCTTTTGCAGCGCCTGCTTGTACTCTCGCTCGGCCTCAGCATACCTCTTCTCTTTCTCCAGCAGTACACCTGCGGCAAGATGGGCACGCCAGAGCTTAATTGAAGCGTCTGTCTGGTTCATCATTTCGTAGAGGCTTGCAGGAGGTTCGGGCAGGGAGGCCGCCGTACGGTAAGCATCAATCGCTTCTTCTACACGGCCCAGGGCCTCGAGAACCTCTCCCTTCCTAAAGTAGCACTCCGGCAGGGGGACCGCACAGGCCTTTTCAGCATACTCAAGGGCAAGCTCTTTCCTGCCGCAGGCCAGGGCTGCCCGCGCCGCCTGCCAGAAGGCAGAAGGCCGCTTAACAAGATTCTCGGACGACTCCAGCGCGAAATATTGCTCAAGGGCCTGCAGGGCCTCAGCCGCCTTTCCCGATGAAAGCAGTGAGAGACCGTAGTTGTACCAGTCGAAGGGAGATTCCCTTTGCTCTGTAGTAACCTCTTCTAGAATTTCCACGTTGCGTGAGATTTTCTTCTTCCTAGCCAGAACACCTGGAAGATACCCATAGTGGACAACATAGGGACCACCGAGAAGCACGCGCGGCAGCGAGGAAATCAGCTGCTCGTGTATCTTTCCGGCATAGCAGGCATCGGGGGCACGCCAGAAAAGCCTAATATTCGCTTGGTCGGAGAAGTGGGCTAGAAACTCACTGTGGTAGTTGTAAGTGCGGAGGAAGTACACCTTCGGCTCGCCTCGTTCAGCCAGCCGACGTAGCCAGGCACCTGCCTCCGGAGTTAGGTACTCATCGGCGTCTAAGGTGAGAACCCAGCCATCCTGGATCTCATCAAGGTAAACATTTCGTGCCGCAGCGAAGTCGCCCCTCCACTCGTGGGATAAAAGACGTGCTCCGTAACGCGCTGCGACCTCGGGCGTGCGATCATTAGACCCGGTATCGACCACAACAATAGAATCAACGAAAGGAAGCGCCTGCTCTAGACACCCAGCAAGGAACTGCTCTTCATCCTTAACAATCATCGCTAGGGTAACTCTCTGTACTCCCTTGGGGATACGAAGTTCCTCCTCAGGTATAGGCCAAGGTCTCCCTCTGCGCAGGGGCGTACAACCGATCCCGGCAAGAGCCTCTCCAAGGATCTCACCGAAGAACCTATTACCGAGGTAGGTCGGTAGCTCTGGAAGTTCCACATCACCCGGAAGGAAAGCACCGAGACCACCGTAGAACCTTGCTACCCCATCCTCTTGGACACGTTCCCATTGCGACCAAATAACAGGCACAGACCTATCCCAGTTTGAGAACTCCCTTAAGAAAAGGCGGAGAAAACGCATTGGTCCCCAGTAGAAAACCTTGCTGCTCTGCCCTTTAGCCTTAAAGGAGTTCATTAACTGTGCCGCGCTCGCCCACCAGACAGTACGCTGCGAACCGGTAGAGTCAGGGAATAACGGAAATAGAACTTCACTCTCCTCAAGGCCTGCTTTCCGGAGAATTCTCACCACTTCTTTTTCAGAGCCGTCAAGGAGAAGAAAACAGCCCTTCAACTTGTCCTTGCGCACTCATTCCCCCTCCTAAACATTTCTTCGCGTCACCGCACATTAGCATCGTGCCGCAGTTTCCCCACGAAGCTTAGCACTATCCACTACATTCACCCCGGTTGGGGACCTGCTCCGCTGGCTTCTCTTCACCCTCCTAAAGAGAGCGGTCGCGGCACAAACCTAGCGGCACTACAGTAGCTAAAAAGGGGGCCCCGGCTTCCCAGGGCCCCCGCAAGTCTGCCCAGTCTATCGCCCGAGGAGCTGCAGCACCATCTGCGGCTGCATGTTGGCCTGGGCGAGCATGGCCGTGGCGGCCTGCTGTAGGATGCTGAGTTTCGTGAATTCCATCATCTCCTGCGCCATGTCTACGTCGCGGATACGCGATTCGGCTGCCGTCAGATTTTCGGAAGCCACGGAGAGGTTATTGATGGTGTGTTCAAGACGGTTTTGAACAGCACCCAGCTTGGAACGTTCGGCCGACACTCTGTCCAAAGCCGCTTGAATCTTGGTAATCGCACTGCTGGCATCGTCCTGGTCCATAATGCTTATGCCCTTGCCCTTTTCAAGGACATAGATCGAGATAGTACCTGCAGCAGTTGCGACACTAGCAGTACTAGTATCCGTATCCGAGATGTTAATCGTCAACGTAGCCACAGTAGCCCCGTTTACGAGGTATGTTGTAGAAGTAATGCCTATATCAACAGAAGTGCCTCCGTCGCTCAAGGTGGCCGTTGCTACTGTGTTACCAGCTTCATCCTTCAGGGTTACCGTGCCGCCAGCCGTGACCTCAATAATATACTCGCCACCCTTCAGATCGTCAAGATCACTTGAAGTAACTGTATTTGCATTGGTGCCCTTGATATCATAAGTCAGCACAGCATTTTCAGCAATAACGTTAAGGGCATCAGCACGCATATCGTTCACACTAAGAGACAAGTTTTGCCCCTCGTTTGCGCCTATATGAAATACGCTCGTGAAATCTCCATTTAACAGCTTCATCGTGTTAAATTCGGTGTTGTTGCCGATACGAGTGATTTCTTCAGCCAGCTGGTTGACCTCTTTCTGCAGTTCAAAACGATCCTTGGGCGTATTCGTATCATTTGCCGCTTGTACTGCCAGTTCGCGCATACGCTGCAGGATGCTGTGCACCTCATTGAGGGCACCCTCTGCAGTCTGGATAAGGGAAATACCGTCTTGCGCATTACGCACCGCCTGGTTCAATCCTCGTATCTGGGCGCGCATCTTCTCGGAGATGGCGAGCCCCGCCGCGTCATCTGCCGCCCGGTTGATCCTGAGGCCCGAAGACAGCTTTTCCAACGACTTAGCCGCCATCGAGTTGTTAATCGACAACTGACGATAGGTGTTTAACGCTGAGATATTGTGATTGATCCTCATACCTTACCCGGCTTCCCCGGGAAGCCCTGTCCGCTTCCCTCGCCGCTTCCAGCGGAGGGCAGGTGGTCACCTGCCGGGAAGCCGAAATCCACCTCCTTGTGATTAGTTAACTTCATTAGAGCTGCTGCGAGCGGGTATCAGCCCGCTTCATTCCCGCCCTGTGAGGCCGGCCACGCGCCCTCCAGAAGTTCAGCCCGCTTCACGGACACCTCCTCCGGCGCCTCGATGCCGACCCGGACATAACTGCCGATTACCTCGACTATCTTCACCCGTATACGGCCGTCTATCATGATGGACTGGCCCTCCTTACGGGTTATTATAAGCACCTCCTCCCACCTCCCTCCCTGGTAGTGATTCCGCCTCCCTGCTGTGTCTCCACTTCAACATATCGACAGCGGTCCCGCGGACTTTAGTCCCTCCCGCAAAGGATTGTGGTCTCTATGCGTATCATCGAGACCCACCTGGCCTTCCGTGACAAACCGGCCCGCCTGAGCAGTACCGAATACATCGTCCTGCACCATGCGGCCGCCAGCCGGTGTACGGTATACGATGTCCACCAGTGGCATTTAGACAGAGTAGAGCCCGACGGCACCCGGTGGACAGGCATCGGGTACCACTTCTTCCTTGACAAGGCCGGCAGGTTTTACCGCGGCAGGCTATAGATTTCGCCTACAGCCACGCCTCCGGGTAACTATTTCGCGCGAAACCCCCTATGTTGCCCACTGGTTGTGGTAAAATTGTACCCAAGGGGTAAGTGACCATTGCAAGCTTGTTAACTGCCAAAGGCTATATGTTGCCGGATGATAATTGGAATACTAAGAGCAGGGAGGAATGAGACCAATGCGCTTTAAGGTAGTATTGGAATGGGATGAGGAAACAGGTGTTTACGTGGCTACTGTTCCGGCCCTGCCGGGATGTGCCACCCAGGGAAGGACACGGGAGGAGGCCCTAGAACGAGTAAAAGAAGCTATTGCCGTGACCGTAGAAGGCCTCAAGGTCACGGGCCAGCCGGTTCCTTCGGGTGATGTAGACATTTCGATAGCCGAAGTGGTGATACCGGCTTGAGCAGGCTTCCGCGGGTCACAGGAAAAGAGATGCTACGGGCCTTACAGCGAGCCGGATTCGTTGTGATACGTATTCAGGGAAGCCACCACTTCCTGAGCCACCTACAAGATCCAAGCCGCTGGGCCACAGTGCCGGTACACGGTAAGGAGACGCTATCGCCTAAGGTGGTCAGCGCCATTTTGAAAAGTACCAGGCTATCGCCAGAGGAGCTAAGGGAGTTGTTATAGCAATGCCACGAGGGGAGAAACGCTTTCTAGAAGCCTGTACAAGTGGCGAAAAACGGACGGGAGGGTTAGTGTGCTGCCAGACCTTTGGTACTGGGTTAAGCCTTACAACCCGCATAAAAACTTAAAACCTCCTTCCCGTTTTGGCCGGTAGGAGGCTTTTCATCGGGAACGGATTCACGGTTTTAAAGTGCCTCTGGAAGATTTGCCCGAACCCGTGAACCCTTGATTTTCCTATTGGTGCCGAAGGCGGGAGTCGAACCCGCACGGGGTGTGAGCCCCACCGGATTTTGAGTCCGGCGCGTCTGCCAGTTCCACCACTTCGGCACGTTTTTGACAAGGTTATTCTACCACAAGGTCACTCTCCTGGCAAGGGCCTTTCGGCTCCTTCGCTCCACCCCTCGTATATCCTCCTGGGATAGGCCAGCCTGATGCCCCGCTCCTGGCAGGCGAGCCATATCCTTTCCCGCAATATCCTCTCAATTTTCCACAGGGAAGCCGGTTTGGTCTTGGCAATAATAGTAAATTGGGCGCCCCTCTCCGATTTGTCAATGTCGGTCACGCCGTAAATTTGCGGAGGTTCGGCCAAGCCGTCCTCGCCCGGAAGAAAATCGTCGTAGTATTCCCTCTCCACCTCCCTGCAGACCTGTTCCAGCACCTCCCGGATAACCCGGGGATTCTCCTCAAAGGGGAAGGTTGCGGTTACAATGGCCCGGAGCTGCTCGCGGTTGTAATTGCGTACGGTCTTAATCTCACTGTTGGCAATGTAATATTTGACTCCCGACCATTCCCGTATGGTGGTCATGCGCAAGCCCAGCTCTTCTACCGTACCGCTAACTTTTTCATTTATCTGCACGAAATCTCCCACGCGGAACTGGTCTTCAAAGATAATGAAGAAGCCGGTAATGAGGTCCTTTACCAGGCTCTGGGCGCCGAAACCTATGGCCAGCCCGACGATCCCCGCGCTGGCCAGCAAGGCGGTCACGTTTACCCCCAGAACGGGCAAAACTGTAAGGAAGGCCAAGACGTAAACGGAATACCGCGCTCCAGACCGAAACAGGGTTTCCAGGGTTTTCTTCTTATGCTCTTCAATCCTGGCCAAGCTGAAGAAATGGTGAATCAGGCGGTCCGCTATCTTGAGCAATATCAACGCCGCCAGGGAAATGGCCGCCACCACTGCCAGGCGCTGCAGCACAAGGGTCGATTTCCCCTCCATCAATTGCCATAAACGGTTGAGGTCGAACATCAGAGACGTCGCTCCCCCGCCGTGCCCGCTGTCGCAGGGACCATGGCGGCCACACTGGGTAGAATAATATCGGCCAGGCCCTCCAGTTCGGAAGCGCTGCACGCTCCGCTGGTGACTCCTACGGTCACCTTCACCCCGGCCCGCTTCCCCATTTCCATGTCCAGGAGGGAATCTCCTACCATGGCACATTCGGAAGGCGACAACCCCATGCGCCGGCTGGCCAGGTAAATCATTTCGGGATCCGGCTTGCTCGCGCTTACCTCGTCCTGGCAGGCGTAGGCGGCGACGTAGGGTTTTAGCCCGCACAAACCCATCAGCGCCTCGGTTCTCCTCCTGTCATCGTTGGTGGCCACGGCCAGGCGGAAGCCCGCTCCGTGCAGGCGCTTGACGGCCTCCTTCACCCCCGGTATGAGCACCGCCTGCCAGTCCAGCCCGCCCTGCTCATCACAGGAAGCAAAGGCCGCCAGGGTCTTCTGCATGCCTTCATCCCAGGGGATGCCCTCGTACAGAAAAAGGACGGTGGCCACCGCCGCCGCGGTCTGGTAACGGGTGCCCACCACAATGGGGCTGCGGCGAACCACGGTATTATCCTTCCCCAGGCCCATGGCCCGCATGATGAGTTCCTTGACCTCCTGCCGCAGGGTAAAATAACGTTCCAGGTACTCCACCCGCTTGCGGATCAGCCGGGGCCAAATCACAAAAGAATCAAGCAGGGTTCCGTCTTTGTCGAAAATAATACCGCTGCAAGGGATGATTTCCGAACCCAACCGGAGCTTCATTACACTACCTCTTTCTTCGCCGATATACGACAAGAAGCAAGATTTTTTCCAGGGTCAGCAGGAAATTGGGGTGCAAAGGCGAATCTCTTATCTTGCTGGCAAATTTTGACGATAAAGGGGTTTCGCCAGGTGTCCCAGGATATTATCACCATTAAAGGTACACGCAAGGGCCTCGTCATCCTGCTGGACGGCAATTGCGACTTTGCGGAACTCAAGGGAGCTTTAGCGGCCAAGTTCGCGGCTGCCCGCGGTTTTTTCCAGGGGGCACCTTTTATTCTTTCCTCTTCCCGTCCCCTGAGCACCAAACAGACGGCCGAGCTGGAAGAACTCTGCCGCCACCACGGCCTGGTCCCAGTCCGACAGCAAGAGCTTCCCCTCCGGACCTCACCCCGGCTCCACACTCCGGCGGGGACGGTACCGGCCGACCTACCGACCGCCCTCACGGAGCTCACCTTGCGGTCCGGCCAGGAGCTGACTGTGGAGGGCCACCTCGTGCTCCTGGGTCACGTCCACCGCGGGGCTACAGTCAGGGCCGGCGGCAGTATTTTTATACTCGGCACCTTGAGCGGCGTGGCCCACGCAGGTTATCTGGGGGATGAAGCAGCCGTGGTCCTGGCCTGGCGCATGCAGCCTTCCCAGATCCGCATTGCCGGTGCCGTTGCCCGGGCACCGGGGAAAGCCGAGGACCGACCTTATCCCGAGATAGCCCGCCTCCATAGCGGCCGCATTGTGATTGAGCCTTACGGCAGCATGCCGTGGGAGGTTGAGGTGAGGAGCCTCCCACCAGCCGGGAGGCGGCGCAGGGGCAAGAAGGGCCTTCCGTGACCGCGGAAAGTGGACCACGAAGGTTAGTCCCAGGCCTCGCCTACGATATGTATCTTGAGCAGGTTGGTGCGGCCCGGTATAAAGGCCGGCACCCCTGCGGTAATAACCACCAGGTCACCCTCCTGGACCTGCCCCGACGCAACGGCCGCGTTCACCGCGGCTTGCACCATCTCGTCGGTTCCTTGGGCCCTTCCCACCAGAAGGGGTTCCACCCCCCACACCAGGCAGAGCTGGTTTAAAACCCTTTCATCGGCGCTGGTGGCCAGGATGGGCGCCGGCGGGCGGTATTTGGCCACCCGGCGTGCCGTGGCGCCGGAAGCAGTCGGGGTAATAATGGCCTTGGCCCCCAGCTCCAGGGCAATGGTGCAGCTGGCATGGCTTATGGCATCGGTGGCCGTCCGCTCATCGGCCAGGCCTTTCCGCTTGAGAATTTCCTCGTAGGGCAGGCTTTTTTCAGCCCTCTGGGCAATGCGGGCCATCGTGGCCACCGCCTCTACCGGATAGCGCCCGACGGCGGTTTCGCCGGACAGCATGATGGCATCCGTGCCGTCAAAGATGGCATTGGCCACGTCCGTAGTTTCCGCCCGGGTGGGGCGGGGGTTGGCGATCATGGATTCCAGCATTTGGGTGGCCGTTATCACCGGCTTGCCGGCCTGATTGCATTTTTGGATGATCATTTTCTGCACCAGGGGCACTTCTTCCACCGGTATCTCTACCCCCAAGTCGCCCCGCGCCACCATAATCCCATCGGCTGCGGCCAGGATTTCGTCGATGTTTTCCACCCCGGCGCGGGTCTCGATTTTGGCGATGACCCCCACCCTGGCGTTGCGCTCCTGCAGGAACCGCCGCATTTCTACAACATCTTTAGCCGAGCGCACAAAGGAGGCGGCGACAAAGTCGATCCCCTGGGCCAGGCCGAATTCGATATCTTCCCGGTCCTTGGCCGTCATAGCCGGTAAATCTATCAGCGCTCCGGGTATGTTTACCCCCTTGCGGCTGGAGACGGGCCCCCCGTGCCGCACCGTGCAGCGGACCTCCTCTCCGGTGGCAACCAGAACCTCCAGCTCTATCAAACCGTCGTCCACCAGGACCACCTGGCCCGGCCGCACTTCCCGGGGCAGGCTGGGCAGGTTGACCGGCAGGCACTTTTCGCCCCCTACTACGGGAGCCGTGGTGAGGGTTACCTCCTCCCCCTCCCGCAAAACTACGCCCGGCTTAACTTCTCCCAGGCGGATCTCCGGTCCCTGGGTGTCCAAGAGGAGCGCCACCCTGGCCCCCACCTCGGCCGCGGCCTGCCGTACGGCCGCCATGCGGGCCCCGTGTTCCTCCTGACTGCCGTGGGAGAAATTAAAGCGGGCTACGCTCATGCCGGCCAGGATCATTTTTTTCAGAATCTCCACCTTCTCGCTGGCCGGTCCCAAGGTACAGACGATTTTAGTCCGGTGTCTTTCTCGTTTACAGGGCGAGGTCATTGGCCAGTTCGTAAACCTCCTGCTCGATCTCTTTTTCCCCCTGTAACACTTCTTCCAAGGGAATGTCTACAATGCGGTTTTCCCGCAGCCCGACCATGTGGCCGCTTACCCCTTGGGCCAAAAGCTCCACCGCCCGGGCCCCCAAGCGGCTGGCCAAAATCCGGTCGAAGGCGGTGGGAATACCGCCCCGCTGGATATGGCCCAAGATGGTCACCCGGCTTTCCAGTCTGGTACGCCGGGCTATCTCCTGGCCGACTTCGAAGCCGCTTGCCGCTCCCTCGGCCACCACAATAATGCTGTGCAGCTTGCCCCGCTGCCGCCCCTGCTCCAGGCGGCCGACCACTTCGTCGTAGTCAATGGGCCTTTCGGGAATAAGGATGGACTCGGCTCCCCCCGCCAGGCCCGCGGCCAGGGCTAACTGGCCGGAATCGCGGCCCATTACTTCGATAATGAAGATGCGTTCGTGGGAAGTGGCCGTATCCCGGATCTTGTTGATGGCTTCCACCGCCGTGTTGAGGGCCGTGTCAAAGCCGATGGCGTAGTCGGTGCCCGGAATGTCGTTGTCAATGGTGGCGGGTATTCCTATCACAGGAAAGCCCTTTTTGTGCAGGTGCAGGGCACCGCGGAAGGAGCCGCCGCCCCCAATGACAATGAGGCCCTCCATCCCTTCCCGCCGGGCATTCTCCAGGGCCCGCGCCCGCCCGGCCTCCGTGCGGAATTCTTCCGAGCGCGCTGTCAACAAGATGGTGCCGCCCCGGTGGATGGTATCCGCCACCGAACTGGAGTCCAGGCGCCGGAAGTCACCCTGGATCAGGCCTGCATAGCCGCGAGCTACGCCGATGACCTCAATCTGCAGTTTGCGGGCCTTGCGCACTACCGCCCGGATGGCGGCATTCATTCCGGGCGCATCCCCGCCGCTGGTGAGTACACCGATAGTCCTCACACTTTCACTCCTCATGCTTTTCTGCTTTTCAGCGCGTCAGGGCCGAACTTAAAATCTCATGGGCTTCCTCAGCCTCGGATTCCGGTACCAGAATCTCGTAGCCTCCGAGGGTCTCTCCCTGGGATGTTCCCACTGGCCTCAGCTTTACCAGCAACCCCTCCTGGGTTAAAATCTCCTTCAGACGTAAAGCCAGCTTCTGGTTGCCCGCAATATAGATTACGGTCCACATCCCCCATCACTCCCCCGCTTCCAGGCTACCCAACTTGGTAAGCACCACAGCCTTTCCGCGAATCTTCATGGCCGCAGTATGTTCGGTAAACTGGGCGACCATGACCTCCCCTTTGTCCAGCTTTTCTGAATGGTGAAACTTGGTGTCTTTGCCCCGTGTGAGGCCTATAATAGTCACCCCGTTTTCCAGGGCCTTGACCACTATATATTCACCGGTGACCACTGTGTTGTCCACGCGCCCTCCCCTCCTTGTTCTTAACTGCTTATATTCATTAAGCTTATTCCACCCCGGCAGGCATATTCCTGCTGCTCTCACCTTCTTCCACGTTTATTTTTCTGATATTACTTTTACCTTATCCTTCCCCAAAGTATTAATGAGATTGCGCAGCAGAGGGGGACATATACTTACCCAAAGCCGGCGGTTGGCCAGGATGCAGCGCCGGTTGCGGGGAAAGTAAAAGTATACCGGGTGGGGTCCGGGGTAGGCGGCCAGCAGGCGCTGGACATCCTCCAGGCCCTCCTCCCTTTCCACCTTTAGGTACAGCTTTGGGGGCTGCGGCTCCTGGTCGGCCTTTTCCCCCACCTCGGCCGGCCCGGAATTAACCCCCGGATCGGGCTGCGGGGGGGCCAGCCGCTCCACCCGGTCGGCCAAAACCTTCACTCCCTCCTCCTCCACCGCCACCCGGCCTTCCACCAGCAGGATCACATCCCCTTGCAGCCACTCGCCGCAGCGGGAATAAAGGCGGGGAAAGAGGAGGACTTCCACCTGCCCGCCGAAATCTTCCAGCAAAAGGTAGGCCATGGGTTCCCCTTTACGGGTCACTACGCGGCGCAAACCCGCCACCACACCCCCCACCACCACCGGCGTACCGTCGGGCACCTCGGCCAGCCGGGCTACCGTGTGGGAGGTCTTCTGGCCCAGCAGGTCGGCAAAGGGCTCCAGGGGGTGGCCGCTCAGGTAGAATCCCAGCAGCTCCTTCTCCATGGCCAAAATCTCCACCGCCGAAAAATCCCGCATGGGAGGCAGAGGCGGATCGTCCGGCGGCGCCTTTACCATGTCAAAGAGGGAAACCTGGCCCCGGCGCCGGTCTTCCTGATTGCGGCCTGCCGTATCCAGGCAGGCGTCCAAAATGGATAAGAGCTGGCGTCTTCCCTTCCCCAACGAATCGAAGGCGCCACAGCGGATGAGGCTTTCCAGCACCCGCTTGTTTACGATATGTAAGTCAACCCGGCGGCAGAAGTCCGTCAGGGAAGTAAAGGGGCCACCGGCCTCCCTGGCAGCAATGATGGCCTCCACCGCCGCCCGGCCAACATTTTTCACCGCCGCCAGTCCGAAGCGGATGCGGCCGCCGCTGGCGCTGAAGTCTACGCCCGATTCGTTAACGTCCGGGGGGAGTACCGGGATTCCGAGGCGGCGGCATTCCTCCAGATAAACGGCTACCTTCTCCAAATGCTGGCTGACGCTGCTCAGAAGGGCCGCCATAAACTCCACCGGGTAATGGGCCTTAAGGTAAGCCGTCTGGTAGGCTACCAGGGCATAGGCCGCGCTGTGGGATTTATTGAACCCGTAGCCGGCAAAGTATTCCATCAGATCGAAGATCTGGGCGGCCAGTTCCGGGTCGTAGCCTTTCTGCACGGCCCCCTGGATAAAGCGGTTGCGGTGACGGGCCATTTCTTCCGGTTTCTTCTTACCCATGGCCCGGCGAAGTTCGTCGGCCTGTCCTAAAGTATAACCGGCCATGATATGGGCTATCTGCATGACCTGCTCCTGGTAGAGAATGACGCCGTAGGTTTCCCGCAATACGGGTTCCAGATCCCCATGGGGGTAGGCGACAGGAGTCAGGCCGTGTTTCCGCCGGATAAAGTCCTCCACCATACCGCTACCCAGGGGTCCCGGCCGGTAGAGGGCCACCAGGGCGATAATGTCTTCAAAACGTGTCGGCCGGAGGTTCCGCAAGAGGGACCGCATGCCGGAGCTTTCCAGCTGGAAGACGCCGGTGCTTTCGCCGCTGGAAAGGAGCTCATAGGTAGGGGGATCGTCCAAGGGGAAGCGCTCCAAGTCCAGGGATTCTCCTTCCTGGCGGAGGGCTTCCAGGGTATGCCCGATTACCGTGAGGGTCCTCAGGCCTAAAAGGTCCATTTTCAAAAGCCCCAGTTCTTCCACCGCCTGCATGGAGAACTGGGTGGTCACCGCGTCACCCGTCTTCTGCAGGGGCAAATAATGTATTAATGGTTCCCGGGTGATGACAATGCCGGCCGCGTGGGTGGAGGCATGGCGGGGAAAACCCTCCACGGCCCGGGCCGTATCCAGGAGCTCCCGCACCCGGGCGCTGCTGTGGTAGAGCCTGCGGAGGTCGGGAGCCGTTTCCAGGGCCCGGTCCAGGGTGATGCCCAGCTCGGCCGGGACCATCTTGGCCACCCGGTCCACCTCGGCCACGGGCCATCCCAGGACCCGGCCCACGTCCCGTACCGCCGCCCGGGCCGCCATGGTGCCGAAGGTAATGATCTGGGCCACGTGCTCCTCGCCGTACTTCTCCCGGGCGTACTGGATGACTTCCTCCCGGCGCTCGAAGCAGAAGTCGATGTCGATGTCCGGCATGCTCACCCGCTCGGGATTGAGAAAGCGTTCAAAGAGGAGATTATAGCGCAGGGGATCGATGTTAGTTATGCCCAGGCAGTAGGCCACCAGGCTGCCGGCGGCCGAACCCCTGCCGGGGCCGACGGGTATGCCCCGCCGGCGGGCGAAATTGACCAAGTCCCAGACGATGAGGAAATACCCGGGGTACCCCATTTTTTTAATTATGTCCAGCTCATATTCCAGGCGCTGCCTGGCCGGCTCCGGAGGCGGAGAATAGCGTCGTTCCAACCCCTGGAAGCAGAGGTGACGCAAATAGGCGGCCGTATCCTGCCCCCCGGGTGGCCGGTATTCGGGAAGGTGCAGCCGCCCTAATTCAAAATCAAAACTGCAACGCTCAGCGATTTTTAACGTATTGTCCAGAGCAGCAGGAATGTGGGCGAAAAGTTCCTCCATTTCCCGGGGACTTTTAAGGTAGAACTCCGGGGTGGGAAAGCGCAGACGGTCCTCCTCTTGCAGAGTCTTGCCCGTCTGAATACAGAGGAGGACGTCGTGGAGGCGGGCCTGGTCCCGGCGGACATAGTGAGCATCGTTGGTGGCCACCAAGGGGATGCCCAGTTCCACCGCCAGGGCTACCAGGCGGCGGTTAACTTCCCTTTGTTCCGGGATCCCCTGATCCTGGATTTCCAAGAAGAAGTGCTCCGGCCCGAAGACTTCCAGGTACCAGGCAGCACATTCCCTCGCCCGGGCTTCCTGACCCTTAAGGATCAGGCTGGGTACTTCGCCCGCCAGGCAGCCGCTCAAGGCGATGAGCCCCTCATGATGCTGGGCCAGGAGTTCCCGGTCCACCCTGGGTTTGTAATAGAATCCCTCCAGAAAGCCGGCCGACACCAGGGCGCATAAATTGCGGTAGCCGGTTTCGTTTTCCACCAGCAGGACCAGATGGTACTGGAAATCGTCCCGGTGGGGCTCCTTATCCCGGCGGCCGCGGGGCGCCACATAGACCTCGCACCCGATGATGGGTTTGAGGCCGCGGGCCTTAGCGGCCTTGTAAAAGTCCACCGCACCGTACATAACCCCGTGATCGGTCAGGGCCAGGGCCGGCATACCCATGTCGGCCGCCGCCGCCACCAGTTCTTCAATGCGTCCGGCGCCGTCCAGCAGGCTGTATTCACTATGTACGTGTAAGTGGACAAAGGATCTGTAGTTCATAGCTGTTCATCATTTCTACATCGGTCAGTCGGACTCCTGCGCCGGAGGCGGGAAACTTCCTGAGTTATCCCCACTTTTTGCAGGGCAGGCCTGCTTGGGCTTGGAAGCGAGCGACTAAACCTGAGCGGTAGCCAA
>JAZHPA010000001.1:0-172642 GCA_051024685.1 Moorellaceae bacterium AZ2 | reverse complement strand
CAAAGTAATCCTCTCCCTGCTCATACTGACATTTTCACTGATGGATTTCACCCTGACAATATCACAGACGGATCACAAGGGCAGGCTGATAGCGGTTGACGACTGCAGGTTTATGAAGTATAATTAATGTTGCTCATGCGGGTGTAGCTCAATGGTAGAGCCCCAGCCTTCCAAGCTGGTTGCGTGGGTTCGATTCCCATCACCCGCTCCATACCCATAATTAGCCAGGGCGCCTGTAGCTCAGCTGGACAGAGCAGCGGCCTTCTAAGCCGCGGGCCGCAGGTTCGAATCCTGCCAGGCGCGCCATGTTAAATGATAAAACTCTATAAAGCTCCGTGGTGGGTGTAGCTCAGCTGGTTAGAGCACCAGGTTGTGGCCCTGGGGGTCATGGGTTCGAGTCCCTTCACCCACCCCAATTGGATGGTAAGTGCTGGGGCGTAGCCAAGCGGTAAGGCAACGGACTTTGGATCCGTCATGCGTTGGTTCGAATCCAGCCGCCCCAGCCATATGTATGAGCCATTAGCTCAGTAGGTAGAGCACCTGACTTTTAATCAGGGTGTCGGAGGTTCGATTCCTCCATGGCTCACCAAGAAGGGGTGAGGCGGGTTTAAGGCGTTAGTGCCACTGCCCGCCCTTTGCTTTTAAAGGCTCCAGGCCGGGCCCGGATTTTATTATCTGGGCCGGCCCTGTTTCATGCTTATAAAGTATGCTTAGGCTTAGAAGGAAGCGAGCAGGTCTTCGCGGTGGCCAAACTTAACGAGGCCTGAAGCGAAGGCGGGGGCGAGGACAGGAGGTCCGAGACCGGCCCTGTTGGCAAGGATGCCGATTGGGCCGGGAACCCCGCCTTAAGCTTTGAGGCCGAGCAAAAGTCCTGCCCGCGAGGGTTTCCGGAGCGAGCGAAAGCCAAGCAGGCCTGGAATAAAAACTGGGGATAACTCAGGCCTGCGGGGCTCTATGTCAATAGTTGTGGGATCAGATTTTGGGGGCAACATCCTAGGAACATTTTTTTAATGAAATGAATGCGATTTCTAAAGCCGAAACTTAAGCGTTTAAGCATTTTGCTTAAGGTATTTTTTACCTTCTATATAGCCATTAGTATAGCCATTAGTGTACCGGCGACCTTGCTGGGTATATCTTACCAGGTTTAATATTTCTGACCTCCAAGACTTGATAGTACGAGCCCATACCCGTCCCTCTACATTTTCAGCGCATTCCGCATTTATAAGCCAACGGCTCAAAGCAGCTTCTGCCTCTTCTACCCGGTCCATCCTTAGAATTTGCCTTAGGTCTTCCTTTAGTTGGTATAATTCATAAAGGGACGGGTATTTATTCTTAATTTCCTCTAACTTCTCTTGTTGTCTGGGAGTAAGTCTCTCCTTAGCTTTAATCAAAGGGAACCGAGGTATCTTATCCTTGCTCGCTTCTTGTTCTATCCTTCTTGCCTCATCTAAACGCCGGTTAGCATCCTGGATCACATGGAAAGGGTCTACTATTATCTTGGCTGAAGGAAATATTGCTTTGATTAACTTACGCCACGAGTCTTTCATATCAATTACTACTGCCTCTACTTTGACCCCAGCCTTCTTGAGCTCTTCTAGGTAAGCCTTTATAGTCGCCGTTCTCACATCCTCTAAAATAGTCAAAGGCCTCTTGCCCGGTTCCAACCTCCCTACCATGCATACAAAATCATTCCCTCTAAAGGATAGCTCATCTAAGGTTAACACTATAGGCTCTTGAGTATCATCAAAAGGAAGATTAGGCCGGACATACTTGTCCACTAATCTTATAACCCTACTAGGAGTAAGGTTTAACATTTGGGCCGCATAGGTAAAGCTCATCCTCTGGGCATAATAAACTACTGTCTGCACCCCTAATTTTGTAAATCTGGCCCAGGGGCTAGTACCTTGAGGACGGGAAGTATAAGTCTTGCCACAACGGTAACACTTATACCGTACGGGCACCCAGGATAAAACAATCCACCTCCCGTATAAAAAAGCGTGACGAATTTTCCTTTCTTTGGGCTTCCGGTTTTTCTTTAAAAAGCCATGCCTGTGTAATTTCCCTTCGTTGCATACAGGACATACCTCTGGAGGGTCTATGGTTACCTTTAACACAATATCTCCTTGGTCTTGGGGCTCTTCTAAAATGGGCTGTAGTATTTTCTCAAAATTCTCTTGTTCTTCGAGGGTGAACGTGTTAATCTTATGCATGGGGGCACTCCTTTCTTGAAGGGGTTTGTGTTTGCTAACATTCAATTTGGATGTGCCCCCGTCCTTTTCCTCCTACAACCAAAATCTACCTGCCCGCTTACTTAATTCCACCTACCCCTATCCCACACTTTTTATTATAGAGCCAGGACACCCTTGACATAGCCCTGGCTTATCTGATACAATGCGGCTACGAAACGGAGCGCAAGACTTGATTGTTCTTACCACCTCGGCTCAACGTAGGATGGTCGGCCGAGGTATTATTGTAGTGGTCGATAATTTCTGTCCCCGCGGCAGGAAAAGGTAAGCCCCGTAGCGAAATAATCCCGTAGCTTCCCGCAATAATATGAACAAGTGTCGGACCTGAGGAGGAGCAAGGCATAAATGAAGGCAACAGTGGAAAAGCTAGAGAAAAACCGGGTAATCTTGGAAGTGGAGGTGGAAGCTCCCCGACTGGAGCAGGCACTGGATAAGGCCTATCGGAAGCTGGTACGTCAGGTCAATATACCGGGCTTTCGCAGAGGGAAAGCACCCCGGTTTATCTTAGAACGCTACATGGGCAAGGAGCCTCTTTACAATGAGGCTATGGATATAGTTATCCCCTCGGCTTACCGCGAAGCGGTAGAAGAGACCAAAATCGAACCCATTGACCATCCTGAGGTGGAAATCGTCCAGGTAGAGGAAGGTCAACCTCTTATTTTCAAAGCCACGGTAGAGGTCAAACCCGAAGTCCAGTTGGGACAATACAAGGGAATCCCGGTAAAACGGCCGGAAGTTAAAGTTACCGAGGAAGATGTGGAGGCCTACCTAAAGGGCCTGCAGGAAAGATTTGCCCAGCTCAAAGACGTAGAAGAAGGTTCCCTAGAAGAGGGCGATACGGCGATAATCGACTTTCAAGGTCAAGTGGAGGGCCAAGATTATCCCGGCCTTAAAGGGGAAAACTACCCTCTAGAAATCGGTTCCGGTACTTTCATTCCGGGCTTTGAGGCCCAGTTAGTGGGAGCTAAGGTGGATGAAGAACGGGAAGTAAAGGTGACCTTCCCGGCAGACTATCACCGCCAAGAGCTGGCCGGTAAGGAAGCGGTTTTTGCCGTTAAAATACGGGGCATCAAACGGAAACAGCTCGCGCCCCTCGATGATGAGTTTGCCAAAGACGTTAGCGAGTGCGAAACGCTGGAGGAACTCAAGGAGGATATCCGCAAACGCCTGACAGATCAGCAAGAGCAAAGGGCGGCAGCTGAAGCACGCCGCCAAGTAGTAGAAAAGGCGGTGGAAAATGCCAGCGTCGAATTGCCTACGGTGCTGGTAGAGAGGCGCATTAGCTACCTGATTAATGATATGGCCTGGCGCCTCCAGAGTCAGGGTGTCTCCCTGGAGCAGCTTATGGAACGGTCGGGGAAAACCTGGGAGCAGCTGAAGGAAGACATGCGCCCGCAGGCCGAGAAGGACGTAAAAACAGATTTAGTCCTGGAAGCCATAGCCAAGGCCGAAGGCATTCAAGCCACTCAGGAGGATGTGGACCGGGAGATAGAGAAAATGGCTCAGCTCCTCCAACAACCTGTGGAAAAAGTCCGGGAAAGAATGGAAAAGAATTTGGAAGGGCTCCAGTATGATATTATAATTAATAAAACCATCGACTTCCTGGTAAATCACAGCATCCCTGCAGACGGAGGTGGGTCTGAAGATGTCCGTTCTGGTGCCGATAGTAGTGGAGCAGACCAATAGGGGTGAGCGGGCCTATGATATTTATTCCCGGCTGCTAAAAGACCGCATTATTTTTTTAGGTAGCCCCATAGATGATCATGTGGCCAATCTGGTTATCGCTCAGATGCTCTTTTTGGAGGCCGAGGATCCCGACAAGGATATTCACCTTTACATCAACAGTCCAGGGGGTTCTATTACGGCAGGCATGGCTATTTTTGATACCATGCAGTATATTCGGCCCGATGTATCAACTATTTGTGTGGGGCTAGCGGCCAGCATGGGCGCTTTCCTCCTGGCGGCAGGGGCCAAGGGAAAACGGTATGCCCTGCCCCATAGTGAAATCATGATCCACCAGCCCATGGGAGGCACCCAGGGTCAGGCGGTTGATATTGAGATCCACGCCAAGCGTATTATGAAGATAAGGGACCAACTGAACCAAATTCTGAGTGAGATTACGGGGAAATCCGTGGAGGTTATAGCGAGGGATACGGACCGGGATCATTTTATGTCAGCCTTGGAAGCCAAGGAGTACGGTCTTATTGACGAGGTAATCACCAGACGCGTGCTGCTCGCCAAATAGGGACGACAGCGAGGTGAACTTTATATGTATAAGTATACCGACGATAAGGGACAACTGAAGTGTTCTTTCTGCGGCAAGCTGCAGGACCAGGTTAAAAAGCTGGTGGCGGGACCCGGGGTTTATATCTGCGACGAATGTATTGAGCTGTGCAATGAAATTATCGAAGAAGAACTGAACGAAGATCTAAGCCTGGAACTAGGAGAGATTCCCAAGCCCAAGGAAATCAGGGAAATCCTCGATGAGTATGTGATAGGGCAAGACCAGGCCAAGAAGGCGTTGTCGGTAGCGGTGTATAATCACTATAAGAGGGTTAATCTAGGTCTCAAATTGGATGATGTAGAAATCCAGAAGAGCAATATTCTCATGATCGGTCCCACCGGAAGCGGCAAGACCCTCTTGGCTCAAACCTTGGCTAAAATTCTCAACGTACCCTTTGCCATTGCCGACGCCACTTCTCTCACCGAGGCCGGGTATGTAGGTGAAGACGTAGAAAATATACTCCTGAAACTCATCCAGGCGGCCGACTACGACGTAGAGAAGGCGGAAAAGGGTATAGTTTATATCGACGAAATCGATAAAATCGCCCGTAAATCGGAAAACCCCTCCATTACCCGCGATGTTTCCGGGGAGGGCGTGCAGCAGGCTTTGCTAAAGATCCTGGAAGGGACGGTGGCCAGCGTGCCACCGCAAGGAGGACGCAAACACCCCCACCAGGAGTTCATCCAGATCGATACCACCAACATCTTGTTTATCTGCGGTGGGGCCTTTGAGGGCTTGGATAAGATCATCAAGAACCGCATATCCAAGAAGACCATGGGCTTCGGAGCCCAAATTCAAGGGAAAAACGAAGTCAACATCGGCGAGATCCTGAAGCACGTGATGCCGGTAGATCTCCTCAAATATGGCTTGATTCCCGAGTTTGTGGGTAGGCTCCCCATTCTCGTTACTTTGGACGCCCTGGATGAAGAGGCCCTTATACGGGTACTAACGGAGCCGCGCAATGCTCTGGTGAAGCAGTACCAGAAGCTCTTCGAAATGGACGGCGTCACCTTGGAATTCAAAGAAGATGCCCTGGTGGCCATTGCTAAGGAGGCCATCAAGCGGGAGACCGGTGCCCGGGGCTTGAGGTCTATTTTGGAAGAGGTCATGCTGGACGTCATGTACGAGATACCTTCCCGCGGCAATGTCACCAAGTGTGTTATTACTAAGGACGTCATCCTGCGCAAGGAAGAGCCCCTTCTCCTCACCACGGTAGAACGCAAGAAAAAGAAGGAGGAGACGGCTTAAATAGAAACGGCCAAAGGATAAGAAGGCGGGAGCCCGGGGTCACCGCCTTTTATTTTGTCTGCGGGCCTGATGGATAAAATCCGGGGTTCTGGCACAACTTAAGAAACGAAACCCTCCGGAAAGGAGCTTGAGTTGTGCCGGAAGCCAATCTTAACCTGGCCGGAATGCTGACCTTTGTACAGGTCTTCCTGGCGGTAGTCATCGGGATGTATGTCTGGAATCTCCTGAAGAACCAGCCGGGCAACCGCACGGCGCTGGAAAAGGAATCCCGCAAGGAACTGGAAAAACTACAGCGCCTGCGCCAGATTTCTTTAACCCAACCCCTGGCGGAAAAAACGCGCCCGTCCACCTTTAGCGAAATCATCGGCCAGGAAGAAGGGTTGAAGGCCCTCAGGGCCGCCCTTTGCGGTCCCAACCCTCAGCACGTCATTATCTACGGGCCTCCGGGGGTCGGCAAAACGGCAGCGGCCAGGCTGGTGCTGGAAGAGGCCAAGAAAAACCCCTTATCGCCCTTCAAAGAGGACGCCCAGTTTGTAGAAGTGGATGGCGCCACTTCCCGTTTTGACGAGCGGGGCATTGCCGACCCCCTTATCGGCTCGGTACACGATCCCATTTATCAGGGGGCAGGGCCTTTAGGCATGGCAGGAATTCCCCAACCCAAGCCGGGAGCGGTTACCAAAGCCCATGGAGGGATTCTATTTATTGATGAGATCGGCGAATTACACCCCATCCAGATAAATAAACTTCTCAAAGTCCTGGAAGACCGCAAGGTACTCCTGGAGAGCGCCTATTATAGCTCCGAGGACAGCAACATCCCCAGTCATATCCACGACATATTTAAGAACGGCCTGCCTGCCGACTTCCGCTTGGTGGGGGCCACCACCCGGCTTCCCCAGGAAATTCCTGCCGCCATCCGGTCCCGCTGCATGGAAATTTATTTTCGCCCTCTCCTGCCGGAGGAGATAGGCATTATCGTCAGAAATGCGGCCCACAAGATTGGCCTATCCCTGCAGGAAGAGGGAATAGAGATTATTAAGCGCTTTGCTACCAACGGCAGAGAGGCCGTCAATATGGTCCAGTTGGCCGCCGGCCTGGCTATGACGGAGAGGCGCACCCAAATCACCAGGGAGGACGTAGAATGGGTAGTGAGCTGCGGACAGTACGCCCCCAGACAGGAGGCGCGCATTTCCCCGGAGCCCCAGGTGGGAGTGGTTAACGGGCTGGCGGTGTATGGGGTCAACATGGGTACCTTGGTGGAGTTGGAGGCTTGTGTCCACTTTGTAGGTCAGCGCCGCGGCCAAGTAAAGGTAACGGGCGTGGTTGAGGAGGAAGAGATGGGCAGCCAGGACGGCCGCCGGCTCAAAAGAAAGAGTATGGCCCGGAATTCGGTGGAAAACGTCCTGACCGTGGTGCGTTCCCTCTTAAACCTCGATCCCCTCGATTATGACATTCACCTTAACTTTCCCGGCGGCACACCGGTGGACGGGCCGTCGGCCGGTATCAGCATGGTCACCGCCATCTACTCTGCTTTCACAGGAATACCGGTGGACAATGTGGTGGCCATGACCGGCGAGGTATCCATACGGGGGGCCGTGAGGCCGGTGGGCGGGATAGTGGCTAAGGTGGAAGCTGCCCGCCTGGCCGGAGTCCGGAAGGTTTTGATACCCTGGGAGAACTGGCAGGAAAGCTTCCGTAAGTTTAAAGATATCCAGGTGGTGCCGGTGCGGTGGGTGCAGGAGGCGCTGGAGCATGCCCTGTACCAGGAAGCCAAAATCAGCGCCCGCGAAGGTTTATCTTCCCGGCCCCAGGTCTTAAGCGCTTCCCCTTTCCCGCGGCCTTAAAAGTTCACCGCTTTTTTCCTATTGCGGAGGGGGGCGATATCTCGTAGAATATAATGAAGACTTGGAGAGGAGAAATAGGGGAACTCTGTTGGAGGTGTAGAATTTGACGCGGACTATTCCTTTGCTTCCCTTACGGGGAGTTATTGTTTTTCCATATACCGTACTCCACCTGGATGTGGGGCGCGAGCGTTCGGTTAATGCCATCGAAGCGGCTATGATCCGGGACAGGGCCATTTTCCTGGCCATGCAAAAGGAAGCCCAGACCGATGAGCCGGGAGAAGAAGATATCTATACTACCGGCACAGTGGCCGAGATTAAGCAGTTGTTGAAGTTGCCCGGCGGAACCATAAGGATCCTGGTGGAGGGCCTGAGGCGGGGGAAAATCGTCCGCTACCTTGGTTATGATCCCTATTTGGCCGTAGAAGTTGAGGAATATACTGACGAAACCGTCACCAGTAATGAGATCGAGGCCTTAATGCGCACCCTCATTAACGAATTTGAGCATTATGTGAAGATGTCGAAAAAAATCCCCCCGGAAACTGTGGTGGCGGTGGTGAGCCTGGAAGAGCCGGGGAGGATGGCGGATGTTATTGCCTCCCATTTGACCCTCAAGCTGGTTGACAAGCAGGCTGTCCTGGAGGCCGTTGATATCCGCCAACGCCTGGAGCTCCTGTGCGAGATATTGGCCCGAGAAAAGGAAATCCTGGAGCTGGAACGCAAGATCAATCTGCGCGTCCGCAAGCAGATGGAGAAGACGCAAAAGGAATACTACCTGCGGGAGCAGATTAAGGCTATCCAGAAGGAACTGGGCGAAAAAGACGAGCGCTTGGCCGAAGTCGAAGAGCTGCGGGAAAGGATTGCTAGGGCAAAACTTCCCAGGGAGATAGAGGAGCGGGCCCTCAAAGAAGTAGAGCGCCTGGAGAAAATGCCTCCCATGGCCGCGGAAGCCACCGTGGTGCGCAACTACTTGGACTGGTTGCTGGCTCTTCCCTGGCAAAAGGAGACCAGGGATCGTCTGGATATCAACATGGCCGAAAAAATCCTGAATGAAGATCATTACGGCCTGGAAGAAGTGAAGGAGCGCATACTGGAGTACCTGGCCATCCGTAAGCTGGCCAAAAAGATGCGCGGGCCTATCTTATGCTTTGTGGGGCCGCCGGGAGTGGGCAAGACTTCCCTGGCCAAGTCCATCGCCCGGGCTTTGCAACGCAGGTTTGTACGCATTTCCCTGGGTGGAGTCCGGGATGAGGCGGAAATACGCGGTCACCGGCGCACCTATGTGGGCGCCCTCCCGGGACGCATCATTCAGGGGATGAAGCAGGCGGGCAGCAAGAACCCCGTCTTTTTGCTGGATGAAATTGATAAGATGAGCGCCGACTTCCGAGGAGACCCGTCGTCCGCCCTCCTGGAAGTCTTAGACCCGGAACAGAACTATATGTTTAGCGATCATTATATTGAGGCTCCCTTTGATCTTTCCAAGGTAATGTTTATTACCACGGCCAATGTGGAATATTCCATTCCCCGGCCCTTACTGGACCGGATGGAAGTCATCCGCATACCGGGCTATACCGAAGAAGAGAAAGTAAAAATAGCGCAACTGCATCTTATGCCCAAGCAGATTAAGGAGCATGGGTTGAAAGAAAATCAACTGGTTATTTCGGAGAATGCTCTTCGCCGCATTATACGGGAATATACGCGGGAAGCCGGGGTGCGCAACCTGGAACGCCAAATTGCCACCCTTTGTCGCAAGACGGCCCGGGACATTGTCAGCGGGAAGGCAAAAGCGGTAAAAGTGACGGCCCAAAATGTGGATACCTTCCTGGGTATACCCCGCTATCGTCATACTCTGGCCGAAGAGGCGGAAGTCATAGGCGTGGCCCGCGGGCTCGCGTGGACGGAAGTGGGCGGCGAGGTGCTCAATGTCGAGGCCACTGTTTTAAACGGGAAGGGCAACCTGACCCTAACCGGTAAACTGGGCGAAGTCATGAAGGAATCGGCTTATGCCGGTTTCAGCTACCTGCGGTCCCGGGCAGCAGATTTGGAGCTGGCTCCTGATTTTCACGAAAAATATGATGTTCACATCCACGTGCCGGAAGGAGCTATTCCTAAAGACGGGCCTTCGGCCGGTATAACCATGGCTACGGCCATGGCTTCAGCCTTGATGGGTGTCCCTGTACGGCGCGACGTGGCCATGACGGGAGAGATAACCCTGCGGGGACGGGTGCTGGCGGTAGGAGGTATAAAAGAAAAAATCTTGGCTGCCCACCGGGCGGGGATTAAAACCGTTATACTTCCCCGGGATAACGCCAAAAATCTTGAAGAAATACCTCCGCAGGTGAAGCGAAAATTAAGGTTCGTGCTGGTAGATCATATGGATGAAGTGCTAAAAGAGGCCCTGGTCCAGCGAAGCCACCCGGCGGTAAAAGTCCGGCAAGAAAAAGATGATTACGGTGAGGCGCCGGCGGCCGCCGGGCAGGTATCTTCTGCATTGAGCAACTAGCCCCAGGAACGACAGCTGAGCTATCCCCACTTTTTCCAGGGCAGGCCTGCTTGGGCTTGGAAGCGAGCGACTAAACCTGAGCAGCTAGCCCAGGCTTTAAGCTTTGGCCGAAAGCGGAGGCGGGGTCGAAGATAGGAGGTCCGAGACCGGCCCATCGGCAAGGACGCCGATTGGGCCGGGAAGTCCGCCTTAAGCTTTGAGGCCGAGCAAAAGTCCTGCCCGCGAGGGTTTCTGGAGCGAGCGAAAGCCAAGCCGGCCTGGGATCAAAACTGGGGATACGTCAGGAACGACAGCCCTTGACACAGCTTGGCTTGAAACGGTAAGATATTACAGGATATGTATAGAGAATTCCCTCGTCCGGCAAGGGCGGATGAGGGGTTTTTTTCTAAAAGCATAAGGAGGAAGCGGGTGTGCCTTCGGCTTTTACATTGCCCTCTGTCTATTCACCTAAAGAAGTTGAACAGAAATGGTACCCCGTGTGGGAGAAGAAAGGTTATTTCCGCGGGCCAGTGGAGAGGCCGGCGGGGCGGCCCGCCTTTAGTATAGTGATGCCGCCGCCCAACGTCACGGGAACTCTGCACCTGGGACATGCTTTAGATAACACCCTCCAGGATATCCTTGTCCGCTGGCACCGCATGCGGGGAGATGCCACGCTGTGGATACCGGGGACCGACCACGCAGGAATTGCCACCCAGGCCCGGGTGGAGGAGGAGCTGGCCAAAGAGGGATTGAGCAAGTATGATCTGGGCCGGGAGGAGTTCCTGGAGCGGGTATGGGCCTGGAAAGAGCAGTACGGCACGCGTATTACCCAGCAGCTCAGACGGTTGGGTGCTTCCTGTGACTGGAGCCGGGAACGTTTTACGATGGACGAGGGTTGTTCCCGGGCGGTCCGTGAGGTTTTTGTGCGTCTGTACGAAAAAGGGCTGATTTACCGCGGTAATTATATCATCAACTGGTGCCCGCGCTGCCAAACTACTATTTCGGACATCGAAGTAGAGCACCAGGAAGAGGCCGGGCAGCTCTGGTATGTCCGCTATCCCTTTAAAGACGGTCCGGGAGGCATTGTCGTGGCTACTACCCGGCCGGAAACTATGCTGGGCGATACGGCAGTGGCCGTTCACCCGGACGATGAGCGCTACCGCCAATTCATTGGCAAGACCCTGATCCTGCCCCTGGTCAACCGGGAAATACCGGTGATCGCCGATGAATATGTGGACCCGAACTTTGGCACCGGCGCGGTGAAGATTACTCCGGCCCATGACCCTAACGATTTTGAGGTAGGCCAGAGGCATGGCCTGCCCTCCATTACCGTTATCGGCAAAGATGCTACCATGACCGAGGAAGCTGGTCCTTACGCCGGTATGGAACGCTACGCCTGCCGCCAGCAGGTAGTGCGGGACCTGGAACGCATGGGTTACCTGGTAAAAGTAGAAGAGCATACCCACTCCGTGGGCCACTGTTACCGGTGTGATACCACTATTGAGCCTTTGGTTTCGCCCCAGTGGTTCGTACGGATGAAGCCCCTGGCCGAACCGGCCATCCGGGCTGCGCGGGAAGGGCGTGTGCGCTTCGTACCTGAACGCTTTACGAAGATTTACCTTAACTGGCTGGAGAATATCCGCGACTGGTGTATTTCCCGCCAGCTATGGTGGGGTCACCGCATCCCCGTCTGGTATTGCCAGCAATGCGGAGAGGTTATCTGCAGTACCACCGACCCGGAAGAGTGCCCTTCCTGCCGGAGTACGGCCCTGGAACAAGACCCCGATGTGCTGGATACCTGGTTCAGCTCTGCCCTGTGGCCTTTCTCTACCATGGGGTGGCCCGACAGGACCCGGGAGCTGGACCTTTATTACCCGACTTCGGTGCTGGTAACCGGGCGGGATATCATCTTTTTCTGGGTGGCCCGCATGATCTTCATGGGCCTGGAATTCATGGAGGAAGTTCCCTTCCGGGAGGTCCTCATTCACGGCCTGGTTCTAGACGCCCTGGGGCGCAAGATGAGCAAATCCCTGGGCAACGGTGTGGACCCCATGGAAGTTATTGACGAGTACGGGGCCGATACTCTACGCTTTATGCTGGTCACCGGCAATACGCCGGGCAACGACCTGCGTTTCCACCCGGAACGACTGGAAAGTACCCGCAACTTCTGCAACAAGATCTGGAACGCCGCTCGTTTTGTTTTGTTGAACCTGCAAGATTACGACCCGGAACGGAAGGCAGCCCCCTATACCCTGGCCGACCGCTGGATTTTGAGTCGCCTAGCGGGTGTAGTGCAGCAGGTCACCTCTAATTTGGAGGATTACGAGATAGGAGAGGCAGCCCGGCTGATCTATGACTTTTTCTGGGGGGAGTTCTGCGACTGGTATATTGAACTGGCCAAAAGCCGCCTCTATGGTGAGGACCTGGCGGCTAAAGCTACGGCCCAGAAAGTGCTGGTAGAGGTGCTGGGGACTAGCCTACAGCTGCTCCATCCCTTTATGCCCTTTATCACCGAAGAAATTTGGCACCACCTGCCCGGTAACAGGCCCAGCATAATGGTCAGCCCCTGGCCGCAGGCGCAGCCGGAACTCTACGATGCCGCAGCGGAAGGGGCCATGACCCTGATTATCGAGGTGATCCGAGCGATCCGCAATCTGCGCAGCGAAATGCGGGTAACTCCCGGTCGCAAGGCTCGCGTCCTGCTCGTGGCTCAGTCTTCCGCTACGCGGCGGGTTTTGGAAGAAGCCCGGGACTACCTGGCGGCCCTGGCCCGGGTAGAACCCGTTGAGGTAGTGGCGTCCCTGAAACGACCTCCGGTTAAGGCGGCTACGGCGGTTACCGGCGGAGTAGAGATCTACCTGCCTTTGGAGGGGCTGGTGGATTTCCAGAAGGAAATAGCCCGGCTGGAAAAGGAGCTGGCTGCCGTACAAAAAGAGCTGGAGCAGGTGCGCCGCAAGCTCTCAAAACCGGATTTTGTGGCTAAGGCGCCGGTGGAAGTAGTGGCCAAGGAAAGGGCTAAAGAAGAGGAGCTTGTAGATAAAGAGGAGGCCCTACGGGGTCGACTGCGTTCCCTCAGAGGCTTCTGACGCGTCTTGTTTCTGAAGGTTACCGGCCCGGCCCGCCGGGAGGTTAGAAGGTGCAGAGCTACACGAGGTTTTCTAAAACCTCTGGGGCCAGACGTGCTAAACATTTCGAGGTGAAGAAGTTTGGATTACCATCAGGCCCTGGCATACTTGCGCGATCTCACTAAATTTGGCGTTAATCTGGGCTTAGGTCGCATTGAGGAGCTGCTGGAGCGGTTGGGTAACCCCCACCGCCGGCTCCGTTTTTTTCATATCGGGGGAACCAACGGTAAAGGCTCGGTAGCCGCCATGGTGGCGGCCATGCTTCAGGCTGCCGGCTATAGAGTAGGGCTTTTTACCTCGCCCCACCTTCACAGTTATACCGAACGCATTCGCTTGGACGGGCAAGAGATACGCAGGGAACAGATGGCCGAGATACTCACCCGCATGCGCCCTCTTCTGGACGGGATGGTAAGGGAGGGCCTGGAGCATCCCACGGAGTTCGAGGTGAGTACGGCCTTGGCCTTCCACTATTTTGCTGAAGTGCGGGCGGATTATGTAGTTCTGGAAGTCGGTCTGGGGGGGTCCTTTGACTCCACCAACGTGATCCCTTCCTCCCTGGTTAGTGTGATTACCAACGTGGGTTTTGATCACATGGATTACTTGGGCCATACCCTCGCGGAAATTGCCAGGGAAAAGGCGGGCATCATCAAGGATGGAGGCATAGTGGTCACCGGTGCGGATAAGCCCGAAGCCCTGACGGTCATAGAGGAGAGGTGCCGGCAGAAGCGAGCCGTCCTCTACCGGCTGGGGAAGGAGTTTATGTGTACCGGGGGCGAGGTGTCTACGGAGGGAGGCAGACTGGACTGGCAGGGATTCGGCAAGTCTTACCTCGACCTGCGGGTGCACCTTTTAGGTCGCCACCAGTTAAGCAATGCTGCGCTGGCGGTGGCGGTAATGGAAGCAGCCCGCCGCCACCATAACCTGGATATCACGGAAGGCCACATCCGGGAGGGGTTGAGCAGGGCTTTCTGGCCGGGTCGCCTGGAAATAATTAACCGCTGCCCCCTGGTAGTTTTGGACGGGGCCCATAACTACGATGGCGCCCTGGCTCTCAGACAGTCCTTGGAAGAATTGTTTCCTCACCGCCGCTTAATTCTGATTTTGGGGATGCTGGCCGACAAAGAGAGGGAAAAGGTGGTGGCCACTTTGGTTCCCTTGGCCCAGGCGGTGATTATAACCCGGCCCAACAGTCCCCGGGCCGGGGATTGGAAGGTTCTGGGCCTTCACGCGCGCCGCTTCACCCCTCACGTCCAGGTCATCAGGAACATACCCCAGGCTATGGAAACAGCCCTGGGTCTGGCGGGGCCTGAGGACTTGATTTGTGCTACTGGATCTTTGTACATGGTAGCTGAGGCCAGGGAATGGTTTCTAATGAACAAAAAAGAGGATTTTGCCGTTAAATAGCGAATAGGACAAAATCAGACCTTGTGCAAAAGGCTTAAACTCCAACAGGGGGGATTTCTAATGATGAAGACCCTGAAAGTTCCGGAGGCCACCATTACACGGCTTTCGGTATACTCCCGTTTCTTGGCCCAGGCCGACCGCCAGGGAATTGTGACCATTTCATCGGGGGAAATTGCGGAAGGGGTTGGGGTGAGCCCGGCCCAGGTTCGCAAGGATCTGGCCTACTTTGGTGAATTCGGGACCCGGGGTGTGGGATACAATGTAAAAGATCTTTACTGGCATATTATTAAAATCCTGGGCCTTAATACTACCTGGCCCATGGTCATCATCGGTGCCGGTAACCTGGGGACCGCCCTGTCCATGTACGGCGGTTTCCGGGAAAGGGGCTTTAAAATCGTAGGCATTTTTGATAATGCCCCTCATAAGATCGGCTACCGTCTAAACGGTGTTGAAGTTTACAGTATGGATAGGCTGACCGAAATCATCGAAAAAGAAAAAGCGCAAATAGCTATTATTGCCGTGCCCGCCGATCAGGCCCAATTTGTGGCCGATGAGCTGGCCAAAACCTCCATCCGCGGCATCCTCAACTTTGCCCCACGGGTCCTCAATGTGCCGAGCCACATTGAAGTGCGCAACGTCGACCTGACCGTTAATCTAGAAATTTTGACCTTTAACCTGGCCTTTCGGCGAACTTTGAAAGCTTATCAAGAAGCTTAAGGTCTGAGGAGAGCAAGGGAGATGCCCCAACTGGTTCTGGCGTCTGGTTCACCACGGCGGCAGCAGCTCTTAAGCCAGCTGGGCCTCCAGTTTCAAACTGTGCCCAGCTCCATTGAGGAGAATGGATACGACCAGCTGCCACCTGTAGACCGGGTGAGGGCCCTGGCCAGGGCCAAGGCCCAGGACGTAGCCAGGAACTTGTCGGAGGCCGTCGTGGTAGGGGCCGATACCCTGGTCGTCTGCGGAGGCCGAATACTGGGTAAGCCGTCCTCTCCGGCCGAAGCCGAGGCCATGCTAAACTTTTTGAGCGGGAAAACCCATCAGGTTTATACTGGAGTAGCGGTGGTGGCTGTGCCCGGTGAAGTCAGCCGGGAAGCCTGGGAATGTACCGAAGTACGATTCCGGCGGCTTACGTCCAGAGAAATCAAAGCCTATGTAGCCACCGGTGAACCACTGGATAAGGCAGGCGCCTACGGCATCCAGGGGTTGGGTGCCCTGCTGGTAGAAGGCATCAAGGGAGACTTTTTCAATGTGGTCGGCCTACCCTTGGTAAAAACGGCTATGCTGCTGGAGGAATTTGGGATCAATATCTGGGGAGGCCCTTAACGCAGATGGCGGAAAATAAGGGAAGGACCATTAAGAAGCTGCCGGAAGATTTAAGGCCGCGAGAACGTATGTTGATAGCAGGGGCTCAGGCCCTTTCCAACGCTGAATTGCTGGCCATCCTACTCCGTACCGGCACTCCCCGGGAAAACGCCCTAGATCTGGCCCAAAGGTTGCTGGCCCAGCCCGGAGGACTGCGCTACCTGGCTGAGGTTTCCCTGGAAGAGTTGAAAGAACAGAAGGGGATAGGGCTGGCTAAGGCTGCCCAGATAAAGGCGGCCGTTGAGCTTGGACGGCGGCTGGCAGCGTACACTGCCCATAGGCCCGTCATCCAGCAACCCTGTGACGTAGCCGCCCTGCTTATGGACGAAATGCGCTATTTGGACCGGGAGCACTTCCGTACGATTTCTTTGAACACCAAGAACCGCGTTTTGGCCGTTGATAACGTCGCGGTGGGCAGCCTCAACGCATCCCTGGTACACCCGCGGGAAGTATTTAAAGGACCCATAAAAAGGAGCGCAGCGGCCATCATCCTGGTCCACAACCATCCCAGCGGGGATCCTTCTCCCAGCGTGGAAGATATTCAGGTCACCCGTCGTCTGGCAGAAGCCGGGAGGCTGTTAGGCATTGAGGTCCTGGACCATTTGGTGTTGGGGGACGGGTCTTTTGTAAGTATGAAAGAAAAGGGCCTGCTTTAGGCCTTAGATATAGACCTTAAAGTGCACGAGGAAGGAGCATGACTTATGGTCTTTGCCCGGGATATCGGGATTGATTTAGGTACTGCCAATACTCTCGTTTATGTCAGGGGAAAAGGTATTGTCCTGCACGAGCCCTCCGTGGTAGCCATCCGGAGGGGAAACGGGCAGGTGCTGGCCGTGGGAGAAGCGGCCAAGAAGATGATAGGACGAACACCGGGCGACATTGTGGCTATAAGGCCTTTAAAAGACGGGGTTATAGCCGACTTTGATGTAACCCAGAGCATGCTGCGTTACTTTATCCAAAAGGCCATTCCTAAGGGTTTCTTTGTTCGCCCCCGGGTAGTGGTAGGCGTACCTTCGGGAGTCACTGCCGTGGAAGAAAGGGCCGTGCGCGAAGCTGCCATCCAGGCAGGGGCCAAGGAAGCCTATCCCATCGAAGAGCCCATGGCCGCGGCCATCGGTGCCGGACTGCCGGTCTATGAACCCACCGGAAACATGATAGTAGACATCGGCGGGGGAACCACTGAAGTAGCCGTTATTTCCTTGGGAGGTATCGTTACCAGCCGCTCTATTCGCATCGGTGGAGATGAAATGGATGAGGCCATTGCCCAGCATATTAAGCGTAACTACAATTTGATGATTGGAGAGCGAACGGCTGAAGAAATAAAAATTGAGATAGGCGCAGCTTATTTTGGCGATACTCCGGAGGATGAGGCCCGGAGCACTCGCACCTACTCCGTCCGGGGCCGGGATTTGGTTACCGGTCTGCCCAAAACCATCGAAGTGTCCGCGGAAGAAATCAAGGAAGCCCTGGCCGAACCGGTGGCCGCCATCCTGGAAGCCATTAAAGTATGTCTGGAACGGACGCCTCCAGAACTGGCGGCGGACCTCATGGACCGGGGAATAGTTATGGCCGGCGGAGGTTCATTGCTCTGGGGACTGGACCGACTTGTTAGCCAGGAAACGGGTATGCCGGTCCACATGGCCGAGGACCCCCTAACGGCAGTCGTTATAGGCACCGGCAAAGTTTTGGAGAACCTGGAGGAATTGAAGCGGGTACTCTTTGCGGCACGGCGCTCGGGTTAAGAGAGGTGTTATTTATTGCGTTGGCTTTGGCGGAGGTTGCTTCCCCTGCTTGTCCTGGGGCTAGTTGCCGGGATGTTAATCTTTCTGCTCCGCTGGTCGGCGGCCGGGGGGAGCACCTTGGGGTTGGCCGGGGGGATTCTAAAAGAAATGGTGGCACCGGTAGCCAGGGCTGCGACTTTGGTGGGGAACAGGGGCCAAAGCCTGTGGGAAAATATCTTGAATCTGGGCCGATTGCAGGCCGAAAACGAGCGCTTAAAAAGGCAGGTGGCCGAATTACAAGGTCGGATCGCCCAGATGGAGGAATATCGCCTGGAAAACGAACGGTTACAACAGATGCTGGACTATAAAGATGCCACCAAGGAACGCTGGCAGTTAAAAGTTGCCCCGGTTATCGGCCGCAGTCCCGACAATTGGTTTAGCACCATTACCCTGGGCATTGGGTCGGAGGAAGGAGTGCGTAAAGATCAAGTCGTGATTACCCCGGCAGGGGTGGTGGGTCGCATCATCCGGGTCAGCCCCCGGACGGCCGAGGTGCTGTTGCTCCTCGACCGGGAAGGAGCTGTGGGGGGTATGGTGCAATCCACCCGCCTCCCGGGGGTGGTGGAGGCCAGCCCGGACTACCGGGGATACCTGCAGATGATCCACCTGGCCCACGATGCCCCCATTGCAAAGAACGAGATGATCGTCACTTCGGGTCTGGGGGGGATTTTCCCCAAAGGTCTGCCCATCGGGACGGTGGTAGAAATTTTGCCGGAGACCGGCGGCTTGCTTAAAAGAGCCCTTATTGCGCCGGCGGTAGATTTCAACCGTCTGGAAGAGGTTATGGTAATTACCGAGGTTTACGGAGGGGTGGCGGAGGATGCAGGTGGTACTCTTGCTGTTAGCGGGGATGGGCGCTTTGATCCTGGAAGCCACCCTCCTGGAATTCTTCAAGATAGCCGGCGTTAAACCGGACTTGTTGTTGATCCTGCTACTATTTTATGCCCTGGAAGCCGGGGCAGGCCGGGGGGCAGCCGTGGGGCTGGCCTACGGCCTGCTGGAAGATCTCTACGTGGGCAGATTGCTGGGCCTTAACGCCCTGATCAAGATGCTGTTGGGCTACGTTCTGGGTTGGGGCAGGGATAGGTTAAATGTAGACAATCCTTTGGTACCTGTCAGCCTGGCCTGGGGAGCCAGCCTGGCCGCAGGGGTTATGTTTTTGCTCCTGGGTCCCCTGGGGGGTATGGACTATCCCTGGTCGTCGGGCTTAATCACCGTAATATTGCCCGCTTCTATTTATAACGCCTCCCTGGCCTTGTTGGGCCAGGGCCTTTCCCGGAGGAGAGCAGAGTGGGTAGCCAGGAAAAGGAACCTTGGAAGCTTAATCTAAACGGCCGCCTTAAAGGCTATTTGGCCTTCTTGGTTTTCGTTTTTTTAGTCCTCACAGGGCGGCTGTTCTTTCTGCAGGTGGTAAATGCCCATGAATTTGCCCGGCAGTCGGCCGAAAACAGCATCCGGCTTATCCCCATCGAAGCCAGACGGGGGGATATTCTGGACAGCCAGGGCAGAGTCCTGGCTACCAGCCAGCCTGTGTATGCCATCACCCTGACCAACGTACCCGGACAGGACATGTCGGCCGTCATAGAGAACCTGGCCCGCATCCTAGGAGATCCGGAGCTAACGCCGCAGGTTATCGCCGAAAAACTGGAGAACAATCCTTATCGCTATGAACCGGTCGTGATTAAGAGATTACCGGCAGGGCCCGAAAGTATGGCCGTAATTACCAAGCTGGAGGAGAGGCGACCGGAGCTGCCGGGTGTCAATATCACCACGGAACCCCAGCGTTTTTATCCCAACGGCTCCCTGGCCGGGCACATATTAGGTTTTGTCGGGCAGATAACTCAGGAGGAGCTGGAACAGCGACGGGCGGATAATTACCGTCTTAACGATAAAATCGGCAAAAGTGGCATCGAACGTTACCTGGAGTACGAAAAGCGCGGTGACCTTCGCATCGGTCTGAGGGGGCAGAACGGCGCGGAGCAGGTAGAAGTCAATGCTTTCAATCGCAAAATCAGGGACCTCCTTACCATTCCTCCGGCTCCGGGAGATAACGTGGAGCTGACCCTGGACTTGGATCTCCAGAGGACCCTGGAAGAGGCCATGGACCGCGTTATCGCGGAGACCAAGAAAAAGAATCCTAAGGCTGGCGCCGGGGCGGCAGTAGTGCTGGACGTTAAGACGGGGGCTATTCTGGCCATGGCCAGCAAGCCGGATATGGACCCCAACGATTTTGTCACCGGTGCCTTCTCCCAGAAACAGGCTTATTATAATGATCCCCGGCTCAAACCCATGTTTAACCGTGCGGTCCAGGGTACCTATCCCCCCGGCTCCACTTTTAAGCCCATTACGGCTATCGCCGCCCTTTTGGCGGGGGTGGATCCTAATTACAAGGTGGATTGCAGGGGCGGGTACTGGAAATCAGGGGGCATCAGCTGCTGGAGCCGTCATGGCCCGGTGGACCTGGAGCGGGCCCTGGCAGTTTCGTGTAATACCTACTTCCAGTGGGCCGGGGAACAGGCCGGTATTCAGCTGGTAGACCAGGTGGCCGCCCAGTTTGGGCTGGGGAGCCCTACCGGTGCTGTAGGTATTTTAGGGGAGGCCAAGGGCATCCTGCCTTCTCCGGAATGGAAGAAGACCGTCAATGGGGCAGCCCTGGAGAACTGGCTGGCCAAGGAGCAGGAAAAAATTGAGCAGAAATATCAGCAGGCTTTAGCTTCCGCCGGCGAAGAGGAGAGGAAGCGCTTGCTACAGCAGAAAGAGCGGGAACTGGGTGCCCTAAAGGCCAGATTCGACATAACCTTCAACTTTGAGACCAACTGGCAGCCCTTTGACACGTACAATACGGTAATCGGCCAGGGAGCCAACAATTACACTGTTCTCCAGCTAGCCAACTACGTGGCCACCCTGGCCAACGGCGGCACCCGGTGGCGGCCTTATCTGGTAAAGCGGGTGGTGTCCCCGGAAGGCGAGGTTAAGCTGGAATTTAGCCCGGAAGTGGTACAAAAAGTTGATATTCCGGCCGAAATTTTAGAAGAGGTTCGGCGGGGCATGCTGGCCGTAACCCAGCCGGGTGGCACGGCTTCCTTTCTCTTCGCCGATTTCCCGTCCTACCTCAAGGTAGGAGCTAAGACCGGGACTGCCCAGACCGGCCTGGCAGGTGACGACCTCAGTCGCGATTTTTACGGCATTTTTATCGCCTTTGCTCCCTATAACGACCCGCAAATTGCTTTTGCTGGCATAATAGAATACGCCAGCCACGGCGGCGATTCGGCTGGAATGGTGGCCCGCGAGGTCTTTGCCCGTTATTTCGGTTTGAGTGACAAGCTTTACAACACTGAGCTGGCCGGAAGGGCCACCGAATGACCCGGTGTGCACTTGCGGGTGCTCCAGAGATCCGGCAGGTGAATATTGTATCCTGCCTTGGGTCGGGAAGGCATCCCTTTTTGTCGTATTTTCCGGGAAAGGAGATAAAAAAAGCTCCCGGCTTTTTTCCTCCTACGGCAGGATTTACCTTATGGCACGTAGAAAGAAGAAAACATCATGCGTGCTTAACGGAGGAGAGTATATGCCTTCGGGAGGAACGGTTCCATTGGGTAAATCCCCCTGTGGGCCAGGGCATACCTTGCTGGTGCGGCGTACAGTACGCTCGGGTCAGCGCATCGACTATCCGGGTAACATGGTAATTATGGGCGACGTTAATCCCGGCGGTGAGGTAGTGGCCGGGGGGCACGTCATTGTCATGGGCGCCCTGAAAGGTATTGTCCACGCTGGGGCAGAAGGGGACGAAGGGGCGGTGGTTATTGCCTTCGACCTGCGGCCCACTCAGCTGAGGATAGCAGGATACATCGCCCGACCCCCGGATGTTGAGGACAAGCCCTCCAGGCAGCCTGAAATTGCCAGGGTGCAGGACGGGACGGTAGTCATCGAGCGGTATCAACCTGGGGGAGAAAGGCGCTACTTAAATTCAGGTAATACCACGAAAGAGGAGGAACAAGATGGGTGAGGTTATAGTCATTACCTCGGGCAAGGGCGGCGTGGGGAAGACAACTACTACGGCTAATCTGGGCACCGGTCTGGCCCTTCTCGGCAAAAGGGTGGTCATGGTGGATACGGACATAGGGCTACGGAATCTGGACGTAGTACTGGGACTGGAGAACCGTATAGTGTATGATCTGGTGGACGTGGTGGAAGGAAGGTGCCGCCTGAAACAGGCATTGATCAAGGATAAAAGGCTGGAGAGTCTTTATCTTTTGCCGGCCAACCAAACCCGGGACAAGACGGCCATTACCCGACACCAGATGATGGACCTGTGTGATCAGCTAAAAGAAGATTTTGATTTCGTATTGATCGACTGCCCGGCCGGCATTGAAATGGGCTTCAAGAATGCCATTGCCGGTGCCGAAAAGGCCGTAGTCGTGACTACGCCGGAAGTGGCAGCAGTTCGCGATGCCGACCGTATCATCGGCCTTTTGGAAGCGGCAGAAATGGAAGCGCCGCGCCTCATAATCAACCGCGTCCGGCCGGACATGGTTCGCCGTGGAGACATGATGGATATCGATGATATGCTGGAGATACTGGCTATTGACCTCCTGGGAGTGGTGCCGGAGGACGAGATGATCGTGGTCTCCACTAACAAAGGGGAGCCGGCTATTTTGGATAAGCGCTCGCGAGCAGGACAGGCCTACTACAACATATCCCGCCGTCTCCTGGGGGAGGAAGTGCCCCTGCTGAATCTAGAAGGCAACGAAGGTATCGTGGCCAAGTTAAGGAAGCTCTTTGGCCTAGGTTAAAGGGGGGACCACCTGTGCTAGATTTCCTGTTACGTTTTTTCGGACGCGAGACAAGCTCCAGCAAAAAAGTGGCCAAAGAGCGGTTGCGCTTGGTGCTTGTCCACGACCGGGTAGGGGTATCACCTCACCTGCTGGAAGCCTTGAAGGAAGATTTAATTAAAGTTATTTCCGAATACCTGGAGATTGACGCCGCCGGGCTGGAAGTGAGTTTAAGCCGGGAAAACGATACGGTTGCCCTGGTGGCCAACATCCCTATCCTGCGCATCAAACGGACCTTTAAAACCAGCAGCGAACACAGCGTTACATACTAGCCCGTTGGGGTATAACCGAGGACCTTCAATAATAGAGGAAATCCAGGCCCCGCAAAGCTACCGGCGGGGCTTGCTTTTTTGTATAATTAGAGGGATAAGGTGGCGAAAGAACATGCTTAATCGTAAACTATGGCGCAATTTAGATTATGTTTTAGTCTTTACTATGCTGGCCATTTTAGGTATTAGCCTCCTGGTCCTGGATAGCGCGGCCGCCAGCATCACTTCCCGGCCCGACTATTACGTCAAGAAACAGATGGTGATGATTGCTCTGGGGCTAGTGGGGATGCTGGTGGTTTTGACCATAGATTACCAGCAGCTTAAGCGTTATCAGCTGCCGTTATACTTCTTCAACCTGCTGTTGCTGGCTTCGGTTCTCGTTATAGGCAGTGAGGCCAAAGGGGCCCAGCGCTGGATTGATACAGGATTTTTCCAGTTCCAACCTTCGGAGTTTAGTAAGCTGATCGTTATTATCACCCTGGCCACTTTGCTAGACGGCCGCCAGGGCAAGTTAAACCGTTTAAGGGAGTTGGTCATCCCCTTCCTGCACGTGGCAGGGCCCATGCTCCTGGTACTAAAACAGCCTGACCTGGGAACTGCTTTGGTATTTCTGGCCATCCTGTGTGGCATGCTATACGTAGGCGGGGTGAATTCTCGCCTTTTCTTGGCTTTGGTGGGTGGAGGCATTCTGGCTACCGGCTTGGCCCTTTATGCTCACTTCAACTGGGGCTTGCCCCTGCCCCTGGAGGAGTACCAGCTCAAGAGGTTGGTGGTCATGCTAGATCCCTATAACGACGGAGAAGGAGGACGCGGAGCTGGTTACCATGTTATCCAGTCGCAGGTAGCCATCGGCTCCGGGGGCCTCTGGGGTAAAGGGTTATACCAGGGTTCCCAAGTGCAGCTTAATTTCCTCCCGGAGCACCACACCGACTTTATTTTTTCGGTGGTAGGAGAAGAGCTGGGCTTTTTTCGTACTGTGGGTGTGCTGGGCCTGTATTTCCTCCTTCTCTACCGGATGATCCGCATTGCCAGCCAGGCCAAGGATTTTTTTGGCGCCCTCTTGGTTAGCGGGGTTTGTTCCATGTTTACTTTCCACCTGCTGGTTAACGTAGGCATGACTATAGGTATTATGCCTGTGACCGGCATCCCTCTTCCTCTTTTCAGCTACGGCGGCAGTTCCATGCTGACCAACTTGCTGGCTTTGGGTATAGTAATTAACGTGAATCTGCGGAGGCAAAAAATCCTCTTTTAGAGCTCCACCCTATTGACAAGCAGAAAACCGGTGTATTAATATAATATTTGGCTGTTAGCACTTACCTGAGGTGAGTGCTAACAAAATTTATACGCTGAAGGGAGGATAAATTCTATGCTCCGGCCTCTTGGCGATCGCGTGGTAATCAAGGTAGTTTCGACCGAGGAAAAGACGCAAGGAGGAATTGTCCTGCCGGACACCGCTAAAGAAAAGCCCCAGGAAGGGGAAGTGGTGGCAGTAGGTCCGGGCCGGATCTTAGACAACGGTACGCGGGTGGCACCGGAAGTCAAGGTGGGCGACCGGGTGGTCTTTGCCAAGTACAGCGGGACCGAGGTCAAAGTAGACGGAGAGGAATACTTAATCATCCGCGATAGCGATATTCTGGCAGTGAAAGAATAAATCCACCGGGGAAAATAACACCTTAAAAGGAGGTTGAATACTAATGGCCGCTAAACAATTAGCCTTTGACGTGGAAGCGCGGCGATCCCTGGAACGGGGTGTCAATACTGTTGCCCAGGCAGTCAAGGTTACGTTAGGTCCTAAGGGCCGTAACGTTGTCCTGGAACGCAAATTCGGTTCGCCGGTAATAACTAAAGACGGCGTAACGGTGGCCAAAGAAATCGAATTGAAAGACCCCATGGAGAACATGGGCGCCCAGCTCTGCCGGGAAGTAGCTTCGAAGACCAACGATGTAGCAGGCGACGGCACCACGACGGCGACGGTCCTGGCCCAGTCCATTATGTTGGAAGGCCTTAAGAACGTCACTGCCGGGGCCAATCCCATCTTCATTAAGAGGGGCATCGACCGGGCCGTGGACGCCGTAGTGGAAGAAATTAAGAAGATGAGCATCTCGGTAGAATCGAGGGAAAGCATTGCCCACGTAGCTTCCATTGCCGCCAATGACACGAGTATTGGTGAGCTTATTGCCGAGGCTATGGAGAAAGTGGGCAAAGACGGTGTGATTACCGTCGAAGAGTCCAAGGGTACTACCACCACGGTAGAAGTCGTCGAAGGTATGGAATTCGACCGCGGTTACATCTCCCCCTACTTTGTTACCAATGCCGAGGCCATGGAAGTGGAGCTGGAAGATCCTTATATACTTATCCACGAAAAGAAGATTTCGGCCATCAATGACCTGCTACCCCTGCTGGAGAAGGTTGTGCGGACGGGCAAACCCCTGCTCATCATTGCCGAAGATGTGGAGGGTGAGGCCCTGGCCACCCTGGTGGTCAATAAGCTGCGCGGGACCCTGGCTTGCGCTGCGGTGAAAGCCCCGGGCTTCGGTGACCGCCGCAAGGCTATGCTGGAGGACATTGCTATTCTCACCGGCGGTACCTTTATTTCTGAGGACCTGGGCGTTAAGCTGGAGAATGTGGAACTTCATATGCTGGGGCGGGCCAAGAAGGTCAAGATTGCCAAAGAGAAGACCACCATTGTGGAAGGCTACGGCAGCAAGGAAGCTGTGGCCGGCCGGGTGACCCAGATTAAGAAACAGATCGAAGAAACCGATTCTGACTATGACCGTGAAAAGCTGCAGGAGCGGTTGGCCAAATTGGCCGGCGGCGTAGCGGTAATCAAAGTCGGGGCGGCCACGGAAACCGAACTCAAGGAGAAGAAACACCGCGTGGAAGACGCCCTGGCTGCTACCCGGGCAGCGGTGGAAGAAGGTATTGTACCGGGCGGCGGTGCAACGTTGATACACTGCATCCATGTCCTCGATAAGATCGAGGCCGCAGGCGACGAGGAAGTGGGTGTAAGGATTGTCAAGAGGGCCCTGGAGGAACCGCTGCGGCAGATCTGTGCCAATGCCGGCCTGGAAGGTTCGGTAATTGTGGAGCGGGTGAAAAGCGAGAAGCCACCCATCGGCTTCGACGTGGTCACCGAGCAGTATGTGGACATGATTAAGGCCGGTATCGTGGATCCCGCTAAAGTAACCCGGAGTGCCCTGCAAAATGCAGCCAGCATCGCTTCTATGCTGCTGACCACGGAAGCTCTGGTGGCCGAAATTCCCAAGGAAGAGAAGAACCCTCCCATGCCGCCTAACATGGATTACTAAAAAGACCCGGTCACTAAAAGGATACCCTCGCGGGGAGGGTATCCTTTTTTTCTGCGCCCGGCATGGGCGGTGGCCACCGGGAAGAGAAGGAGTATTCGGCCTTAAAAACGAGGAAAAAGAAGATAGGCGCCGAAAAAATGGCCTCGAGGGTGTTAGAACGGCCGATGACGCCAGGGATGGTATTTGTAGGCACAGGTTAAAGGCTATAAAATAAAAATAATAAAGTGTAATTGACAACGGGGAGCTCCTGTTAGGGGCTGAGAAAGGGCTAGTGAGCACCTGACCCGCTGAACCTGTTCAGGATAATGCCTGCGGAGGGAAAAGAAAGCCAGTGATTTCGGGGTGTACTTTCCTTGCGGAGGTGCACCCTTTTTATCTTCATGCTGGGCTGCAGGGAAACTAGCCTTTGTACTGTCCCTGGCATGGCTGGCCGCGGGAAAGTGACTAAGGCCCTCGTAAGAGAAGGGACTCGGGCCGGAGGGGGGTGGTGACGGGTGGCCTGGCTATATGTGATAAGCAACCAACAGCTTACCCGATATCCCCTGGAGGTTATGGCGGCTACACTGGAAGGAGTAGACTTTTTCCAATTACGGGAAAAGAACCTGCCCGGAAGCGAGCTCTACCGGCTGGCCTGCAAGCTGAGAAAGGCATTGCCGGCGAACACCAAACTTTTAATCAACGACCGGGTGGACATAGCCGTGGCGGCCGGGCTGGACGGCGTACATTTGGGGCAGCGCTCCCTTCCTGTGGAAGCGGCCAGGAGGCTTTTGGGCCGCGGTGCCATGATCGGGGTATCTGTACACAACCTGGTAGAAGCTTTGACGGCTACCAGGGCCGGTGCCGACTACCTCCTCTTCGGCCATGTCTTTGCCACCGATTCCAAGAAGGGTTTGCCGCCCCGGGGGTTAGATGCTCTGAAGGAAGTTGCAGATCAGGTTGGTATACCAGTTTTGGCTTTGGGCGGGGTTACCGTTGAGAGGGTTGAGGCCTGCCTGGCGGCGGGCGCCAGGGGAGTGGCCGTCATGTCCGCTGTGATGGCCGCATCTGACCCTCCGGCTGTGGTGAAGGAGTTCCGCCGGGCCTTAGATCGGGGATAAGGGAGGGGCATGGTTCCCGGAGGTTGGTGGCCTGACGTCTGGGAGGGTTTGGCGGGTAGGGAAGGAAGGTGCAGAGGAAAATGCAGATTATGGTGAATGGTGAGAAAAGGGAGATTCATCCGGGCACGACCGTGGCCGGGCTGCTCCGGCAACTGGGTATCGATGACCGCTATATGGCCCTGGAGCGCAACCGGGCCATCGTACCCAGGCAGGAGTATGAAAAGGTGGTGTTGCAGGAAGGAGATGAGATTGAGATCGTTCGTTTTGTGGGAGGAGGTTAATATGTTCCTTGCACCTAGTAGCCTGGAGGGAGGAGCTCAATAACTTTCAGGGGGTAGAACAGATGGCCGATAAATTAGTCATTGCCGGTAGGGAGTTCAATTCCCGGCTAATGGTGGGTACCGGTAAGTATTCCAGTATGGAAGTCATGCAAAAAGCCATAGAGGCCTCGGGAGCGGAAATTGTTACCGTAGCAGTCAGGCGCCTCAACCTGGGCAGCAAAGAGCCTTCCATTTTGGATTATCTGGACTTAAAGAAGATCACCCTGCTCCCGAATACCGCCGGCGCCTATACCGTGGACGAAGCGGTGCGCCTGGCCAGGCTGGCGCGGGAAGCCGGTCTTTCGGATATGATCAAGCTGGAAGTTATAGGGGATGAAGAAACCCTTCTTCCCGACCCTGTAGCCACCATTGAAGCTACCCGTATCCTGGTGCAGGAAGGATTTATTGTTCTGCCCTACACCACCCAGGACCCGGTGGTGGCGCGGCGCCTGGTGGAAGTCGGGGCTGCTACGGTTATGCCCCTCGGTTCGCCCATAGGTTCCGGCCAGGGGCTGCCCAACTTTGAGCATATCAAACTCATCATCGACCGGGTCAGCGTACCCGTAATAGTGGACGCCGGGATCGGCGCGCCGTCTGACGCAGCGCTGGCCATGGAAATCGGCGCCGATGCCTGCCTCATCAATACGGCCATTGCCCAGGCCAAAGACCCGGTACTCATGGCTGAGGCCATGAAGCTGGCGGTGGAGGCAGGCCGCAAGGGATTCCTAGCAGGCCGCATACCCAAGAAGACTTATGCCAGCCCCAGCAGCCCCACCGAAGGTATGATAGGCCGGCCTAAGGCGTGAAGGGGAGATGAACTTGGCTGCCATAAAGCAAGAGTCGAACTGGGAACTCACCTCTATTGTAAATCCCCACGACATAGAGCAGTTGGTGGAGTGCCCGCCGCCTTCGCCGACGGCCCTCGAGGATATCTTGCGCAAAGCCAGGAGCCTCCGGGGATTAACCCTGGAGGAGGCAGCATCCTTGCTCAATTTAAAAGATGAACACCTCTTAGCTATGGTCTATGCTGCGGCGGGGGAAGTCAAGGAAAAAGTATACGGGCGCCGTATTGTTTTATTTGCACCACTATACATCAGCAACCGGTGCAGCAATAATTGCCTTTACTGCGGCTTTCGCCGGGATAATCGTCAGCTTAAACGCAAGGCCTTGACCCCGGAGGAAATAGGCCGTGAAGCGAAGGCTCTGGCCGAGAAAGGTTTTAAGCGCGTACTCCTGGTATCCGGTGAGGGCCGGGAGGGGACGGATGTAGATTACCTAGTGGAGGCCATTAAGGCGGTTTACCGCTATTCGCCCTTGAGAATAGTCCATATTAACGTGGCTCCCCAGACGGTAGCCAATTTCCGGCGGCTAAAAGAAGCAGGGGCAGGCGTATACCAGTGTTTTCAGGAAACCTACCACCCACCCACTTATAAAGCCATGCATCCAAGTGGTGTCAAAGCAGATTACGGCTGGCGCCTGACGTGTATGCACCGCGCCATGCAGGCAGGCTTCGGTGATGTGGGCATCGGCCCTCTGCTCGGGCTTTATGATTACCGGTTCGAAGTCCTGGGCACCCTGAGCCATGCCGCGGCCTTGGAGAGGGAATTCGGGGCTGGCCCCCACACCCTTTCCGTACCCCGGCTGCGGCCAGCCCTGGGTGCAGCTCTGACCGGGGTCCCCTATCCCTTGACCGACGTCGATTTTCGCAAAGTGGTGGCCATCTATCGCCTGGCCCTGCCCTACGTGGGAATAGTGCTCTCCACCCGGGAGCGGCCGGAACTCCGGGATGAACTGATCAATATAGGGGTTTCCCAGATGTCGGCCGGCTCCTGTGTAAGCCCCGGGGGTTATGCCCGGGCGGAGGAACCGGCGGCTCAATTCGAGGTAGACGACCACCGACCCTTGGAGGACATTTTGCAGGTCATCTTGGAAGGCGGGCGACTGCCCAGTTTCTGCACTGCGTGTTACCGGGCAGGCCGGACGGGTGCCCGTTTTACGGGACTGGCCCGGCAGGGCCGCATACAGGATTTCTGCCTGCCCAATGCCCTACTGAGCTTTAAGGAGTACCTGGTAGAAAAGGCCCCCCTTCATATCCGGGAACGGGGCGAAAAGGTAATCCAGGCCGGTCTGGCGGACATAGAGGAGGAAACTCTGCGCCAGGCTACGGCCGAAAAACTAGAAAAGGTGGAGCAAGGGTACCGGGACCTTTATTTTTAGGCCTTGAGGCCCAGGCCGGCCGCCGGTCTTATAATTTTAGTCCTCTGGCGGTCCCACGGGAAAAAATAGGGCGGACCGTGGCCTTGGGCTAGACCGGCAGGCATAGCCCGGCGGGACATGCATAAACATTTAGATAGAAACATGCCTGTCCGGGAGGCCGTGACTAATGCGTTATGATTGGGACTGGGACGAATTCAAGGGTGCGCCCCTGGGAGAATTTAAAGGTCCGGGTCGCCCCTTGCCGCCATCTCGCTTTTCCCGGCAGCTGTTAAAACAGACTTTGGCTGCCGGCTTGCTTTTCTTGGCCATTACCCTAATTTTCCGCCTGGAAGGGGAGGGAGCCGACCAGCTCCAGACGGCCCTGCGCTATTATTTGCGGGACCCGTCCTCGGACCAGACCTGGCAGGTGGCCCAGGTTATGAGGAATGCCCTATGGCTGGACACTTTCGACCGCTGGGTTTTTCACGGTTTTCGACCGGAACAGGCTTCCCTTCCGGCCTTCAAATCCCAGGAGCAAAGGGATTATCCCCGTATGGCCGTGCCGGTCTCGGGTGAAATCATTAAGCCTTACGGTTGGCTACCGGTAAAGGAGGGACAGCCCCAGCAGTTGCATAGCGGCATAGATATAAAAGCCAAGGGAGACATTCCTGTCCGGGCGGCTATGGATGGCCGGGTTATCCGGGCGGGGGAAGATCCCGTCCTCGTGCAGGTGGTGGAGATCGATCATGGTGGAGGCCTGGTGACGGTTTACGGCACTCTGGGGAAGATCTATGTACGTCCGGGCCAGACGGTAAGGCAGGGAGATACCATCGCAGTTCTGGCTTCCGGTCCCGCCGTCCAGCTCCATTTTGAAGTGCGGGAAAACGGGCAGGCAGTGGATCCCCTACCTTATCTGGCGCCGGCCGAAGATATTTAACCCATGCGCCTGGGAAAAGTAGCCGGGGTCGACCTTATCCTGAATGACTATTTTCTGTTGCTCCTGGGGGTTTATTTCTTGCTGGGGGTTTTACCCCAAGCTGTACTGCTCTTTACGGCAGTGGCCTGGCATGAAGTCTGGCACCTTCTGTCAGCCTTTAAAGTCGGGTTTCCCCCCGGCAAGGTGGAATTATTCCCCTTTGGTGGCGTGGTGCGCTTTGCGGCCCCTTTAGCCTTTCACCCCCGCCAGGAGGCCGGAATAGCCCTGGCCGGGCCTCTGGGAAGTTTAGCTTTGGCCTTGGCCACGGGCCTGGTGGGCAGGCTCCTGGGGAGGGAGGGGGAGCCTTGGCTGGCCTTTTTTATTCAGGCCAATTTACTGCTGGGTTTTTTCAATCTTTTCCCGGGCCTACCCCTGGATGGCGGCCGCCTTTACCGTACCTGGCGTGCTTGCAAAGTGGGTGCAGGCCGGGCTACCTGGGAAAGCGCTGTATTGGGCCAGGTCCTGGCGTTGGTTTTGGCCGTGGGCGGTACGACCGGGTTCTGTCTGCGGATAACGGACTTGCAGAGCGTCATCCTGGCCCTTTTTATTTTCTGCGAAGCCACCCGGGAAAAGGAGGTTGCCCCTTATTTGTTTTGGCGTCAGTTCTGGCGTGAGCGCCCCCCAAGGGAAGAGGATCTCCTGGGCGAGGCTTGCTTATTAGCCGCGAGCGAAGGACAGCCCCTGGCCCGTATTGTGAAGCGGTTTAAGCCCGGGAAATACAACCTGGTGGCGGTAATCGGTCCCGGAGGCCAGGTACAAGGCCTGGTAGGCGAGGGAGAGGTTCTTAAGGCCCTGTATAAAGGAGGATCTACCGAACCCATCGGCAAACTGCTACGGTAGGCGTACTTTCCCTTCCTTTGCCTTTGCGAAAAAAGTCCGGCGCACCCCGGTTTTGGTCTCCAGCCTGCCTGGCTTGGGGTCGCTCCGTAAACCCTCACAACAGGCGAGACTACCACTTATCTCAAGGCTCCGGTGGGCTACCCGGCAGAGTCCAAAATCCTGCCTTAATTGCTGGCCCCGGGCTTCTGCCTCGGCCCTGCCTTGGGCTATCGCCGGGCTAAAGTTCGGCTATACCGCTGGGGTTGAGTAGCTCACCGCCAGGCCCAGGCAGGCCTTCCATGCAAAGGCCAGGTATAAAATGAGTGAAAGGTATATTGCCACCGAGATTTTTGCTATACTATGAAGTGGTCTCGTGACTTTTCGTTTAAGGGGAAAGGACCATTGCAGGAATATATAAGAGAGAAAATACTGCCCCGGGTAGAAAAGCCGTCCCGCTATTTGGGAACGGAGTGGAATAGCGTACATAAGGATTGGGATAAGACCCCGGTGCGCATGGCCTTTGCCTTTCCGGACTTATACGAAGTGGGTATGTCCCACCTGGGGCTGGCTATTCTCTACGGAGTAGTAAATGAAAGGGAAAACATGCTTATGGAGCGGGCCTTTGCCCCCGGCCCGGATCTGGAAGAAATCTTAAGGCAGGAGGGGCTCCCCTTGTTTTCCCTGGAATCCCACCAGCCCCTAGCCGAGTTCGACCTCCTCGGTTTTACCCTCCAGTATGAGCTGAGCTATACCACCGTACTCCATATGCTGGACCTGGCCGGCATACCCTTATTGGCCGCCGAACGCGGCTACGGCCATCCTCTGGTCATCGGCGGCGGTCCCGGGGCCTGTAACCCCGAGCCCCTGGCCCCTTTTTTCGATTGTTTCGTTTTAGGGGACGGCGAAGAGGTATTGCCTTCAATATTGGAGATTGTTGCCGAACTGAAGGATTCGCCCGCTTCCCGTGTTGACCGGACGGAATTCTTGCGCCGGGCCGCCACCTTGCCTGGGGTCTACGTACCGTCCTTCTACGAGGTCAGTTACCGGGAGGATGGAACCATAGCCGAGATAAAACCCCTGAGGCCGGAAGCTCCGGAAACCATACAGAAAGCGGTCGTAGCCGATCTGGATAGCGCTTATTTCCCCACGCGACCCATCGTTCCCTACTTGGATGTGGTTCACGACCGAATTATGCTGGAGGTGATGCGTGGCTGCACCCGGGGGTGCCGCTTTTGCCAGGCGGGAGCCATTTACCGCCCGGTGCGGGAGAGGGACGTGGGGGTGTTGCTGCGCCAGGCAGCAGAGCTGGTCCGGTACACGGGGCATGAGGAAATTTCCCTTACCTCCCTCAGCACGGCCGATTATTCCTGCATCGAAGCCCTGGCGCGGTCGCTGGCAGAGGCTTATGCTCCCCGAGGGATCGCGGTTTCCCTCCCCTCTCTGCGGGCAGATGCCTTCAGTGTTAGACTGGCCCAGGCCCTCCAGCAGTTCCGCAAGAAGAGTACCCTCACCTTTGCTCCTGAGGCCGGGAGCCAGCGCTTGCGGGATGTGATCAATAAAGGAGTAACGGCTGAGGATTTGCTTTCGGCCACCGGCGAGGCCTTTGCCGCCGGCTGGCACCATATTAAACTTTACTTTATGATCGGGCTGCCCACGGAAACTGACGAGGACCTGGAAGGTATAGTGGGGCTGGCCCGCCAGGTGTTAGAACAGGGGCGGCGCTTAAGCAAGGGTAAGAGGCCCACGGTTACCGTGAGCATTTCTTCTTTCGTGCCCAAACCCCATACCCCCTTTCAGTGGGAGCCCCAGGCGGGCCTGGAAGAACTAAAGGAGAAACAGCGTTTCCTGCGGTCCCGCCTCAAAGGTCCAGGCCTGCGGTTTAGCTGGCACCAGCCGGAGATGAGCTTCCTGGAGGCAGTCCTGGCCAGGGGCGACCGGCGGCTGGCTCCGGTCCTGCTGGAAGCCTGGCGGGGCGGAGCCAAACTGGAAGGCTGGTCGGAGTATTTCCGCTACGATATATGGCAAAGGGCCTGGGAAAGCACGGGTGTAGATCCCGCTTTTTATGCCTACCGGCGCAGGGACTATGACGAAAAGCTCCCCTGGGACCACCTGGATTTCGGTGTAAACAAAAGATTTCTCGTGGCGGAACACCGACGGGCCCTGGCGGGGGAAATAACCCGGGATTGCCGTTCGGGGCGCTGTGCGGCCTGCGGGGTGTGTCCGGGGCTTAACGTAGGTTTGCAGCTAAAGGGGGAGGGGCGTTTTGCGGCTGCGGATTAAATTTGCCAAGTTGGGAGAAGGGCGCTTCTTAAGCCATCTGGAAGTTATGCGCGCCTTTCAGCGGGCCGCGCGCAGGGCAGGCCTGCCTCTGGCTCTAAGCCAGGGTTTTAATCCCCATCCCCGTATTTCCTTTGGACCGGCCCTGGCCGTGGGCCTGGAAAGCGAGGCGGAATATCTCGACCTGGAGCTGGCGGAACCCATGGAGGCGAGGGAAGTCTTGAAGGCCCTCGCAGGCCAGCTGCCCCCAGGGCTCGAGGTCCTGACCCTCAGGGCCCTTTCACCCGGTGAGCCCACCCTGGGAGAAGCCGTCCGCTGTGCTGCGTACCGGGTGGAAGTGGAGGGACTGCCTCCCGGGGAGCTACGCCAAAGAGTGGACACCCTCCTGGCCGAGGAAAAGGCCCTCATCTGCCGGCGTACGAAAGAGGGCACCCGGCACGTGAATATCCGGCCTGGCCTTTACCGGTTAGACCTGGAGGGGACCCATACCCTTCACATGCTTCTAGCCTGTAGTCCTCAAGGCACCGTACGGCCCGAAGAGGTAGTAATGGCCCTGGATCCCCGCCTTACGGTTAAACATGCCCGCCGGACGGGGCTGTACACCAGCTGTAACGGTAAATCGGCCGCTCCCCTGGATTAATTCCCATCTTTTATGCAGCACGATTTTGGGTAACCCTTGCCGGCATATTTTTTGTTTTTTCATAACGGAGCAGCAGGAATTTTGCTAAGGAGGGCGAATAATATAACATCAAGATGTAAACACAAGATGCTAACCATAGATGTCTTAAACCAGAGGCGGATAACTCGGCCGAAGAAGACGGCTTCCAGGGAGAGTATCTGGCAGACTAGCAAGGGCAGGGAAGAAGCACCATGGCAGTTCACCGAGGTTTGAATATGGACCCCCGTATACCTCTCTACTACCAGCTGATGCAAGTGCTGCGCCAGGAGATCGAGGAAGGCAAGTATCAGCCTGGAGACCTTTTCCCTTCAGAGAATGAGTTGTGTGAGAGGTTTAGCGTAAGCCGGCCCACAGTACGCCAGGCCATAAACGAGCTTGTACGGGAAGGCCTGTTACACCGGGTGCGAGGCAAGGGAACCTTTGTATCCGAACCCAAGATCCAGCAGGATTTTTTCCAGAGGTTGGTTAGCTTTACCGAGGAAATGGAGCAAAAGGGTCTTAATGCTACTACTCAGGTGCTGGAACTGGAGGTGGTGCCGGCCTCCAAGAGCGTGGCTGCTTTTCTGTCTTTGGCCTATGAGGAACCGGTTTACCGTCTGGAGCGTCTGCGCCGGGTGGAGGGCACCCCCATTGTGGTGGTGACCACTTTCGTACCCCAGAAGTATTGCCCGAATCTTCACGAACAGGACCTTAACAATAACTCCCTGTACAGGACCCTGGAGTCGCGGTATGGTATCCGTGTATGTCGGGCCAGGCGTATCCTGGAAGTTATCGCGGCTACTGAAGAGCTTGCTAAGCTTCTGGAAACAGAAGTGGGTGCCCCCTTGCAGCTATCCAAGTCGGTAGCCTGGGACCAGTATAACCGGGCCGTTGAGTTCTCTATTGCCCGTTACCGAGGAGATAGAAGCCAGTTCATCATAGAGCTGCGGCGGTAGGTAGTTTTTTGTCCAACAGTGGTTGCGGAAGATATGTTCCAAAGGTTAGGCAACGCGAGTTGTTGGGAAAGCAGGAACAGGTGACGCGAGCAGGTAGCGGCAAAGCTTAACAATACCAAACATTTTATTTGTTAATGAAAATGTTTCTGTAAAAAGGGGTGGTAAAATCATATGAATCTTAATTTCGAGAACAAAGTAGTTGTAATTACGGGAGCAGGCCTAGGCATAGGAAGGGCAACAGCCCAGATGTTTGCCAAACACGGTGCGAGGGTTGCGGTAGTCGATCTGAACGAGGATCATGCCCGAACTACGGTAGAAGCCATAGCGGCAGACGGAGGAACCGCAGCTTATTTCGTGGCAGACGTCTCCCAGGAGGATCAAGTGAAGAAATTCTTTGGCGAGGTTTTGGCCAAGTGGGGACGGATAGACGTTCTGATTAACAATGCTGGCATATACTATCAGGGAACTATTACAGATACTCCGCTTTCCATATGGGAAAAGGTGATGGCAGTTAACGTGCGGGGCGCCTACCTCTGCGCCCGAGAAGCCGTAGCCATTATGGAAAAGCAGGGTGGAGGGGTTATAATCAATGTGGCATCGGAGGCAGGTCTGGTAGGTATTAAGGGACAAGTGGTGTACAACGTATCAAAGGCCGCTCTGATTGGTCTCACGAGGAGTTTGGCGGTGGACCACGCCCCCACTATAAGGGTAAACTGCCTATGCCCGGGGACAACGGCTACGCCCCTAGTAGACGAATCGGTTCGACGAAGCGGAGACCCCGACAAGGCAAGAAGGGAGCTGGAACAAGTAAGGCCCATGAACAGATTGGGTTTGCCCGAAGAACAAGCGGCTGCTCTTCTGTTCCTGGCGAGCAACGAGATTGGTTATGCCACAGGGGCCGTGTTATCTGTTGACGGTGGATATACTGCCCAGTAGAGCACCATGAAACGAAAATTTTCCTTACAAAACAAAAGGCCGAGAGATAAGAGAGATAAGAAGGAATCCAGAGATGGAGAACGAATTATAACATTATGATGTAAGCACAACATGATATAATACTACTATATTTGCCGAGGGGAGGGATGGCTTGGAGTATAGGAATAGAAGATTCACGGCTTAGCTGGAAAACAGGTAACCGAGGCTTTTACCAGAGGAACCGTCTAAATTATCACCTTGTCGGAGGTGATGAGAGCAAAGAGGCGTTACTGCCAAACATAATTACCTTCAACATGTGCGGTAGAAAGCGGAGCTACATCTAGAACCTTCTAAATCCAGGATATTTTAAGTGAGGGAGGTCAGATTATGTTTCCCAAGCGGCGGGTATTAATACCCATATTAGTTATTCTCGCCATACTGATATGGGCGGTAGGGTGCTCCAAGAAGGAGGCTTCACCTTCGGGTACTGCTCAAGGTGAATTCCAATTGCCGGACAAAATAGTTATCGGGTGGGCACCTCCTGATATTACCGGCGTCTTCAAAACGGCGCAAGATTACCTCGAACGAGCGGCCAAGGATGCTCAGGAGAAGGCCGGGCTAAACGTGGAAGTCATAACGAGGGCGCCTTCGTCCCATACGGACTATGCCGCCCAGGTGGCTATTTTGGAAAACTTCATACAGCGTAAGGTGGATGCCATCGTAGTATCTCCCATAGACATCGAGCCCGTTAAACCGGTCATCAAACAGGCCAACGAAGCGGGGATCCCGGTTATCGTAGTAAATCTGCTAGAACCTATCGAAGGAATAGAGGTAGCGTCCTATATCGGTTTTGACAATGAACAAGCCGCCAGGGTGAGCGCCTACGCGGTATTAGATTATCTCGGAGGCCCGGGTGTCCTCGGAGAAGGAGAAAAAGTTGAAGTTTCTCCGGAAACCTATCTCGACGAGGAATGGTGGAAGAACCTTTATAAGGATGTAGATCCCAACAGCATAAAAGGAAAGGTGGCCATAATTGAGGGAGTGGCCGGCGACTTCTTTACTAATGCCCGCACCAGAGGTTTCAAGGAGGTAATAAGCAAATTCCCCAATGTGGAGATAGTTTCTGCTTTGCCTGCCGACTGGAATCGGGAAAAGGCGGTAAAGGCGGCCGAAAACATACTGCAGAACTTTAAAGACCTGGACGTGATCTGGGCGCAATGCGCCGAGATGGCCCTGGGCGCTAAAAATGCCGTTCAGGCCGCTAATAGGCAGAACGAGGTAGCCGTGTTCAGCAATGACGGTACTCCGGAGTCCGTCGATGAAATAAGGAAGGGAACCATAGTAGCCGAAACGTGGCACGGTTTCCCAGAATGGGGATGGTATGGTACCAAGTTTGCCGTTATGCTAAAGCTCGGCGTGCCGGTGCCCGAAATCTTTGACGTTCGGCCCAGAACGGAGTATAAGAACAATGCCGATATGTTTTACCCCAACCCCAAGTTAGAACCCATCGACTGGAACAAGATCATAGAAGAGGCTAAGGCTGCTAAGGCTAAATAGCTGCGGCAGGATATAACACCGGCCGAGGAGTAGGGAAGGGTACCCCCCTACTCCTCGGCTTGAAAGGACTGGGAGGGGTGAACTTGTCGCCTCCGCTTGTTGAACTAAGAAATGTGAGCAAGCGGTTTTTCGGAACACAGGCGGTGGATAATGTTTCGCTTGCGGTGGACGAGGGAACCGTTCACGTGCTCCTGGGAGAGAATGGTGCAGGCAAGTCTACCCTTATGAAGATTCTCGCTGGGGTGGTTAAGCCAGATACAGGGGTTATTCTTATCCAGGGGCGCAAGGCGGAAATGGACCACCCGTGGGATGCTTTAAGGTTAGGTATAGGCATGGTCTATCAGGAACTCACCCTTGTACCCACGCTATCCGTAGTAGAAAACATATGTCTCGGTGGGCTGCCTCGCAAGGGTAATAGCCGTCTAGTAGACTGGAAGGCTGCCAGGGAACGGACACGCGCCGCTCTAGAAAGGCTGGGCGTGGATATCGACCCCGATACCAAGGTGCGAAATCTGGAGCTTGGGCAGCAGCAACTTATTGAGATAGCCCGGGCTATCTCCAGAAATGCGCGCCTCATTATACTGGATGAGCCCACCTCCGCTTTGACAAGCAATGCGCGTGAGAAACTGTTCTCGATAGTTCGCGCCTTGAAGAAAGAAGGAGTGGCTTTTATCTACATCACCCACCACTTAGAAGAAGTTCCCATGATTGGCGATATGGTTTCTGTATTGCGGGACGGCAAACTGGTGGCTACCAAGCCGGTTAGTGAAGTGGATGAACAGACCCTCATCAAAATGATGGTGGGTAGAACTTTGGAAGAACAATATCCGCGAGAAGAAGTATGTCCGGGAGAAGAGGCTTTGAGGGTCGAGGGTTTGGCCGCCGGCAACCGGGTGAAGGATGTAACCTTTGCCGTCCGCTACGGTGAGGTGTTGGGCATCGCAGGACTAATGGGTGCCGGCAGGACGGAACTTCTGGAAACGGTTTTTGGCCTGCGCCGGGCGGATAAAGGCACGATATGGGTAAACGGGACGGAACTGAAGGTACGTTCTCCCCAAGATGCCATTAGGGCCGGAATGGCACTAGTTACCGAAGACCGTAAGAACAGCCTTGTTCTGCAGAATTCTATCAAGTTTAACCTTACCCTGGCCAGCCTCAGATTGCACAGCAGGATAGGACTCATGAACCGTTATAGAGAAGTTAAGAGCGCCTTGGATCTGGTAAAAAGTTTGAGGATAGAACCGCCTCAATTAACGCGGGTAGTGAGGACCCTTAGCGGGGGTAACCAGCAAAAGGTGGTCCTAGGAAAGTGGCTTTGTAGCAAAGCGCGCATTTTCCTTCTGGACGATCCTACCAGAGGAATCGATGTGGGCGCTAAGGTTGAAGTGTACCGCCTAATAAACCAGCTGAAAAAAAGCGGTGCGGCCGTGGTGGTAGTGTCTTCGGACATGGGGGAACTGATGGGAATATGCGATCGTATAGCAGTGATGCGCACGGGCAGATTAGTCAGAGAGTATGAAGCTAGGACGGTAAGCCAGGAGGAAATCCTGGCGGCAGCGATGGGAGGTACAGTCGCATGAAGGATGTAAGGGCAGTCGCCCCGGAGGCCGATACCGGGGTCAGAAGGAAAGGAGCGGCGGTTCTCGAGCTCTTGGGTAGAGGTGCAGCAGGATTTGCACTAATACTCCTTATCCTCTACCTGAGTCTAGCAACTCCTAGCTTTCTAGATGTGAATAATTTCCTTAATATCGCCAGGCAAAGCTCTATAAACGCTATACTGGCCGTTGGTCAGACGCTGGTGATTTTAGCCGCAGGCATAGACCTCTCTATCGGATCCGTCATGGCCCTGGCCGGTTCCGTGATGGCCGTAGCCGTGGTGAAATACGGCGTACCTTTGTTACCTGCCGTGGTCCTGGCCCTTCTGACCGGGGTGGTGGCCGGGTTTCTGAACGGCTACGTTATCTCCAAAGGTCGAGTTCCCGACTTTATCGTGACTCTGGGAGGCCTATCAGCTTACAAAGGTCTGGCCCTGATAGTCACAGACGGTCTGCCCATTTCCGGGATCCCCTCTGTAATCGCCTGGCTAGGTAGCGGGGATATTTTAGGCATACCGGTGGCGGCCATCGGAGCAGCTATTGTAGCCGCAATAGGTTGGTTTCTCCTGGCCCATACCACCTTCGGCAGGGCGGTTCTAGCCATGGGGGGTAATCAGGAGGCCGCCAGGGTTTCGGGCATCAACCTGGTCCGTACCAAGCTTCTGGTCTACTGCTTTGCGGGCTTATGTGCAGGTATAGCCAGCATATTCATGGTGGGTCGGCTCAATTCCGCCAATGCCCTTATGGGTACGGGGTTGGAGCTTTCTGCCATAGCTGCGGTAGTTATCGGTGGCACGAACCTATTTGGCGGTGAGGGCAGCATTGGAGGAACTATCTTGGGCGTTGTTACCATGGGTGTCCTGGCCAACGGGCTGGATCTCCTGAATATCTCGGCATTCTGGCAACAAGTGGTATTGGGCTTGGTCATAGTGGCGGTAGTGGTCTTTGACCAGTGGCGGCGTCGGCGCTGGGGTATGTGAAAGGAAAAAGATATTTAAACTTATCGAAGGGAGGCCGAATCATGGGTTTTAAGTACAGCATCAGCAACTGGATATACGGTGATGAGGCGTTGGAGACGACCTTTCAGCGGCTTAAGCGCTATGGCTACGACGGTGTGGAACTTATGGGAGAGCCTGCACGCTATGACACTGACGAGGTGGAAGCCCTGTGCAAGAAATACGGCCTTAAGGTCCTGAGTATTGCCGGTATGTATCCCTGGCCCACCGAAGAGCGAGATTTAAGCAACCCCAGAGAGGAGGTTCGCCGGAGAGCCGTTCAATATCTTAAGGACTGCTGCGATTTTGCGGTGAGGTTGGAAGCGGGCGTAATAATAGTGGTGCCGTCGGCCGTAGGTAAGGTCCTACCGGTAGGTGAGCCCCGGGACGAGGAAGAGTGGCTCAAGGCTTACGATAAAGAGTGGAAGCTGGCCGTGGAGTCACTGGGCGAAGCAGCCCTTTACGCAGAAAAGCAGGGCGTAGTCCTCGCCATAGAGCCTATTAACCGTTACGAAACGTTCCTGGTGAATACCTGCGAGCAGGGGTTGCGGATGATCCAAGAGATAGGGTCCCCGGCGGTAAAGTTGCACCTGGATGTTTTCCATATGAACATTGAGGAAAGAGATGTAGCCCAGGCTATTAGGGCTGCGAAAGGTGTGCTTGTCAATCTCCACGTGGCCGACAGCAATAGGACGGCGGTGGGGGAAGGTCATATAGATTTCAAAGCTGTCCTGCAGGCTTTACTGGATATAGGGTACGAAGGGATGTTATCCCTGGAGCCTTTACCGCCTGTCCCCGACCCCTATATGGCGGCCCGCATGAAGCGGTTTATGCATCTATGGGACGATTATGCCAGGATATCCATTGAAAGGCTTAAGGATATAGAAGGGGAACTCAGGGGAGGCGAAAGCAGGGGGTAAAACAGGAACCTCCTGACCCACCGGAATACCATTTTATCTCCGGGTTTCAAGGGCTCTCCATTTAGGGTTGGACTGCGGCCCGTAGAATTCCCCACCAGTCCTCCAAATTAGTCAGAGAGCCATATGAACCTAAGAACCATATTTAGACTGCGGGAGGGAGCGTAGTGCTGAGTATTGAAGCATGCGGCGTAGCTGTTCTGGGAATCGGAAGAGCGGGGATGGTCCACGCGCGCAATTTCGTAGAATCCGTGCCCATGGCCAAGCTTGTTGCCATTTATGATGTGGAGAAGGAACGAGTGGAAGCGGCGGCCGGCGAGTTAGGAGTCAAGGGGTATACCGACCTGGAGAAAGTACTGGGCGATCCCGCCATCGACGCAGTGGTGGTGGCTGCGCCGACCTTCGCCCACCGGGATCTGGTTGTGGCAGCAGCAAAGGGCAAGAAGGCCATCCTGTGTGAAAAACCCCTTACCCTTACGCTAGAAGAGGCCGAGGACATGCGCCGGGCAGTGGAAGAAAACGGCGTAGTTTTCGTCATGGGGTTTATGAGGCGTTACGACGCGAGTTTCATGCGGGCCAAGGAATTACTTGAGAACGGCGAGATCGGCGACCCTCTTATCATACGGTCGGTGGGTAAAGGGCCGAGCCTCCCGCCCCGCTGGGCTTGGGATGTTAAGAAGAGCAACGGTGTTTTAGGAGAAGTCAACAGCCACGATTTCGATACTGTTTACTGGCTGATGGGCTCCGAGTACAGCTGGGTTTATGCCCGGGGCAAGAATATGCGCTGTGAGGACCTTCGGGAAGAGTTTCCCGATTTCTACGATCACGCCCTGGTCATGTTTGAACTGAAGAACGGCTGTATGGGAACGGTAGAGGGAGCGTGCCCCAGTGAGTACGGGTACGATGCACGGGTTGAAATACAAGGTACCAAGGGCGTCCTCTTTATCGGTGACATAGCGGAGCACGGCGTTACGGTATGCAGTAAGGGGAAAGGTGCCAGCAGGTCCTTGGTCCAGAGCTGGCGCAGCCTATTTAGGGAGGCGTACATCCGGGAGGACCGGCATCTCATTGAATGCCTCTCAAAGGGAGCCAAACCCCGTACCACCGTCGAGGATGGTACTAGAGCCCTTAAGGTAGTTCGCGCGGCCAACCGTTCACTGGTGACGGGAGAAGTGGTTCATTTGTAAGGGAATGGTTGTGACAGACTTTAGATGAGTTGCGCGGGGTTCGCGTGAGGTGGGGGGGCTACGAGACACGGGAGGGGTTTTACCTTCTGCGCCTGTAAGGATAACATTACGTGCTAGCAATAGGGCTGGGAGGGGAACCTGGAGACTATGAGCAGATGGGGTGAGGATGTTGTTTAAAGGCGGATACCTGGGAAGAGTCTTGCGGGTAAACCTTACGGAGGAAAAGGTAACAACGGAAGAGATTTCTCCTCGGGTGTACGAGCAGTTCTTGGGTGGTCGAGGCCTGGCGGCCTTCTATTACTACAACGAGATAAGTGCCGGCATCGATCCCCTTGCCCCGGAGAATAAGATATTCTTTTTCACCGGACCGTTAACCGGGGTAAGGCTACCTTCTACCACCAAGTTTAACCTGGCCACCAAGTCCCCCCAGACAGGACTGTACCTCTGTTCTAACTCCGGAGGAAATTTCGGGCCCCATCTCAAATTTTCGGGGTTTGACGGACTCATCATTGAGGGCCGGGCTAAGAGGCCCACCTTCCTTTACATCCGGGACGGCCAGGTGGAGTTCCATTCGGCCGAAGCCTTCTGGGAGGAAGAAACCGGCCGGGGCACGGAAATCATAAAGGACACCACAGGAGAGAAAAGAGTCTCGGTAATGATCGCTGGCAGGGCGGCGGTGCGCGGGGCGGACATCGCCTGTATCATGGTGGACGGCCGGAGCGCCGGCCGGGGCGGCGCTGGCCGGGTCATGGCGAGCAAGAACTTAAAGGCCGTGGCGGTACTGGGACGGGGGAAGATACCCCTTCACCGCCCGGAAGCCCTGGCGGAGTTCAGCCGCGATGCCATGCGCAAGGCGCGGGACAGCAGGCCTGTGCATACTCGCTTCGGTACGCCCCAGTACACGGGCGTCCTCAACGAACTGGGATGTTATCCCAGCTACAATTTCCGTACCAGTGTATTCGATGGTATTGAGACCATCAAGGCCGAATACATGGAAAGGCATTATAAGGTGAAGAACAAAGCTTGTTATTCTTGCCCCATCGGGTGCGCCCAGATATGCGAGGTTAAAGAGGGGCCCTTTAAGGGTTTCAAGTCCGACCCGGAGTACGAAAGCATAGGCAGCCTGGGTGCCCAGTGCGGCGTGGCCGATTTTGCGGCCATTATTGCGGCCAATCAACTTTGTGATGAGTACGGCCTGGACAGCATGTCCGCAGGAACCCTTATTGCCTACGCCATGGAATGCTATGAACTGGGCCTGTTTAGCCGGGAGTTGATAGGGAGGAAGCTCCCCTTCGGCGACGGGAAGGCCATGGTGGAGATGCTCCGGGATATGGGGGAGATGCGGGGCTTTGGTGCCGAGCTGGCCAGGGGGTTCAAATACTTGGCGGCCAAATACCCGGAAACGGTGCCTTACATGATGCACTGCAAATGGATGCCCTTTGCGGCCTACGAGCCGCGGGGCTTTTTCGGAATAGGGTTGTCTTACGGAACCTCGAGCCGCGGTGCGTGCCACAATGTAGGCGGATGGACCATCCGGGACGAACTCCTTACCGGCGAGTACGACAGGTTTGCTGTTAAGGGAAAGGGGCTTCTCGTTAAGCGTATCCAGGACACCAGGGCGTATGTAGACTCCCTGGGGATCTGCACCGTGGCGCGGTCATCTATGGGCTTTAGCGACAGGCCGAGCGGGACGGTTTTGGAGATGGTCACCGGGGTGGATCTTACACCCCAGCTCATGGAAATCGGAGAGAGGATATATACCCTGGAACGGCTTATCCTAGCGCGGGAAGGTATTACCCGTAAGGACGATTACCTGCCTGACCGTATTATGAAGGAGCCCTTGCCGGAGGGGCCGGCTAAGGGGAAGGTACTGACTAGAGAGATGTACGACGAGATGTTAGACGAGTATTATGCAGCCCGGGGCTGGGACAGGGACGGGATACCTACTCGCGAGTGTTTGAAGCAACTGGCGTTGGACTCCGTGGTCCAATCCGATGGAACCGGCACGGTCGCCGCCAGTGTTAAATAAAGTTGCGAGTGCCCGCACCTGTGGAGGAAGGGTATATGAGGGTTACCGTTACCTTTCTGGGCCCGGCGGCCAGCTTTGCCGGCCGTACGGCCACTGTCCTTGAAGTAGCGGCGCCGGCTACGGTAAAGGAGATACTGGAGGTTGCGGCCAACGAGTGTGGCTTTCATGTTGACCCGGCAGCCTGGGCCGTGTTATTGGACGGCCGGGGGGTACCGCCGGAGGATTGGGACGCCTGTACGCTCGACCAGGACTGCCAACTTACGGTCCTACCCATGCTCGCGGGAGGTTAAGAGGATGACCATTAAAGTAGTCGTAACGCCGAGATCCTTTGCGGCTACCTCTCCCTTACCCCTTAAGGTGCTGGAGGAGAGGGGCTATAGCATCGTGCGCAATCAGCTGGAACGACCCCTTGAGGTCGATGAGCTTCTGGAGCTCGTTAGAGACGCGGATGCCCTTATTGTCGGTATAGATAAAGTACCAAGGAAGGTAATCGAGAACGCTCCCCGACTGCGGGTCATTTCGAAATACGGCGTGGGGGTAGACAATATTGATCTTGAAGCCGCAGCCGAGAAGGGCATAATCGTGACGAACACCCCCGACGTCAATACGGAGGCCGTGGCGGACCTGGCGGTGGGGCTGATGCTGGCCGCCGCCCGGCGTATCCCCCAGGCGGATGCTTCCATGAGGCAGGGCCAGTGGAAAAAGTTCATGGGCATGTCCTTGTTCGGAAAGACCGTCGGCATCCTGGGGACGGGTCGGATTGGCCGGGCGGTGGCGAGGAGGCTCCTGGGATTTAGTACCAAGCTGTTGCTCTACGACGTTTGCCCGGATCCCTCCTTGGCGGCAGAGGTAAGGGGAGAATATGTCGGATTGGAGCAGATCCTTCGGGAGGCTGACTACATCTCCGTCCACCTTCCCCTCGTACCGGAAACCAGGAACCTCATAGGTGAGGCTGAACTCAGGCTCATGAAACCCAATGCCGTCCTCATAAATACCTCCCGGGGCGGAATCGTAGAAGAAAAGGCCCTCGCCAGGGCCCTGCGGGAGGGGTGGATAAGGGCTGCGGCGCTAGATGTGTATGCCGAGGAACCCCTCCAGGGCCGGGAACTGCTGGACCTTGAAACTACGGTGTTGACACCCCATATAGGTGCTTATACGGAAGAGGCGGTAATGCGTATGGGTCTGGAGGCGGCGGAAAACGTGATTAGCGTTTTAGAAGGAAGAAGACCGAAGAATGTAGTATCCTGCTACAGGAGTCCTGAAGGAGAAGCGAACGGAGGGAGTGCGAGCCGGTGAAAAAGGCAGTTTACCGGGGAATAAGGGATATGGAGGTGGTGGAGGGCCCCGTCCCCCAAATAGGCCCCTACGAAGTCCTTCTGCGGGTAAAATATTGCTCCATCTGCGGTACCGATATCCGCATCTACAATCACGGTCACTTTAAGATACCTCCGGGAACCGAGCGGGTCCTGGGTCACGAGGTTGTGGGCGAGATAGCCGAGGTAGGCAGCGAGGTCACGGGCCTGGCCCCGGGAATGAGGGTGGCTGTCGCCCCAAATATAGGGTGCGGACAGTGCGAAGTATGCTTGCGGGGTTGGAACCAGCTCTGCCCCGACTACCAGGCCTTCGGAATCAGCCTGGATGGCGGCTTCCAAGAATACATGAAGATTACCGCCCCGGCCGTCCTTCGGGGCAATATAGTGGGCATACCGGACGGCGTATCCTTCGAGGAAGCCGTGTTGGTTGAGCCCTTATCCTGCGTGTATAACGGGGTAGAAGCCGTAGATATACGCGCGGCCGACGTGGTGGTAGTAATAGGTGCGGGACCCATAGGCCTGCTCCACGTTCAGATGGCCAAACTTAAGGGCGCAGCAAAGGTGATCTTAAGCGAGACGGTGGAAGAACGTCTACAGGACGGCGCACGATTCGGGGCCGATGTATTGGTGAACCCCTCTAAGGAAGACCTGAAATCGGTCATATTTAAAGAAACCGGCGGGAAGGGAGCGGATGTAGTTATAACCGCCTGCTCGGTGCCGGCGGTGCAGCAGCAGGCCCTGGAGCTGGCGGGGGTTTTCGGACGCATAAACCTCTTCGGGGGCCTGCCCCGCGGCCAGGAAACGGTGCCTTTGAACACTAACCTCATCCACTATAAACAGTTGAAGGTTACCGCCACTACAGGCTCTAACTACCATCAATTCCGCCGTTCCATGGAGCTTATCGCCGCCGGGCGTGTGGAGGTTAAGAGTCTCATCGAAGGTATTTACCGATTGGAATCCATTAAGGATGCCTTTGAAAGGGTAGCCGGGAAGGCCAGCAACCGTAAAGTGGTCATCGGTTTCGACTGGTAGGCAAAGGGGAGCGGAAAGGCCGGCGACAAACACGGCGTTACGGAAGAATTAGAACCGCGGAAAGGGGCGAAGTGGGTTGCATCTATTTAAACCCTTTAATACCATATGCGATCTCAAGACGGGTGTTCTTTCTCCGCCCGGCAATCATATAGTGCGCTATTTGGCGGACATGAAGGAAATGTTCCATGACCGGGAAGCGGTCGAAACCATGTTAAAAGAGAACCCGAAGGTTTACGAATTCTATAATGTAGTCATTCCCGAAGAGGACGGCCATCTCCAGCACTGCACCAGTATCATATACCCGGGCAAAGTAGGCAAGGAATACTTTATGACCAAGGGCCACTTTCACGCCGTGGCCGGCACGGCGGAGATTTATGTATGCCTTGCCGGCAAGGGGCTGCTCCTGATGCAGACTGAGGACGGCCAGGCGGAAGTCCTGGAGATGTATCCGGGTAGCATATCCTATATCCCGCCCTACTGGGCCCACCGGACGGTAAATACGGGGGATGAACCCCTGGTCTTTTTCGGGGTGTATAGGGGTGACGCGGGCCATAACTACGGCACCATAGAAAAACAGGGTTTTTCCAAGCTGGTGTTCGAGGAAGAGGGCCGGCCCCGCGTCATAGATAATCCCCGCTACAATTCTCGGGGGGGAGACTGATGGGCGCCAAATACCTTCTGGGCGTTGATATAGGTACTGCAGGGACCAAGGCGGGATTATTTGACCTGGAAGGCCGCCTCCTCGCCGTAGCCTACGCCGAGTCTTATTTGCGGTATCCAGCACCGGGGTGGGTGGAACAGGACCCGGAAGATTTCTACCGGACGGCCTGTATCACTATCCGGGAAGTTTTGGAGAAGAGCGGCATCAATCCACGGGATATAGCCGGTATGGCCTTCGACGGACAAATGGCGGGTATTATGGGTATAGACGAAGAATGGAGTGCCGTTACCCGGTACGACTCCTGGCTTGACGTCCGCTGCCAGAAATACGTGGACTGGCTCAGGGAGCATTTCGGCGAAAAACTTATAGCCACGGTGGGCATGCCCCCTTCCATAGCCCACGGTCCCAAGATGATCTGGTGGAAGGAAGAAGAGCCGGAGGTGTACCGCCGCATTGCCAAGTTCATTGTCCCAGCCGTATATGTAGCCGGGCGCGTATGCGGGTTGCGGGCGGAACAGGCCTTCGAGGATTACACTTATCTTCACTTTTCCGGCGTTTCCGACGCCCTCGCCGGTGGGTGGTCCCCCGAACTCCTTGGTGCCTTCGGCCTATCCCAGGATAAGCTTCCCCAAATAGTCGAGCCCTGGCGGATTGTCGGTTATGTAACCGAGGAAGGGGCTAGAGACACTGGCCTGGCCGCAGGCACGCCCGTGGCGGCCGGTGTGGGGGATACGGCGGCCAGCTTCCTGGGCGCAGGTATGGTGGAGAAGGGCCAGGCCGTGGATGTAGCGGGTACCGCTTCCGTGTTGGCCGTCTGTGTGGACGAATTCGTTCCGGACATTGAAAACAAAACCCTGATCGTACCCCGGGCCGTCCAGCCCGGTCTGTGGTTTGCCATGGCCTACATCGGCGGCGGGGGCTTGTGCCTGCAGTGGTTTAGGGATACCTGGGCTGCTGTGGAAAGGGAGGAGGCGGGGCGTTCGGGCCGCGACGTGTACGATATTCTTAATGAAGCCGCTGCAGAGGTTCCGGCTGGGTCTGCCGGGCTTTTGTTCGTACCCCATCTCGGCGGCCGTGTCTGCCCTTATGACAGCCGCATCCGAGGAGCATGGATAGGCTTTAGCTGGAATCACGATAAGCCGAGCTTCTATCGCGCCATATTGGAAGCAATTGCCTACGAGTATGGCTGCTACCTGGATATAACCCGCAAATTGTTCCCGAATGTGGAAGTTAAGGAAGTACGTGTCATAGGCGGCGGAGCGAGAAGCCCCCTCTGGAACCAGATGAAGGCGGATATCTTAGGCATACCCTACGTCAGTTTGGAGAGGGAAGAGGTAGGCATCTGGGGTTCAGCCCTGGTGGCGGGATACGCGGTGGGGGTTTACCGTGACTTGGCGGGGGTGGCCAGAGAGCTTGCCCGGCCGGCCCAAAAGTTCGGGGTAAATGAAAAGGCCCACGCCCATTATCGTCCCTACCGGGAACTCTACAGGGAGCTCTACCCGGCCCTTAAAGGCGTTTACGACCGCCTAGACGAGATTGCCCGGGGAACATAGCTGGAAAAACGAAGGTGGCGGCCCTCGATCCTCTGTGATATAACAGAGGTGGGTAGAAGAAAGGCAAAGGGGGGGTAAGGGTCAAATACAACCGACCTGAGCAACGCCCCTAGATTTAGGAGATAAGCCTCTTCAGAAACAAGCTGGGGAGGCTTTTTTCTTATGACCGGAGCCGAACTTCAACGACGCCTACTACTTTTGACGCGGTCGGCGGGTGCGGTTTGCTTGACAGCCCTTTACTAAATATGCTACACTGCAGAAGCGGATATACCTCAAGTTTTAAACCGCCCGGGAAAGGTCTAAAAACCCCTGCCTTCGGGCAGGATACCTTTATTCCGGCGAGTCTTAGCTTGGGAGGAGAAGGAACGGATGTACGCTATTATCGAAACAGGTGGCAAGCAGTACCGGGTTTCCGAGGGCGATGTGTTGAAAGTGGAGAAGCTGCCCGTTCCCGAGGGCGAAACGGTAGTATTGGATAAAGTGCTGGCCGTCCAGGGCGACGGGGGTCTGCAGGTGGGTAGGCCTTATCTGGCCAACGCCCGGGTGATAGGCAAGGTCGAGGGACACGGTAAGGGCGAAAAGATAATCGTGTTCAAATATAAGCCCAAGAAGAATTACCGCCGGAAGCAGGGGCACCGTCAGCCCTTTACTGCCCTGCGTATCGAAAAGATCGAGGTTTCCTAAAATACCCATGGTCCGGGTAACCCTTTGGCGCGATGAGGGCGGCCGCGCGGTGGGTTTCCTGGTTTCCGGCCATGCTGGCTACCGACCGCGGGGCCGCGATATAGTGTGTGCCGCTGTATCGGCCCTTACCCAGGCGGCGGTCATGGGGCTGGAGGAGTACCTGACCGTGGCTCCTGAAGTCCAGAAAGGAGAGGGCACTCTACAGTGCCTACTGCCCGGGGACCTGCCGGTACGCGAGCGGGAGAAGGCGGAGGTCATTTTAGGGACCATGGAGCTGGGCCTGAGGGCCATAGCGAGGAGCTATAGACGCTTTGTACAGGTTGAATCGAGGAGGTGGAGCAGATGCGCAAGATAGACCTGCAGCTGTTTGCCCACAAGAAGGGGGTAGGTAGTTCCCGCAATGGACGGGACAGCGAATCCAAGCGCCTGGGTGTCAAGAGGCACGACGGACAATTTGTTGCCGCTGGAAACATTATTGTGCGCCAGCGGGGGACCAAAATCCACCCGGGACGCAATGTGGGCCTGGGCAAAGACGATACCCTGTATGCCCTCATCGACGGCTATGTGAGATTTGAACGCAAGGGTCGGGATAAAAAGCAAGTTAGTGTTTATGCTTAAGGCCCAGATAAAACCTTGGCGACCCCTGGAAGATTCCAGGGGTCAATAAATACTTCGGGGTGGAGATTGTGGCAGGGGAGACCGAAGCCTTTGTACGCTTGCTGCGGGGTCAAAAACACGATTTCCTTAACCACCTGCAGGTAATATCCGGCTTTTTGCAGTTGGGTAAACCCGAAAGGGCCCTGGCCTATACTAAAGAAGTAGTCGCGCGCATCGGGAAAAACGGGAGACTGATGCGCCTGCGGCAGGCGGAATTGGTCCTCCAGTGCCAGTTCAAACTAGAAGAAGCAGCCCAGCGCCAGATCAAGGTGGAAGTGGAAGTAGACACCGAAATGGAGGACCTGGCCTTAACCGGAGCACAAGCGGCGGATCTTCTGGAGCTCGCCTGGGAACTGGTGCTGGGGGCCTTCGAAGCCGGGGAGCAGGAAGGAAGGCTAGGGCTGGAGATCCGGGAAACAGGGCAAGGGTATCTCTGGCGTTTTACCGGCTCTCCAGGGCCGGTGGGAAGGGAGAGAATGGATTCCGTCCTCGCGGAGCTGCAGGAACGGGCGGAGAAGTGCGGTACGCCGGTTACGTGGTCTCCCCATAAATTCGAACTCACCCTACTTTTGCCCCGCAAGTAAGTGCGACCTTATTGGTCCGTCTACGGGCATCCCCGGCCACAGGATTTTTGTTCCCCCGCAAAAGGGGGTTATATACTTTTTTGCCCCCCAAGGGCTAGTCTTTAAGATGCTAAAGGAGTACGTCAGCTCAAAAGGGGCAGAGGTCAGCATCCATGTTTTACGACGAAGCAAAAATATATGTCCGCGGCGGTGACGGCGGTAACGGGGCGGTGGCCTTCCGACGGGAAAAGTACGTACCCCGCGGGGGCCCCAGCGGTGGCGACGGCGGTCGGGGCGGCAGCGTCTTCCTGGAAGCCGATCCGGGCCTCAGGACCCTGGTGGATTTCCGCTACCGCAGTCATTACCGCGCCGAACGGGGCGAACATGGCCAGGGTAAGAATAAACACGGCCGCAGCGCCCCCGACCTGATTCTGCGGGTACCGGTGGGGACCGTGGTGCGCGACGCGGTTACCGGAGAGGTTTTGGCGGACCTCGTTGCTCCCGGTCAGAGGGTGGTGGTAGCGGCGGGCGGCCGCGGGGGTCGGGGCAATGCCCGCTTTGCCAACTCCCGGGAGCAGGCCCCGAAGTTTGCGGAGAAGGGGGAGCCAGGGGAGGAGCGGTGGATCCGGTTGGAGCTTAAGCTCCTGGCCGATGTAGGACTGGTAGGCCTGCCCAATGCGGGGAAATCCACTTTGCTATCCCGCATATCCGCCGCCCGGCCCAAGATTGCCGATTACCCCTTTACTACCTTGACCCCCAACCTGGGCGTGGTGCGCCTGGATGAGGAACACTCCTTTGTAGTAGCCGATATTCCTGGCCTTATTGAAGGCGCCCATCAGGGAGCAGGGTTGGGATTAAAGTTCCTGCGCCATATCGAGAGGACCCGGGTACTGGTCCACGTGCTGGATGTTGGGATGAAGAGCCTGGATGAAATCCTCCGCAACTTCGAAACGGTCAACAATGAACTGGGCCATTACAGCCCTGAACTTCTAAGGCGCCCTCAGGTTATTGCGGCCAATAAGATAGACCTTCCCGGTGGAGAAGAAAACTGGAGGTTTCTCACCCAGGAGCTGGGTGAAAAGCACCGCATATTTCCCATTGCAGCTTTGAAGGGGGAGGGAATTGAGCCCCTGTTATGGTATTTGGTAGAACTTCTGGAAGCTCTACCAGAGGTGAAGAGTGAGGCCCCGGAAGAGACAGCCAGAAGGGTGGTCTTACCACCTGAGACCTTCACCATAACCCGGGAGAACGGCGTATTTGTTGTTTCCGGCCGGGAGGTGGAGCGCCGGGTGGCCATGACCGATTTCGGCAGTGAGGCGGCGGTGCTGCGCCTGCAGCAGGCTTTAAAACGCCTGGGAGTTGAAGATGCTCTGCGGCGGGCCGGCGCCCGCCCGGGGGATACCATTCGTATAAGGGATCAGGAGTTTCAGCTGGAGGAGTAACCGGGGGAGGGGGAACTTTGACGGCTAGCGACTGCCGGTGTGCCCTGGCCGACACCAAGCGGGTGGTGGTGAAGGTAGGTACCAGCACCCTTACCCATCAGACGGGAAAGCTCAATCTTGAGCGTATGGAACGGCTGGTACGGGAGCTGGCCGATCAGGTCAATGCCGGGCGGCAGGTGATTCTGGTCACTTCTGGCGCGGTGGGGGCCGGCATGGGTAGACTGGGCCTTAGGGAGCGGCCGCGTACGCTGCCGGAAAAGCAGGCAGCGGCTGCTGTGGGCCAGGGCATGCTAATGCATATGTACGAAAAATTCTTTGGCGAATATGGACTAACTGTAGCTCAAGTCTTGTTGACCAGGGACGACCTGGCCGATCGCCGGCGTTACCTCAACGCTCGCCATACCTTTGGGGCCCTCTTGCGTTTAGGCGTCCTACCCATCGTAAACGAAAACGATACGGTGGTGGTGGAAGAGATCCGGGTGGGGGACAACGACACCCTGTCGGCCCTGGTGGCCGGCCTGGTGGATGCCGATGCATTGATCCTCCTAACAGACAGCGAGGGCCTATATACGGCCGATCCCCGTTCGTGCCCCGACGCCCGGCTTATCCCGGTGGTAGAAGAGATCGGCCCGGAATTAGAAGCCCTGGCCGGAGGTTGCGGTTCCACTTGGGCCACCGGAGGTATGGTTACCAAGTTACAAGCGGCCCGCCTGGCCACCAGTTTCGGCATTCCCGTAATTATAGCTAGCGGCCTGCTGCCCGGCCGGATCGCAGGTATCTTAAGGGGTGAAGAAGTAGGGACCCTTTTCCTGCCCCGGGAACACCGGGCCCACGGCCGCAAGAAGTGGTTGGCCTATGGCCCCATGGCCCAGGGGAAAATTTGGGTGGATGCCGGTGCCGCCCGGGCCATTATTCACCGGGGTAAGAGCTTACTGCCCAGCGGCATTACGGGTGTAGAAGGAGACTTTGAGCACGGGAGCCTGGTGAGCATCGTGGGTCCCGAGGGAAATGAAATTGCGCGCGGCATGACCAACTATTCGGCGGAAGAGATAAGGCGCATACAGGGGAGGAAAACCGGTGAAATTCTTGCAATTCTGGGGCGCAAAGATTATGATGAAGTAGTACACCGCGATAATCTAATTGTACTCGCATAACGGGGGTGGACTAAGAGAAATGGCGGTGCGGGAGGAGATCGTCGTCCTGGGCCAAAGGGCACGGGCGGCAGCCCAGAAGTTGGCCACCTTAAATACCGAGGTGAAGAACAAGGCCCTAAGGGCCATGGCCCAGGCCCTAAGGGAACAGTCGGCAGAAATTCTCAAGAGCAATGCCCTGGACATGGAGGCCGGGAAGGCCCAGGGGCTCTCCCGGGCTCTGCTGGACCGCCTCCTTCTTAATGAGAAGCGCATTGAGGAGATGGCGGCCGGGCTGGAGGCCCTCGTTAACCTTCCCGACCCGGTGGGAGAAATCACGTCCATGTGGACCCGGCCTAACGGCCTCACCATCGGCCGCATGCGGGTACCCCTCGGAGTCATCGGCATCATTTACGAGGCCCGGCCCAACGTGACGGTGGATGCCGCCGGCCTTTGTTTGAAAACGGGTAACGCGGTAATCCTGCGGGGCGGTTCCGAGGCCATCAACTCCAACCGCGCCATTGCGCATATTATCAGCGCGGCGGCTACCGCGGCCGGAGCGCCGGAGGGGGCCATCCAGCTGGTGGAAACTACCGACCGCGAGGCGGTACAGGTCATGATGCGCCTCAATGAGTATATCGATGTCCTCATTCCCCGGGGCGGCGCTGGGCTCATCCGCACGGTGGTGGAGAACGCTAGCGTGCCGGTCATTGAAACCGGAGTAGGCAACTGCCATGTATACGTAGACGAAGATGCCGATCTGGAAATGGCTGCAAGGATTGTCGTCAATGCCAAAACCCAGCGGCCTGGAGTTTGCAATGCCATGGAAACCCTGCTGGTGCACCGTAAAATTGCGCCGGCTTTCCTGCCGGTTGTGGCGCCGCAATTAAAGGAGTTAGGCGTAGAACTGCGCGGCTGCGAAAATACGCGGGCCCTGGTTCCCTTTGCCCGGGAGGCCACCGAGGAGGATTGGGCCACCGAGTACCTGGACCTCATCTTGGCGGTTAAAGTGGTCAATGACCTGGAGGAAGCCATCGACCATATCACCACTTACGGGACCAAACATTCCGAGGCCATCGTGACCAACAACTATGCCCGGGCCATGGAATTCCTGCGCCGGGTTGATGCAGCCGCGGTGTATGTCAACGCATCTACCCGCTTTACCGATGGATTTCAGTACGGCTTCGGCGCCGAAATCGGCATTAGCACCCAGAAACTTCATGCCCGGGGGCCCATGGGGCCGGAACAGTTGACGACTTTTAAATATATCGTCTTCGGTAGTGGACAGGTGCGCCAGTAATTGCTAAAATACTGCTGTAGCGCAGGTAGACCGGGGGGAAAAGATGACCGCCAGTTGTTTGCAACACGTGGGCTTAATGGGAGGGACTTTTGATCCCATTCATTACGGCCATCTGGTTGCCGCAGAGGAAGCACGCGATGAGTTCAAGCTGGAGAGAGTGATCTTTATCCCTTCCGGCCATCCGCCCCATAAGAAAGATTGCTTGGTTACTCCGGCCGAACACCGCTACCGCATGACGGTGCTGGCCACCGCCAGCAACCACTACTTTGAAGTGTCGCGTATAGAGATTGACCGGCCGGGTTTATCCTATACCATCGATACGGTGACGGAATTTCGCCGGTTGCTGGGCCCCGAACCGGAGCTTTATTTTATTACCGGGGCAGATGCCATTCTGGAGATTTTGCACTGGAAGGATGTAGAAGACCTCCTGCGGAAGTGCCGCTTTATTGCGGCCACGCGGCCCGGCTTTCCCTTAGAGAAGCTCAAGGACTTAAAACCCCAGTTGCCGCCCGACGGGTGGCAGCGTATTCATTTTCTCGAAGTGCCGGCTTTAGCCATTTCTTCCACCGACATTCGCCGGCGGGTCAGAGAAGGTAAGACCATAAAATATTTGTTACCTGAGGCGGTGGAGGAATATATCCGGCGGGAAGGTTTATACTTAGGTTGACCTCCTATTGCTGATAGGGGGTTTTTCTTCAAGGAGGAGCGCATGGCGTTATCCTCAGTTTTGGCCCTGGGGGGCAGATAAGTCCTGCCCCCCAGGGTGAGGGAGATCCTTGATGATAGAGTATTACAGCGAACTGCTGGCCCGGAGGCTGTCGCCCGAACGCCTCCGCCACAGCCACGGAGTGGCGGGTTACGCTGCCCATTTGGCGGCCAAATATGGGGCGTCCGCGGAAAAAGCCCGGTTGGCGGGTCTGCTGCATGATTACGCCCGGGACCTGGCGCCGGAAGAACTTGTGGCGTGGGCCGAAAAGGCGGGCCTCATCAGCCATGCCATTGAAAAGAAAGTGCCGGTCCTCTTACATGGGCCGGTAGGCGCGTGGTTATTAAAACGAGAAGTAGGTATAGAAGACGAGGAAATTTTGCAGGCCATAAGCCGGCATACCGTCGGTGCACCGGCCATGAGCCTCCTGGACAAAATTATCTATCTGGCCGATGCCCTGGAACCCGGGAGACAATATCCCGGCGTAGATGCCTTGCGGCGCGCGGCCGAGGAAGACCTGGACCGCGGGCTGTTAGAGGCCCTGGAAAGCAATATTGTTTATGTATTAAAAAGGGGCCAGCTTCTCCACCCGGTTACGGTAGAAGCTCGCAACTATTTGCTGTTTAATCATAAAGGGGGTTTTAGTTGCTTGACGGACACCCTACGGGTAGCCCGGGTGGCTGCCCAGGCTGCTAAGGGCAAGAAGGGCCAGCAAGTGGTCATCCTGGATATACGTAAAATTTCCTTAATAGCCGACTACTTTGTCATTACCCACGGTACCTCCACCACGCAGGTGCAGGCCATAGCCCGGGAAATTGAGGAAAAGGTGGTCGAAGCGGGAGGCCAGCTCCTGCGCCGGGAAGGATATACGTCCGCGCGGTGGATCCTGTTGGATTTCGGGGGCGTGGTGGTTCATGTCTTTTTAGAGGAAGACCGCAGGTTTTATGACCTGGAACGCCTCTGGGGCGATGCTGAGATAGTAGAGCTGGAAGCATAAAAGGGGTGAAGAGCGCGATATGGAGGCTAGATATAACTTCAAGGAGATCGAGCCCAAGTGGCAGCGCCGCTGGGACGCCAGCGAGCTTTATAAAGTGACCGAGGATAAGGCTAAGCCCAAGTTTTACTGCCTGGAGATGTTTCCTTATCCTTCCGGCAACCTGCATATGGGGCATGTGCGCAACTATTCCATCGGGGATGTGGTGGCCCGCTATAAGCGAATGCGGGGATTCAACGTTCTTCATCCCATGGGATGGGACGCCTTTGGCCTGCCGGCGGAAAATGCGGCTATTAAACACGGCATCCACCCGGCGGAATGGACCTGGAGGAATATAGCCAACATGCGCCGCCAGCTCCAGGCCATGGGCATAAGCTACGATTGGGAGCGGGAAATTGCCACCTGCCACCCCAGCTACTATAAATGGACCCAGTGGCTTTTCCTTCAGATGTATAAACACGGCTTGGCCTACCGGAAAAAGGCGGCCGTCAATTGGTGCCCCTCCTGTGCCACCGTCCTGGCCAACGAGCAGGTAGTGGGCGGGGCTTGCGAACGGTGCGGCACGCCGGTCACCCACCGGGACCTGGAACAGTGGTTTTTCCGCATTACCGATTATGCCGAACGTTTACTTAACGACTTAAAGAAGCTGCCCGGCTGGCCGGAGAAGGTCAAGGTGATGCAGGAAAACTGGATCGGGAAGAGCGTGGGTGCGGAGGTGGTCTTTTCCGTTGCAGGTAGCGGGGAAAAGATCCCGGTGTTTACCACCCGGCCGGACACCCTTTTTGGCGTTACCTATATGGTACTGGCGCCGGAACACCCCCTGGTAGAGAAGTTGACCAGGGGAACCCCCTATGAGGAGCCGGTGAGGGAATTTGTTCAGGCCGCGCGGCACTTGAGCGCCCTCGACCGGACGGCCACGGAAAAAGAAAAGGAAGGTTTGTTCATAGGGGCTTATGCCGCGAACCCCGTCAGCGGGGAAAGAATTCCTATATGGATTGCCAACTACGTCCTCATGGAGTACGGCACGGGGGCCGTGATGGGGGTTCCCGCCCACGACGAGCGCGACTTTGCCTTCGCCCGCAAGTACGGACTGCCCGTAAAAGTGGTAATCCAACCCCCCGGCCGGGAACTGGACGCCGCCACCATGGTGGAAGCCTATGTGGAGCCGGGCCTTATGGTCAATTCCGGGCCTTTTAGCGGCCTGCCCAGTGAAGAAGGTAAAGAAAAGATAATCCGCTACTTGGAAGAAAGGGGAATGGGCAGGCGCAAGATAAATTATAAGCTGCGTGATTGGTTGATTTCCCGGCAGCGCTATTGGGGGGCACCCATCCCCATAATATACTGCGACCATTGTGGGATCGTACCCGTTCCAGAGGAAGACTTACCCGTAATCTTGCCCGAAGGGGTGGAATTTAAGCCCACCGGGGAATCGCCCTTAAAGGATTGTCCCGAGTTTGTTCATACCACCTGCCCCGCCTGTGGCAAGCCTGCGCGCCGGGAAACGGACACCATGGATACCTTTGTCTGCTCCTCTTGGTATTTTCTGCGGTACACCACTCCCCACAGCCAGGAGATTCCTTTTGACAGGGATAAGGTGGACTACTGGATGAATGTAGACCAGTATATAGGCGGGGTGGAACACGCCATTCTCCACCTCATGTACGCCCGTTTCTTCACCAAGGCTCTCTACGATTTCGGCCTGGTAGGGGTGGAAGAACCTTTCCAGAACTTGTTGACCCAGGGCATGGTGCTGAAGGATGGGGGCAAGATGTCCAAGTCCAAGGGCAATGTGGTGAGCCCCGAGGAGATTATTGAGCGCTATGGTGCCGACACCGCGCGCCTGTTTATTCTTTTTGCTGCCCCGCCCGAGCGGGACCTGGAATGGAGCGATCAGGGAGTAGAGGGATGCTATCGTTTTTTAAACCGGGTATGGCGGCTGGTATATAATTATAGCACCAGAGTTCGCGGCATCCAGGCCGGTAAAGGGGAAATCAAACCGGCCGGCCGGGCCGACAGAGAATTGTACCGGCTGATCCATGCTACCATCAAAAAGGTCACCGAGGATATCGAAGAGCGCTTCAATTTCAATACCGCCATCAGCGCCATTATGGAACTGGTCAACGGTTTTTACCATTACCAGGATAGTGTGCCGGAACCGGAGCAAAACCTGCCCCTGGTGAAGGAAGGGTTAAAGAAGCTCATCACCCTGCTGGCTCCCTTTGCACCCCATATCGCCGAGGAGCTATGGCAGGGAATCGGCCAAGAAAGGAGTGTGCATCTGGAGAGCTGGCCCAGCTACGATCCTCAAGCCCTGGTAACCGAAGAAGTAACGGTAGTGGTTCAAATTAACGGCAAGGTTCGGGACCGCCTTCAGGTGCCGGCCGGCCTTAAAGAGGAAGATTTGAAGGAAGCAGTCCTGTCAAGGGAAAAGGTTGCCTCATTATTGTCGGGACAGCAGGTGCTCAAGATTGTTGTGGTGCCGGATAAATTGGTGAACATTGCCACCCGGCAGGCTGGCTAGAGGGTGGCGTATTTCCAGGTTTTCTTCTAGGCCTGCTTGGCTGGCGCGAGCTCTCAAAACCCTCGCGGGCCTAGCTTTAAGCTTGGCTCGAGGCTCCGGCAGGCTTCCCGGCAAATTCGACATTCTTGTTTCAGTTGCCGGCCTCGGCCGTCCATGGCCCTGGGCCTGCTTTCGACCTTCGCCAAGCTTAAGTTTGGCTACCGCGAATGATGGCTCGCCCGCTTCCAAGCCTAAGCAGGCCGTCCCAACAAAAAGCGGGGGTAACTCAGGGTTGGAGAGGATAACCTTTCTGCGACCATAAAAAAGAGAAAGGAGCGAGCAGCGTGCCGGTAGCCCAGATAACGGTGATACCCATAGGAGCGCCGGGCTCCCCCAGCTTGAGCTCCTATGTGGCCGACCTCCACCGTTTCTTGAGCCAGGTGGAAGGCATTAAATACCAGCTGACTCCCATGTCCACTATTATTGAGGGCGAATTAGATGTGCTGTTTGAAGTTTTTCGCCGCATGCATGAACTGCCCTTTAAGAAAGGAGCCCTCAGGGTGGTGACCACCATTAGCATTGACGAGCGGATAGACAAAAAAGTGACTATGGAGGGCAAAATGGCTTCGGTGCAGAGAAAATTAGCAGAAAGAGGAGAAGAGGGGCCATAATCTCGTTTTTTCTTCCATATTGCAGGAAATTTGAGGGAAAAAGCAGGATTTCCTTCTCAAAAGTAGAATGGAATAATATTGTACGCCCTTGGGCTGGGCCAAGAAAAATTTATACCCTCCGGCTAGTAATAGATTAGGAAACTGGTCAAGGCCGTAAGAGCTGAGTTATCCCCACTTTTTGCAGGGCAGGCTGCTTGGGCTTGGAAGCGAGCGACTAAACCTGAGCGGTAGCCAAACTTAGCGAGGCGAAAGGCGGAGGCAGGCCCGAGGCCATGGATGGCCGAGGCCGGCAACTGAGACAGGAGGTCGAATTTGCCGGGAAGCCTGCCGGAGCCTTGAGCCAAGCGCTAGTTTGGCCCGCGAGGGAGGCCTTTGCGAGCGAAAGCCAAGCAGGCCTGGGATCAAAACTGGGGATACGTCAGCGTAAGAGAGTACGCGTGGCGGAATATGGGGAAGCGGAGTTTATTATCTTAGGGAGGATTGGTTAAGAATGAATAATCGACTCCTTGCCTTCTTTATAGCTCCACTGTTGGCTGTTCTGGGGGCTGCCCTACTGGCACCCGGTACAGCCTGGGCCTCAGGGGGTACAGAATTAGGGCAGCTGCTACCCTTATGGAGTGTGCTTCCTTTCGTGGGCATGCTGCTCTCCATTGCTATCTGCCCCCTGGTGAACCCCCACTGGTGGGAGCACAATATGGGCAAGGTCAGTATTTTCTGGTCCCTGGTCTTTTTTATACCTTTTTTAATTTATTTTGGTGCAGAGACCGCCCTTATTCAGGCAGTAGAGGTTTACGTACTCGACTATATACCTTTTATCATCCTTTTATTCGGCCTCTTTGTTGTATCCGGTGGCATAATTTTACGTGGTACTCTGCAGGGTACACCGGCGGTGAATACGCTGCTCCTCCTGGTAGGCACTCTTCTTGCTAGCTGGGTAGGTACTACCGGCGCCAGCATGCTGCTGATCAGGCCGGTCATCAGGGCAAACGAGTGGCGGCGCTACAAGGCACATATTATTATTTTCTTTATCTTCCTGGTGTCCAATATCGGCGGATCCTTGACACCCGTTGGAGACCCCCCCCTTTTCCTGGGCTTTTTGAGGGGCGTGCCCTTCTTCTGGACCATGAGGCTTATACTGCCTATGGGCTTGAACGTTATAATCCTGCTCACCCTGTACTTCCTCTTGGACACCTACTACTATCGCAAAGAAAGTGTCCCTGGAACCACCCAAGCCCGTGAACCCCTCCGGGTAGAGGGCTTACAGAATCTGATTTATCTCGGCATGGTGGTGGGTGCGGTGATTTTAAGCGGTCTTCTGGCCAAGCACCCGGCCTTTGCCGAGCCGACGACGGGCGAATTGTACGGTATTCCCTTGTGGCGCCACGGGGAAGAAACCCTAACCTTACCCTACGTAAACCTCATCCGCGATATAGTTATCCTCCTGGCAGCCTTTCTCTCCTTTAAGACCACGCCCCCCGTTATTCGGCGGGACAACCGCTTCACCTGGGGGCCAATTAAGGAAGTGGCTACCCTCTTTGCGGGAATTTTTATGACCATGATTCCGGCCTTGGCCATCCTCCATGCCCGCGGGGCGGAGCTCGGGCTCACCCGGCCGGCCCACTTCTTCTGGGCCACGGGCGGTCTCTCCAGCTTTCTGGACAACGCGCCTACTTATCTGGTCTTTCTGACCACCGCTACTAGTTTGGGTGCTTCGGCGGGCGTGCAAACGACTTTAGGCCTGGTGGATCCTAAAATGCTCATGGCTATCTCTTGCGGGGCGGTTTTTATGGGGGCCAACACTTATATAGGCAACGCACCCAACTTTATGGTGCGCGCCATCGCCGAGGAAAACAACATCAAGATGCCCAGTTTCTTCGGCTATATGGGTTGGTCGCTGGCCATTTTGATACCCCTGTTCATTCTCGATACCCTCATATTTTTCCGGTAAACTAGATGGGGAGGGCATCAAGGGTCATTGAAGGCCGGGCCCTTAATTTGGAAAGGCTCCGCACTGCATAATTACTACAAGGGATATGTTTACGGTAAAAGGGGTAAAACCTCAGTCAGAAGGCAAAGCCTACCATAATGACTCGAGGTGGAGGCCATGTGGGAATGGGACAGCCGGGTGCGCTGGGTGGGGCTGCTGCTTATGGCAGCCTTGCTCTTTGGGGCAGGCGTGCAGTACGACCGCTGGCGTCAGAGTAAGGAACCATTGGTGCCGGCGGTAGAGAAGGGGTCCACTTCACCCGCCGCCCCGGTTCAAGGAGGGGCTGTGCCCGAGGATGGCAAAGAGGAACAGGGCACCATAACAGTCCACGTAGCAGGAGCCGTGGAGAGGCCGGGAGTTTACCAGTTGCCGGCAGGCGCCCGGGTAAGCGAGGCGGTCCAGCTGGCCGGGACGCTCCCTGAGGCCAACCCCCATGCTTTGAACTTGGCTGCCCCCCTACAAGATGGTCAGCAGGTCGTTGTCCCGCGTATAGGGGAAGAAGGAAGTATGCCTGGTACACCAGGGGCTTTGGCGGGCGGGATGTCGCGGGGGAAAATTAACATTAATACTGCTGGCCTGGAGGAGCTGGACAGCCTTCCGGGCATCGGACCGGCCCTGGCGCAACGGATTTTGGATTATCGTCAGCAACACGGGCCTTTTCGCTCCATTGAAGATTTGCAAAACGTTTCCGGCATCGGGGTTAAACGATTCGAAGAGTTGAAGGATCTCATTACCGTTTACTAACCCGGCGAACTGATCCCAGGGGGGCCTTAGTTTAACTCCCGGGTAAATTCCCCTTGTTCTTTTACCCCATGCTTCATAGCAAGTCAAACTGCCCTTGATATTCAAAGAGGAGAGGAAGGTTAATTTATAGTGTCTATACTGCAGGCCTTTGTTTTAGGCCTCGTCCAAGGTTTAGGAGAATTTTTGCCTATTTCTAGCTCGGCCCACTTGGTTTTAGTTCGCTGGTTTTTCCGCTGGCCTGATCCCGGCCTTACCTTTGATGTGGCCCTGCACCTGGGCACTTTAGTGGCCGTGGTGGCCTATTTCTGGCGAGAATTGCTGGAGATTACCGTTAAGGGTTTAAGCCAGCCCCGCAGCCAGGAAGGGCGACTGTTGTCCTATATACTCCTGGCTTCGATCCCCGGGGCCCTCTTCGGCGTAGCCCTGGAAGAACAGGCGCAGACGGTTTTCCGAACGCCCGTCTTAATTGCCCTGGCCTTAGCTCTGATGGGCATCGCCCTTTGGGTGGCAGACCGTGGCGGGGTCAAAACAAGAAACATAGAAAATATTACCATAGGAGACAGCCTCCTGGTGGGACTTTCCCAGGCCCTGGCCATTATCCCCGGCGTATCGCGCTCGGGGATCACTATGACGGCGGGGCTTCTCAGGGGTATGAGCCGCGAAACGGCTGCTCGCTTTTCCTTCTTGATGTCGGTGCCTATTATTGCCGGCGCCGCCGTGTGGGAATTTAGGCACCTGTCCCTGCAGGAGATCGATGCGGCCTTTGCCGTAGGGGTTGTTACTTCGGCGGTCGTCGGCTTCGTGGCAATTAAATTCCTTTTACAGTATCTGCGCCGCGGAAGCTACTTGCTTTTCACCTGGTACCGCCTGGCGCTGGCCGCTCTGGTGGTGCTGGTAGAGGTGTGGCGCGGGTAACCCTGTTGCAGAGGGAGTTGCGGCGTGATAAAATACAGCGGAGGAGGTGACGAGTAAGTGGCCAACACCAAGTCGGCAAAAAAACGCATCGAAATTATTCGCAAGCGTACTATGCGCAACCGAGCTATTAAATCCAGGGTAAAAACTGCCATTAAAAAATTTGAATTAGCCTTAGCGGGCGGAGAGTTAGAACAGGCCAGAGAGAAACTGACCGAGGCCATTAAGGCCCTCGATAAAGCAGTTACCAAAGGTGTCTTACATCCTAATACAGCAGCCAGGAAGAAATCCCGGTTGCAATTGCGCTTTAACCGCCTGGCTGCCAGCTAAAAAATTTTTCCGAGAGTATTCCCCTCTTTCCCATGCCATACTAACAGCAGGGCAGAAAGGGGGGATTTATTTTGGCCGAAAAAGAAAAGGGGAAAGAAAAACGAGCCCTCAGTCCTTCGGTGGGCCCAGGAGTAGGCGCAGGCGACTTTGAATTGGGCCCGGAAGTCGCCCCGGGGACGGTGTTTCCTGGCAAAGTAGCCAGGGACCGCAAAGAAAAGGAACGCAACAGGTAGGAAAAGGGGGAAACGTTATCCCCACTTTTTGCTGACACGGCCTGCTCACTGGCGTATCCCCACTTTTTCCAGGGGAGGCCTGCTTGGACTTGAAAGCGAGCGAGCAAGCCTTCGCGGCTAGCCCAGGCTTTAAGCTTTGGCCGAAAGCGGAGGCCGGGGTCGAGGATAGGATGTCCGAGACCGGCCCATCGGCAAGGACGCCGATTGGGCCGGGAACCCCCTTAAGCTTGGAGGTCGAGTTAGTTTGGCCCGCAAGAGAAACCATAAGCGAGCGCAGGCCAAGCAGGTCTGAGATCAAAAGTGGGGTACACCTAGGGAAACGGGATTAGCCCGCCCGTTTCCCCTTTCTTGTGGTGGCCCAAATGGCCTGCTCAAGAAGGAAAGCGGGATCGCCGCCACCGGTTTTAAGGTCTACATCGGTTTTGAGGAGGAGCTCTAAAATCTCTGCGGCCGCTGCCGGGGAAAACCTGACCGCCTGCCGGGCCACCTTCCGGGCTACGAAGGGGGGGAGGTGGAGGGCGGCGGCCAGGTCAGGAGAATCAGGGCCGGCCATATGAACCTGCAGAATCAGCCGGAACTGGCGGACCATCATCCCCAGAATGCCCAAAGGCGCTTCTCCGGCAGCCAGCAGCCGGCGACAAAGGCCGACAGCTAATCCTGCTTGACCGCTGCCCAGGGCATCCACCATTTGGAAAATAGTGTCGGAGGCCAGGGCGGCGGGAATTAGAGCCTGGACGTCCCGGAGGGTGATGGGGGTACCCGGCGGTAGATACAGATCCAGCTTGGCAAGCTCCAGGGCTCCCTGCTGGAGGTTCCCGACAGCCTGGGCCAGGGCCATGGCTGCTTGGCCCTCTATGTGGCGCCCCATCTTTCGAGCCTCCTGGGTTAACCACCGGGCCAGGGCTCCGGGCTTCAAAGGAGCAAAATCTACACAGCGGCCCACCTTTTGTAGGAGTTTAAAAGCCTTCTCTTTCTTATCTATGTCCCCTTGGGCTGTTAAGACCAGGCAGGCGACCGGGGAAGGTTGGGCCAGGTAGGTAACCAGGGCTTCGTTGTTGAGCTGAGCATTTTTAATGAGAATCAAGCGTTTGGGAGCCAAGGCCGGGGGTGTGCTGGCCAGGACCAAGAGGCTTTCGGGAGCAAGATCTTCGCCGGAGAACTCCTGGTAATCGAAGGGCTCTGCTTCCGGGGATAGGATCTTTTCTTTTATAGCTTTAACTGCCTGGGCCAGTAAATATTTTTCCTCGCCGTACAAGAGATATACGGGTGCCACATGGCCCCTCGATAATTCTTCTTGAAGTTCCGGCCAGGTCATTTTTACCATCTCCCGTTGGTAATAGTGATGCTTCCGAAGCATTCCTCAAGTCGGGGCGCTGGCGTCGGTATCTTTGGGCTCGCCGGCGAACCGCATGCAATGGCAGGCCGTAATTCACTTTAAGGTCTAGGTGGCACCGCCTGACTAGAGCTTGGGCCCTTCGTCTAAAGGTATGGTGATACTGATATTCGTACCCTTGCCCGGGGCGGTAATGATTTTCATTTCGCCCTTTAAAAGCTGCACCCTTTCCCGTATGCCTATAAGTCCATAACCCCGGACCTCCCCATTGCTCTGTATAGCTTCCAGGTCAAAGCCTTTGCCTTCGTCCCGTATGGCAATGCTTATTCTGTTGGGCAGCATTTCCATCTTAACCAAGGCCCTTTGAACTCCGGCATGCTTTCTAATATTGTTTACTGCCTCTTGAATTATCCTAAAAAGGGCTACTTCTACGGTATTGTCCAGGCGGCGCTCCTCCCCGAAAAACAAGAAGTCGACCTCCAATCCGTGTTGCTCCTTGTAAGTGGTAAAGTACCGCTCCAGAGCGGGGACCAGTCCTATATCGTCCAGCACCATAGGTCTAAGGTCAAAAATAATCTTGCGCATATCCTGCAGGCAAAGGTAAACGATATTTTGGAGGGCCTGCAGTTCCTCCCGGATTTGGCTGGGGTCCCTGCTTAAAAGCTGGAGGCAGTATTCGGCCCGCAGAGCAATATTGGCCAGGGATTGGGCCGGACCGTCATGGATTTCCCGGGCCACCCGCTTGCGCTCTTCCTCTTGGGCCCGGATGATACTGAAAACCAGTTGCTGGGTTTGTTGCAATTCATCCAGCTTTAAGCTTAGACCTTGCAGCTCGCCGGTAAGATAATGAAGGATAACATTCACCTGGGAAGCAAGCTGCTCGGCCTTTTGAACGGTTAGTTGCAGCCGGTGCCAGCTCCTTTCCAGGTGATTACGCCGGTACTGCAGTATCTTTTCTTTATCCCTGAGCTTGATCAGCTCTATCTGCAGCTGATATGCCGCGTCGTAAGCTTCCTTAATATCCTGTTCCTTATAGCGGTAAAAATCCTTGCTCACTTCCGCCAGTCGGAGCCGGGCTCTTTTTTCGGCCTTTTCCAGCCTGTCCACCTCTTCGATGACGGCTTGTAAGGACTTCTTGACCTCTTCCAGTTCCCTGCTCACCTGTCTTACTTCCGCCTGGGCATTTTCGGCAATCTCATGGATTTGAGACCGGCTGCGCTCGAGGGCTTCAACGGTTTCCTTTAGGATGTGATCTAAGACGCTGGCATCCAGCACCGCGCTCACACCGCCCTGCCTTTGTCTTACTACTTTGTCTTACTACCGGGTTTCACTTTTGAACGCCAGAGGGGATTATGATGTCGCCGGAGTCCAACCTAAAGTATACTCTTAATTATCCCGTTATCCAATCCCCCTCACCCACCACACCCCAAATGCTGAGGCCGGGCCCGGTTACCTTACCCTGCCTCTGGCCGAGATTCACTTCGGTAGCCCCGCGGGCCCGGAAGAGGGCGGACCGACATCGGAGGGGCCTTTCTAACTCCCTGTGGACCTGAGGGCACCGTTTTGCCCGGAAGGGGCTATGGGTGCACTACTAGCTCCTTCCCGCCCATCATGCTTTTTACCTCGATACGTTTACCGTTGCTGAGGCAGGTGATGGCTCCCTGTTCGTCGGTGCGGAGCGCAGGCACCCCTTTTTCCTGCCAGTAATCCAGTACCTCCCGGGCTGGATGGCCAAAGTTGTTTTTGGCTCCTACCGAAATAACGACCAATTGGGGATCAACACGCTCCAAAAACTCTTTGTGCAAGCCATATCGGCTACCATGGTGGGGGAGCTGGAAAACCGTACTGGCCAGGACAAGGTCTGAACTAGCCAGCTCGGCCATGGCCTCGGCTTCAATATCTCCGCCGAACAGAAAGCTGGTGTTTCCGTATTTGAGTTGCGTCACCAGGGAACGGTTGTTGCTGTCGGAGCGCGTATTACGTATGGCTTGGCCGGGATGAAGAAAGAGAAAATGGGCTAAAGGATCCAACCGTAGAGCATCTCCCCGCCCGGCTTCAGCCCATGGTATTTTCTTGGCCCTTAACCTTTCCAGCAGGGGCTCGTATTCCTCCTGGAAGGCGCCCGTTAAGGGAGGAAGTACGACGAGAGAAACGGGAATTTCTTCTACCACGGCCAGGAGGCCCCCTAGGTGATCGGCATCGGGATGGGTGCTGATCACCACGTCCAGGTCCTTTACCCCCTGGCGACGCAGGAAAGGTATTATCACCCGCCGTCCGATCTCGCTCCCCATATCTTCATCCGGCCGTCCACCGCCGTCTATCAGCACATGTTTACCCTGAGGAGTAGCGATAAAAACGGCATCACCCTGACCCACATCCAGAAAGGTTACCCGGAGGTCCCGGGGAGGAGAACTAAGGAGGAATATTAACCCGAGGGAGGAGGCCGCTACGAGCAAGAATAGAGGCCCGCGAACCCAGCCTGTCAGGTACCGCGATCGCCACCAGATAAGGCGGGGATGGTTCCACCTCAAGTATATTTCCCGCAGGAGTATCAAGCCCACATAGTATGCTCCTATTAGACTCCACGAAGGAGTGGCCACGGTTATGGAAACACCGGGTATACTGCCCAACAAGGATAGGGGCCATAAAAGTATTTGCAACAGGGGCCCCAATCCTGCAGCCAGGGCGGCGGCAGCCGGAGGGAAGATTTGGGCCAGGAGAAAGGCGGCCAGGCCGAGGACGACAATAAGGCCCACCGGTAAGAGGGCCACGAGGTTGGCGGGCAGGCTTAAGAGCGGGAAAATATTAAAATAATAGGCTATTAAAGGCCAGACGGCCAATTGGCCCGCCAGCGGAACCACCAGGTACCGCCGCCCGGGAAGTCGGGAGAAAAGGCCCTCGAGCAGGGGGTACAAGTAAACGATACCCCATGTTGCCAGGAAGGACAGCTGGAAGCCGGGGTCGTAAAGGGAACGGGGCCGGTAGAGCAGGATGACCAGAGCGGCCAGGGCCAGGGAAGAATAAAAGGAGGCTTGTTCCCGCTTCCAGTAGGCCAGGAGGCCGATGCTCCCCATGATGGTCGCCCGGGTGACGGAGGGGGTAAAACCCACTACCGCCGCATAAAAGATAAGGCCGGCGATACTTATGGCTACCGCTGCTGCGAGGGGCAGACCTAAGAAACCGCCTAGGCCCATGAGAAAAAGTAAGACGAAGCCTACATGAAGGCCGCTTACGGCAAAAAGGTGAAATACGCCTAGGCTTTGAAAAGTATCCGAATCGTCTTCTTCCAGTTGCTCTTTGTCGCCGAAGAGAAGGGCCTGCAGAAGGCCCGCCTCTCGGGGCGGTAGTGCCGCAACGATAGCCCTCCGGGCCTTCTCTTTGGCGGCCAAGGCCAGGCGTACCAAAGGATTCCCAAGTTCCGAACCTATTTTGGTCAGCGCGCCCGGGCTGGTTATGATCATCTGGTTGTAAATATAATTCCGCGCCAAATAGGCGCGGTAGTCCAACTCACCGGGATTGCGGGCCGCGGGCGGGGCTACCAGCTGGCCGTGGACGCGCAGGACATCACCGTAACGGTAAAGGGGCTTATCCTTATTTTCAGGCGAGCCGTAGAGGATAACCTGTACCCGTTCTTTCACCTTTTTATGGTAGGCATGCTGGCTCACCTCCCGCGCGGCCAGGGTGTATACTACACGCCCGGGATAAACCTGGGGGTCCTCCACCACCATACCTGTGACGTCCAGAAAAGTGTTACGATCCTCCACCAGGCTGCTGTGGTTATGGCGGCTGTCCCCGGTGCTGACCAGTAAACCCAAACATATGAAACCCGCCAGGCAGAAGACCTGCCCAACAGCTTTCGGCAGAGGGTGCCGGAAAAGATAAGCCAGGGTCCAAGAGGCAAGGGTCAAGACCAGGGTCCACCAAGGCTCCAGGGGGAGGACAGGCCCCAGCAGCAACCCGCCTATATAAGCCAGGGTGACCATGACGGGAAAACTTGCAGCCATACGGTAAATTTCGCCAGAAATCAATGTTTTCCTGCTCGTCTTAAGGAGGAGCAGGCTTGCCGCCGGGGCTGTTTTCCGGCGGGAGCTCAGTTTGTCTTATAACGTTGAGGAAATGATGCAGTATTCTGGCCGTTATGCCCCAGACGACGCGGCCGTGGATTTCATAAAATAGTTCGGGCCAGGTGGCGGTGCGCCAGGGATAGTTACGTCCGTGGGGAATTTTATGGAAGGGGAAGCTGTCAGGGGGGCGGACCTGTAAGGTTATTTCGTGGTATTCAGGAGCCTGGGCTAGAAGGTAATGGAGTTCGGCGGTAAAAATTTCTCCTACTTCTTCCGGGTTAGGATGGATGGCTTCGGGTTGCCGCAAGAACCCGGCAAAGGGATAAATAATCTGGCCAAAGGGTGTGACTAAAACGTCCAAACTCCCCCATACTTCTACATCGGATGGGGCAAGGCCCAGCTCTTCGCAGGTTTCCCTCACCGCCGTTTCCTTTTCGTGGGCATCGGACGGGCTCACATGTCCCCCCGGAAAACAGATTTCTCCTGGCTGGGTAGACAGGCGATGGGAGCGGACGGTAAAAAGGACGGCACAGGCACCTTCCTTGGAGTTTAACAGCGGGATCAGTACGGCTGAAGGGCTGTACCGCTCGGCGTCCAGCAGTCCCCTTTGGTATTGACCGATTTTCTTTTTTATCCTTTCCAGGGTTAGATATTGCACTTGACTTGATCACCTGCCGCAAAAGCTGCTTAAATCCATCATAGTCCCTTAAGTCTTTGAAGTCTAGTTCCTCGGGCATTCCCCAGGGGAAAAGGGAACAAACTGTGGTTAATAACTTTAAGGAGGGATAAAGATGGGCGGTGGAGAAAAGAAATTATGCCAGGGGCTGCATCGGTGACTTAACCCGCAAAGGAGGCAGTGACAATGAAGGAACAGCTTACCCGCGATATGAAGGAGGCCCTTAAGAGCCACGATAAAGTCAGGCTGCAGACCATCCGCATGGTCTTGGCCAGCATCAAGAATGCGGAAATCGAGAGGCGGCGACCACTTAACGACGAGGAGATCGTAAATGTAATCCAGCGGGAGATAAAAATGCGCAAGGAAGCCTTGGAGCAGTTTATGCGGGGTGGGAGGCAAGACCTGGTCCGACAGGCCGAAGCGGAGATCGGGGTTCTGGAGGAATATTTGCCCCGCCAGTTGAGCGAAGAAGAACTTCTCGCGGTCATAAGAGACACGATCCGCGAAGTAGGGGCCCAATCCGGCAAGGATGTAGGGAAAGTCATGGCTGCTCTCATGCCCAAAATTAGGGGTAGGGCGGACGGCAAGAGGGCTAACCAGGTGGTGAAGGAGTTGCTCGGATAAAGGCAGGCCGAAGAAACAGAGCGGCCCTCCTCTACTGCGCCAGGGGGTTTTCCCTTTGCAAATCCCGTAACACCTCGACGAGGACCCTGGCCAGGAGGCGGGCCGACTTTTCCGCCTGATCCAGGGTGTTATTGCTGCTCCCTATCTCCAAAAGGAGGGCCCGCGGGTGCAAGTGCTGGTTGTAGCGGCCTTCCTGGACCCGGACGCCCCGGCTGAGTCCGGGATACAGCTCATCCATTTTGGCGGCCAGCCGGCGGGCGAAGGCTTCGTTTTGGCGCCAATTGGGGTGCTCCAGCCTGGCATCGCTGCCCACAATGATTAAAATTTGGGCCACCTGTTGATCGTTGATGTAGGCTACCGGGGGTTCTTTCAAACCGGCATCCCGGTGGATGTCCAGTACAATCTGGATGGAGGGATATTCGGCCAGAAGGCGGCGGACCGTCTTTTCCGAGTTCGCGTAGGCCTTGGCAAAGTCGGGGTAATCGTGGATGGTATCAGAACGCACCACTGGTACGCCGTATTCCTCAGTGAGGGTTTGGGCCAGGGCGGCGGCCACCAGGCTGATGCTCGCGTTTTTGCCCGGCGTTTTTTCGGTCCCATCGCTGGGGGCGTAGGCTTCGGCATTATGGGTGTTGTAGATGGCTACGAGGGGGTGCTGGCCACCCTCTTCTATTTGGCTAAAATCCAGAGGCGGGGGTGGCGGGCTTTCCTGCCCTTCGGGCAGGGGGTACTCCTCCTCCGTGGTTAGAAATCGGACCAGGTCGGGGTTTAGGACCTGGACGGCGGAGGGAACCAACCCGGGTTGCGGGAGAAGTGGTTGCCGGCAGGCCTCCAGTACCAAGGTGGGGAGGCCTGCATCTAAAATACCCTTCCAAAAGGACATGGGTAGAGAATAGGAATAGCTGGCTACGGCCCCCGGTAACCGGCGCAAAAGGGACTTCAGCGGGGAGGAGACCCCGAACAGCAACAGTCCGGCGAGCACTAAGAGAAAGAGCCGGCACGAGAGTCTGAGGCTTTTCCTGACCCTCCAATTGGTGATAAAGTAAATATTCAAAGGGCTATTCCCCCTCACTACCGCCATTTTATTCCTTTAAAGTTATTTTTAGACCTGGGGGAGGCTTCCTTAAGGAGGTGCGGCAATGACGGAAGGCCAACTAAGGGAACTTCTTGAGGGATTGCGGGAAGGCCGGGTAAGTCTTGAGGAAGCCGTGGAGAAGATCAAAGGCTTGCACTACGAGGACCTCGGTTTTGCCAAGGTCGATCACCACCGGGCCCTGCGCAACGGCTTTCCGGAAGTCATCTTCGGCCAGGGCAAGACTAAAGAGCAAGTTGTAGCCATTGCCTGCCGCCTGGCTGCTGCCGGAACTACCGTGCTGGTAACCAGGACGGGTGAGGAAACCTATGAGGCGGTAGCCGAAAAACTGCCTGAGGCCCGGTTTAATGCCCTCGCCCGCACCATCGTGGTCCCGGCAGGCGAAATACCTCCTACGGGAGGACGCGTGGCCGTCTTAAGTGCCGGGACAGCCGATTTGCCGGTAGCCGAGGAGGCGGCGGTCACGGCGGAGGTCATGGGCAATGAGGTAGACCGCATATATGATGTGGGAGTAGCCGGTATTCACCGCCTCCTTGACCAGATGGGTAAGGTGCGGCAGGCCGATGTAGTCATTGTGGTGGCCGGGATGGAAGGGGCCCTGGCCAGCGTGGTGGCCGGCATGATAGCCCAGCCCGTCATTGCCGTGCCTACCAGTGTGGGATATGGGGCCAGCTTCGGTGGCCTGGCGGCCCTCCTGGCCATGCTGAACAGCTGCGCAATCGGCGTGGGCGTGGTCAATATCGATAACGGTTTTGGTGCTGCAGCTCTGGCCACGGCCATTACCAGGTTAAAGCTAAAAAGGTAGGAATGGTATAATTCACCTCCCTTCTGGGTAATCCTATAGTAAAACACCCGAGGAGGTGACGAAATGAACAACTGGTTAGGCGTGGTTATTCGTTTTATAGTCTCCGCTCTGGTGCTGATGCTGGTGGGTTACCTGTTGCCGGGCATACGGGTGGCCGGGTTCACCGGAGCGCTTGTTGCAGCGGTGGTCATTGCCGCTTTAGGCTGGGTGGCAGAAACCTTGTTGGGTAAGAGGATATCCCCCCGCAGCCGCGGTATTGTCGGTTTCATTGTGGCCGCAGTGGTTATTTACCTGGCACAGTTCCTGGTACCCACAATGCTGCGGGTTAATGTGGTGGGGGCCCTGCTGGCGGCCTTAGTAATAGGTGTTATTGATGCCTTTGTGCCGACGGAGTTGCGCTAGGCACTCCGCCTAAGCGGGCCGGGCTTTCAGCTCGGCCCGCTTTCTGTTATAATGGGGAAGGAGGTGCCGGTAGTATTGACCAGGCAAGAGCGTATCCGCAATTTTTGTATCATTGCCCACGTAGACCACGGTAAGTCCACCCTGGCCGATCGTTTGCTGGAATATACCGGTGCCTTGAGTCCCAGGCAGATGGTAGATCAGGTATTAGACACCTTGGAACTGGAGCGGGAACGAGGTATCACCATTAAACTCCAGGCGGTGCGCCTTATCTATCGGGCACGTGACGGCCAGGAATACATTTTAAACCTTATCGATACCCCGGGCCACGTCGATTTTACCTACGAGGTGTCGCGCAGTCTGGCAGCCTGCGAGGGTGCTCTGCTGGTGGTAGACGCCACCCAGGGTATCGAGGCGCAAACCCTGGCTAACCTCTACCTAGCCCTGGAGCACAATCTGGAAATCGTCCCGGTTATAAACAAGATCGATCTGCCCAATGCCGAACCGGACCGCGTGCGCCGGGAACTGGAAGAAGTTATCGGGCTGGACGGCAGTGCTGCTATTCTGGCTTCGGCCAAGACGGGCCAGGGTACGGAGGAAATACTCGAGGCCATTGTCCGGCGTATTCCTCCTCCTAGAGGGGATGCGGAAAGGCCTTTACAGGCCTTGATATTTGACTCCCATTTTGATTCTTACCGCGGGGCCATTTCCTACGTCCGGGTGGTCCAAGGAAGAGTGAGTAAGGGTATGGTTATCCGCATGATGTCCACAGGTAAAGAATTTGAGGTGGACGAGGTAGGGGTGTTCACCCCCTCTCCCAGGCCAGTTCAAGTCCTGGAGGCCGGGGAAGTGGGTTATTTGGCTGCGGGGATTAAGAATGTGCGGGATACCCGGGTCGGGGACACGGTTACCGGCGCGGAAAGGCCCGCTGATGCTCCCTTGCCGGGATACCGGCGGGTTACGCCCATGGTATACTGCGGCCTGTATCCTGTGGATTCGGAAAAATACGATGACCTGCGGGATGCCTTGGAGAAGTTGCAGCTCAATGACGCGGCCCTGGTCTTTGAGCCGGAAACGTCAGCGGCCCTGGGGTTCGGTTTTCGGTGTGGTTTCCTGGGGCTATTGCATATGGAAATCGTCCAGGAGCGCTTGGAGAGGGAATATAATCTGGAGCTTATTACTACGGCACCCAGCGTGGTATACAGGGTAATCAAGACCAACGGTGAGGTCCTCATGGTAGATAACCCTACCCATCTGCCTCCGGCAGGGAGCATTGAGGCTATGGAAGAGCCCTACGTGAAGGCTACCCTCCTGCTACCCTCCGATTATGTGGGCCCTGTTATGGAGCTTTGTCAGGAGAGGCGGGGCACCTTCGTGGGTATGGAGTACCTGCCGGGGAAAAGGGTCATGCTCACCTATGAACTACCCCTGGCGGAGATTATTTTCGACTTCTTCGACCAGTTGAAATCGAGAACCCGCGGCTATGCCTCCCTAGATTACGAACTCCTCGGCTACCGGATGTCGGACCTGGTTAAGCTGGATATTCTCATCAATAACGAAGTGGTGGATGCCCTGTCCGTGATCGTCCACCGGGATAAGGCCTACCAGCGGGGCAGGGCCCTGGTAGAGCGGCTAAGGGAGCTTATTCCCCGGCAGCTTTTTGACGTGCCGATACAGGCGGCCATCGGTAACCGGGTTATCGCCCGGGAGACCATACGGGCCTTGCGCAAAAACGTCCTGGCCAAGTGTTACGGCGGTGACGTGACCCGCAAGCGCAAGTTGTTAGAAAAGCAAAAGGAAGGCAAGAAGAGGATGAAGCAGATAGGCAAGGTCGAAATACCCCAGGAAGCTTTTATGGCCGTATTGAGGGTGGATTAGATGAACCTCTACATCCACCTTCCTTTTTGCCTCCGGAAATGCCATTATTGCGACTTTATTTCTTTCCCCGGGGTACCAGCCCCGGTGGTCTCCCGCTATCTTACGGTCCTTGGTCGGGAGATGGAGATGGTGGCGTCGGTTTTTCGGCCGGGAAAAGCTGCTACCGTATATCTTGGGGGCGGCACCCCGACTTATCTGCCGGCCGATGATTTGGCGGGATTGATGGCTCGCGTAATAAGTATTTTTAATATAGAAGAACAAGCAGAGATCACCGTGGAGGCCAATCCCGGTACCCTGACCCCCGAAAAGCTGCAGGCTTTACGGGCGGCAGGTGTCAACCGTCTGTCTCTGGGAGCCCAGTCATTTAAAGATGAGTTGTTGGAAACCATGGGGCGGGCCCACGGAGTCCAAGAAATTTATCAGTCCTTCACCTGGGCCCGCCAAGCCGGCTTTACCAACATCAACCTGGATTTAATCTATGGCCTGCCGGGACAGGACCTGGGCGATTGGGAAAACACCCTGGAGCGCGCCCTGGAACTGGAGCCGGAGCACCTTTCGGCCTACAGCCTGGAACTGGGGCCGGAAACCCCTTGGGGTCGCTCCTACTCCGAGGGCCGACTCCTGTTGCCCGATGACGAAGAGGTACTGGCCATGTACCAGAGGGCAAGGGAAAAACTGCAGGAGGCCGGCTATGAGCACTACGAGATTTCCAACTTCGCCCGTCCGGGTTTTCAATGCCGCCATAACCTGACCTACTGGGAGAACCGACCCTACCTGGGGGTGGGCGTGGGGGCCGCCTCCTATTGGGACGGTAGGCGGTGGCAGAACCTTACTTCCCTGGAAGCATATTGCCGAACCGTGGAAGAGGGAGGCTTACCTTCGGACGAGGGGGAAGTATTAACTTGCGACCGGGAGAGAGGGGATACCCTTTTTCTGGGGCTGCGGCTCCTCCGGGGCGTGAGCCTTAAAGAGTACAGAGAACGCTTCGGCGAGGATTTGCTGGAAGTTTATGGCCAAAAATTGGAACGCCTTCTCTCTTTAGGCCTGGTGACCATAGAGGCGGGGTTTTTGCGCCTTACAGAGAAGGGTTTACCCCTGGCCAACGAAGTGTTTGCGGCCTTTGTGTAAGCGGTCGGTTCTGAATTTGCTTGACAAACCGACCAGGCCGGTGTTATTTTGTTAATGAAAGTTTTTAGCACTCGACATATTAGAGTGCTAATAAAAGAAGGTGAGTAAGATGCGGGTGGAGGGGCGGAAACGGAAAATCTTAGAGGCCATTATTTTGGACTATATTGCCACGGGGGAGCCGGTTGGTTCCCGGACTATCGCCCGGCGCTACAACCTGGGGGTGAGTCCGGCCACCATCCGCAATGAGATGGCTGACCTGGAGGAGCTAGGTCTTATCGAACAACCCCACACTTCGGCGGGAAGGATTCCTTCAGACCTGGGTTACCGTTACTATATCGACTGTATAATGGAGCGACATGAACTGTCCCCCGCCGAAAAGGAATATATCCGGCAGCGGTTTGAGCAGAAAATAGGAGAAATTGAGCAGGTTTTGGCTGATGCCACCTGCCTTATTGCCGAGATGACCAGCTACGCAGCCGTTGCTCTGGGTCCATACCAGGGGCGGGCCCATATTCAGCAGGTGCAGCTTTTGTACGTGTCCCCGGGAAAGGCCTTGCTGGTAGTTGTTACCAGCAACGGTCTGGTGGAGCACCACTTGTTCAGCGTGCCACGGGGAGTGAGCCGGGCCGAGCTGAATTACCTTTCCCAGATGTTGAACGAACGTTTGAAGGGTATTGTGCTGGAAGAAATCAAACCAGCATTCCTGGACACGATTTATCAAGAGCTTCTGGCTACCGAGCACAAACAGCTCTGTTCTTTGTTAATCGAACTCCTGGAAGAACTGGGCAAGCTGAAGAGAGAAGCCCGCATCTTTCTTGACGGTACCCTCAACCTATTTGAACAGCCGGAATTTAGGAATATAGATAAAGTTAAGGGGCTGCTCTGTATTCTGGAAAAAACGGATGCCCTGCGAGAACTCTTTGCCGAAGGCCCTCCGGCAGGCCTAAGGGTGAAAATAGGACGGGAAAACAAGAATAAGGAGATTAATAATTGCAGCATACTCACCGTAACCTATGAAATAAACGGAGAGGTCATCGGCAATGTCGGAGTCCTGGGCCCGACGCGCATGAATTATTCCAGGACTATTTCGGTGCTAGAATACGTGGCCCAGGAACTTTCCCAGGCCCTCGAGAAGCTGTGCAGTTAGGCCGGGGGGTGGGGTTGGCCCCCAGCTGCCAGTTCTCTGGTCTATTGGCCGGAAGGAGTGAAGAGACAGGTGAAAAACTTAAATGGCAGTGAAGTGCCGGAAACGGAACAGCCCCAAGGGCAGGTCTTGGAAGGCGAGGACTTAAAGGGCGCGGCGGAAGCAGACAGGGAACCGCCGGCTTCTCCCGACGAGGAAGACCAAGGCGCTCGTGAAATGGGAGCCGGGCCGGGTGCGTCCCCGGAGTCTGAAATAGCCATCCTGCGGGAAGAGCTGGTTGCCAGGCAGGAGGAGATAGAAAGGCTTCGTTCCCAGCTATTACGGCTGCAGGCTGATTTTGACAACTACCGCAAGCGTGTGCGCCGGGAACAACTGGAATTGAGGCAGACTGCTTGCGCTGAGCTGGTGAAAGAACTGCTCCCCGTGCTGGATAATCTTGAGCTGGCCATGGCTTCGGCGCGGGGCGGAGGTGAACTGGATGCCCTGCTCAGCGGAATTGAGTTGGTTTCCCGGCAGTTGGTCGAAATTCTGGGGCGGCACGGCTTGTCTGAGGTTAAGGCCCTGGGGAAACCTTTTGATCCCGCCTGCCACGAGGCCGTGGCTACGGAAGAAACGACCGAAGCCGAACGGCACAACTTGGTCACGGAAGAATTGCGCAAGGGTTATCTTCTGCACGGGCGTCTTTTGCGTCCGGCCCTGGTAAAGGTAGCCTTGGCGTCTTCCCCTGCGGCTGCGGAAACAGAAAGCGAACCCCGAGAAGAAGAGCAAAATAACGACAATAACTCGGAAAAAGAATAGGGGGTAACAATATGGGCAAAGATAAAGTATTGGGTATCGACTTGGGAACGACCAATTCTTGTATGGCCATAATGGAAGGTGGGGAAGCGGTAGTAATCCCCAATGCCGAGGGAGGAAGGACGACTCCTTCGGTAGTAGCCTTTACCAAGGATGGCGAACGCTTGGTGGGTCAAGCGGCTAAGCGCCAGGCCATTACCAACCCCGAACGTACCATTGTCTCCATTAAACGGCATATGGGTACTACCCATAAAGTAAGGATAGATTCCAAGGAATATACTCCCCAGGAAATTTCTGCCATGATCTTGCAGAAATTGAAGGCCGATGCCGAGGCCTACCTGGGGGAGAAGATCACCCAGGCGGTTATTACCGTACCGGCCTACTTTACCGACAGCCAGCGGCAGGCCACCAAGGATGCCGGGCGCATAGCTGGCCTGGAAGTGTTGCGCATCATCAATGAACCGACGGCGGCAGCTCTGGCCTACGGGCTGGATAAGGGAGAGGACCAGACCATCCTGGTCTACGACCTTGGAGGGGGCACCTTTGACGTCTCCATCCTGGAACTCGGGGACGGCGTCTTCGAGGTAAAAGCCACCAGCGGCAACAACCGCCTGGGCGGCGACGATTTTGACGAGCGGATCATGAACTACCTCATCGATATCTGCCGGCGCGAGCACGGCGTGGATCTGCGCCAGGATCCCATGGCCATGCAGCGCCTGAAGGAAGCGGCGGAACGGGCGAAGATCGAACTCTCCAGCGTTACCAGCACCAATATAAATCTGCCCTTCATCTCCGTGACTTCCAGCGGTCCCGTGCACTTGGATGTCACTTTGACCCGGGCCAAGTTCGAGGAACTCATCGCCGACCTGGTGGAGAAGACGGTGGAACCCATACGCCAGGCCTTGTCCGACGCAGGCCTCAAGCCCGAAGATATCGATAAGGTACTGCTGGTAGGCGGCTCCACCCGGGTTCCCCTGGTCCAGGAGACCGTAAGAAGGATTCTGGGCAAGGAACCCCACAAGGGGATTAACCCGGACGAATGCGTGGCCATGGGTGCGGCCATCCAGGGCGCCGTTCTGGCCGGCGAGATGAAGGATATCGTCTTGCTGGACGTCACCCCCCTGTCCCTGGGAATCGAGACTCTGGGTGGGGTGTTCACCAAAATCATTGAGCGCAATACCACCATCCCGACTTCCAAGAGCCAGATCTTCACCACGGCAGCCGATAACCAAACGATGGTGGAGATTCATGTACTGCAGGGCGAACGTCCCATGGCGGCTGACAACAAGACCCTGGGACGCTTCCAGCTCACCGGCATTCCCCCCGCCCCGCGGGGAGTGCCCCAGATCGAAGTCAAGTTTGATATTGACGCCAACGGCATCGTCCACGTCTCGGCCCGGGACCTGGCCACCGGTAAACAGCAGGCTATTACCATCAAATCGTCGAGCGGCTTGACGGAAGAAGAGATCCAGCGCATGGTCAAGGAAGCTGAGATGCATGCCGAAGCAGACCGGAAGCGCAAGGAAGAGGTGGAAACCAGGAATCAGGCCGATTCCCTCCTTTATCAAACTGAGCGCACCTTGAAGGAATTCAAAGATAAGGCCGATAAGGCCGACGTGGACCGCATTGAGCAGGCCAAGAAGGATTTGCAGGATGCCCTGGGAGGCAAAGATGTCAACCATATTAAAGAAAAAATGGAGGCTCTCTCTCAGGCTCTCTATACCTTGACCAGCAAGGTCTACCAGCAGGCCGGCGCCGAACACGCCCGGCAGGCCACGGGAACGGAAGGCCCTGGTTCGGCCAGGGACCATGTGGTGGATGCCGATTACAAGGTCGTGGACGACGATAAGCGGTAAGAGCCGGTGATCTTATGTCCAAGCGAGATTATTATGAGGTCCTGGGAGTGGATCGGGGGGCCTCCCAGGAGGAAATAAAAAAGGCTTACCGGCGCCTGGCCCGGCAGTACCATCCGGATTTAAACCCAGGCAATAAAGAGGCGGAAGAAAAATTCAAGGAAATCCAGGAAGCCTATGATATTCTGAGCGATCCGGAGAAACGGGCCCGCTACGACCAGTTCGGCCACGCAGGAGTAGAAGGCGGAGCAGGCGCCGGTCCCGGCTTCGGCGGTTTCGACTTTAAAGGTGCTGATTTTGGCGGCTTCGGCGATCTGTTCGATATGTTTTTTGGGGATGCCTTTACCGGGGGCCGGCGCCGACGCGGGCCCGAGCGCGGTGCTGATGTGCGGCTAGATCTCGAGATCTCCTTTGAGGAGGCCGCCTTCGGTGCCGAAAAAGAGGTGGGAGTACCGCGGCTGGAAAGGTGTCCCGACTGCGGCGGGTCCGGCGCCGCTCCGGGTACCCATCCCGTGACCTGCCAGGCCTGCGGGGGGACGGGGCAAGTACGCATCACCCAACGCACGCCCCTGGGCTACTACCAGACCATCCGTACCTGTCACCAGTGTCAGGGGACAGGTACTATTATCCCTAACCCTTGCAAGACTTGCCGTGGTCGGGGACAGGTGCAACGTACGCGGAAGATTAAAATCAAAATACCGCCAGGTGTGGATACCGGCGCCCGCCTCCGTCTGGCCGGGGAAGGAGAAGTGGGCGAGAGGGGTGGACCGCCCGGCGATCTGTACGTCTATATTAACGTCCGGCCCCACAAGATCTTTCGCCGCGAAGGTTTTGACATCTTTTGCGAAGTCCCCATTTCCATGGTCCAGGCTGCCCTGGGGGATGAGATAGAGGTGCCTACCCTGGAGGGGAAGGCCCGCCTAAGCATACCCGAAGGTACCCAGAGCGGTACCGCCTTCCGCCTCAAAGGAAAGGGGATTCCGCGTCTCAATGGGGCGGGCCGGGGCGATCAGCATGTCGTAGTACGTGTAGTAATCCCTAAGAATTTGACCGAACAGCAGAAGGAGCTATTACGGGAATTTGCCCGACTTCACGGGTGGGAGCCCTCGGAAAAGGAAAAAGGTTTTTTTAGGAAAGTAAAGGATGCCTTCATGGGTTAGGAAGATATTATGAAGTGGCAGGAGATTATTATTACTACTACGGAAGAAGCCAGCGAGGCGGTGGCCGGCCTCTTTTACGAGGTGGGTGCCCAGGGATTGATTCTGGAAGATGAAGGAAGGCAGGTTGTATTGCGGGGTTACCTGCCCCAGGATGAAAGGTTAAGGGAGCGGTTGCAGAACCTGGAAGGGCGGCTAAAGGCAATCGGCCGCTTTTTTCCTGGTTACCGGGCCGAGCTGTCCTGCAGGAGCATGGAGGAGGAAGATTGGGCCACTGCCTGGAAGGCTTACTACAAACCGGTAAAGATAGGCAGCCGTTTGGTTGTCAAGCCTAGCTGGGAGGAATATACCCCCCGTACCGGGGAACTGGTAATCGAGCTGGACCCGGGTATGGCCTTTGGCACCGGAACCCATCCCACCACGGCCATGACTCTCGAAATGCTGGAAGAACTCGTGAAGCCGGACGATGTTGTCTATGATGTAGGGACGGGGTCGGGAATTCTGGCCATCGCTGCGGGCTTGCTGGGAGCCCGGGAGGTCACCGCCGTGGATAATGACCCGGTGGCGGTGAAGACGGCCCGGGAAAATGTGAAACGCAACGGTCTGGAAGGGAAGATAAGGGTAGAGGCGGGAAATTTGCTCCAAGGGCTTGGTTCTCCCGCCGATGTGGTGACCGCCAATATTGTGGCCGATGTATTGCTGGCCTTGCTGCCCCAAGCTGCGAGGCTTCTGCGTCCTGGAGGCCGCATCGTTTTGGGAGGCATTATCGGCCCACGAGCGTCGGAACTTGTGGCCGCCCTCCAGGGCCAAGGATTTGCTCTAATTAAACGGGAATGCCGGGGAGATTGGGTGGCTCTGGCGGGCAGGAAGGGGTGAGCCGCGGATGGCCCACCATTTTTTTATACCGCCCGAACAGCTCCAACAGAAAAGAATCGTCCTGGCCGGTGACACGGGCCATCATGCCTCCCGTGTTCTACGGCTGAACGTCGGGGAAGAAATCAGCCTGGCCGACGGCCTGGGCTCGTCCTTTAAGGGGCGCGTCATCGCAGTGCGTCGGGGAGAAGTGGTGGCCGAACTGCTGGAACCCATCCCCTCTAACGAACCTTTCCTGTCCGTCACCTTGTTGCAGGGCATACCTAAGGGGGACAAGATGGAACTTATTATAGAAAAGGCCACCGAATTGGGCATAAAAAGAATAATAGGCCTACTGACGGAAAGGGTAATAATGAAGTTGGATAAGGAGGCCGCGGCCCGGAAAAAGGAACGCTGGCGGAAGGTGGCCCTGGCGGCGGCCCGCCAGAGCCGGCGCGCCTCCATACCATTGGTGGAAGGGCCGTGGACTCTGGAAGAGGCCCTGGAACGGATTCCGCCCGAAACCCTGCTCCTGGTACCCTGGGAAGAAGAGCGGGAAAGAGGATTGAAGGAAGCTCTATCCCCCGTAGAGCCTTCCCGGCCAATAGCCCTCCTGGTGGGGCCGGAGGGGGGGTTGAGCCCGGCGGAAGTGGAATGGGCCCGCCAGGCCGGAGGAATAGTGGTCAGCTTGGGGCCCCGGATCTTGCGCGCGGAAACGGCGGGCCTAGCCTGTCTGGCGGTCATAATGTATGAGGGGGGAGACCTGGGCGGGAAGAGGATAGTACGGGGTTAGAGCGAAGGAGGGAGGAAGGCAGTGGCCGAAAAGCGGGTGGCCCTGGCCAGCCTGGGATGTAAGGTAAACCAAAACGAATTAGAGGCCTTGAAAGGCTTGTTTCGCTCGGCGGGCTACCAAGTGGTACCCTTTGATACCCCGGCTGATGTGTATGTGGTACACACCTGTACCGTCACCCATTTGAGCGACCGCAAATCGCGCCAGATGATACGCCGGGCCGTCCGCAACAATCCGGAGGCAGTGGTGGCGGTGACCGGCTGCTACGCCCAGGTGGCTCCGGAGGAAGTTTTGAGCATACCCGGCGTTGATGTAATAGTGGGTACCCGCGACAGGGTCCGGCTGGTGGAATTGGTGGAAGAAGCCAGGCGCACGGGAAAGGTCATCAATGCAGTAAGGGAACCGGAAAAAGGGGAACCTTTTGAGGAATTGCCCGTGACCCAGGTGAGCCGGGCCCGGGCCTTCTTAAAAATCCAGGAGGGTTGCGAAGAATACTGCACCTACTGCATCGTTCCTTATGCCCGGGGGCCTTTGCGCAGCCGGGCACCGCAACTTATTGTGGAGGAAGTACAAAGGCTGGTGGCCGCCGGTTATCAAGAGATCGTCCTGACCGGCGTCCATACCGGGGCCTACGGTCGCGACCTGCCAGGGGGTGTGGATTTAGACCAGCTCCTCCGGCAACTCCTAGAGGTCCCGGGGCTTGGCCGCCTGCGCCTGAGCTCCATTGACCCCTTGGATTTTACGCCCGAATTGATCCGCACCCTTACGGAAGCGGAGAAAATATGTCCCCACTTTCATATACCGCTGCAGAGCGGGAATGATTTTATCCTCCGGCGCATGGGCCGGAAGTATACCAGCCGACAGTATCTTGAACTGTTGGAATTGCTGCGTACTCGGCGCCCGCGGGTGGCCATAACCACTGACATTATTGTAGGCTTTCCCGGCGAACAAGAAGATCACTTCCGCCACACCCTCGAGGTGGCTGAAAGGGCCGCTTTTGCCCGGCTTCACGCCTTTCCTTATTCTCCGCGGGCCGGTACCCCGGCCGCCACAATGCCGGACCAGGTACCGGCTGAGATCAAAAAGGAGCGCATGGCACGTCTGCTCAATTTGGGCCGCAGACTCGAGGAAAACTATGCCAGGAGCTTTTTGGGGGAGACATTGGATGTTCTGGTAGAGGAGAAGCTTGCCGGGGACGAGAACCTCTGGGAGGGTCACACCGGCAATTACCTGACGGTCTTCTTTGCCGCCCCAGGCGACTGGACCGGCAGGCTGGTTCCGGTGCGTTTGCGGGATTGGCAGGAGGGTAAGATACGGGGCGAAATTTCCCTTTCCTTGACCCCATAAACCTTGGGGAAGGGAAAACGTACGGGTGGGGAAGGATTCTTTGCCATCTGGGCGAAACAATTATTAGTCTATCGCTAAGGGAGGTTCTACCGACCATGTCGGACTGCATTTTCTGCAAGATATCTGCGGGTGAACTGCCATCAGAGATGGTTTATCAGGACGAGCGGGTAGTAGCCTTTAAGGACATCCGGCCGGTGGCTCCGGTGCACATCCTTATCATTCCTCGAAAGCATATTCCCGACCTGACAGCCATCACCGAGGAGGATGCCGATCTCATTGGCTACCTACACCTGGTGGCGGTTAAAATAGCCCGGGAATTAGGCCTGGCCGACCGGGGTTTCCGCCTGGTGAACAACTGCAAGCAGGAAGGCGGCCAGGTCATCTATCACCTGCATTATCACCTGCTGGGTGGGAGACAGCTGAAAAACATCTGCTGAGATCAAAAAGCCTAGAGCAACGCGGGCCGAGGGCTACTGCCGGCCTTGGAACGGGTACCAAGCCACTGGTCAACAGATCGGTGGCTTTTATTGTCTGTAGCGGACGAGAAAAGAGGAAAAAGGCAAAAAATGTGGAATAAATTACACTTATGAAGCGCAAGACAGAAACCCATTTCACCCTCTTGGTGGTCCCCGAGGGCCGCCGGCAGATCCATAGCTGGCGTTTGCCTTTCTGGAGCCTCAAACTCCTGGTCTTTTTGTTGGTCTTTGTTTTGACCCTGGCAGGCGGGTTAGGCTATCTTTCCATGCGTTTGGCCGCGCGGGTTAAGAGTTTGCAAGAGCTGGAAGTCGTGAACTTGCAGCAGGCCCAGGAAATTGCCCGTCTAAAAGCAGAAACCCAGGCCCTGAAGGATGCCGTCAATGAGGTGAGCCAGCTGGAGGCCCGGGTGAGGGCAATGTTGGGCTTGGAACGGTCGCGCCCTGCCTTAAGCTCCCGTAGCTCTTACCTACCTTTGCGCCCCCGGGAGCAGGCCCAGAATTTGGCCGAGGTGGAAAGCAGTCTACAGGGTTTAAGGGCTGAGGTTCCCCGGGTAGCTGCCCAACTAAGGGAATTAAACCGGCAGGTAGAGGAGCAACTGGCTTATCTCGAGGCCAAACCTACCCGGTGGCCGGTAGAAGGGGAAATCACCTCCCCCTTCGGCTACCGGACTTCACCCACCAACCGGTGGCGCGAGGAATTCCACGACGGCCTGGATATAGCTGCTTCTTTTGGTACTCCGGTGCGGGCTGCAGGTGCGGGAAGGGTGGTCTTCGCCGGTTGGATGGGTGTATATGGTTTGACGGTGATCATCGAGCACGGTTACGGTTACCGCACCTTTTACGGTCATAACTCTGCCTTGCTGGTAAGCGAAGGGGACCGGGTAAGCAAGGGACAAGCCATTGCTAAAGTAGGGAGTACGGGTAGGAGCACGGGGCCCCACCTGCATTTTCGCCTGGAGATCCAGGGACGGCCGGTGGATCCCCTTACACTTCTGGAGTAAGAGGTGAAGTCATGTTAAGACGTAGGAATATGCCTTTAAATGAGAATGCCCCGGTCAATACTATAATAGGACGTAGTACTCGTATCAAAGGTTCCCTGATGAGCGAGGAATCTCTCCGGGTGGACGGCTCCTTTGAAGGAGAAATAACTACCTCGGGAGATATAATCGTAGGGGAAACAGGAGAGGTAGAGGCCACCGTTACGGCCCGCAACTGTTGCGTAGTAGGGAAGTTAAGGGGGAAGGCACAGATCAGCAATCGCATGGAAATCCTGGCCAAAGGTATGGTCGAGGGCGATATAAAGGTGGGCGAACTGGCCGTTGAAACGGGTGCGGTCTTCTGCGGGAATTGTACGGTGGACAAAGAAGGGCCCGCGGAAGATTAGAGATGCTCGCTAAAGGGAAGTATTTTTGACCAGAAAGGGACTAAAAGAAGGGCGAGTTTCCTTTCGGGCAAGAGGAAAAAGTAAAAATGTGTGGAATAAGAATAGATATATATCCCCTAAAACAAGGCCTATGGTGGTAGTCGCGTTCCGGGCCGGAGGGAGGGATAAAACAGGTGAGCGAGGTAAGAGTCGGTAAAGACGAGAGCTTGGACAACGCTCTGCGGCGGTTTAAGCGCCTTTGCCAGAAGGCGGGAGTGCTCGCGGAAATTCGCAAACGTGAGCATTATGAGAAGCCCAGCGTCAGGCGCAAGAAGAAAGCCCAGGCGGCTAAAAAGCGGCGTTGGCGGTAAGGTTTCAAGTTTCACCGGCGATTTTACCCTTCCTCTAGGTCTCTTTAAAAAATCTACCCAGGTAAGCGACTACTGGCCTAAAAGGCCCGGCTTCCGAAGCCGGGCCTTTTTGTGCCTTAAGAACTCAGGTGGGTCTTTTTACAAGTGAACAAGCATAGATTAGTGGGAGGGAGGGGCCGTTATGGACAGACGCCGTAATTCCCAGGGACTGGCCACTCGCCTTCGAACCGCCGAGACCAGGTTAGCCCGGTTTTTAGACCTGCCCCAGGACGCCGTGTTGGACCTGCCTCGCCTTACCCTGGTCGGCAACAGCAGGCTGATTTTGGAAAACCACCGCGGTCTCCTCGTGTACAGCCGGGAGCTGATTAGAATTAAGGTTACTGCCGGTGAAATAGAGATAGACGGTGAGGATTTAATGCTTAGAGCGGTCCGGCCTGAAGCCGTTGCTGTGGAGGGCACTATAAGAAGGATAACCTTGGCTCAGGGGGTAGGTCGGTAATGTGGCGTGACTGGTTGGCTTTCCTGGAAGGCTATCTTATTATCCAGGTGAGGGGCGAAGGGGTGGAAAGCTTTCTTAATCTGGCTCTGGAGAAAGGACTAGCCTTCGGGGATCTCAACCGGGATGAGCAGGGCAACCTGACAGCCAAAATACCTCTGAGGTATTTCCGCAGCCTGCGCCCGGTGGCCAGGAAAACCCGCTGTCCCATCCGTATACTGGACAAGCGGGGCCTTTACTTCTGGTGGCGACGCTTAAGATGTCGCCGCATGCTTATCCTGGGCGCCCTGCTGTTCGTAGTGGGCCTATACATTCTTTCTGCCTTTATCTGGATGGTGGACGTGTCCCCCTTGAACGAGCTAAAAAAAGTTAAACCCGAAAGAATACTGGACGTCGCCAGGGAAGCCGGCCTCCAGAAGGGCGCCTGGAAGGGGAATCTCGACGTACGCTCCCTGGAACACCATATTCTCTTAAAAATACCCCAATTGGCCTGGGTGGGCGTCAGTTTCCAGGGCACCAGGGCCACAATCGAAGTGGTGGAAAAAACTCTTCCGGACCAGGATGACGATTCCGGTACCCCGGCTCATATTATAGCTACCAAAGACGCTATAATATCCGAAATATTGGTGTTGAGCGGCCAGGGCAGGGTGGCGGTAGGGGATACAGTACGCCAGGGTGATATTCTCATTTCCGGTATTGTCTTACCTTCTCCGGCCCAGGAACAGCCTGACACCGGCAACCAGGCCACCCGTCCCCTGGGGGCGCCCCGCCTGGTACGGGCCAGGGGTATTGTGCGGGCTCGAGTATGGTATGAAGCCGAAGGCGAGGCTCTGAGGCAAGAAGTCCAGGAACACCCTACAGGCCGGCACATCACGGCGGTAATGCTTCGCACTCCCAACCGCCAGCTCATCCTGAGGGGGCCCGGTACGCCTCCCTACCCTAACTATCGCCAGGAGGACAGGATTATCCGCGTGCCTTCGTGGAGGAATTTTGCCTTCCCCGTCGAACTGATTATTGTGACTTATTATGAAACCTTGGTGCAGCACTTCCGGCTCACGCCGGAGGAGGCTAAGGAAAAGGCCAGGGAGCACGCGCTCTCTCATTTAAGACGGCAGCTGCCTCCCCAGGCCAGGGTTTTAGGGGAAAAAACTCTGGAAGTAACGGAGGAGCCGGACCGGGTGCGGGTGAGGGTAATTCTGGAGGCGGAGGAGGACATAGGCAAGGTTGTTAAACTTACCGGCCTTAAGCCCGAGTAAGACTGAGTTGCTTCTCCCATGACACGAGAGGCTAAACCGGCAGCGGGGTACACACCCTTCTTTGACGGGCCTGTCGCGGATTTAAGGCCGTAAGCAGTCCGAAGCGAGAGCAGGCTAAGCTGGGACCAGTCTCAAAACTGCGGATAACGGCCAGCCCGTCGAGCTGAGTTATCCCCACTTTTTGCAGGTCAGGCCTGCTTGGGCTTGGAAGCGAGCGACTGAACCTGAGCGGTAGCCAAACTTAGCGAGGCGAAAGGCGGAGGCAGGCCTGAGGCCATGGATGGCCGAGGCCGGCAACTGAGACAGGAGGTCGAATTTGCCGGGAAGCCTGCCGGAGCCTTGAGCCAAGCGCTAGTTTGGCCCGCGAGGGAGGCCTTTGCGAGCGAAAGCCAAGCAGGCCTGGGATCAAAACTGGGGATACGTCAGCCCGTCGAGCCCTTTACTCGGGCTGGGGAATGGGGTATAATAAACTGTCATCCAAAGAATGTGTGGGGAGGTTGAGGGTCAAGTTTGACCGAACAACTGGAAGTTAAACTGGTGCTCGGGAATAACGGAGAGGCAGCTACCCTTTTTGGTCACCAGGATGAAAACTTAAGGTATATTGAAGAACATGCGGCCGCCCGTATCGTAGCCAGGGGAAATGAAGTTCATATTTCAGGCCAAAAGGCCGAAGTGGAGGAGTTGGAAGAGCTTTTCCACCAGTTGATGGGATTGGTTCGGTTGGGCACCAACATTAATACGGCCACCATTAACTACGCCTGGAACCAGGTGCGCCAGCGCAAAAAGAAGAGGGACCAGGTACCGGATTTGGCCGAGGCTCTGGGAGAAGTCCTTTATATAACGCCCCGGGGCAAGCAGATCCGGCCCAAGACCTTAGGCCAGTTGCGCTATGTTCAGGCCATGCGCCAACATGATATTGTTTTCGGTATCGGCCCGGCCGGGACAGGGAAGACTTACCTGGCCGTAGTTATGGCCGTCAGTGCTTTGCGTTCCAGGAGCGTGGAGAGGATAGTCCTGGCGCGCCCGGCGGTCGAGGCGGGGGAAAAGCTGGGCTTCCTCCCCGGCGACCTGCAGGAAAAGGTAAATCCTTATCTCCGCCCCCTGTACGACGGCCTATACGATGTTTTGGGCATGGAAATGGCACAAAAATATATGGAAAAAAATATTATAGAGGTAGCCCCCCTGGCTTACATGCGGGGACGCACCCTGGATGATGCCTTTATTATCCTGGACGAGGCTCAAAATACCACTTCGGAACAGATGAAGATGTTTCTAACCCGTATCGGTTTTGGCTCCCGGGCAGTAATTACCGGCGACGTAACCCAGATAGACCTACCCCGGGAAGTGCCGTCGGGGTTAGTGGAAGCTCAGCGCATCTTACAGGGAATCGACGGGATTGCCTTTGAGTATCTTACGGAAGCCGACGTGGTCAGGCATCCACTGGTGCAAGACATTATCAAAGCTTATGAAAGGAGTGAACGAGTGTGGCGTGGCAATGGCCAATAAGCCAGCTACGCTCACTTCTGGCCCGCGCTGAGCAAAAAACTTTCATCAGGCGAACCCTCTGGGGAGGGGTTTTATTTTTCCTGGCCCTGACCATCATGGCGGTAGATTTTTTGCCCCAGAAGATAGACTTAAAGGTAGGGCAACCCAGCCCCAGGGACTTTAAAGCTCCCCAGGGGATCGTTTATGAGAGCGAAGTTTTGACCGCCAGGGCCCGTGAGGAAGCGGCCCGCAGAGTAGAACCCATTTATAAAGTCGATAATACCGTAGCTGAACACATCGCCAATCAGGTCAGTGAAATATTTCAGATCCTGAAGCAAATCAATTCTCAAAATGCGGACGCAAGTGAGCAGGCTGCCAGGATAGAAGCAGCCTTGCCTGCTTTGAAGTTGAATGCTGCTACCAGGCAGGCTTTGGCAACTGCGGACGTCGCTCAGCTAAATCACCTGGAAGAGCGCCTGATCCAAATCGTACGGCGCAACATGGAAGGCGCTATCTCCCAAGAAGCCCTGGAATCTACTCGGCAGAAAATACTGACCGAGGTGGAGAGCCTAGAAATAGACGCGCAATATAAGCCCTTTCTAACAGCCCTGGCACAGAACCTGGAGCTTAAACCTAATTTAGTATATGACGTAGCGGCAACCTTGCAAAGGCAGGAAAAAGCCCGGGCCGAGGTAGCCCCGGTACAGGTGACCATTCGACAGGGAGAGAAGATTGTAGGGGACGGCGAAATTGTCGGCGAGGAGGATATCGAGGCCCTCCAAAAACTCGGGCTTCTCCGGCCGGAGGCTCCCTGGACAGGGTTGTTGGGTCTAGTTTTTCTCCAGGGAATTCTGGTATTCTTGGTGCTCTTTTACCTGCGCTCCTTTAAGAAGCAGATTTATTCCAGTGACCGCCTGCTCCTTTTGCTGGGACTGTTGTGGCTGATTTTTCTCCTCTTTGCCAGGGGGGTAATGGCTATAAGCCTGGGCAGCAGGCCCGAAGTTGCCCGGCTGGTTGGCTACTTGATCCCGGTGGCGGCGGGGTCCATGCTGGCGGCTATTCTGTTGGAAGCTCAGGTGGCGGTAATCTTCACCTTATTTTTGGCCTTGGAAGCCGGCATCATCAGCGGCAATTACTTCCAATTTGCGGTGACCGGTGTAATCAGCGGGTTAACGGGTATCTACTGCGTTTCCCACCTGGACCAGCGTTCCAGCCTGGCCCGTTCCAGCCTTTACCTGACCCTGGCCAATATGCTGGCAGTGGTGGCTCTGGGTTTCCTTTATAACCATTCCTTATTCCAGCTGAGTGTCGCGGTAGGTCTGGCCATTGCCAACGGCATCCTGGCCACCGTCCTGACCATTGGTTTTCTCCCCTTCCTGGAAAACACCTTCGGGATCACCACGTCGGTTAAGTTGCTGGAGCTTTCCAATCCAAATCATCCCCTCTTGAAGCGCCTGCTCTTGGAGGCTCCGGGGACCTATCACCATAGCATCCTGGTAGGGAATCTGGCTGAAGCCGCTGCCGATGCGGTAGGGGCGGATTCCCTCTTAGCCAGGGTAGGGGCCTATTACCATGATATCGGCAAGCTTAAGAGGCCCTACTTTTTTATTGAAAATCAGATGGGCATGGAAAACCCCCATGACAAATTGTCCCCTTCCTTGAGCACTTTGATCATTTCCTGCCACGTAAAGGATGGTCTGGACCTGGCGCGGGAATTTGGCCTGCCGGAAGTGGTGCAAGATATTATTGCCCAGCATCACGGCACCACTCTAATGTCCTTCTTCTATCATAAGGCCTGTGAAAGAAGCCACGGCCACGACGTAGATGAGGAGGACTTTCGCTATGAAACGCCCAAGCCCCAGAGCAAAGAGGCGGCCATTGTCATGCTGGCCGATAGTGTGGAAGCTGGGATACGTTCTTTACCCAAGCTCACCCCGGGCCGCATGGAAGGTTTTGTCCGCAAAATCATTAAAGAGAAACTGGAAGATGGTCAGCTGGAGAACAGCAACCTGACCTTCAAAGAACTGGCCACCATAGGCGACGCTTTTGTACGGGTTCTTAACGGTATTTTCCACTCAAGGGTAGAATATCCGGAAGCGGTTTTGCGGGAAATGGAAAGGAGAAAAGCCCGAAATGGAATGCTTCATAAACAATCAGCTGGCTAAACCCCTGGAACCTGCCTTGGAAAAAATGCTTAAAAACCTTCTGGAGGAGGCGGCGCGGCTGGAAGGCGTGCCGGAAGGGGCGGAAGTGAGCATAACCCTGGTGGATGACGCGGAAATTCGACGCTTAAACCGCACTTACCGGGGGGTGGACAGCAGTACGGATGTGCTTTCTTTTCCTTTGCTGGACAAGCAGGAGGGAGAACCGGAAGTCCAAGGGGAGGAAGAAGAGCTGCTCTTGGGGGATATTTTTATCTCCTTAGAAACGGCGGAGCGCCAAGCTGCCGCCTATGGGCACTCCCTGGAAAGGGAAGTGGGTTTTCTGGCCGTCCATGGTTTTCTGCACTTGCTGGGCTATAACCACGACACCCAAGAAGGGGAAGAGGCCATGTTCTGCCGGCAGGAAGAGATTTTGGCCAAGGTGGGGCTGGTGCGTGGGTAAAAAATTCCGGGCCGCCTTCACAGGGCTTCTTTTTGCCCTGCGAACTCAGTCAAATATGGCCATCCATTTAAGCGCGGCTGCTGCAGCCTTGGGGCTGGCGTATTACCTGCAGGTGAGAGACTGGGAGTGGGTGGCCCTAATTTTAACCATCACCCTGGTCCTGGCCGCCGAAATATTTAATACCGCCCTGGAGGCGGCGGTCAACCTCTACAGTCCCCAGTACCACCCCCTGGCCCGGGTGGCCAAAGACGTAGCGGCCGGAGCCGTCCTGGTAGCGGCCCTGGGGGCCGTGATCGTAGGGCTGTTGATTTTTTTACCTAAACTGCTTTAAAGCCCTTCTTACGGGGCAAAGAAATTTTGGGTAAGGACTGAGGGGTACCAGAAAATATAAAGCCTCTTCCTCCCGATAACCGGCTACCGGTCCATCCCTGTGTCACGGGTACATCGCTGCGGGGCCAGCTTAATTGGGTGGCTCCCCAACTACCCCAAAGGATTATCGAGGTCCGACAAGCTTCAGCAGGCCTAGGGAAAACGGGGCAGATTCAAGCACTGGTCCCCCTGAGGGTGCGGTAAAACAACCCGGAGGGCCTAAGGCGAGGCGGGTCGGCGAAGAGACCTAATTCCGTCAGCAGTTCCAGCGTGCCGGCGGTGAGGCCATAGTTACCCACCTCCTTCAGGGGGACCCAGCGAGCTTCCGTCACGTCCGAAGAGGGGCAGAGCTCACCCGAGGCATATTCGGCCCAGAAATCTACGAGCACATAGTGATATTTGACCCGACCCTGGGCATCGGTGTAAATGCTGTCCAGGACTGCTACGGGCGGTCCCACTCTGATAGCAATGCCGCATTCTTCGGCAACTTCCCTCTGGAGGGCTTGGCTCAAGGTTTCCCCGGTTTCCACTTTGCCTCCGGGTATACTCCACACCCCCCGGGCCGGTGGCCTCCCCCGCCTTACCAGGAGCAGTGCTTCGCCGTGTACAATGATGGCTCCTACGCCCACCAGAGGTTGAAGAGGATAGGTGCGTGACACTTCAGGACTCCCGGCTCCAGTGCAATTTGTATATAAAATAAAAGATTATACTCTTCTCACTGGATTCCTGCTCCTTATTATTAAAATTTCCCCAGAAAGAGGTATAATAGATTATGGATAAAAACTATGATGGAGAAACACTGATAAAAGCTGCTGCAGAAGCCAGGGAAAAGGCCTACGCCCCTTATTCCCGCTTCCCAGTGGGAGCCGCCTTATTAACGGCCTCGGGCAAGGTTTATACGGGGGTTAACATCGAAAATGCCTCCTACGGCCTCACAGTTTGTGCCGAAAGGGTGGCCCTCTGGAAGGCGGTTTCCGAAGGGGAGTGCGAATTTGCCGCCCTGGCGGTAGTATGTGGCGACAAGCCTTTTGGCTTTCCTTGCGGTGCTTGCCTCCAGGTGCTGGCGGAATTTGCGCCTGATCTGGAGATTATAACCGGCCAGCCCGGCCGGAACCTCCTTGGGCGGCGGCTAAAGGAACTTTTGCCGGAGGCCTTCAGTCTTTAAGGAGTAGTAAGTTATGCCGGAAATAAACGATTACCGTTCAGGCTTCGCAGGCCTTATTGGGCGGCCTAACGCAGGTAAGTCTACCCTTCTCAACGCGCTGGTAGGCCAGAAAGTGGCCATCATATCGGATAAACCCCAGACCACCCGCAATAGAATTCTGGGGGTTTATACCGCTGAGGACGCCCAGATCGTCTTTTTAGATACGCCGGGAATACATAAACCCCACCACCGCCTGGGCGAGTACATGGTTTCCTTAGCCCGCCAGACTCTCAAAGAAGTGGACGTGGTGGTTTACGTAGTAGACGTATCGGTGGAGCCCGGGGCAGGGGAAGAGTACATCCTGGGTTTTCTCAAGGAAATAGCTACCCCGGTTGTCCTGGTCTTTAATAAGATAGATTTAATTGATGCCCGGCAACTGGATAAAATAAGAGAGTTTTTTTACACTCGCTTTGAACCGGCAGAGGCGGTGGCTGTCTCCGCCCTCCGGGGAATTAATGTTGACCTGTTGCCCCCTCTGATAATCCGGCACCTGCCGCCGGGCCCGCAGTATTACCCGCCCGACCAGGTAACCGACCAGCCGGAGAATTTGCTTATAGCGGAGCTCATCCGGGAAAAAATCCTGCTTTTAACGGAGGAAGAGGTGCCCCATGCGGTAGCCGTGGTGGTAGAGGAGGTAACTCCCCGCCCTAATAACATGATATACGTGGCAGCCACTGTATATGTGGAAAGGGATTCGCAGAAGGGCATCCTCATCGGGAAAGGGGGTCGCATGCTAAAAGAAATCGGCACCCTGGCCCGCCGGGAACTGGAAGGCCTTTTGGGTAATAAAATGTACCTGGATCTGAGGGTACGGGTCAAAAAGAATTGGCGACGGCAGGAAACGGCATTGAAGCAGCTGGGCTACGTACTGGCAAAAGGGGACTAGTATAGCTTGTTTGATTTAGGCAAGGCTATATGTGAGGCAGGTCCCTTTTAGGAGGGGAAGACGTGTGAAACCCAGCGATGCTCTTTGGCAGCTTTTTGCAGCCACGGGACATGTCCGCATTTATCTGCTCTATAAACAACAGGAAAAATATGAGTTGGAGACAGAGCTGCAGGAAAATACGGCAGCCGCAGGTGATAGGGGACCGCAAAATTCGGTAATGGGCGAAATAACTGGCTGAAATACTGAAAAAACAACGGGCAGGTAAAGGGAATTGGCAGGTCTTTATCAAGTACAGGGTATCGTGCTTTCCAGCCAGGATTTCCGGGAAGCCGATCGCATTTTGCACATTTTAACCCCCAACCGGGGAAAAATTACCGCCATTGCTAAGGGGGTGCGCAAGGCTAAGAGCAGCCTGCGGAGCGGCACCCAGCGACTTTGCTTGGCTCGTTTCTTGCTTTATGAAGGCCGGAGCATGGCTACGGTCACCCAGTGCCAGGTAGAAAACTTCTTTGCCCCCTTAAGGGAAAGCCTTGAAAGGCTATTGACCGCCTGCTACTTAGCTGAAATAGCGGAGGTTTCCGTGCCAGCCGGGCAGGCCAGCCCGGAAATGTTCAGCTTACTACGCCGGAGCCTTAGCCTGTTAATCCGGGAAAATCCTCACCTGGTAGCCCGGGCCTTTGAAGCTCGCGCAATAAATGTTTTGGGGTTTGCTCCGCGGCTTAACCTCTGCGCCGCCTGCGGAGCCCCTCTGGAGCAGGGGCTTATCCCCTTTGCTCCTGCGGCCGGAGGTGCCCTTTGCGGCCGTTGCAGTCGGCGGTACGGGCCGGAGTATCACGTGTCCCGGGAGGCCCTGGCCGTCTGGCGTACTTTGGGCTCCATGGGCGGCTCCCATCTCGGCCGCCTGAAATTATCTCCCCGGTGTCAGAGTGAGCTGGCGGAAATTCTACCCGCTTATTTGGAATACTATTTAGACAGGAGGCTCAAATCCCGTAGTCTAATGGAACAAATTAGGGAGGATGAACATGAGTACGGAACTCGAAAAAATTGACATCTTGCGCAAGCGTGCAGGGCTGTCTTACCGGGAAGCCAAGCAAGCCCTGGATGAAGCCGGTGGAGACGTAGTCGAAGCCCTTATCCGGCTGGAAGAAGGCAAGAAGGAGGAAACGGTCCAAGCCTTAGAGACGTGGGGGGAAAAACTTCTGACCCGCATTAAAGAGATCCTCCACAAGGGCAGCGCGACCAAGATTAAGATCAAAAAAGACGGGAAGCCCGTGGCCGAAATACCGGCTACGGCCGGGGCCCTGGGCGTCTTAGGGGTGCTGGCCAGCACCGAGCTGGCCATCCTGGCGGGAATCAGCAGTGTGGCCGCCCTCTTCAACCGCTACACCCTGGAAATCGAGCGTCCCGGCGGCCAGGTGGAAGAACATCCCTTAAATTTGCGGGATAAAGACGAAGGATATGGTGTTTGAGTTATCCCCACTTTTTACAGGGCAGGCCTGCTTGGACTTGGAAGCGAGCGACTAAACCTGAACGGCTAGCCCAGACTTTAATCTTGACGAAAGGCGGAGGCAGGCCCGAGGCCGTGAGAAACCTGCGGCCGGCAAATGAGGCAGGACGCTTAAATTCTGCGGGAAGCCTGCCGTAACCTTGAGCCAAGCGTTTAGTTTGGCCCGCGAGGGAGGCCTTTGCGAGCGCAAGCCAAGCAGGCCTAGGATCAAAACTGGAAAACGTCAGATATGGTGTAAGTTGACAATCCCCCTCTCCTCTGGTAAATTATTTTCAAGGAGGACAAAGCTCCCGTCCCTGGGTGGGGCGGTTTTTTTGTGTAGTAAGCTTATGGTTGTGAGCCGCAAAGAAGACCTGTGCGTAAAGAGGTCCTAGTTAGGTTGGAGGGAGTGCCTTTTAACGTGAATTTTCAACAACTTATCCTCGCCCTCCAGAATTTCTGGGCGGATCAAGATTGTGTTATCCAGCAGCCTTACGATCTGGAAAAGGGCGCGGGGACCATGCACCCGGCCACTTTCCTTCGGGTCTTGGGCCCTGAACCGTGGCGGGTAGCCTACGTAGAGCCCTCTCGGCGCCCGACCGATGGTCGCTACGGCCAAAACCCCAACCGCTTGCAGCATTATTACCAGTTCCAGGTTATCTTGAAACCCTCACCTCCCGATGTGCAGGATATTTACCTTAGGAGCTTGGAGCACCTGGGCATTAATCCCCTGGAACATGATATTCGCTTTGTGGAAGACAATTGGGAATCCCCCACCTTGGGAGCCTGGGGTTTGGGCTGGGAGGTGTGGCTGGACGGAATGGAGATTACCCAGTTCACTTATTTCCAGCAGTGCGGCGGCTATGATCTGCGGCCGGTGAGCGCGGAGATTACTTACGGTCTTGAACGGCTTGCCATGTACATCCAGCAGGTGGACAGCGTTTTTGACATCGAATGGGTGGACGGGGTAACCTATGGCCACATTCACCACCAGGCGGAGGTAGACTATTCCCATTATAATTTCACTGCTGCCGATACGGGTATGCTCTTTTCACTTTTTAATGTTTACGAGGCCGAAGCCAAGCGCATTATCGAGCAGGGGTTGGTACAGCCTGCCTATGATTATGTCCTTAAGTGTTCCCACACTTTTAATTTGTTGGATGCTCGCGGAGCTATAAGTGTCACCGAAAGGACGGCTTATATAGCCAGGGTACGCCACCTGGCCCGCCTCTGTGCTACGGCTTACTTAGAGCAGCGGGAGAGGCTGGGTTATCCCCTCCTAAAGGGCTTCACCAAAGCGGGAACGGGGGCATCCGGCGCAGGTCAGGTTGCCGGCAGAGAAATCAAGGACAGCTTTGACGTTAAGGAGGGGTAACAGCTTGAGGCGAGATCTTCTCTTGGAAATCGGTACGGAGGAAATGCCGGCCCGGGTTCTGCCCTCCGTCCTGGCTCAATTGGAAGAGCTGGCGACCGAACTGTTGAAGGCGGAACGGTTGAACTGTCAAAATGTGGCGGCCTATGGGACGCCGCGCCGGCTTATCCTTTATGTAAGCGGTCTGGCGGAGACCCAAGAAGAGCTGGTCCGCGAAATCAAAGGGCCCCCGGCAAGGGCAGCCTTTGCTGCCGACGGTCGGCCTACCAGGGCCGCCCTTGGGTTTGCGGAAAACCAGGGTGTAAGGGTGGAGGAACTGGTCACCAGGACCTTGCCCGGCGGAGACTATGTTTTTGCTATCAAAAGGGAAGCCGGGCGTCCCGCCCTGGACGCCTTACCCGGGATATTGCTTAAACTGATCGAAGGTTTAAGTTTTCCCCGGCCTATGCGCTGGGGTGACCTGGAGCTGCGCTTTATCCGGCCCATCCGCTGGCTCCTGGCTCTGTTTGGTCCCGACATAGTTCCCGTAGAACTCGAAGGCATAAAGGCGGATCGCTTTACTTACGGCCACCGCTTTCTGGCGCCCGGTCCCCATCCTGTACCCACGCCGGAGGCCTATTTTCAAGTCTTAGAACAGAACTACGTCATCGCCGACCACCGCCGTCGACGTCGGCTCATATGGGAACAGGTAGAAAATCTGGCCCGGCAGGAGGGCGGAGTGGTTAAGGAAGATCCCGAGCTGCTGGAGGAAATAACTTTCCTCGTAGAGTATCCCACGGCCGTCTGTGGTCGCCTGGAACAAGAGTATCTGCAGCTACCTCCAGAAGTGGTGACCACGCCCATGCGTGAGCACCAGCGCTATTTTCCCGTTTGGGACGGCCAGGGGGAGCAATTATTGCCCCTGTTTATTGCCGTACATAATGGCACCGGGGACCACCTCGATAAGATACGGTCGGGGTATGAAAAAGTCCTGAAGGCCCGTCTGGCCGATGCTTCCTTCTTTTACGATGAGGACCGCAAGACCTCCCTGGCGAGCAAGGTGCCCAAACTGGCCCACATTCTCTTCCAGGAGAACCTGGGCACCATGCTGGACAAAGTGGAGCGCCTAAAAAGGCTTTCGGTATATTTTGCCCGCACCCTGGATCTGCCGGAAAACCTTTGGGCTACGGTAGAGAGGACGGCTGAGTTGGCCAAGGCCGACTTGGCCACCAGCATGGTCTACGAATTCCCCGAGCTCCAGGGAATCATGGGTTCCTACTATGCTGCGGCCGACGGCGAAGAAGAAGAAGTTTGCCGCGGTATCCGCCAGCATTATTGGCCCCGCTTTGCGGGTGACCGCTTGCCGGATTCTCTGGTGGGCATGGTGGTCGGAATGGCCGACCGGCTGGATACGCTGGTGGGCTGCTTTGCCATCGGCCTCACTCCCACCGGTTCCCAAGACCCCTTTGGTCTGCGCCGTTATGCTTGGGGTATAGTAGCTACGGCGGTGGAATTGAGCCTGCGATTTTCTTTGGAGGAAGCTATCGCCGAGGCTTACGGTACTTATACGGCGGCTGGAAACCGGCTGCCCCGGCCTTTGGGCGAAGTCCAGGAGGAACTTAAAGCCTTTTTACGGGGGAGACTGGAGCATATCCTAGAGGAAAAGGGCATACGCTATGATGTGGTAGAGGCGGTGCTGGCGGTAGGCTGGGACGACCTGGCCGGTGCTTATCATCGGGCCCAGGACCTGGAGGCTTTCCGCCGTACAGAAGGTTTCCCCGCCCTGCTTACGGCCTTCACCAGGGCCTTTAACCTGGCCCGCCAGGCTGAGGAGAAGTACGAGGTCGATCCGGGACAACTAAAGGAGGAGGCCGAACGCAGGCTTTATGACGCCTTTTCAGCTGTTAACCAGGAGAGCCGGCCTTACCTGGCCCAAGGCAACTACCTGGGAGCCCTGGAAAGAATGGCTCTCCTGCGGGGACCCATTGATAGCTTCTTCGACCGTGTTCTGGTCATGGCTCCGGAACCCGCGGTGAGGCGCAATAGGCTGGCGCTGCTCCAGGAGATAACCGATCTTGTTTTGCAGGTGGCCGATTTTTCCCGCCTGCTTCCTGCATAGTAAAAAATTTTTTCGGCAGCAGGAAAAAGGCTGGTAATGTTGTATACGTAATAATGTATACAACTGTTGCTGGCGGCTGTTAAGGGTGGTGAAGCCGTGCAGCTTACGCCGCGGCAAGAGAAAATTGTGGAAATCGTTAAGCGCCATGGTCCCATCACGAGCCAACAAATTGCTGCCATGTTGAATCTGACCAGAGCCGCCCTGCGTCCCGATCTGGCCATCTTAACTATGTCGGGTATCTTGGAAGCGCGTCCCCGGGTAGGGTATTTTTATCAGGGCGGATCTGTACAAGCCTTGGTGGCGGAAGAGATAAGAAAGATTAAGGTGGGAGACGTTAAGGGCCTGCCCAAGGTAATCCGGCGGGACGCTTCGGTTTATGATGCCATCGTGACATTATTTATCGAAGATGTCGGCACTTTAATGGTGGTGGATGGTGAAGGCCATTTAGAAGGCGTGGTATCGCGCAAGGATCTTCTCAAAGCGGCCATCGGCGGTACTGCCAACCTGCAGCAGATGCCCGTTTCGGTGGTAATGACACGGATGCCCAATATAGTCTGCACGACGCCGGAGGAGAGCATCTTGCATGCCGCCAGGAAGATTATTGAACACGAAGTGGACGCCCTGCCGGTGGTGCGGCCGGTGGGCGCTTCGGGAAACAAGCTAGAAGTGATCGGCCGCATCACCAAAACGACTATAGCCAGGCTGTTTGTAGAATTAGGTACGGCCGGCAGGTAGAAGGGAGGGTTTGACCATCGGCGTAATCTATATTATTTCCGATTCCTTGGGAGAAACTGCCGAACAGGTCGTTCGGGCAGCAGCCAGCCAGTTTGACGGCGGAGATGTAGATATTCGACGTATACCCTATGTTACGGAGCCCGAGCACTTAGAGGAGATCGTGGCCGAAGCAGCCCAGGAAAAAGGACTAATAGCTTTTACCCTCGTTCTGCCTGAGCTAAAAAACATGCTACTGCAGCTGGCCGAGGCCCACGGTGTACAGGCGGTGGACCTGTTGGGACCTATGCTGGAAGCCATGGCGAAGGTTACCGGCAAATCGCCCCGCCTGGAACCCGGGCTTATAAGGCGTTTGGACGAAGATTATTTCCGGAAAATGGAAGCCATTGATTTTGCCGTAAAATATGATAACGGCAAGGATCCGCGAGGCCTTCTCCACGCCGATATCGTCCTCATAGGGGTTTCCCGAACCTCCAAGACGCCTGTCTGCATGTACTTAGCCCTTAAGCGACTGCGGGCGGCTAATCTGGCCTTGGTGCCCGAAGTACCCCTGCCGGAAGAGCTTCTGGCCCTGCCGCAGGGGAAAATAATCGGGCTCACCATCAAACCGGAACACCTCTACCAGATAAGGCAGGAGCGTCTGAAAACCATGGGACTTCCGGCACGGGCCGATTATGCTACTATGGAACGCATCAAGCAAGAGCTGGCCTACGCCCAGGAGGTTATGGAGCGCTTAGGTTGTCCCGTGATCGATGTTACCAATAAGGCTGTAGAAGATACGGCCGTTAAAATACTGGAAATATATTATCGGGGGGAAAAAGATGGCAGGTAAAAAGTACATCTACTTGTTCTCTGAAGGTAGAGCCGACATGAAACAGCTCCTGGGAGGTAAGGGAGCCAATCTGGCTGAGATGACCAACATCGGCCTACCGGTACCACCGGGCATTACCATTACCTGTGAGGCCTGCAACGAATACATTCGTTTGGGCAGGCAGTTCCCGGCAGGCCTGGAAGAAGAATTAAAGGCCCGGCTGAAGGAACTGGAGGCCCTCAACGGCAAAAAATTGGGAGATCCCAAGGACCCCCTCCTGGTTTCCGTCCGTTCCGGCGCTCCGGTTTCCATGCCGGGCATGATGGACACCATCCTTAACCTGGGGCTGAATGATGAATCGGTTAAGGGCCTGGCGGCCAACACCAATGACGAGCGTTTCGCCCTGGACTGTTATCGGCGTTTTATCCAAATGTTTGGCGATGTGGTCCTGGGCGTAAGCCACGAAAAATTCGAAGCCATCCTGGAAAAACATAAAGAGCGCCTGGGAGTCAAGTTCGACAACGAGCTGACGCCGGCGGCCTTGCGGGAGATCATCGCCGAATACAAGGACCTGGTTAAAAAAGAGGTGGGGCGGGACTTCCCCCAGGACCCCCAGGAACAGTTGCGCATGGCTATAAGGGCCGTCTTTGATTCGTGGGACAACCCGCGGGCCATCGTGTATCGCAAGATCAATAAGATACCCGATGACCTGGGCACCGCGGTCAACATCCAGACCATGGTCTTCGGCAACATGGGTCCCACCAGCGGTACGGGTGTGGCCTTTACCCGCAACCCCTCCACCGGAGAAAAGGGCATCTATGGGGAATACCTCATTAACGCCCAGGGTGAGGATGTGGTGGCGGGCATCCGTACGCCCAAACCCATTGCCGAGCTAAAGGAAGAAATGCCGGAGACCTACCGGCAATTCGAAGAGATCTGCGTCCTGCTGGAGAAGCATTACCGCGACATGCAGGACATCGAGTTCACCATTGAGAGGGGTAAGCTCTACATCCTGCAGACCCGCGTGGGCAAGCGGACGGCTGCGGCGGCCGTAAAGATAGCCGTAGACATGGTGGAAGAAGGTTTAATCAGCAAGGAAGAGGCTATCTTAAGGGTGGATCCCGATCAGGTGGTTCAACTTCTCCACCGGCGCGTGGACCCGAAAGCTAAAGTCCAGGTCATTGCTAAGGGGTTACCGGCCTCTCCCGGCGCTGCCTCCGGTAAAGTGGTCTTCGATGCCGATGAAGCGGAGAAAAAAGGCCTGGAAGGTGAAAAAGTCATCCTGGTCCGCAATGAGACTACGCCCGATGATATTCACGGCATTGTACAGGCCCAGGGCGTATTGACCGCCCGCGGCGGCATGACCAGCCATGCGGCAGTCGTGGCCCGGGGCATGGGCAAACCTGCGGTCGTAGGCTGCGGGGAGATCAAAATCGACGCGGACGGCAAGAGATTCTTCGTGGGCAGCCTGGAAGTGAAAGAAGGAGATATTATTTCCATTGACGGTGCCACCGGCAACGTCATGCTGGGCGAAGTTCCCCTGGTAGAACCCCAATTGACCGGCGAGTTCAAGACGCTGCTCCAGTGGGCCGATGGGGTCCGCCGCCTTAAGGTCCGCGCCAATGCCGATACTCCCGAAGATGCCCGGAGGGCCAGGGAATTCGGCGCCGAGGGTATCGGCCTCGCTCGTACGGAGCATATGTTCATGGCCGTGGATCGGTTGCCGGTGGTGCAGCAGATGATTTTGGCCAAGACCAAAGAAGAGCGCGAGGCGGCTCTGGCCAAGCTTTTACCCATGCAGCAGGGCGATTTTTATGATATGCTCAAGGTGATGGAGGGGCTACCGGTGACCATTCGCCTGTTGGACCCGCCTCTCCATGAGTTCCTGCCCAGCTCAGAAGAGCTGCTGGTGGAGATCACCAGGCTGGAGGCCACCGGCGGAGACCCCAAGGAGTTGGAAGCCAAGCGGGCTCTCTTAAGGGAAGTCCGGGCCAGGGAAGAGTTTAACCCCATGCTGGGCCACCGGGGTTGCCGCCTGGGCGTCACTTATCCCGAGGTCTATGCCATGCAGGCCCGGGCCATCTTCCAGGCGGTAGCGCAACTCAAAAAAGAGGGTATTAACGTGTTGCCGGAAGTAGAGATTCCCCTGGTCATCCACGTCAATGAGCTGCGGCGCCTGCGGCAACTCGTCAATGAAGTGGCGGCGGAGGTTAAAAAGGAGACGGGAGTGGATTTCGATTACAAAGTGGGCACCATGATTGAAATGCCCAGGGCCTGTGCCACAGCCGACGAAGTGGCCCAGGAAGCCGAGTTTTTCTCCTTCGGCACCAACGACCTTACCCAGACTACCTTTGGCTTCAGCCGGGACGACGCGGAGGCCAAATTCCTGCCCCAGTACTTGGAAGAGAAGATCCTGAAGGAGAATCCCTTCATTGTCCTGGACCGGGAGGGCGTGGGCAAATTCATGCGCATGGCGGTGGAACTGGGACGTAAGACCCGGCCCGAACTGGAGATAGGTATCTGCGGTGAGCATGGCGGGGAGCCCAGCTCTGTGGAGTTCTGCCATATGATCGGCCTGAACTATGTCAGCTGTTCACCCTTCCGGGTGCCTGTGGCGCGTTTGGCCGCAGCCCAGGCGGTCATCAAGGAGAAGAAAGGGAAAGAGGCCTTCTATAGTACGGAATAGAAGGGGCCGGGGATCCTATCCCCGGCCCCTGCTGCCCCCTCCTTTAGTCTTTAAAGGCAGGGGGCTTGCTTTGTTTCCAGGTCTCTTCGCTGAAAAGCTTTATACCGTGACACCGGAGAAGGGCCGCCGTAACGCCGCTGCCGGGTCGAGTTTGGCCCCGAAAAGTGCCGTCATAGACGGCGCCAGTTCCGCAGGAAGGGCTCCTTTCCTTCAGAATGGCTACCTGCGCTCCCAGGCGGCGGGCCAGCTCCAGGGTGGCGCGGGCACCCTGGAGGAAGGCAGGTGTTACATCCCGCCCCTCCTTGTTCACCACCCGGGCTCTGCCTTGCAGCACATCCCAACCGTCTCCGCCTTGAATTTCTGCCGGCGGGCGGGGAATGGGTAATCCTCCCAGCTTTTCCGGACAAACAGGGATTGCTCTACCCTGGGTTACCAGGTCCTTGATTTCCGGCACCAGGTTGGACCCGCCGTTATATTTACATTGGTAACCGGCCAGGCAGGCGCTCACCAGAATGGGTGGCAAGTTGGGTTTCATTTTATCCCTCAGTGTCCTCCAGGCTAATTAACATTATAGAACGATTTGTGGCCCATTACTATATATAAAACGCCAAACCTCGTTGCTTGCTCTAACGCGTCACCCATGGCCAGGAAAAACGTATCCCACACTAATTGATCTGTACTCGACAGAATAACATCCCTTATAAAAATTTGCCGCTTCCAGTTCATCCTTGAGCGCTATCAGTAAGCCGTCCGTATAGGCCCGGTATTGAACCGGGTCGATAATGTATTGAGGTTTCTGGCCGGTGAAGCAGCTATATAGTTTGGAAAAGGTCTCGAGGTGTTCCAGTTCATCTCGATCAGCATGGTTGACGAATTCCCGGTGCAGTTGATCCGGCGTTTCTCTCAACAAACGTGCATAAAAATCGGCTGCCGTTGCTTAGACAACGATATGGGACCCAATATCGGTATTTGGGGTATATGTAATTGTGGCAGATTATATACAAGTGATAATATTGTCTGCGGTTAAAAGGATACTTGTGAAAGCACCGCCTCCTAACTTATTATCTCATGTTGGAAATAGAAATGGACTCTGGGCTAGGGGGCTTATCACACCATTCCTAAGAAAAAATAGTTGTTTGCCTTCATGTTAGCAGGAATCTGGTCGGGAAGGGAGAAGCTCATAGGGAAAAGCTAGGTCAAGCTCTTAAACCTTGGTCCCAGTGCAAAACTCCCGGCCCCCACCAAACGGGCCCGGAGTTAGGAATGGTGATAATTCAGCAAGATAGGGGGTAAAGCTATGGCCCAATGCGTTAACCTTACTCAAAATCAGAGGATGTGTACCTGCACTTATGAACCGTGCAGCAGGAAAGGCAACTGTTGTGCCTGTGTCATTTACCACCGACGCCACGGGGAGCTTCCGGGTTGTTTCTTTCCGCCGGAGGTAGAACGCACTTATGACCGCAGTATTGAGCGCTTTGTGGCCTGCTACAGCCGGGTCTCAAGGGCGGGCAGGTGAAGCGCCTCGGACATGAAAGAAGTGATAATTTACACCGATGGAGCTTGTAGCGGTAATCCCGGGCCGGGGGGATGGGGGGCGGTTCTCTTCTACGGCAAGCACCGCAAGGAGCTTTCCGGCTCGGTTCCCTCCACTACCAACCAGCGCATGGAATTGACGGCGGCTATTGAAGCATTGAAGGCTTTGAAGGAACCCTGCCGGGTGAAGCTCTACAGCGACAGCGCTTACCTGGTAAATGCCTTCCGGCAGGGCTGGCTTAAGCGCTGGGAGAAAAACGGCTGGCAGACGGTGAAGAAGGAACCGGTAGAGAATATGGATCTGTGGCAGGAGCTCCTCAAGCAGGCAGCCCGCCACCAGGTGGAGTGGCTTAAGGTGGCCGGCCACAGAGACAACGAAGGGAATAATCGCGCTGATGCCTTGGCCCGGGCGGCCCTTGCGAGGCTTCGTGCACAGGGAGAAGATAAACATGAGGGGTAGACCTGCAGGAGAAAATTGCTTCCGTGTCGAACCATTTCCAAGTTAAATTCCAGTTACCAAAGGGTGGCTAACTATGTTAATTGTAGGTATTAACGGTAGTCCTCGGAAAGAAGGCAATACTGCGTATCTCTTACAACAGGGGTTGGCCGCGGCTGCCGACGCCGGAGCGGAAACCGTTCTGATCCATGTGGGTGAAGCTTTGGCGGACCAAAAGAATTTCTTCTGTGTCCAATGTAGCTCACCCTGCCGGGGTTTGTGTTCCCGGAACAACCACCTGGGGGAAGCCTACGACCTCCTACGGCGGTCGGACGGAATCCTTCTGGGCAGCCCGGTTTATTTCGGCAGCGTTTCGGCCCAGCTGAAAGCTTTTTGGGATAAGAGCCGGGTCTTGCGCAAAGAGAAGGCGCTGCTAAACGTAGTAGGGGCTGCCGTGGCGGTGGGCGGCAGCCGCTTTGGAGGGCAGGAAACTACCTTAAAGGCTCTATTTGACATGATGCTCATCCAGGGCATGATGATCGTGGGAGACGGCCACCAGGAACATGATTGCGGACACCAGGGAGGCTGTAGCCAGGCGCCAGCGGTCCAGGACGAATTCGCCATCAAGCGGGTGAGGATCTTGGGCCTGCGCTTGGCCGAGGTGGCAGCAGCTACCATGTCCCTGCGCCGCCGCTAGGACCAAGGAGGGGGCTTGGTGCTCTTAAGGGAGGAAGCCGAACGCCTGGAAGAGGCCTTACTCTCACCTTTTGCCACTTTGAGCAGCCGGAGCCGGGGTCGGGTGCGGCCAGAGGAGCCCTGCCAAGTGCGAACTGAATTTCAGCGGGACCGGGACCGGATTATTCATTGCAAGGCCTTCCGCCGACTGAAACATAAGACCCAGGTTTTTATCGCCCCCGAAGGAGACCATTTTCGCACTCGCCTCACTCATACCCTGGAAGTGGCCCAGATAGCCCGCACCATAGCCCGCGCCCTGCGCTTAAACGAAGATTTAACCGAGGCCATTGCCCTGGGCCACGACCTGGGTCATACACCCTTTGGCCATGCCGGGGAGGAAGCCTTAAATGAAATAGTGCCCGGAGGATTTAAACATAACGAGCAGAGTTTGCGGGTAGTAGAGGTGTTAGAGGGGGAAGGCGGGTTAAACCTTACCTGGGAAGTGAGGGACGGGATACTCCACCATACTGGGCCGGTCAAGCCGCGCACCCTGGAAGGGCAAATCATATGCTACGCCGACCGCATTGCCTACATCAACCACGATATCGACGATGCCTTGAGGGCAGGGATTATTGCCTTAGATGATTTGCCCGGAGAGTGCCTGGAAATCCTAGGCTACCGGCACCGGCAGCGCATTAACACTATGGTCCTGGACATTATTCAAAACAGTTGGGGTAAGGACCGGATTGCCATGAGCTCACGTGTTCAGCAGGCCACCGATGCGTTGCGGGCTTTTCTTTTCCAGCGGGTTTACGTGGGTTCGCGAGCTAAGAGTGAGGAAGGCAAAGCTAAGAGGATGCTCCAGGAGCTATATTATTATTACCTCGCCCATCCTGAGCTTCTACCTCCTTCCCGAGGTCCGGGAGAAGATTTAAGCCGGCGGGTCTGCGACTATATTGCAGGGATGACGGACCGCTTTGCCATACTGCAGTATCAAAAACTATTTGTGCCCTCGGGTTTCCAACTATGATAATAATGATAATAATTTAGTCCAAATAAATGGGAAGGTACCCGGAAAATCTCTTCGCTCGTCAGGCTATCCGGCGCTTGACGAAGACGCCGGCAGGATTTCCCTTAGTGGTACCTTCCAGGCCTATTATAACCTGGCTGTAGGCACCTTTATACATATAGCCACGGCCGCAACAGATTTTTTGTTCTGAGCAGATCTACTGCCGGCGCTTAAAATAGGGCTCCAAAAGGGGCAGGATTACTCCCTTGTAGAGTACATAAAGGCTTCCGCCTCCCAGAAGGACGATTAGTAGGAAGGCCACAAGTTTTCCCATGGGAATATCACCTCGTTTCTTATTTTCCCTAAGGGGCCAAGCCCGTATGTAGAAATTCTTTAATACGGGGAACTCGTTAAGGCCGGCACCTCACTAATGATAGTCTAGTATGATAGTCTAGGTTGGAAGCTCGCCACAAGGTATAATATGGTAAATAGTAACAGATAATAGAATAAGCCGGTAATCGCCTAAAAAAGAGGATATTGGGTTTAAATGGCGAATACAATAAAGACATTTCGCCCGAAGATTATAAGGGGGCATACTCCTTGCCGGCCGCCTTCCCGGAAGATGTGATAGAGGAGATCAAGGCCAAGGTAGACATCACGGAAGTAATAAGTGAATATGTGCGATTAAAGAAGCGCGGCCAGAATTATGTAGGGCTATGTCCCTTCCACAGCGAAAAAACGCCTTCCTTTACCGTCAGCCCGAGTAAAGGGATCTTTTATTGCTTCGGCTGCGGGGCCGGAGGAGACGTGATCGCCTTTCTCATGAGGCAAACCGGGATGACCTTTCCGGAGGCAGTTACCCGGCTGGCCGAACGAGCCGGAATAAAGCTGGAAGAGGTCTCAGGAAGGGGAGACCCTTCTTCCCTGCGGCAGGAAAAGGAAAGGCTTTACCAAATCGGCGCCCTGGCCGCCAGGTTTTATCACCGGCTGCTGTTGCAAGATCCTGGGGCGGTCCGAGCCAGGGAGTATCTGCACAGGCGCCGGGTGAGCCCGGAAGCGGTAGAGAAATTTGAACTGGGATATGCGCCGGATAGCCCTACGGCCCTGGTGGATTATTTGCGGCGCCAGGGTTTTAAAGCCTATGAAATCGCCCGATCCGGCCTTTCTGCTTCTCGGCTCCCCGAAGGGACGCGAGATCGCTTTCGCCGGCGCCTCATGTTCCCTATCAAAGATTATGCCGGCCGGGTAGTAGGTTTCGGCGGCCGGGTCCTGGATAACGGGGAGCCCAAATATTTAAACACTCCCGAGACCCTGCTTTTTCAAAAGGGTCGACATCTCTACGGGTTACACCTGGCCTTGCCGGGGATACGGCGCCAGGGCAGGGCGGTGGTGGTGGAAGGGTATATGGATGCCATTGCCGCCTGGCAACACGGGGTGGACAACGTGGTGGCCACCCTGGGCACCGCCTTAACTCCAGAACAGGCTAGGGAGTTGAAGCGGTATGCTTCGGAAGTGGTCATTGCTTATGACGCCGATGTTGCGGGGAGATCGGCGGCCCTAAGGGGATTAAGCGTCCTCGGCGGGATAGGTTTAAAAGTAAGGATCCTGCTCTTGCCTGAGGGGAAGGACCCCGATGAGTTTTTGCAAGCTAGAGGAGGGTCGGCCTTTCAAGAGCTTATAAGAGACGCCCTGCCTTGGCTGGAATTTCTTATCGAGCAGGCGGTCAGCGGCCATAATCTATCCGACCCCGAAGAATGCATAGCCGCCGTCAATGAGGTGGTGCCTTACCTGGCAGAAGTGGAGAATGCCGTCGAAAGGGAGGCCTATGTGCGGTTACTCAGTCGCCGTACCGGGCAATCGGAAGTCGCCATCTACCAGGAGATACAAAAATTTAAACTTAAGCAGGATAACCTCGGAAAAAGCAGGTATACTAGGAATGAAGCCCCTAAAGCGGCTAAAATAACCTTCAGCGGGCCGGAGGTGTTTCTCTTAGCTGCTTATATAACTGAAGCAGACCTGGCCCACCGGATCGAGGCAGCCCTGGGACCAGATTTCTGGCGCTTGTCTCCGGCGAAGGCTATAGCCGGAGCCGCGAGGGAGCTCAGGGAAACAGACCCCGGTTTGGAGGGGGAAGTCCTCCAGAAAGAACTGCTCAAAAGGTTGGAGCCTGAAGTCCAACCTTACCTGGCGCGGTTAGCTCTGGAAGCAGAAGGGGAGCCCTTTAATTCTGAAGCCTTGGAGCGGGCCATTCAAGCCGTCCGGTTACAGAAACTGCAGGAAGAGATACAGACGTACCAGCGAGAGCTAGCCGCTGCCGAAGCGAGGGGGCAGGGGGAACAAGTAAAAACTTTACAAGCTAAAATCCTGGCCTTGGCTAGAGAGATAAAATTTTGCAAGCAGGAAGGGGGGAGTTTTCGTGAGGGGAGAGGAACAAAAGAGGCAAGAGATGATTAAAGAACTCATTGAAAAAGGCAAAGAGCGGGGCTCTCTGACTTACCGGGAAATCATGGACAGCCTTCAGGGAATAGAACTGACCCCCGAACAAATTGATGATATTTATGAACAGCTGAACCACCTGGGTATCGATGTCATACCGGAGATGTCCGAACTGGAAGTCCTTGAGAGAGACGACGGGGCCCCGGCGGAGGGGGATGTGGATCTTTCCATCCCCGAGGGGGTAGGAATAGATGATCCCGTACGCATGTACTTGAAGGAAATCGGCCGTATCCCCCTTTTGACCCCTGAAGAAGAAATCGAGCTGGCCAAGCGTATGGAACAGGGAGACGAAGAGGCCAAAAGAAGGCTGGCGGAGGCCAACCTGCGCCTGGTGGTGAGCATTGCCAAGCGCTATGTAGGGCGGGGTATGCTCTTTTTAGACCTCATCCAGGAAGGCAATCTCGGCCTCATTAAAGCGGTGGAAAAATTTGATTGGCGGAAAGGGTACAAGTTCAGCACTTACGCCACGTGGTGGATACGACAGGCGATTACCCGCGCTATTGCCGATCAGGCGCGTACCATCCGGATTCCCGTGCATATGGTGGAAACCATAAACAAATTAATCCGCGTATCCCGCAATCTGCTGCAGGAGCTGGGGCGGGAGCCCACACCCGAAGAGATAGCCAAAGAGATGGATATCCCTGTAGAACGGGTACGGGAGATCATGAAGATTGCCCAGGAACCTGTTTCCCTGGAAACCCCCATCGGTGAAGAGGAGGACAGCCATCTGGGAGATTTTATTGAGGATGAGGATGCCCTAGCTCCGGCCGATGCTGCGTCCTTTATGCTGTTGCGGGAACAACTGGAGGAAGTGCTGGACTCCTTGACGCCCAGGGAAAGGAAAGTTTTGCGCCTGCGCTTCGGCCTGGAAGACGGTCGTTCCCGTACCCTGGAAGAAGTGGGTCAGGAATTTGGCGTTACCCGGGAACGTATACGCCAGATTGAGGCCAAGGCTTTGCGCAAGCTGCGCCATCCCAGCCGCAGCAAGAAGTTGAAGGATTACCTTGAATAGAGCCGCCTGGGGGTTGACCGGAGGCGGAGTTTGTCATATAATTAGTTACAGTGGTGTTCCTCGGTAGCTCAATGGTAGAGCGCTCGGCTGTTAACCGAGTGGTTGCAGGTTCGAGTCCTGCCCGGGGAGCCAAACGGGCCCATAGCTCAACGGTAGAGCAGCGGACTCATAATCCGTTGGTTCTAGGTTCGAATCCTAGTGGGCCCACCAATTGAAGACTACGGGAAGGTCAGAGTCGGAGGTCGGGAGGTGGCCGTGACTGCTGGCCTTTTTTAATTCAGGGCTTTCTCCCCGGCTGCAAGGTGTAGCCGCTATGGTGCCGGAGGGAAAGGCGCTGGCTGACATTGGGACGGATCACGCCTACCTGCCCATTTATCTGGTTGGGAAGGGGTACTCACCCCGGGCCGTGGGGGTGGAAAGCCGCTATGGGCCCTATCAAAATGCCCTGTCCAACGTGGCCGCCGCAGGCCTGAGCCACCGGATCGATATCCGCCTGGGATGGGGTCTTAAACCCTTGAAGCCCGGGGAGGTACAGGTAATTACCATGGCCGGCCTGGGATGCAGCACCATGCGGGCTATACTTTCCGCCTCTCCGGAAATACTAAACACCGTCCAGCACTTAATCCTTCAGCCTCAGGGCCAGGAGGGAGATTTAAGGCGCTGGCTGGGAGACACGGGCTGGCGGCTGGTGGACGAGGACCTCATTTGGGATAGGGGGAGGTATTATGTCCTCCTGGCCTGGGAGCCCGGGTCCAACCCCTCCTTCAGCTGGTGGGAGTGGGAGGTTGGCCCTCTGCTAGTGGCTAAAGGCCACCCCCTACTGGCCGGTTACCTGACCGGCCGCCTCCAGCAGCTGCAACGGGTGCGGGAAGGACTAGCCCAAAGCCGGCGGCCGGAAACAGTTGCCCGCCGCCGTGAAATAGATGAAAAGATCCGAGCTTTACAGGAGGTCATGACATGCCTGCCACCTGCCGGGAAATCATAGCCGTTATGGAATCTTTGGCACCGCCGGAGTTAGCTGCCGAATGGGACAATGTGGGCCTGTTACTGGGTGACCCGGAGAGGGAAGTGCGGAGGGTCCTCGTGGCCCTTGACGTGACCCATGAAGTAGTGGAGGAAGCTGCCGCTCGCGGTGCCAATCTGATTATTAGCCACCATCCCCTTTTTTTCCGGCCGTGGAAGCATTTGCGCTTTGATCGCAGCTCCGGGGCCCTGGTCCGGCGCCTGGTGCAAGGGGATATTATGGTCTATAGTGCCCATACTAATCTTGACTCGGCCAACCTGGGTGTGAGTTATCACTTGGCAGTTAGGCTGGGGTTAGAAAACATAGAAATACTTATGCCTACCTGCCGGGAAAAATATTATAAACTGGTGACCTTTGTACCGGAGGAAGCTGAAGGCCGGGTAAGGGAGGCCCTGGGAGCGGCGGGAGCAGGATGGATAGGTAACTACTCCCATTGCACCTTCCGTACTCCCGGCACGGGGACTTTTCTGCCGCTGGCCGGTACTTCCCCCTACATCGGTCAACAGGGCAAACTGGAAGAAGTAAGAGAATACCGTTTGGAAACCATTTTACCCCGGGAACGATTACCTGAAGTCTTACAGGCGTTAATGAAGGCCCATCCTTATGAAGAGGTGGCTTATGATGTTTACCCCCTGGCCAACGAGGGCCCGGCTCAGGGGATTGGACGCCTGGGCCGGCTTCCGCAAGCAGTGAGCCTCCACGAGTGGGCCCTGATGGTTAAAAGAGAACTGGGGTGTGAGAGGGTGGCAGTGGTCGGCGATCCCGACCGCAAAATAAGGCAGGTGGCTGTTTGCGGGGGGGCCGGGAGCGAGGTTATGGAGAATGCCCTGGCCAAGGGAGCCGAGGTGCTGGTTACAGGGGATCTTAAATATCACGAAGCCAGGCGGGCTCTGGAATTAGGACTGGCGGTTATCGATGCGGGCCATTTTGCTACTGAAAGGGTTATCGTTCCCGCCCTGGTTGCTTACCTGCAGGAAGAACTGCAGGAACGGGAAGTTATGGTACTGGAAGCCCAAAAAGAAAGGGAACCCTGGCGGCTGTTGTAATCAAAGCCCGAGGTATGGTAAAATATTTACGTACATAGGACGATTGAGTAAACCGGGTGGTCGCAGGAGTGTGCTCACTCCTGAGGAAAGTCCGAGCTCCACAGGGCAGGGTGCTGGGTAACACCCAGTGGGGGCGACCCCAAGGATAGTGCCACAGAAACAGACCGCCTCAGGGGAAAAAGGTACGTACCTTGACCCCTGGGGTAAGGGTGGAAAGGTGAGGTAAGAGCTCACCAGCGGTTAGGCGACTAACCGGCTAGGTAAACCCCACCCGGAGCAAGACCAAATAGGGGGACAATGGAGTGGCCCGCTCCGTCCCCGGGTAAGGTCGCTTGAGGTGCCAGGCAACTGGCATCCTAGATAGATGACCACCCTCGACAGAACTCGGCTTACAGGTTTGCTCAAGGGTCCTATTTTAGTGGATTACAGTTGATCTTACGGAGTTATAGCTCACTGAGTGGAGTTATGTCTCACTCAGTGAGCTATACTCATTCTAGCACCCAGGACGAGCTCATAACGTTCCTCAGCTTCTTCGAGGCGACGCCGCATAAAGTCTACATCCTCAACTGTAGGGCTGCTCCAGTGGCGCGATCCTGCTGGGATTACTATTAAACGCCATCTTCTTACAGCCCCAGCGGAGAGCCCCAGCTATGGAACGTCCTCAGGGGATATAAGCTTTGTGAGTCCCCGGCCGGAAAGGCCCTTCTTCGTGGAGCACCTGGAGAAAGAGATACCAGGGTATCGGTTGCGTCATTACTTACCACCAGGTATAACGGGCCTGGCCCAGGTAGAGGGGAAGTACAGCACCCCGCCGGAGGACAAGCTCAGGTATGATTTGATGTACGGTAAGACGGCTTCGCCCCTGGTGGACCTGCGGATACTTCTGCGTACCTTGAGCGTACTCATGCTACGGGACAAGGCAAGCTAAGTTCGATGTTCGATTTTTGAGAAGGTTTTTGCGGGCAGCAATATCCACTTGAGGTTAGCGCTTTCCTTTAGAAATACCTCCAAAAAGAGGGAAAAGTGCCGAAGTAATATATCAGGAATGTCTCCCCACCGAAGGGCGAACCCGGTAGAGGCCGGAGCGGCGGACCGGGAGACTGAAGCAGTAGGTCTTTTGCAGCGGCCCAGCTACCGGAACGAAGGGGAAGGCACTCTCGGACGGCCGGAGGCTTCCGGGAGGAGGTGGGAAGTGGGCGCTCGGAAATGCGTTCTTAAAATAGTAAAAGGCAAAAGAACAAGAAGCAAGAATTACTTAAAGGGAGGAAAAACAGTGAAGAAGGGCAGGTTGCTCCTTACCGTATTTACGGCGGCCGCCTTCCTCTTTGGCACGTTTGGGACAGCGTTCGGTATGGAGCAGGAGAGTAACGGAGGTGCGGGGTACGCTGCAGCGCAAACCCAGCAGGACTCCGTTGCGGAAGACGTGTACCGAAACACGGAGAGGCACGATTTCGAAGTCAAGAACCGCACGCGCAACGAGGGCGACGAGCTACGGATAAGAGTGGAACAGCGCCTTGAGCAGGAGAATGCCGAGGAAATTGGAGACGGGGAATTTGAAAATGGGGAATTTGAAAACGGGGAATTTGAAGACGGAGAATTTACTGAGCCGGGGGTGAAAGGTCTCGAGAAACGCATCGCCGAACTGGAAAAGAAACTGGCGGAAAACCCAGACGATGCGAAGCTCCTCTGGAAGCTGGCGGTGGCGTATCACAATGCCGGGGAATACGATAAGGCCATCGAGGTACTCAAGGACCTGGAGGAGCGACTTCCGCACCCCACGGCCAAAGTGGCGGTATTGCTGGCCCAGTGCCTGAAGGCCAAGGGCGACAGGGAAGCGGCACTGGCCGAGCTGGAGAAGCTGCTTGAGTTGCCCGAAACCGTGTCGGGTGCCGTGTATGCCTACAGTGGTATCTTGAAGGAAGAACTCGGCAAAGTGGAGGAAGCGGCGGAAGACGTGGAGAAGGCCATCACCGCCGAGCCGAAAGAAAAGGATCTGTACAAGAAGGTCGGCGAGCTCTACCGCAAGGCGGGCAGGGAAGGCGTCAAGGTGTTCGTGAAGGGCAAAAAGCTAGCTCTTGACGCCGAGCCGTTCATCGAAGACGGGCGCACTATGATGCCCGTCCGGGCGATAGCAGAAGCCCTCGGGCTGGAGGTGGACTACAGAGACGGCGTGATCACCCTAGCGAACCCAGCTAGCGGGAAGACGGTGGTCCTGTACGTGGGCCGCGCCGAGGCCGAGGTCGACGGGCGGAAGGTAGCCCTCGACGTTCCGGCCAAAGTTGTTCCGCCCGGGCGGACAGTCGTCCCGCTCCGGTTCGTGAGCGAGAACCTGGGGGCGGCCGTGGACTGGTTTGAAGACGGCCAGGTGGTGGCGATCACCGAGCAGTAGGGGAAGGGGGAAAACTATAGCGGGGTACATTTGTCAGGTGCGTAAAGTGGTGCCCTTGGTTTGCTAAACCTAGGAATACTTAAAATCAAGGCGCGAAAAAGGAAATCGCGCCTTTTTTTGCCGCATAATGTAAAAGTTAAATTTGGGAAAGCAAAGCCGGGAGGCAAAAGAAAAGCAGAATGCTGCTAGCAGTGGTTATATGAGCCCAGAACAAGTATGGGATCTGAATGCTCCAGTAGGGGATACTCCAGGTACACTTAAAAAATCTATGACACCGCTTGGCAGGTCTATGGCGGAATACGGCAAGAACGCTGACCAGCTAGATATAACCTCCGCCTTTTGGTGGACGTGCACGACATCGGTAAGTTGGCCGTACCGAGCAGTTATCTTATTAAACCCTGGCGCTCTTTACCTTTTCCCGAAAAAGTTGTAGACTGGTCTGGAAAGTAGCCCATCATTAAACCAACCGGTTTAAGAGTTGACCTGGCGGTAGCAGAATAGACCAGAGGCTTGCGGTGTTTAAAAGCCCCCACCAATTGTAAAGGGAGAAGTAGGCAGTATTAAACTGCGGCCAAGGATTGGCAAAGCTACTTAAAGGGCTGGTGAAGACCTGCTGGGCTTTAAGCCCGGCTGTCACAGCTAAGCCATTGACACCACTGAAGGCAGTCTCTACCAGTCCTAAATTATTCTGGAGGGCGCTGGTAAGGGTAGTTTGGTTTACAGCTAGGGTGCCGTCCGGATTCTGGGTAATGCCAATGGCAGCCAGGTTCGCGGCCTGATAGCTGTAGCTTTGTTTTAAACTAGAAAGTAGCTGGGGGCTTATATACTGCGAATTCTGCGCCGTAAAGGTTACCAGGTTGTTATAGGCGGTCACGAAATTATTGATGGCGTTGCTTATAGCTTGGGTATTAGGAGTGACTGTAATAGTGGCATTGGTTACCGTGCCCAAGAGATTTAAGCGCAATTTCCGGTTGTCCAGGTATATGGTGTTGCTTTGGGAGGTATAGGGTACACCATTAAGGGTGTAGCTGGCATTGGCGGCGGCCACGGAAATCGTGTTAGCCCCGGTATAAGCTACTGCATTACCGGTCACATCGGTTAAAGTAAAGGCGTTACTGGTACCGGTATTATTAGCCGTTAGGACCAGGCGGCTGGTACCAGCCACAGTATCGGTAGCTACTTGGGCGGTAACTGGAGCGCCCGAGGCATTTATGGCCTGGGCCATATTATTGAGAACGGTCTGGTTGGTATCCCCTGCGTTAACAGTAAAGGATATGGTGTAGGTCTTGCCACCTGTCTGGAGGCTAAAGGTATAACTACCTGCTGCAAGCCCAGTAACTGCTGCGCTGGACAAGGCTGTGCCCAGGTTTTGCTGGGCGGTGGCGATCTGGTTTATAGTTATAGTATAGGTAGCTAGAGTGGCACCCGGTGCAGCCTGGGCAGTAACAGCATTGGGAGCGGATGAGGTGGCAGCTCTCTGCAAGAAGACGTTATTGCTGGTGCTAAGCTGTAAGGATTGGGAAGCCTCCCAAAGTTGGCGGGCATAGTTGCTCAGAGAAGTTAGAGTACTAGTTAAAAGGGAAGACTGCTGCCGGATCCAGTTATTTACCCATAAGGCTTCTTGGGCCACAGGGATAGGGTTTATTGCCTGGTAAGGATATGAGGGAGCCGGCGGGTTTAAAAGATAGCTTGCTACCCAATAATTAGGATACCAATAGCTACCATTTACTGGGTTCACCATATGGACTATCTCCTTTTATCAGAGAATTGCTTCCATAATCATTATATCGCCTATAAATATCTTAAAGTAAAGATTTTCCTTGGGTCAGTCAGCTACTTTGTATTTTAGCCAGTGTTAAAATAAAAGGAGGCTTACAAAGAAGCTGATTTTGCCTATACGTGTAGGCTACAATGAAGCAGCGGGTTAACGTTATATAATAGCTTAAACAGAAGGCAGGGAATAAAGCTTGCCTGGCTTTCGAGGTAGGGTTCTTTTCTTAGCCACAGTCTACACCCACCTGGCTTCTTTTCATATATCTTTCATGCAGCTTTTGCAAGACAAAGGTTACGAGGTGTACGCAGCCGCTTCCCCTGAGGAGGGGAGAAAAGAGGAGATAGAGGCTATCGGGGTCAGGTGCTGGGATATCCCCTTTGCACGTTCGCCCTATAGCCCTAAGAATTGGCGCGCTTTAAAGGAATTAGGCCGGTTGTTTACAGGTTGCCGGTGTGATCTCATCCATGTCCACACGCCGGTAGCTGGCTTCCTGGGGAGATATCTGGCCCAAGGTCACGGGGTAGGAGCCCGTGCTTTATACCGCCCACGGTTTTCCCTTTTACCGGGGTGCACCTCTAAAAAACTGGCTCCTTTATTATACCCTGGAACGCCTGGCGGCCCGCTGGACGGATGGGCTTATAGTGATAAACAACGAAGATTACCAGGTTGCCTGCGGGATGGGTTTTAAGCCGGGGGAAAACCTTTTTTATGTGCCCGGGGTGGGGGTGGATCTGGGAAAGTACACGAGGTACCCGGGAACCGGCGCCTTAAGGAAAGAGTTGGGGATAAGTCAGGTAGTAGATCTTCGGACACTTTTGCGTACCTTCAGCGTTATTATGCTTAAGGATAAAGGCGAGTTAAGGAGGTAGAATTATATATGCCGTCCCGTTCGGCTCCCACATCCATATATCAATTGAAGATCACCCTAAAGGGTATTAAACCGCCCATCTGGCGCAGGGTACAAGTCCCCGGTAACGTCACTTTATATAAGTTGCACAAGATCATCCAGGTAGTTATGGATTGGGGGGACTACCACCTCTACGAGTTTAGAATCGGTGATACTTACTACGGCATCCCTGACCCTGATTTCGAGGAGTTACACCGGGTAAAGAGCGCCAGGTCGGTCAAGTTGAACCAGGTAGTTCCCTCGGAAGGATTTAAATTTCTGTACGTGTATGATTTCGGAGACAACTGGCAACACGAAATTGTAGTAGAAAAAATCCTCCCACCTGTAGAAGGCATGAAATACCCTATTTGCCTGGACGGCCGGCGTGCCTCGCCTCCCGAAGACTGCGGTGGTATTGGGGGGTATTATGAAATGCTGAGGATCCTACGAGATCCTGAACATGAGGAATATGAAGAGACGCTGCAATGGCTGGGCGGCAGCTTTGACCCCGAAGCTTTTGATCTGGAGATAATTAACGAGGTTCTAAGACGTCTTAGATAACAGGCTAGGCGGTCTTGTCTCTTGCCCTAGCCCTGCACATAAAGTAAAATAGAGTAAACTAAAGAAAAAACAGGAGAAACCGGAGATGCCTATCGACCACGACGCCATATTTAAAGAGCTCATCACCAACTTCTTCAAAGAATTCATGGAGCTTTTCTTCCCCGCAGCCCACGCCCTAATCGACTATTCCGACCTCACCTTCTTAGCCCAGGAAATCATCACCGACATTACCGCCGGAGAAAAACACTATGTAGATATACTGGCCAGTGTTAAAATAAAAGGAGAAGAAGGCTATGTCCTTATCCACGTAGAGCCCCAGGCTTATAAAGAACCCGACTTTGCCCGGCGCATGTTCATATACTTTAGCCGCCTTTACGAAAAGCACCAGAAGAAGGTATTGCCTATAGCCGTTTTCTCCTATGACAGCAAAGCAGAAGAGCCGGACAAACACGAAGTAGCTTTCCCTTTTCTTAAGGTGCTGGAGTTTAACTTTTACAAGGTGCAGCTTAAGAAACTGCCCTGGAGGAAGTACATAAAGAGCGACAATCCGGTTGCGGCAGCGCTCTTAAGCAAGATGGACTACAGTCCCCGGGAGAGGTTTAAGTTAAAGCTGGAGTTCCTAAGGATGGTAACCAGGATGCAGCTGGACCCGGCGAAGCTGGGGCTTATAACCGCGATATTTGACACTTACCTGGGTTTAAGCCCGGAAGAGGAGAAGGAAGTGGAGGAGATGTTACATAAGGAATTAAGTGCGGAGGAGGTTAAGAAGGTAATGGAGCTTAGGACTTCGTGGCATATAAAGGGATGGCAAGAAGGGTTACAGCAGGGTCGGGAGGAGGGCCGTAGGGAAATTCTGCTAAGGTTTTTAAAGAAGCGTTTAGGTTTTCTTTCTCCGGAGGTAGAGGAGAGGATAAAGTCTCTTTCCTTGGAGGAGCTTGATGAGCTGGCGGAGAAAATATTTGAGCTGACCAGTGAAAGCGACCTCAGGAGGTTCCTGGGCATGGAGCATTGAAAAAGCCTTTGCTAAAGGCGCTATCTTGTGACGTAAGCTAATTAATTGAGATGAAAATGTGAACATGTACTAACTTTTTGCTGGGAGGAGACTATCCTTTGCGTATATTGGTGACCGGCGGGGCCGGGTTTATCGGTTCCCATGTGATAGATGCCTTGGTGTGAAAGAAGGGCACGAGGTAGTAGTAGTCGACGACTTGAGCAGCGGTAAGGAAGAAAACCTTAATCCTGCCTGCCGGTTTTACCGGATGGATATTTGTTCGCCGGAGCTTGAGAAGGTTTTCCGGGAAGAAAGGATAGACCTGGTGAACCACCATGCAGCTCAGATCGATGTGCGCCGTTCCGTGGCCAGCCCGGAAGAAGACGCCCGGGTAAACATCCAGGGGCTGTTAAACCTTCTATCCAACTGCCTGCGTTACGGGGTAAAGGGGTTTATTTTTGCTTCTTCGGGCGGGGTGGTGTACGGCGAACCTGATGAGCTTCCGGTGAAGGAGGAACACCCCAAGGGACCGCTATCGCCCTATGGGGTGAGCAAGCTGGCCTCAGAATATTACCTCTACTACTTTGCCCGGGTGCATGGCCTGTCTTATATAGCCCTGCGCTATGGCAATGTGTACGGCCCCCGGCAGGACCCGCATGGAGAGGCTGGGGTGGTGGCCATCTTCGGGCAGAAGATGCTGAAGGGCGAGGTTCCCACCATATATGGCGACGGGGAGCAACTGCGGGACTACATTTACGTAGGTGACGTGGTGCGGGCTAATCTCTTGGCCATGAAGAAGTTGCTTGAGGGGCTAGACCTCTCGGCCGTAAGCAGCATTGACACCCTGGCGTACAACATAGGTACGGGCCGGGGCACTTCGGTAAATGAGCTTTTCCGGCTGCTTAAGCAGGCGACGGGATATAAAGGTGAGGTGTGCACGCTTCCGAGCGTGCGGGGGAGCTGAGGAAAATATACCTTGAGGCAGGGAAGGCGGCGCGGGAGCTGGGCTGGCAACCGCAAGTGGGCTTGGAAGAAGGGCTGAAGTGCACAGTGGAGCATCTGAGAAAGGCAGTAGATTCGAAGGAAGACCTGAAACTTGCTCGGGAAATAATCGAACAATACCTACCAGCTTTAGAGGAACTTAGCAAGAAATAACTTGGGGCAGACAAAAGCGCTTCACCGGTGTTTTGAGGCTTTTAATCCTTGTGCGTCCAGAGGCCGCCTCAAAAAAATAATTGCGGGAAATAATGGCGGGCAGGAGCCCAATGGGCAACCGTTACTGGACCCAGCCACCTGCCCGCTTATAATTTGTTTCTGTCATCTGCCATCATGAATTGCCTGCTCCAGAAATTCCCCACGATTTTTGCCAGCGGGTTGTCACAGATCACCTTCCGTAGATCCCACCGCGGCAACGTGTGCACGTAAAGTTGCGTGGTAGTGATGGAGGCATGGTTAAGGAGTTCCTTGATCTCGGCTATATCGGCACCATTTTTCCAGAGGTTGGTGGCGAAGCTGTGCCGCAGGCAGTGGGAGGTAATTTTTTAGGTATTCCCGCCTTCGCACATAGAGACTTTAAGAGGTTATTCACCACTGCCCGCTAAGTTTCCTGCCCTGGGGCGTAAGGAACAATAAGGATTCCGTTTCCGGCCTCGCAGGTACCAGCGGCATTGTCTCAAACGTCGTAGAAAATGGAGGTGGCGGCTCCTCAAGCCCCTGTGGTATAACAGGGGTAACCAACATAATCCAAGGGAGGTAACCGCCACCGAAGGCAGTATACCACAAGATAGGCGTTGACGGCCATAGGTTTTTGGGTGACGGCCCAAAGCTCCCAGAAAGAGTGGAGCTCGCCCTAGGAGAACTGCTTGGGGCAACCAAGGAAGGGTTGCTGGCGTTTTCGGTGGCAGTGGGGCTTGAGGTCCTGCGAGCCATGATGGAGGCAGAAGTTGAGGAGGTAGTTGGGCCCAGAGGCAAACACCTCAGCGACCGGTGGGCGTGGCGGCACGGTACCGAGAGGGCAGCGTGGTCCTAGGCGGGCACAAAGCGGTTGTGCGCCGGCCCCGGGTTTGCACCAAGGACGGGCGGGAAGTAAGGCTTAAGAGCTACGAGGCGTTTCAGGACGAGAGCCTGTTTACCCAGGCCTGCTTCGAGAGACTGCTGTACGGATTATCCTGCCGCAGCTACCAGGTAGGGCTAGAACCGGTAGGCAACCGAGGTTATGGCCCGGGGAACGGCTAAGAGCAGCGTCAGCCGGCGGTTTACCACCCTGGCCAGCAAGGCCCTCCGGGAGTTGTTAACCAGGCCCCTTAAGGGAGAACGGTACCTGGTTCTGGTATTAGACGGCGTGGCCATGGGCGAACACACAGTAGTGGTGGCCCTGGGCATCACCGGCGAAGGCAAAAAGCAGGTCCTGGGCCTGTGGGAAGGGGCCACCGAGAATGCCACCGTCTGTAGGGCGCTCCTGGAGGACCTGGTAGGTCGGGGGCTTGAAGTAGACCGGGGAATGCTGGTAGTAATCGACGGCTCCAAGGTTCTGAGGGCGGCAGTAAGGGATGTACTGGGTCAAGCGGCGGTGGTGCAGCGCTGCCAGGTCCACAAGAAGCGCAACGTACTGGAGCACCTGCCGGAAAAAGAGCGCGAGGCAGTGGGCAAAAAGCTTGATGCTGCCTGGCGGCAAACCGACTACGGCAGCGCCCTGAGGATGCTCAAGAGGCTGGCCGACGAGCTAGAGGTTCGCTATCCCGGAGCGGCGGCAAGTCTGCGGGAGGGGCTGGAGGAGACCCTCACCGTAGTCCGGTTGGGGCTGCCAGAGCTTCTGGCCCGTAGTCGTGAGATCCACCAACTGCATTGAAAGCGCCTTCGACAAAGTAAGAGGCTACGCTCACAACGTGAAACGGTGGCGCAACGGACGGCAGGTGCTGCGGTGGTCGTCGGCGGGGTTGCTCGCAGCTGAGAAGGGGTTCAACCGGGTCAAGGGGTACCGCTTGCTACCGATGCTGGCGGCGGCTCTTGAACGTGAGGTAACTCCAGAATCATCCAGCACCACGAAAATGGCCTAAAAACGAAGAAAAGGAGCGTCACCGAAATTCTACGAGCTATGGGACATCACCGGTACCAGCATCCTTTCGCCCCTTATATACGTTAAGATACTGTCTATGACCTGGGGAAGCAGGGGTAAGAAATAAGGGAAAATCCTCCTCAGTTAGTTTTCTGAGGAAGATTATCCCTTAAACTCTAGCACAATGCCAAGGTAGGTTATATTTGACGCTTACTAGGATATTTGCCAGCCCGCCCGGTTTTAATGTAGAAAGCTTTGGCAGCGGGAAACACGAAAAAAATTTCCCTAGGTTGAGAAGGATTTTGGGGATGGACGTTGAATCTTTATAATAAGATAAGCAACATCGTTGTGTATTATGCAACAAGATCGTCCCCGGTGCTCAAAAGCATACAATCAGTGCCAGGCACCCTGCACGTAATGGAAGGCCTGCCCTCGCAGCGGGAATGCGCCGGCTGGTGAATCATGGGAACATTACGCTGAATGCAACAGACTAGTTGCAAATATCGAGGATGAGGAGGATATGGAGAGGGTGGAAAAACTAGAGAAAAAAGAAGAAATAACCCAAATGATTTTACGGGAGAAATTGATAGCAATACTTAGGAACATCGAGGAAGAGAAACTTTTAAGAGTTGCCGATATTTTCCTGGAATCGCAGATAAGAGTGGCCGAAGTGACTTTAAACAGTCCTGCAGCCATTCGTCTGCTGTCAACACTAGTTGAAAGGTATGGCCAAGACATGTTGCTCGGCGCCGGCACGGTCACTTCGGCCGAAGCGGCCCGGCAGGCAATAGAAGCAGGAGCCAGATTTATTGTTACACCTACCATGTTGCCCGAGGTTGTGCAAACATGTAAGGAATTGAATGTAGTAGTGATACCAGGTGCTTTTTCGCCCACAGAGATTCACCAAGCGTATAGGTTAGGAGCTGACATTGTCAAAGTTTTCCCAGCGAGCAGTCTGGGCGTTTCCTTCTTCCGGGAAATGCGCGGGCCTCTGCCCGAAATACCTTTAGCTGCTGTGGGCGGGGTTACCCTGGAAAATGGGCGGGCCTTCCTGGAGGCCGGAGCCAAGGCCTTGGGGGTTGGTTCCTCCCTGACACCCCGTGATATACTGGCAAAAGGCGACTGGCCGAGACTGGCAGAACTCGCACAACAGTTTAAGCAACTGGTCGGTGAGTAACTGGACCGACATCGCCGAGATTTCAATGGAGAGGTAAGGATGGTAGACCTTGCTGTTCATGACGATAGATGGTGGTACAACCAACACGCGGGTAAGAGTTTTAAGGGATGACAAAGTAATAGGGAAGGTCCACGCGCCTGTAGGAGTGCGCAATGCGGCTATTAGCGGATCAAAAAAGGCTTTGTTTGATGGGCTGCGCCGGGCCATGCAGGAGGCCCTGGAGGCGGCGGGGATTAAGGAGGAAGATTTGGAATTAGTGACCGCCTCGGGCATGATCACCTCCAACGTGGGAATCTATGAAATACCTCATATAAGCACTCCTGCGGGCGTGGAAGAACTGGCCGCGGCGAGTCGCCTGGTCAGGATACATGAACTTATCAATGCCCCCATCCTTTTTATTCCGGGAATTAAGAACAATTGTCACGTTGAGGAAGAAGCTGAGAACCTGGAAGCTATGGACATCATGAGGGGGGAGGAAACGGAAGCCCTGGGCATTCTCGAACTCCTATCCCTAAGAGGGCCCCTCACCATGATCTTACCGGGCTCTCATACCAAGATTATCAAAATAAATGAACATAACCAGATTGCGGGCTGCCTCACTACCATGGCGGGAGAAATATTCAGCACCCTGGCTACCAAGACCATCCTGGCCGACTCTATTCCTCAAAACCTTGTTTCCCGTCTGGACCCGGACATGATTGTCAAAGGTGCAGCCATATCGCGCCAGGTGGGCCTCACCCGGGGTTGTTTTTCCACCAGGATAATGAGCCAGTTTATGCCTGCGGATGGGGATCAGAGGGCCAATTTCCTTCTGGGGGTGATCCTGGGGCAGGATTTAATTGCTATGAAAAACAGCAGGGCCTGCGCCCTTAACAGGCAGGACAAGGTCGTGATAGGTGGCCCGTCGCCCTTGAGGCAGGCCTTATATACCTTGCTGGCGGAGGAGCCGGAGGTTAAAGGCAAACTCGTAATGCTGGATGATGAGACGGTGGAGATGTCTACCACCGCCGGGGCAAGGAAGATTGGGCTGTATTACTTGGAAAGGGCAGGAAGGGTGGCGGTTAAATCATGAGAAACCTGGTGTAGTTCAAGGGTTCAATAACCTGGCGTATCCCCACTTTTGGCTGGGGAGGCCTGCTTGGACTTGAAAACGAGCGACTAAACCCGAGCGGCTAGCCTAAGCTTTAAGCTTCGGCCGAAAGCGGAGGCGGGGTCGAGGATAGGATGTCCGAGACCGGCCCATCGGCAAGGATGCCGATTGGGCCGGGAACCCCGTTGGAGCTTGAGGCCGAGCGCTAGTTTGGCCCGCGAGGGTTTCTGGAGCGAGCGAAAGCCAAGCAGGCGCGGAATAAAAACTTGCGGGACGTACAGTATTCTTCCAGGATATTTCGAAGGGGCTTATCATCCTGGCAGCTGTTGGCCTGACTGCCACCGGTCGGCTGAAGGAGGATTGAGGGGCTAGTTAGGGTTTGCGGGTTCCACTCGGGAGGTAGATGCAATGGAGAAGCCGCTGTTGATGATACCCGGTCCCTGCGCTTTAACCCCAGAGGTACAGGCGGCTATGAGCCAGCCGATGGTTCCTCACTACGGGGAAGAGTGGGTTCGGGAATACAACGAGACAAGGGATAACCTTAAACCTTTGCTGGGGACTAAAGAGAAAGTGTATTTAACTGTAGGTTCGGGCCACGCGGGAATAGAGGTGGCTGTAAATGCCCTGGCAGGCCCGGGCGAAAAAATGCTGGTGGTGGATAATGGCTTTTTTGGTGAACGGATCGCCTGGATTGCCCAGACCTACGGCATTCAGGTGGTGCGGATTAAAGAGCAATGGGGCAAGCCGGCTGACCCGGCCTTGGTAGAAAAAGTTCTCGAAGAGGAAAGAGATGTAAAGGCATTAGCAGTAGTGCACGGTGAAACTTCTACCGGCGTGGTTAACCCCATTAAAGAAATTGGGGAAATTACTTGCCGACGGGGTATCCCCCTTTTTGTAGACGCTGTGTGTTCGGTAGGAGGAATGGAGTTTTTAATGGATGACTGGGGCGTGGATGTGTGTGTAACCGCCTCGCAGAAGGGTCTTTCGGCGCCACCGGGACTGGCCATCATCGCTCTGAGCCAAAGGGCGCAAGGATTCCTCGCCGCCCGCAAATCCCCTCCGGTGGGATGGTACCTTAATCTTCAGGTTTGGCAGGAATTCGAGGAGAAGCAAGGCCGTTTCCAGCCCTATGGCATCACCATGGCGGTAAACAACGTGCGGGCCCTGAAAGTGAGCCTGGATCAGATATACCAGGAAGGGCTCAAGCAGCGGTTCCAGCGGCATGAGCAAGTTGCCCGGCGTATCAGGGAAGGAGTGGCTGCTCTGGGCTTGGCAACGCTGGCGCAGGGAGAACCGCTCCCTCTAGTTACGACAGTTAAGTGCCCGCCGGGCGTTAAGGCGGAGGAGATTGTTTCCTTTCTAAAGGAAAAGCATGAGATTTATATAAGCGGGGGCCTGGGCCCGCACAAGGAAGACACCTTTAGAGTAGGTCATATGGGGGCCATGGCTACCCTGGAAGCGGCCGAAAGTTTCCTGGAAGCTCTGGGGGATTTCCTAAAACAACACCGCTAGTTCAGAAGTGGTATCAGTTAATGTGCGGTTAGGAGGGGACCGAATGATAAAGGTTTTGGGTATCTGTGGAAGCCCCAGGAAGGGGAACAGCCAGTATCTCCTGGAGAAAGCCCTGGCAGCTGCCCAGCAGGTTGCACCAGGTGAAGTGGTAACCGAGCTGTACTCCATTCGGGGGAAAAAATTTGCACCTTGCATAGGTTGTTCACGGTGTGGCGAAAAGCAAGGTGAGTGCATCTTAAAAGATGATTTTCAGGAGCTAAGGGAAAAGTGGCTCGAGGCAGATGCCATTATTTACTCGGTACCGGTGTACCATATGGGCATTCCAGCCCAGCTTAAGGCCTTTATCGACCGGCTAGGTAACAGCCTGTTCGGTCGCTATGCCAGCCTCTTTGAGGGGGAGGCTACCCTACCCAAAAGCCTGAAGGTAGTTGGTGCCATTGCTCAGGGTGCCCACCTGTTCTCAGGCCAGGAGCATACCATTACCGATATTATCAACCACGCCCTGGTAATGGGATGTGTGCCGGTGACGGGCGACATGTGGGAGACCTATATCGGCGCTGCAGCCTGGACCTATAATGAAGGGGGCCGGAATGTGCTGGAGAGTAAGGAGAATGACGGGAGCCTGGACATGAGGGTGGCGCTGCGCGGGGCGGCTGCCATCGGGCGCAGGGCGGCCGAACTGGCCATGATCCTCAAGGCTGGCGGCCAGGCGTTAAGCGAACGGCTAAAGCAGGATCCCATTTATCGGCCTTTTCTGGATCGCGTCCAGGGTTAAAAGTATAAAGTACGGCTTCCTGGGTGAACGCGGACGCTTGCTTGCGGGTGAGGACATAGAACAAAGGAGGCTGTGACAGTGGGGAAGATAGTGGTGGCTCCCGAGAATTGTACCGGCTGCAAAGCCTGCATGATGGTTTGCTCCTTAGTGCAGGAAAAAGCGCCCAGCTACCGTAAGGCGCGTATCCGGATCAAGAAGAAGGAGGAGATTGAGGAAGCCACCCCCATCCTGTGCCGGCAATGCGATGAGGCACCCTGCATGGATGCGTGCCCGGTGAGTGCCATCCGGAGAAACGAACGAAACGAAGTTCTTCTCTTCAGCGACGAGTGTACCGGTTGCCAGCTGTGTATGGAAGCGTGCCCGCATGGTGCCATCTTTTTTGACGCCGACAGAGGAGTGGCCTTTAAGTGCAACCTTTGCGGAGGAGAACCTGCGTGCGTCACCATGTGCCAGCTCCCGCAGGCCATTCGGTACGAGAGCTAAGGCAATAGGAGGGGGAGCCATGACCAAGGAGAAGGTTATTCTACATGTGGATTTGTCGGAGGGGAGGACGTGGACCGAGCCGATCTCTAAGGAACTGGAAGCTGCCTTTCTCGGCTCGCGGGGGATCAATGCGAAACTCCTCTGGGACCTGGTCAAACCCGGCATCGATCCCCTAGGGCCGGAGAACGTGCTTATCTTTGGCGCCGGGAAGCTCAGCGGCACCGGCGCTCCTTCCAGCGGCCGAACTACCATTACCTGCAAGAGCCCGGCTACTGGTCTGTACCTAAAGGCCAATTCGGGGGGCCACTGGGGAACAGAACTAAGGTACGCTGGTTATGACCACGTGGTAGTTCACGGGGCGGCTGCCCGGCCAGTTTATATTTACATCGAGGATGGCCGGGTGGAAATACGGAGCGCCGCCCACCTGTGGGGGAAAGACGTGCGCGAAACAACCAGAATATTGCGGGAGGAACTGGGCGAGGAAATCGAGGTGGCCTGCATTGGGCAGGCGGGAGAGAATCTGGTCAGGATGGCCGGGGTCATGTGCTCCATTTACAATACGGCGGCCCGCGGAGGCGCGGGGGCCGTGATGGGTTCCAAGAAGCTGAAAGCTATCGCGGTCAAGGGCAGCGGCGAAATAGCCCTAAAGGACCCCGCAACCTACTGGAAGGTGGTACAGGAGTGCGTGAAGGGGCTCCTGGCAGATTCGGGCGCCAGCGGTCTGCACGCCTACGGCACTTCGGGTTCTGTGCTCCCTTTGAATGAACTGAGGGGCTTTGCCGTCGACAACTGGCGCCGGGGGTCCCATCCCAATCTAGAAAAAATCAGCGGCCAAATCCTGGCTGAGCGGTACCTGAAGCGCAAGGTAGGCTGCAACAGCTGCATTCTGGGCTGTCACCGGTATACGGAGCTGGACCATGGCAGATATGCCGGATGCTATTCCGGCGGACCGGAACTGGAAACCCTGGGCTCCCTGGGCTGCGGCTGCGGTGTGTATGAGTGGGAATACATCCTGAAGGGCAATGAACTCTGTAACATTTACGGAATGGACACCATCTCCGTGGGTAATGTAATAGCCTGGGCCATGGAATGTTATGAACGCGGGATTCTGACCAAAAAGGATACCGGCGGTCTGGAGCTTACCTGGGGTAACGGGGAAGCCGTAGTGGAGATGGTCAGGCAAATCGCCTTCCGGGAGGGTTTAGGCAATCTGCTGGCCGAGGGTGTCCGGCGGGCGGCCCGGCAAGTGGGCCAGGATTCCTGGAAGTGGGCGATAGAGGTCAAGGGGCTGGAGCAGTCCAGGGTGGACACTCGGAAGGCCATGGCTTACGCTCTGGCCTTTGCAGTCAACCCGCGGGGAGCCGATCATCTGCATACCGAGACCTTTGCGGAATTTGGCCTTAGCCCGGAAGCCAGGGCGATCATTAAGGACATCACCGGCGATGAAAAATATGCCAACCCTTACTTGACAGAGAAGAGGGCGGAAATCGTTCGGTGGCATGAAGATTGCTACGCGGTAACCGATTGCCTGGGATTCTGTGCTTTTACCACCACGGCCCTCTTTGGGGTTACCCCGGACCGGATGGCGCGGCTGTTCGCCGCCGCTACGGGCCTGGAAATGTCCGAAGAAGAAATTATGAAGGCCGGGCGGAGGATAGTTACCATCGAAAAAGCCTTTAACGTTCGAGAAGGGGCCACTCGACAGGATGATACCGCGCCCTGGCGCCTTCTGAACGAGCCAGCTCCTGACCTTCCAGAGGGAGCTACCGTCCTTTCCCAGGAAAAGCTGGACGAAATGCTGGATGCCTACTATACCCTGCATAACTGGGATCCGAAGACCAGCTGGCCTAAGCGGGAAACGCTGGTGGAGCTGGGGCTAGATGAGGTAGCCAGAGAACTGGAAGCCATGGGAAAACTTCCCGAGTAAAGAAGGAGAGAGTGCTATGGCAGGCTATAGGATAACCCCCGCAGATATTGATCCCCTCCTGGAAGGCCTCGCAATCCTGGGGACCGGTGGGGGAGGCAACCCCGAGTGGGGTCGCGCCATTCTGGAGAAGGACCTGGCCGAGGGGAGGGAGTTGGTGCTGGTCGATCCCGACCAGGTACCAGACGATTCCCTGGTAGTCTGCGGCGGAATTATGGGCTCGGTGAAGACCCTGGAGCAGTGGAGCATCCATGACCTGCTCGAACGGTGGGAAAAGAAATTTGAACTACTGGAAGCCACCAGGGCCATGGAGAGGTATTTAAACCGCCGGGTGGACTACGTAGTACCCTTTGAAGTAGGCGGTCTCAATACCCCGGTAATGCTTTCCCTGGCCGCGCGTTTGGGTATTGCCACCGTGGATGGAGATGCCCTGGGGAGATCGGCTCCGGAGACCCAGATGACCAGTTTCCTGGGCCACGGGGTTTCCTTGACCCCCATGCCTCTGGTGGACGCCCAGGGCAATACCATCATCGTGGCCGAACAGGTAGAGCCGGTGTTCGCCGACGAGATAGGCCGCTGGATGGTGACCCGAGGGGGCGGTCTGGGTGCCAACAACCATTACCCCATGTCCGGGGCTCAACTAAAGCAGGCCGTTGTTCCGCGAACCATTACCAAAGCCCTGGAGATCGGCCGGACGGTCATCGCCGCCAGGAATGAAGGGAAGGACCCCGTCCAGCGGGTGGTTGAGGTAATGGGAGGGAAACTCCTCTTCCGCGGGACGGTGGAGAAGGTGGAAGGGGAAGATAGAGGAGGCTTTTACCTTACCAACGTCTGGTTGAGCGGCGAGGACGCCTGTGGTCGTGCCCGGGCCCATATGGTCATCAAGAATGAGACCATGGTGCTGTGGATAAAAGACCAACTCAAGGCGGTCTTCCCCGATCTGGTATGCATGTTGGACCCGAAATCGGGTCGGGGGATTATGAGCGTTGAGATAGAGGAAGGCCAGCCCATGGCCCTGGTGGGCGTACCGTGCCACCAGCGGCTGCGGGAAAGCATGAAGACGCCCCAGGGCGCGCGGGCCTTCAGTGGGGCCCGGTACGGACATCCGGAGGTGGAATATACGCCTATTGAACAACTATAGGGGGGTATTCCTCTAAACCTGGGGGTAGGGAAGCGATGGCCAAAATTCACTTGCGGTTTGCAGGGGACAGCAGGGCCAAATTTGGCAAGGTTGTGGAGGAACTGGAAATAGAGCCCGGCAGCACGATAAGGCAGATCGTTAAACTCCTGGATGGCCCGGCGGTAGAAGGGCCGGGAGGGAGGCTGCCCGTAGCAGTGATAGTGAATGGCCGCAGTATCTATACCCTGGACGGTCTGGAAACGGTGGTCAAGGATGGCGATACAGTAGTTTTTGTGCCGTATCTGGCAGGCGGCTGATGGGGGGTGAAAGGTGTTGAACAAAGTAGACTTAAAAGAAATTGCGTGCCGGGCCCTTTTGGAATGTATGGCTCTACAAGACACAGAGACGGCGCTGGTGGTAACCGATGGAACGGTGCCAGAGGTGGCGGGCGCCTTCTGGCAGGCGGCCCGGGAACTGGCGCGCGAGGCCATCTTTATGGAATTCCCGCCGCGCTCCCGGCATGGGGAAGAGCCCCCTGCGGCGGTGGCCGCAGCCATGGCTGCCGCCGATGTATTGCTGCTCCCTACCTCCAGGTCCCTCTCCCACACCAGAGCCCGCCGGAAAGCCTGTGAGGCTGGTGCAAGGGTAGCCAGTATGCCGATGATTACCGCAGAAATGATGATGCGGGCTCTGGCCGTGGATTATGAAGCCATGCGCTCCCTGACCAGAAAATACGCCGAGGTATTAACTGCCGGCGAGGTGGCCCGCGTGACCTCTCCCGCGGGAACGGATATTACCATGAAGCTCAACGGTCGTAGCGGGATCATGGATGCAGGTGAACTGCGGCAGCGCGGGGCCTCGGGCAACCTTCCCGCGGGGGAAGCGTATATAGCTCCGCTAGAAGGGTCGGCTGAAGGAATAGTAGTGCTGGATGGTTCCCTGGCGGGCTGGGGTCGCCTGCAGGAGCCTATTGTCATCGAGGTAAAGGAAGGCTTGGCGGTGCGGGTGGAAGGCGGAGAGGCCGCGAGGTGGTTGTGGGAGTCTCTGACCAAGTGCGGTGAGGCGGGCACCACTCTGGCCGAACTGGGTATTGGCACCAACGAAAGGGCTATTGTGAGCGGCAACATTTTGGAAGACGAGAAGGCCGTGAGAACCGTTCATATTGCCTTCGGGGATAACAAAGGTTTCGGCGGGACCGTTGAAGCCGGTATCCACCTGGACGGTCTGATCCTTAACCCGACCGTTGAGGTGGACGGAGAGGTGGTAATTAAGGAAGGCAAATTGCTACTTAGATAAGCAGGTGGCGCTCCGCATTTATAAAGCTGAGCAATATATCAGGAAGTGCTTGGGAAGTGCTGGGCCACGGCACTCCCCGGCAGGTGAAGGACGAAATCAAGCGGCGGATTGATGAGCCGGCGCCGGGCGGTGGTTTTGCCTTTACAACGGTGCATAACGTGCAGCCTGACGCCCCTCCGGGGAAGAGCATGGTAAATACAGGTAGCTCGATAACTTGCCTGGCGCTGTCACCCGATTGCCAGGTGTAAACCTAAAGAGGGTGAGGCCGCCTTGCTACCAGGAGGCCTCACCCCAGACTACTAATAAGTGAGGCGAGAAGGATAAATGATTGTCGGAGTTCCTAAGGAGATTAAGAATAGCGAGAACCGGGTGGGTATGGTCCCTGCCGGTGTTATGGCCCTGGTGCAGGCGGGGCATCGGGTCCTGGTAGAGAGTTCGGCGGGGTTGGGCAGCGGTATAACCGATGAGGAATATATCAGAGCTGGAGCCGAAATTGTTGACTCCGCTGAAGAAGTGTATGGGCGGGCAGACATGGTGGTGAAGGTGAAAGAACCCTTGCCGGCGGAATATCCGCTGTTTCGGGAAGGGCAAGTATTGTTCACCTACCTTCACCTGGCCGCGGATGCCCCTCTGACCAAGTGCCTAGTTGAAAAGGGCGTAGTAGCCATCGCCTACGAAACGGTGACTGCACCCGATGGAAGCCTCCCTTTGCTTACCCCCATGAGCGAAGTGGCAGGAAGGATGGCGGTGCAGATTGGGGCTCACTTGTTGGAAAAGCATAGCGGCGGTGCCGGGCTGCTTCTGGGTGGTGTTCCGGGTGTTCCTCCGGCCTCAGTGACCATCGTCGGCGGCGGAGTGGTCGGCACCAATGCCGCCAAGATTGCTGTGGGTATGGGGGCACGGGTTACCATCCTGGACATCAATGCCGAAAGGTTGAGATACCTGGATGATATTTTCCAGGGCCGCGTAGAGACCCTGATGTCCAATAGCTACAACCTGGCGGAAGCGGTTAAAGGGGCTGATCTGCTGATCGGGGCAGTGCTCATCCCCGGCGCCAGGGCGCCCCGGGTGGTGACGGAGGAAATGATCAAAGCCATGAAACCCGGGTCCGTGGTCGTAGATGTGGCCATAGACCAGGGCGGGTGCATCGCCACCATCGACCGGGTGACCACCCATGCTGAACCCACCTATATAAAACACGGCGTAGTGCATTACTCGGTAGCCAATATACCGGGCGCGGTTCCCCGTACTTCTACTTTTGCCCTTACTAACGTGACGTTGCCCTACGTCCTCGAAATAGCCAACAAGGGGTATTTGCGGGCCATACAGGAGAACCCGGGTTTGGCGGCAGGGGTTAATGTAATCAACGGTAAAGTCACGTGCAAGGGTGTAGCCGAAGCAGTGGGCCTACCTTTCTATGAGTTGAAGGAAGTTCTCTAAGAAGGCGTCAAAGCCTAAGGTTTTCTGAGATTTTTATGGCAATGACGTAGGATCGGGGTATAAATGGATCCTCCTATGGCTTCAAAGGGGCGCTGCCGGCAGCCTGTTAACTGTGGGCACAACTTCGGCAGCCATACCTATACGGAGGTTGAACTTTATGGAAATCTTCAAGTATATGGAACAATACGGGTACGAACAACTAGTAGTGTGCCACGACCGGACCAGCGGTCTTAAGGCCGTTATTTGCATTCACGATACTACCCTGGGGCCTGCCCTGGGGGGATTGCGTATGTGGCCCTATGCTAGTGAGGACGAAGCGGTTCTAGATGCTCTCCGCTTGGCCCGTGGTATGACCTACAAGAACGCTGCCGCGGGTCTCAACCTCGGCGGGGGGAAGGCGGTTATCATCGGCAACCCGAAGAAGGACAAGAGTGAGGAACTCTTCCGTGCCTTCGGCCGCTTCGTTGATACCCTAGGTGGTCGCTATATTACGGCTGAAGACGTGGGCACTTGTGTAGACGACATGGAATATGTCCGCATGGAAACAAAATATGTGGCCGGTCTGGCCGGGCTGAGCGGCGATCCCTCCCCTGTTACAGCCTATGGAACGTACATGGGGATGAAAGCTACTGCTCTTGTTGCCTGGGGAAACGACTCCCTTAAAGGTAAGGTAGTGGCTGTTCAGGGCCTGGGGCATGTGGGGTATGCCTTATGTCGCTACCTGGCAGAGGAAGGAGCGAGGCTCCTCGTGACTGATCTTGACCCCGAAGCAGTGGATCGGGTTGTTAGAGAATTTAAAGCTACCGCTGTAGCGCCAGAAGAGATCTACGGGGTTGAATGCGACATTTACTCCCCAAACGCCCTGGGCGGAACCATTAACGACCAGACTATTCCCCAGTTCAAATGTAAAGCCATCGTAGGGGCTGCTAACAACCAGCTTAAGGAAGAGAGACACGGTGATATCCTCCACGAAAAGGGCATTTTGTATGCCCCGGACTATATCGTTAACGCAGGCGGTGTAATCAATATCGCCGAGGAGTTGCGAGGCTACAACCGGGAGCGGGCCCTGAAGAGGGCTTCCGGCATCTACGACAGAGTCCTCCAGGTATTTAAGATAGCCGAAGAACAAAACATTCCTACCCACGTTGCCGCTGACCGTATGGCCGAAGAACGGATCGCGCGCATCCATGGCCTCCACCACATTTATATTCCGCGATAGCACCGGTCTCTTTCCGTTGGCCCGGGACCGGGACGAGGTTCTAGGTATTAGCACTTATGGGTAGGGTTTAAGCGCCTCTATTGATAGCTGAAGCCACCGGGGTATCCGGACCAGGCCAAGGAGACCCAAGAGTTTCTCCCTTTTTCGATGGCTGAAGTCTCGGGTTGTGGCCTGGTCAAGCTGCTGCAAAGGGCTCGGGAAAAGGGGGAACTAGTTTGTCCGTTAGGTTCGACGAGGAACGCTGCAAGGGCTGCGAGCTGTGTGTGGCCTTCTGCCCTAAGAAAATTATCCAGCTGGCCAGGGACCGGATGAACTCCAAAGGGTTTTACCCGGCTAATGTAACCGAACAGGATAAATGTATAGCCTGTGGGTTCTGCGCGCAGATGTGCCCGGAGGTGGCAATTTCCGTATACCGCCAGGAGGGGGCAGTTAGGCGCAATGGGTGAGAGGAGATTAATGAAAGGAAATGAAGCCATAGCAGAAGCGGCTATTCGGGCCGGTTGCCGTTTCTTTGCGGGTTATCCCATCACACCCCAAAATGAAATTCCGGAATATATGTCCCGTAAGCTGCCCGAGGTCGGCGGCACCTTTGTCCAGGCCGAAAGCGAAGTTGCGGCCATTAACATGATTTACGGGGCTTCCGGCGCTGGCGCCCGGGTTATGACTTCCTCGTCTAGCCCGGGGATCAGCCTTATGCAGGAGGGTATATCTTACCTGGCTGCCGCCGAATTGCCGGCGGTCATCGTCAATATGGCTCGCGGCGGACCGGGCTTGGGGGGCATCCAGGCGGCGCAGAGCGATTATTTCCAGGCCACCAAGGGTGGTGGCCATGGCGATTATCACCTGATCGTCCTTCTACCAGCTTCCATCCAGGAGATGGTCAATTTGACCCGCCTGGCCTTCGATCTGGCCGACCGGTACCGCAACCCGGTAATGCTTCTAGCCGATGCGGTCCTGGGGCAAGCCATGGAGCCGGTAAGTTTTATCGATGAGCCTGTTACCGAAAAGCCTTTTAGGCCGTGGGCTACTACAGGCTGGAAGGGAGACCGGCCGCGCAACGTCATTAATTCCCTCTACCTGGAGCCGGAGGAGCTGGAAAAGCTTAACCTGAGGCTGCAGAAAAAATACGCCGAGATTTCGGCCCGCGAGAAACGCTGGGAGACCGCTAACCTTGATGATGCGGATGTAGCCCTGGTGGCTTACGGTACCACTGCCCGTATATGCCGTAATGCCATGGACAAAGGGCGTGCCGAGGGCCTGAAAATGGGCCTTATCCGGCCCATAACCGCCTGGCCCTTCCCCGAACAGCCCTTTGAGGAGGCTCTGGCCCTGGGCATTAAGAAGTTTCTGGTGGTGGAGATGAATTATGGCCAGATGGTGGAAGACGTCCGCCTGGTAATAAACGGTCGGGGTGAAGTGGCATTCTACGGCCGCGCTGGTGGCATGATGCCGACACCGGCTGCCATCGTCGGGGAAGTGCGCAAGCTCCTGGGGAGGGGTAACTGCTGATGAAAACTGTCTTTGAAAAGCCCGGAACTCTTACGGACGTCCCCACCCACTATTGTCCGGGGTGCACCCACGGCATTATTCACCGCCTGGTAGCCGAGGTTATAGAAGAGTTGGGGGTGCAGGATCGGACCGTCGGCGTAGCCTCCGTGGGCTGCTCGGTCCTATCCCATAAGTATTTCAATTTAGACATGCAAGAGGCAGCCCATGGCCGGGCTCCGGCTGTTGCCACAGGCATAAAGCGGGTTTTGCCCAACAATGTGGTTTTTACTTACCAGGGGGACGGGGATTTAGCCTCCATCGGAACTGCGGAGATCGTCCATGCTGCTGCAAGGGGGGAAAATATCACTGTTATTTTCGTCAATAACGCCATTTACGGTATGACCGGTGGCCAGATGGCGCCCACTACCCTTGTGGGCCAGCCGGCCACTACTGCCCCGGGTGGCCGGAAGGCAGGACGGGACGGCTACCCGATTCGAGTCTGCGAGATGCTCGCCACCCTGGACGGCACGGCTTATGCTGCGCGCGTCACCGTCACCGACCCGGCTGCAGTGGCTAAGGCCAAGCGCACGATTAAGAAAGCCTTTCAAATCCAGCTGGAAGGCAAGGGGTTTTCCCTGGTGGAGGTTTTGTCGACCTGTCCGGTCAACTGGGGTATGACGCCCGTAGAAGCCCTGAGATGGGTTAAGGAAAATATGATCAGTTACTATCCCTTGGGCGAGTTTAAAGGTGGCGGGGAGGTGCCGGCCCAGCAGTGACCCATGAAGTTATCATAGCTGGTTTCGGCGGCCAGGGCGTCATGCTTATTGGCGAACTGCTGGCTTACGCCGGCATGTTAGAAGGCAAAAACGTTTCATGGATGCCGTCCTACGGGCCAGAGATGCGCGGTGGTACAGCCAATTGTTCGGTATTGGTATCCGACCGGGAAGTTGGGTCGCCGGTTGTAGCCGAGCCTACCGCGATCATCGCCATGAATGGGCCTTCCCTGGACAAATTTGAGGGCAGCGTCCGGCCGGGGGGACTCATAGTAGTCAACCGTTCCCTTGTCCACCGCCAGGTCAAACGAGAGGACGTTAAAGTGCTTGAGGTGCCTGCTAACGACGTAGCAGTCAAAGTTGGCGATTCTCGTGTGGCCAACATGGTAGCCCTGGGCGCCTTCCTGGGGGCCACCCGCTGCGTGTGCAAGGCTTCTATCGTACAGGCGCTTAGGCACATGCTCACGGGACATCGGCAGGACCTTGTCCCCCTCAATGAGAAGGCACTGAACCGGGGAATTGAGATGGTCCTGGCCTCTGGGTACTACGGTTGACCGGATTGGTGAGGGAATGTGAAGGCTGTATTCTATATCCTGGCCATCAACCCGGGCTCGACTTCGACGAAGATAGCCGTCTACGAAAACGAGAAACCTATCTTTCAAAAAACCGTATATCATTCTGCTCGGGAACTGGCCAATTTCGGCGGGGACATATCGGTCCAGTACGAATACCGGAAGGAGAAAGTCCTTGAATGCCTGGCCAAATTTGGTTTTGACCTGGCAAAATTGTCGGCCGTAGTTGGTCGTGGTGGTCTACTCAAACCCGTGGAGGGCGGCGTATACCTTATCGATGAGCGGGTCATAGAGGATGCCATCACCGGTGTTCAAGGTCAGCATGCCAGCAATCTGGGAGTGCGGTTGGCCAAGGGTATCGCGGATAAGTACGGCGTCCCTTCCTTTTTCGTCGATCCGCCATCCGTCGATGAATTTGAGCCCTTGGCCAGGCTCTCGGGCCTGCCAGAGTTGCCACGCCGGAGCATACTGCACGCCCTCAACCTCAAGGCAGTAGGTCGGCGTATGGCGACCGATGTCGGCCGCCAATTTGAAGATCTCAATCTTATTTTGGCCCACCTCGGTGGCGGCATCTCGGTGGTGGCCAGTAGGCGTGGTCGTTTCATTGACGGCACTAACGCCACTGAAGAAGGGCCCTTTTCACCTGAACGTTCAGGTCACGTACCTGTGCGCAGGCTCATACAACTGTGTTATAGCGGCAAGTACACCGCCAGAGAACTGGACCGTAAATTGGTGGGCCAAGGCGGCCTGGTGGCCTATTTGGGAACCAACGATGCCTCAGAGGTCGAGAAACGGGTAAAGTGCGGCGATGAGCAGGCTCAATTAGTATTCGAGGCCATGGCCTACCAGGTGGCCAAGGAGATCGGCGGCATGGCCTGCGTTCTTGCCGGTCAGGTGGATTACATTGTGCTTACCGGTGGTCTGGCCTTCTCGGAACTCTTCACGGGATGGGTCCGCGGGCGGACTGAGTGGATTGCCCCTGTCCTCGTATATCCCGGCGAGGAAGAAATGCGGGCCATGGTGGAGGGGGCGTTGCGGGTACTACGGGGAGAAGAAAGGCCCCGGGTTTACCCCTGAGGCTGCTGTTGAACAAGAGGTGAGATGGGGCCGGAAGCTGCCCCTGGATCTTTGAAGAACATAATGTAAGAATTTCCTTTGCTTTGCCTGGGGAAGCCGTTCGGCAAGGGTTGCTAAATTTCACGAGAAATACAAATGACCTGCCCGACCTGGAGGTTGTTAGGGTCCACATTGGGATTTAGCGACTGGATTCTTGCCACAGTGGTATTAAAACGCCGGGCCAGGCTAAAAAAGGTATCTCCGGGCTGGATAACGTAGGGGAAGGACCCCCTAGGACATCTCCGACCGGTGGGGATGCAGATCAGCTGGCCTACTTGTAGATTAAGGGGGTTGACAAACGGATTAGCTTCCTGAATGGCTTCCACGGTGGTACCAAAGCGCTGGGCCAACCGGAAAAAAGTATCACCCGGTTGAATGCTATAAGCGAAGGTCCCAGGAGGGCATACACCGGGTTGGGGGACGGCCGGAACACAAATCTGCTGACCCATCAACAAGGCCTCAGGGTTCACCCCGGGGTTAGCTCTTATTAAGTCCTCCACGCTGATACCGAAACGCCTGGCAATATTATAGAAGGTATCACCCGCCCTGATGGTATATACAGTTGAACCTGGAGGACATACGGGAGGACGAACGGCTAGGGGAATGCAGATGACTTGGCCCGGTTGTAGATTATCAGGATCAATCCGGCCCAAATTGGCCTCTATCAAATCATCTACGGATACGCCAAATGTCCGGGCAATAGCGAACAAAGTGTCGCCCGGGCGAATGGTGTAGAGATTTCCTTCTGGGCAGGGAGGTATTTGACTTTGAAAATTGCTCATGGCAACCTCTCCTTTAGGCTTTTAATTAAGAATATGCTGGTGGAAGGCATTGTGTGAAAAGCCATTTCCAAAGTTGTGGTGGAACCTAGGTTTGGGTTAGAAGCCATTAGTTAGCAGGGACACGCGGGGGGATAGAGCCATAGTTGGGCAAAAATCTAGGACTTCACAGTTGAGGCTAAAAGGAGTTGAGAAAGTCATGTCGAATATAAAATTTATAAAACGCAGTTCTACCCAGTGGAACACAATAGGGGGGGTATAAGGGGAATGGCCTATATAAATATGAGCTGTGGTCAGACTATGCTGGCACCAAAAGCAATAGAAAAGATGTCAAAGCAAATTTATGAACCCATTTACTACCCTACTTATTGGGAATCTGAAGAAAAGACTATAGATATGCTAAAGCAAGTAATGAAAACCCGGAATGATGTTTTATTGATCGCTGGTAGTGGCACTTACGGCATAGAAGCTGGTTTTCGGAGTGTTTTTGAACCGGGCGAAAAAGTGATGGTGATCAATACAGGTGTTTTTGGTGAGGTTGGAAAATGCTTGCTCGAAATAGTTGGTGCAATCCCGGTGGAGATAAAGGTAGATTATGGAGATGAAGTTAATCTAGACAGGGTAATTGAAGTGCTAGAGAAGGACCGTACCATCAAGGGCTTATTTGTGGTTCAAGACGAAACAACTACCGGTACTATCCAACCTGTGCCTGAGTTAGGGAAAATTGCTGCTGAGTTCGATCTAATATTTGCTGTTGATGCTATCTCTGCCGTAGGGGGCATAGAGGTGGAAACTGACAAGTGGGGTATAGACCTGTGTTTTGCCAGCCCCCAGAAATGCTTAAATGCGCCCCAGGGGTTGGCTATAGTGGCGGTAAGTCCTAAAGCATGGGATAAGATTGCCCAAAGAAAAGAAAAAACTAATTCTCTCTCCCTCGACTTAGAAGTTTGGAAGAGGTACCACGATATTAAGGTAAGGGCTTACCATAAGTGGTGGCAGACAGGCGGTAAGGAACCGAAGCCACAAGGGCGAGCGCCCCACGAAGTCTCGCCGGCAGCCACCTTAGTATGGGGCCTCCAAGGAGCGTTGGAAAGCGTTTTGGACGAAGGCCTTGAGAAGGTTATATCTCGTCACCAGGTAGCCGGTAAAGCGGTGCGGGAAGCGGTTTCTAAACTAGGACTAGAAATTGTTGCCAAATCTGAAAAAGTGGCGTCGGACGTAGTTACAGTGGTAAGACTTCCCAAAGGCATAGAAGAGCGAGACTTTCGCGAAGTGATGTTGAGGAAGTATGGAGTTGCTTTGGGTAACGGCGAGATAGGTTCTGATAATGTAAGGATTGGCACCATGGGAATGGCCGCTTCACCCAAATATGTGCTGCCCACTATATCTGCTCTGGAGAATACCCTAGAATATTTTGGATTCAAAGTTAAAAAGGGAGAAGCCTTGGTGGCGGCCCATGAGGTTTTTGCAGGTGCTTCCGGATAAGGTAGACAGAAAAGGGTGAGGAGGAAGTGTGGTGGAAAGGGCAAGAGAGAAGCCAAGGGGGGGCGGTAAACGAAAAGCTAATAGTGGCCTAGTCAGGTCTGTGGAAAGAACCTTGAGCTTGTTAGAAGAGCTGGCCAGAGACAGGGGGAGCCCCAAGGGTGTTACAGAACTGAGTAGGCGATTGAAATTAGGGAAAAGCACTGTTTATCGCTTGTTGTCAACCCTACGGGCTAGAGGTTACGTAGAGCAATTGGCCGAAAACGACAGGTATCGCCTCGGACTTAAGCTAATGGAGCTGGGTACCATAGCTTCTATGGGCCTAGAGTTACGAGAAAGGGCAAAGCCATACTTAAAAAAGATTGTTGAAGAGACGGGACAGGTAGCCCATCTGGCGATTTTGGCTGACGGTGAAATTGTATATATAGACAAGTACGAAGGCAATGCCAGTATTAAGATGAATTCTTATATCGGCCAGCGCGGATATATCCATAGCACTGCCCTTGGAAAGGCGATCTGTGCGTATTTACCAGAAGAAATGGTAGAGAAATTCATCGCCCTGAAAGGCATGCCGCGGTTGACTCCCAACACTATAGTCTCGTTAGACGAATTCAAGGCATGTTTGGCTAAAGTGAGAGACCAGGGGTATGCCGTTGATAACATGGAGAATGAGGAATCAATCCGCTGTATAGCGACGCCTATTTTCGATTACAGCGGTAAAGTAATAGCAGCTATTAGTCTTACAGGCACAGTAATTCATATTCCTGCAGATATGGTGGAGAGTTTGGCTAGGAAAGTTGTGGAAACAGGTAAAGCAATTTCTAGGAGTATGGGATATGAACATGGCATTTCAAATTTCGGGTTATAAGAAAGGTAGAGGAGGGCCGAGGATGGCTATTGAGCTTAGAAAAGAAGATATCGAGCCGTTAATGGAGGGGCTAGCGATTTTAGGAACCGGTGGGGGTGGTAACCCGGCCATTGGGAAGGCAATACTGGAAAACGATTTGGCCAGAGGCAGGAAGATAATTATTGTAGATCCTTCTGAGGTACCTGATAATGCCTTGGTAGTAAGTGGTGGTATTATGGGCTCCGTCAAGGTACTTGATGCTATGAATATCGGAGACCTGATTTCAAAATGGGAAACGAGATTTGAATTGATAGAAGCTACTCGATCCATGGAGAAGTATATGGGGAAGAAGGTTGAATATGTTGTACCCTTTGAGGTCGGGGGGTTAAACACACCTGTTATCCTATCCCTTGCTGCTCGCCTAGGGATAAGTGCAGTCGATGGTGACGCTCTGGGCAGATCAGCACCTGAGACACAAATGACTAGTTTTATTGGTCATGGTGTATCGCTAACACCTATGCCCTTGGTAGATGCCCAAGGCAATACGATTATAGTCGCGCAGCAGTGTGAACCTGTTTTTGCAGATGAAATAGGCCGGTGGATGATTACTAGGGGCGGTGGGATGGGTGCCAATACCCATTACCCCATGAACGGAAAGCAATTAAAAGAATGTGTAGTGCCGAGAACCATTTCCAAGGCGATGGACATTGGCAGGGCGATTTTGTCCGCTAAGGAGGCAAAAGCAGATCCGGTAAGAGCTGCGATTGAAGCCCTAGGAGGCAAAGAGCTGTTCAGAGGCAGGGTAAGCAGGGTTGAAGGAGAAGACAAAGGGGGGTTTTATGTCACCACTGTGTTAATGGCAGGCTGGGGTTCTTACAGCGGGATGGAAGCACGCATGGTAATCAAGAATGAGACAATGGCCCTATGGATTAACGGTGAGATAAAGGCTATTTTCCCTGATCTGGTGTGCATGCTTGACCCGGATAGCGGGAAAGGCGTTTTGAGCACGGCTGTGGAGGCAGGAAGGGATTTGGTCCTCGTAGGTACGCCATGCCATGTGAGGCTGCGGGCAAGCCTGAACAATCCTAGGACGGCTCCGGCCTTTGGAGGAGCTAGGTATGGGCATCCGGAAATAAAGTATATACCGATTGAAGAGTTAAACCGTTGAACAAAAGGGGGCGTAATATCGCCCGCTGCAATAGGGGGTAGAAGAATTGGGAGTGGTTAACCCGGCAGAAACAATTAGATGGCGCGGACTGCGACGGTGGCTGTTGGAAACCCAGGTGGGCATAAGCATACTATCAGTTGTACTTTCGCTGATTGCCTTGGCCGTTATGGCCTTGATATATGGTGCTCAACCGTTATACGTTCTGTTGTGCCTCTTTGAAGGTGCGCTGCGCGGCAAACAGGCTGTAATTTCAACTATGGTGGAGATGGCTCCCCTGATTCTCACCGGACTAGCTGTACTTTTACCATATAAGGCAGGTTTTTTCAACATAGGGGGGCAGGGACAGCTTGAAATCGGAGCTATAGCTGCAGTCTTAGTAGCTACTACCTTAAAAAGTCATCCGGTCGTAGTCATAATATTGTCGGCTCTAGCAGCTATTGCCGTAGGAGTTATTGCTATATTGCCACCTCTCATTTTGCGAATTCAGAGAGGAGCCAGCGAAGTTACTACAACTATTATGATGAATTTTGCCTGCGTCAACCTGGTATATGCGCTGGTTACAGGTGCCATGAAGGATCCGAGGGCATTTTATGGGGCAACCAAAACTATAGCCTCCGCCTATCGGCTTCCCCTCGTACCTGAGGCCCTCGGTGTCCACGTGGGGGTATGGGCTGCAGTAGTTGTGGCTTTGGCGGTTTATTGGGTGATGAAGAGTACAGTCTTTGGCCTTCAATTGAAGGCTGTAGGCTACAATGAAAAAGCGGCTAAAGTAGCAGGCATTTCGGTAGAGAAGATTCTTGCATTGTCCGTGCTCGGCGGCGGAGCTTTCGCTGGCTTGGCCGGCGCTATACAAGTGCTAGGTGTGACTGGTCGGGTGGCTGAAGGGTGGTCCATGCCATGGGGTTTTACGGGTATCACCGTTGCTTTCCTGGGGGGTAACGCCCTGGGGGTTATCCCGGTAGCTTTCCTATTATCAATATTGGAGACAGGAGCCCGTTACATGCAAGCTATGACGGGGGTTCCTGCAGCCCTGGTGAGCGTGATGCAGGGTGTACCAGTGTTGCTATTCGTATGCTTTAATGCTCGGAAGATAATCACATCTCGAGTAACCCCGGCAGCTTGACGCCGGGCTACAAAAAGATAAAGGCGGGGTACAGGAATGGAGCTTAACTGGTGGAGTGATTTTCTTCTGGCAAGCCTGCGGGCGGCTACGCCGCTGATCTATTGCGCCATGGCCATCCTACTGGCTGAACGTACGGGAGTGCTACACATAGGGGTAGAAGGAGTAATGCTGATTGGGGCCCTGGCAGGCATCCTGGGCATGGTATTTGGCGGGCATGCATGGAGTGGAGTGCTGGCAGCGGTGGCCAGTGGTGCCTTAGCGGGATTGCTTCTGGGATATATATCGGTCTATCTTCCGACAGACCAGGTAGTAGTTGGAATTGCGTTTAATCTAGCTGCACAGGGGCTGACCAGCTATATCTTCCGCCTTGCTGGCCCCAAAGCTCTGGAACTAGTGTCAGGTGTTCCAACCCTCATATTCAAGTTTAATCCCTTTGAAGTGTTCGCCATCGTAATTGCTATTCTTGTATGGTGGTTCCTGTTTGCCACGGGTAGCGGCTTAAAAATAAGGTCCATGGGAGAAAACGCTCATGCGGCTGAGGCCGCTGGAATGAATGTTATTACCACAAGAATAATTATCATGGTAGTGGCTGGAGTTCTTTCGGCGATAGGCGGAGCTGCTCTTACCATGGGTTGGGTTAGAAGTTTCACTGATAATGTCACTATGGGGCGAGGCTTCATAGCTCTTGCCGCAGTTTACTTCGGAAAATGGAACCCGATTCTTGCTACTTTTGCAGCTCTACTGTTTGGCGCTGGTGAGGCTTTGGCCTTCAGAGCTCAAGCATCCGGAGCGGGTTTGAATGCCTACTACTATTTTATGGTACCGTATGTGTTAACCATTCTGGTTATAGGGCTAGTTGGGAAAGCCAAAGGTCCTGCTGATGCTGGCAGACCTTATATAAGGGGGTGAGCAATATATGTTAAGAAGGCATTTTTAAAAGAATCACCGTCGAAGTTTTGTATGGCAATGTCTTCACGCACAACATTACTTAAAAAAGAAAAAGGGGGGCAAGAATTTACTGTGAAACAAAAGACCAGAGTCATCCGTATTATTGCATTGCTTCTGGTGGTGAGTGTTGTCGGATTACTAGTTGCAGGCTGTGGTGGAAAGTCCCAGCAAGGACAACCTCAACCCCAGCAACAACAGCAGCAAGGTGAGCAGCAGAAAAAGCAAGTTAAAGTAGGCGCCATGTTTTCTATTCCCGACCCGGCTCGGGCAGGCGGCTGGGACCGTGTACAGTTTGCCGGTTTGGACCTGCTCCGTAAAGACTACGGCTGGGAAGTATCTATTGCCGAAAGCGTGCCTTATCCTAAGATGTCTGAGGTAGCTACTGGCTATGCGGATAAAGGCTATGACATTGTAATTTTCCCAGACAATGGTGAGATAGAAGCATGGAAGGAAGTAGCTCCCAAATATCCTGATAAATGGTTCATAATGATGTCTGTGGCAGATACGCTACCCGATGCGCCCAAGGTGGCGGCGTGGAGCCCCGATATGTTTGCCTACGGATACATTGTAGGCGTGGTAGCTGCCAAAGCTAGCAAGACAGGTGTTATAGGCGTAGTGGGTGGAGTACCAATTCCCGCGCTGATAGAACAGTTCAGTGGAGTAATTGAAGGAGCCAAGGCGGTACGACCGGACGCTAAAGTTCTCGTATATTGGGCGGGCGACTGGATGGATTCGGCGAAGCACAGGGAAATCACCATGCTGCAGCTCAAGCAAGGTGCGGATGTGATCTACAGCGTTACCGGTCCGGCTGTAAAGGGTGTATATGAAGCCGCTGAATCCCAGAAGGCGTTTTCTATCGGCTATGCCTCTGACTGGTATAACGATGCTCCCAATACCATTTTAACTAGTGTTATGTTTGATGCTGCCAAGATGTATAAAGAAATGGCAGACCAGTATCTGAACGGCACGCTGGAGAAAAAGATTACTACAGTAGGCCCCACTTACATCCAGCTGGCCGATTTCCATGGTAAAATTCCTGCGGATGTAGAAAAGGATATTCGCGATACTGTGGCCAAGATCCAGAGTGGAGAAATTAAGATAGAAAAGAAGATTCACGAAGAGATTGAGCAAAAATAAGTATATGCTAGCCACAGGGGCCAAGGGAGAAGCTGCTTGGCCCCTGTGGGCAACTTGAGCTCAGGAGGCCCAGAACGCGAGATTTCGTAAGTAAGGTAAAGGGAAAAGGAAAGTTGGAGCGCAGTAGCGGGGGTGGAAATAGTGACGGCGGACGCGATTGCAGAGGAAAACAAGGTGGTTGGGGTCGATAATGCTCCGGTTGTGGAAATGAGAGATATTACTAAGACCTTTGGTGAAGTGAGGGCCTTGGACAAGGTGTCTTTCCTCCTTGCCTCTGGCGAGATAAGGGCGCTGGTGGGAGAAAACGGTGCGGGCAAAACTACCCTGATGAATATACTCTACGGCATGTATAAGCAAGATTCTGGTTCCATTCGGATTTATGGCGAAGACGTAACTGAAAAGTGGTCTCCAAGAGCCGCAATAGAGAAAGGCATTGGGATGATCCACCAACATTTTTCTTTGGTTTCTAACCATACAGCCCTTGAGAACATCGTTATGCCCACCCTAAAATGGACTAACCTGAGGCCGGAATGGAAAAGGTGGAGCCAAAAGGTGGAAAAATTGGCATCTGATTACCACTTTGAAGTACGGCTGGAGGAAAGAGTTGAAAATCTTTCTATCGGTGAAAGACAGCAGATTGAGATTTTGAAAGCCCTTTATCAGGGTACCAGGATATTAATTTTAGATGAGCCTACGGCGGTGCTAACGCCTCAACAAGCAGAGAGACTTATGGAGTTTCTGGTTGAACTGCGAAACCGGGGTTATTCGGTAGTATTGGTTACCCACAAGCTTAACGAGGCCATGGCGGTCTGCGACAACATTACTGTTATGAGGGGCGGAAAGCATGTCGGTACGGTGAAGAAAGAGGCTACTACACCGCAAGAAATAGCCCGCATGATGGTGGAACGGGATTGGATATCGCCAATAAAGGTGTTTGAGCTACCTCCCAACCCGCCTGTTGTTTTAGAGACAAGGGAACTCGTAGTAGAGGACGAGGAGAAAAGGACTAATGTGGTAGACCACGTTTCCATAAGGCTGCATAAGGGTGAAGTTGTTGGAGTAGCCGGTGTGGCGGGCAACGGTCAGATTGAGCTGGCTGAGGCGCTGGTTGGGCTCAGAAGACCTAAGTCTGGAGCCATTCTGTTGGAGGGTCAATCTATCAATAAATGGAGTATCGGTAGAAGACGCCAAGCTGGCATCGGGTATATTCCGGAGGATCGCCATGCGATGGGCATGATTAAGGAAATGAGTGTGGCCGAAAACCTGGTGATTGATAGCGTAAGTAACACAGAGTATTCCAGGTGGGGCGTTTTGCATAAACAAGTCATTAGAGCCAAGGCTAGGCAAGCGGTAGAAACCTTCAATATTAAGACCCCTACGCCGGAAGCTCCCATAGGAAATCTATCAGGAGGTAATCAGCAGAAGACGGTACTCGCACGTGTACTGATGACCAATCCCAAGGCTATAATTGCCTGCCAGCCTACACGGGGGCTGGACTTCAGTGCTACTGAGTACGTGAGGAAGAAATTAGTAGAGAGCGCAAGGGCTGGAGTGCCGGTGCTGCTGATATCAAGCGACCTGGATGAAATCCTGGAATTGTCACACCGAGTAGTAGTGATGTTCCGAGGCAGAATTGTCGGCGAGTTCAAGCGGGAAGAGATCGATCTGGACACCCTGGGCCTTTTGATGACTGGATACAAGGGAAAGGCCGCTGAAGCAGGTGAGGCCATTGGTTAATCACGCGCTATTAATGCAATGTGTACCTGTGGAGGGGATATGTGGCAGTCGTATTTACCAGCCATTGCTTCAAAAACTCGGTTTGGGAGATGGGCCACTTGCAAGCGGTGACGGTGAATAGCGCAAGGTGTAATGGGTGTGGGCTATGTACAGTAGTGTGTGGAATGGCACATGGGGGAAATGGGGCCCTTTTGTGGGTGAATAAAGCAGATGCTGGTAACCCCATATCGATCTGCCGCCAATGCGAGAGGCCTGGATGCGTAAATGCCTGTGTGGCACAGGCTTTAAGAGTCGATAGCTCCCGGGGCTTAATAAGACTTGACGCTGTAAGGTGCGTAGGATGTGGTAGTTGTATGATGGAGTGCCCCTTTGGTGCTATTAGGGTACTGCGCTCCCCGGCGGAAGAAGGTAGGCTTAGGGCTTATAAATGTGACGGTTGCGAAGGCTTAGAGATGCCCATGTGCGCGAGGTACTGTCCCACAGGTGCGCTGACGATAACAAGAAGAGAAAACGGAATTGCAGCCTTGAGACGGCGCAGGAGAAGACTACCGAAGATAGCCTTTGGCGGAGCGGATTTAAGATGAATAGATATGAGTATGTAATCGTAGGGAATAGCATTGCGGCCTTATCCTGTATTAAAGCGATACGGGAAGTGGACCCTGTCAGGAAAATTGCCGTAGTCTCCAAGGAGAGCCATTTGCCCTATTCCAAGGTGCTGTTGACACATTATATAGCAGGGCAGGTTAAGTTGTCAGATCTATTCTTGGTCGACAGGGACTTTTTCCGGCGCCAAGGGGTGGAGCTCTTTCTCGGTACGCAGGCATGCAACATAGACGTAAAGAATAGGGAGATTGAGCTGGATAACGGTAGACGGGTATATTACGAAAAGAGTTTGGTGGCAACCGGGGCCAGTGCAGTTATTCCCTCTACAGTGCCGGGCGGTATAGAGGGAATCACGGGGGTTCGCACCATCGAGGATGCCACCTATATACGCCAGAGAGCCCTGGAAGGGGCTAAGATAGCCATTTGGGGAGGAGGTCTAGTCGGGGTTAAGCTGGCTTGTGCTTTGCAAGAGATAAATAACCTCCCGGTAATGCTGGTTAGCTCGCCCTATATAATGTCGCAAGTAGCGGACAATGAAGCGGCTTATATAGTAGAGCAACACCTGAAGTCTAAGGGAGTAAGAATTGAGATCGGGACGGATGTCAAAGAGATAGTGGCGCCCGAGGGACGTTTAGAAGGGGTAGTATTGACGGACGACAGGTTCATAGAGTGCCAGGTGCTGGCCGTATGCAAAGGGGTGCGCCCCAACCTGCAGTTTCTAAAAGGAGTATCACTTGGTTCCCGGGGCCTAAGAGTTGACCAGCATATGTGTACTGAAATAGAAGGGGTGTTCGCTGCCGGAGACGTCACGGAAACCTATGAGATATCCAGGGGCGAGTACAGGAATGTAGCCATTTGGCCTAATGCGGTGGAGCAGGGGCGAGTTGCTGGGCTTAATATGGCTGGACAACGTTGGCGCTACCGGGGATCCTTGACACGAAATGCGTTAGAAATATTGGGGCTACCATTTATCTCCCTAGGCGTTACGCGAGTGCCGGCGCACGGCGACTGGGATGTTGACATAAACGCCGGCAAGGACCATTACCGCAAGCTGGTCTACCGTCAGGGGAAATTAGTGGGAGCCATTCTTGTAGGTAATGTGTTAGAAGCAGGCTGCCTGCAGGCTGCCATAAGGAAAAACGCCCAGATTTAAGCTTAAAGGGAGGGGAACAAAATGCAACAAAAAGTCGTGACCGCAAATCCTCAGCTATGTGCTGGGTGCAGACAGTGTGAGCTCTTTTGTTCCTACCACCATGAAGGGGTCTATTCCCCGCGCCTTTCGCGCATCAAAGTAGTAAGTTACGAAGACAGGTGCCTGCACGTACCAGTTACTTGTGCCTACTGTGAGGAACCAGTATGCGAACAGGTGTGTCCGGTGGGCGCTATATCTCATGACCCCGTAACCGGCGCCGCCAGAGTAAACGAGGACCAATGCCTGGGGTGCAAAGAGTGTGTGAATGCCTGCCCCCTAGGGGCTATGGACCTCCATCCGGTGAAAGGGGTTGCCATAAGATGTGACCTGTGCGAGGGTGACCCCGTATGCGTGAAATATTGTCCAGAAGGAGCCCTCAAGTTTGAGCCCCTTTACCATACCGTCAAGGATAAGCGCCGAGCCCGGGTAGCCGCCCTTAACCTAGAGTAAGCGAATAAACTTTTGTTGGAGGTGCAAGTATGCGAAACCTTGCGGGTGATATACTGCATGTGGACTTGAGCCGCAAAACTTGGTGGCGGGAGCCTATCACTAAGGATCTTGTTTTGAAGTACATTGGCAGCAGGGGGATTAATGCCTATTTGCTGTGGAAATTGGTGAGACCGGGAACGGATCCCCTAGGAGCCGATAATGTTCTTATTTTCGGACCGGGTCTGCTCACTGGAACCGCTGCACCTTCTTCCGGCCGTACGAGCGTCACCACATTAAGCCCGGCGACCGGATGGTATCTAAAAGTGAATGGCGGCGGACAATGGGGAGCGGAGTTAAAGTACGCCGGCATTGGCAATCTCGTTATACATGGGCGGGCGGATGCTCCGGTATATATTTGGATTGACGATGATAATGTGGAAATACGCGATGCGAGCAAATTATGGGGGCTAGATGTTAGAGAAACAGACGCAGCAATAAAGCAAGAAGTAGGAGATGAAGATATACAAACTGCAGTCATAGGCCAGGCAGGAGAAAGGTTGGTTAGATTTGCTGCGGTCATGTTTTCCGTATACAATGCCGCTGCCCGTGGCGGCGTTGGGGCTGTGATGGGTTCCAAGAACCTGAAGGCCATAGCCGTGCGTGGGCAGGGCATGATCGCTGCAGCTAAACCGTCAAGGTTCCACGAGCTAGTCGTACTAGCTAGACAAAGCTTGTTGAGTGATTCAGGAGCAGAAGGCATGCGGCTGTATGGTACAGCGGGTAGCTTGAATGGCGTGAATGAACTTAGGGTATTTCCTTCTTACAATTTCCAGCGGAGTTGTGTGGATGACGTTTACCCGTTGACTGGTCAATGTCTCACTGAAGAAGGCTACCTGAAGAGACGCCTTGGATGTTTTAGCTGCGTTATCCATTGTCACCGCTTCACCACGGTGGAGCGTGGGCCCTTTGCAGGCGCCTATGCCGGTGGGCCTGAGTACGAAACCTTGGGCGCGCTGGGAGCAGGCTGCGGCGTATTGGACACCGAAGCCGTCATTAAAGCCAATGAACTCTGTAATATCTTTGGGTTAGATACCATTTCCACCGGTGCCGTAATCCAATGGGCCATGGAGTGCTACGAAAAGGGCGTCATAACCAGGGAAGACCTGGATGGTATGGAGCTCAGGTGGGGCAATGGAGCTGCAGTTGTAGAGATGGTAAAGAAGATCGCTGGCCGGGAAGGGTTTGGCGATATCTTGGCTGAAGGCGTCAAGCGGGCGGCCGAACGCATAGGCGGCGATTCCTATAAGTGGGCGGTGCAAGCCAAGGGCCTAGAGCACTCCCGGGTTGATACGCGTAACGCTAAATCTTATGCTCTGGCCTTTGCGGTAAACCCGCGCGGTGCCGACCACCTTATGACTGAAACCTTTGCCGAATTCGGGATGAGCCCCGAAGCGAGGGAAGTCATTAGAAAGATTACTGGCGATGAGAAATTTGCCGTCCCCTATCTTACTGAGAAACGTGCAGAAATAGTGCGCTGGCATGAAGATTGTTATGCTGTAACTGATGCGCTAGGTTTCTGCGCGTTTTCCAGCACAGCCTTATATGGTATTACCCCCAAATTGATGGCTGACTTATTCTCGGCCGCTACCGGTTTCGATGTGACAGAAGATGAAATTATGCTAACAGGTCGCAGAATAGTTACCCTGGAGAAGTGTTTCAATGTAAGACTGGGGGCTACGAGAAAAGACGACACGTTACCGTGGCGGATTATGCACGAACCCAGCCCCGATGGGCCGGGCGTTGCTGTAACACCTCAGGAAGAGCTGGATCGCATGTTGGATGAATACTACACCCTGCATGGCTGGGACGTAAAGACCAGCTGGCCGACGCGAGAAACCCTGGAGAGCCTCTCTTTAGGGGAGGTCGCAGAAGAGCTAGAGAAGATGGGGAGGATAGGCAGCAAGGGGGTGCTTGCAGAGCGTGATTAGCGTTACCCTGAGGATTGGTGGTGGCTTGAGCGGCATAATGCGGGTAATACCTAAGCAGTACACCTTGCCTGACAATGCTACCTTGCAGGATCTCATAGATGACCTCTGCCAGCATTACGGGAAAGACATCTTAGCACCCTCAGTGTTAATAGCGGTTAATGGACGGAGGGTAGGGGCTGAAGAGAGGGCGCAGTGTTTCTTAAAAGAGGGGGATGTAGTGTCAGTTGTGCAGGCTATGGCCGGAGGATAAAGGAAGGTGTACCAAATGGAGTGCAAAACAAAGCAGAAACTAGAAGGCAACTTTCCCATATTCCCTACCCCCTTCGACAAATATGGTGATGTAGATTACCAAAGTATTGAGAGGTTAATTGAATTCCTCTTGTGGGGGAAGGTTGATGGTATTACCATACTGGCTAATGCCAGTGAGGGATTTGCGCTGTCTGATTATGAAAAGGACAGCCTCACCTCTCGGGTTTTAGAAACGGTTAATGGTCGGATCCCGGTTGTGGTGACGGTCAACCATTACAGCACCAAAATAGCAGTTGAGAAAGCCAAAAGGGCGCAGCAGGAAGGTGCGACAGCTGTAATGGCTATGCCGCCGTTTTTTGGTACAAGGCCCGCAGACCTGAAGGGTATTTATGAGTTTTACCGTCAGCTGGGCGAAAGTATAGAAATACCGCTGATCTTGCAGGACGATCCAGTGCTGAGTGGAGTGCAGCTTGGGCCGGAATATCTCTCTAAGATGGTTCGTGAAACGCCCAACCTGGAGTATATAAAGCTGGAGAGTCCCCAATCGCCATATAAGATAAGCATGATCAAGGAATCAGTGGGAGCTGATGTAAGCATCTTTGGCGGTATGGGCGGTATAACCTTTTTGGAGGAATTGGAACGGGGTGCGTGCGGGACCATGTCGTCTGCAGCCCTTCTTGAACTGGGCACTATCTATAGCCTTTACCGGCAAGGGGAATACGATCAAGCGAGATCTTTATTTTATAAGGTGTTGCCCTTTATCGTATTTGAGATTCATTTGGCTCCACGAAACATAACCAAAGAAGTCTTATGGATGGCAGGAATTATTGCTTCGCCTGCCGTAAGACACCCCGGACCTGCTTCTTATGATGATCAGACCCGCGCGCAATTAAGAAGGTTACTGCAAAGTTTGGATCTAAGGGTTTTTGATTTTGCGTCTAGCTAAACGGAGGTGTAATTGAGACCGTGCCGGAATTATCAAAGTTAGCTACGGGGCTTAGAAGGTCTGGCATAAGGGAAATAGTGGAGATGTCTTTAGGTATGGACGGGGTGCTGCATTTGGAAATAGGCGAGCCGCTCTTCAGCACCCCACCTCACATCATCGAAGCAGCTCACGAAGCGGCAAGAGCTGGATTTACCAAATATACGGCCAATGCCGGTAATCAATCCTTGAGAGAAAAAATAGCCAACCGCCTAAATGCTGACTATGCCCTTAGCCTTAAACCGGAGAATATTGTGGTCACCGTCGGTGGAGTAGGAGCCATTTCTAGTTCGGTACGCGTGCTGACCGATCTGGGGGATGAAGTCTTGCTACCCGACCCAGGTTGGCCTAATTATGAAATGATAGTGGCGTGTGCGGGTGCAGTGCCCAAACGTTACAAGCTATACAAGGAAAAAGGCTTCCTACCCGACATCAGTGACTTGGAGAAGTTGTTAACACGCAGGACAAAAGTACTCATTATAAATTCTCCTTCTAACCCGTTGGGCGTTGTTTTCCCGGCAGACCTTATGAAGGACTTAGTAAATTTTGCCAAGAAAAGAGATCTGTTTATAATCTCGGATGAAGTTTATGAAAAGATTATTTTTGAGGGGAGACATGCCAGCGCTTTATCCTTTGATACAGACGGAAGAGTGATAGCCGCCTTTAGTTTTTCCAAGACGTATGCTATGACAGGATGGAGAGTTGGGTACGCAGTGGCTAATGAAAGTGTGGCCCAACATATTGCTAAGCTACAGGAAGCATATGTTTCCTGTACCTCTTCTGTTTCTCAGAAAGCAGCGGAAGCAGCAATAGACGGTTCCCAGGAATGCGTTGAGACAATGCTCGCCACGTACCACAGGAACCTCTTAGCAGCTTGCGAAGTGCTAGATAAACTAGGCCTCAGTTATTGTAGGCCGCAGGGCGCGTTTTATATGTGGATTGAGGTTAAGTCTTCAGACTCTGCTGCCTTTGCCAGGAAACTCTTGCTCGAACGCAAAGTGGCTGTAGCTCCGGGAGATACCTTTGGCCCTTCGGGCAAGAGCTTCATAAGGATTTCGCTTGCTTCACCAGAGGAGGCGGTGCGGGAAGGCCTAAACCGCCTGGGCGAAATGGTGAGAGCCGGAGAGGGGGAACAGGGTTGGCTCGAGTAATTACTTTTGGTGAGATTATGCTGCGCCTATCAACACCAAATTACCAGAGGTTCGTCCAAACAGATTCCTTTAACGTAACCTACGGGGGCGCAGAAGCCAATGTAGCCTGTTCCCTAGCGAATTATGGTGTGCAAGCTGTTTTTGTATCTAAGGTTCCTGCGAATCCTCTGGGGCAAGCAGCAATTAACTACTTACGCCGTTTCGGTGTAGACACCAGTTATGTTTTGCGTGATGGTGAGCGTTTAGGTATTTATTTCTTGGAAGTGGGGTTTGCTCAGCGGCCGTCCAACGTTATCTATGATCGAAAGCATTCCAGTATTACTACCGTCTATCCTGGTGAATTTGATTGGGATCAAATATTTAGCAATTCCCAGTGGTTCCATTTCACGGGTATAACACCTGCCTTGGGGAAAAACGTAGCTGAGGTGACCCTCGAAGCAGCGCGGAAAGCTAAAGAGAAGGGGCTTACCGTTAGTTGTGATCTGAACTATCGCCAGAAGTTATGGAGTTTGGAAGAAGCCAATGAAATTATGGGGCGAATAATGCCCTACGTGGATGTGATTATCGGCAATGAAGAACACCTCAGACAGGTCTTCCAGATAGATGTTGGATCTCCGCAAGCAGATAGCGAGGAGTTTAACAGGAAGATTGCAGAAGAGATTTACAGGCGTTTTGGATTGCAAAGGGTAGTGATTACCTTCAGGGAAAACGTGACAACTACGGTTAGCAGGTTGTGGGCATTAATGTACGATGGTGTTCGGTTCTATCAGTCGCGTCAGTACGAAATTCATATTCTAGAGGGCATAGGTGGGGGTGATGCCTTTGCTTCAGGTGTGATTTACGGGCTAATGGAGAACGTAGGACCCCAGGAGGTACTAGAGTTTGCCTTGTCAGCATGTTGTCTTAAGCACACGATACCTGGTGATTTCAACCATGTAACTCGCGAAGAAGTATTGAGTTACATGAATAACAAGGGAGCCGGGCGAGTACAGCGTTAACCTTAAGGGATTTGGCCAACCATCGCTTAATTAAATATTTATGAACTAAGGAGAATTAAGCCTATGAAAAAGCTAGAAACCATGCAGCGCATTATTCAGTGTGGTATTGTGGCGGTCGTGCGGGCGGAGACCCCTGAACAGGCGTTGCAAATTGCGGAAGCGGTCAAGGCTGGAGGGGTGGAGGCCATTGAAATCACCATGACGGTACCGGGGGCGGTGGAGGTCATACGCGAGCTGGCCGCCACTTACCGGAAGGGGGAAATCCTCATTGGGGCGGGCACCGTGCTGGATGCGGAGACGGCCCGGCTGGCCATACTGGCCGGAGCGGAATTTTTAGTGAGCCCCAGTCTAAATGTGGATATGGTTAAGATGTGCAACCGCTACCAGAAGGTGAGCATGCCGGGAGCCATGTCCATACGCGAAGTGGTGGAGGTTATGGAAGCAGGTGGGGATTTTGTTAAATTCTTCCCTGGGAGCGTTTTTGGACCGGAAGTAATTAAAGCTATTAAAGGCCCTCTGCCGCAAGCACCCCTTATTCCTACGGGTGGAGTTAGCCTGGAAAATGTAGCGGAATGGATTAAAGCCGGTTGCGAGGCGGTAGGTGTGGGAGGAGAGCTGACCAAAGGAGCCAAAACTGGGAACTATGTACTGGTAACGGAGACGGCCAGGAAGTTTGTAGAGGCTGTAAGAAGGGCGCGCCAGGAAGCTGCATCCTAAATGGCTGTTAAGGTTTTAGAGAAAGTTGAAAGGCTTAAAAGGTCTGGGGCCTTCACCACTCCCAGGTAACAGGGACGTTATCAAAACGGAGTGGTGGAGGCCTTAAGCATTTCGAAACGGACCATAATTCCAGGTGACGGACAGACAGGATACCGGAATTGGGCGAGTTAATGCTCAGGTCCAGATGAGAAAAATTTCCTGTCCTTAGAAGGCGGGGACAAGCTGGTAAAAATTTTATGTTAACTTACGCCTCCCTTTATGGTAACATCAAGATGCCCTTCCTCTAAACTAGCATCTCTGCCTGCTGTAAGGGAATGTCCAGGGGCTTGGCGTCTGAGTGATCTCTCGTTTTTATTCCAGGCCTGCTTGGCTTTCGCTCGCTCCAGAACCCTCGCGGGCAGGACTTTTGCTCGGCCTTAAGCTCCGGCGGGGTTCCCGGCCCAATCGGCGTCCTTGCTGATGGGCCGGTCTCGGACGTCCTATCTTCGACCCCGCCTCCGCTTTCGGCCGAAGCTTAAAGCCTGGGCTAGCCGCGAAGGCTTGCTCGCCCGTTTTCAAGTCCAAGCAGGCCTCCCCTGGAAAAAGTGGGGATAACCCAGGCTGGCGTATAAGGAGGAGGGGTTTCTGGCCGATGGGCCCGAAAGTAAAATTACCAAAAGGGGAGGAATGTTGATTTTGCAGCGCAAGCGGCTCATTTTATCCTTCGTTGCTTTGCTTTTGGCCTTTACCTTCGCCCTTTCCCTGGCGAACCCGGCCGGGGCCGGTACTTCTTACAGCCTGAAGTACGTTTACTACCTAAAGACAACCCCAAACTACCAATCTATCCCGGTACAACTTTGGACCTGGCTTTACCGGTGGCTACCGGCACCTGAACCTGCTCCCACATCGCAACCAGCACCGGCACCCCGGCCCCAACCGGCCCCCGCGCCTCAACCCCAGCCCGGGTCAGCGCCGGCACCACAACCGGCTCCTAGTCCCCCGCCAAAGGAAGCTGATAACAGCTATAAGCTCCACCAGTACGAGGAGCAGGTGGTGGCCCTGGTTAACGCCGAGCGGGACAAGGCCGGCCTCAAGCCCCTGACCGTAGACATGCAACTGTCCCGTGCGGCCCGGTTGAAGGCCGAAGATATGCGGGACAAAAACTACTTTAGCCACACTTCTCCTACCTATGGACCCTTCGCCGAAATGTTGAGGAAATTCGGGATTACTTACCGTACGGCAGGGGAGAACATCGCCGCCGGCTACCGGACGCCGGAAGCTGTGGTGGCCGCCTGGATGGGAAGCTCAGGGCACCGGGCTAATATCCTCAATCCTAATTTTACCCACATTGGCGTGGGCTATGCCAGCGGAGGGAGTTACGGCCACTACTGGGTGCAGGAGTTTATAGGAAAATAGGATAAGCATTACCGGGGTGCGTCAACGACCGGCGCACCCCTTCTATTTCGGTTCATCCTGCTGGCAGGAAAGAAAGACCGTAATAGCGAATCCAATCCGCGGAACCGGCATATAAAGGGACGGTGATAACGTGCGTCTACCGGCTGAATGTTTACAGCGAGATGTGCCCCATTCCCATTCTGCGCACCAAGGTGCGCCTCAAGAGTCTGAACCGGGGGGATATCCTTATTGTGGAAACTGATCATAGTGGTACTACCCAGGCCCTGGTGGATGTGGAAAGGCTTTGAGGGCTCCGGTGTCCAGCTTGCTGCGGACCGTTAACCGCGAGAGCAGAGATATTCCATGGCCTGCGCTGATAGCCGATTTAATGGCATCGGTGCTAACTTTGAGGGTAAGGTTGCTGCAGCCGGGGTTGGCTTATTCATAAACGATTTCTCCCAACTCGGTCAGTTAAAACGCCCTTAGTGGTACGGGTGAAGAGCTCGGCTTCGAGATCGTGGAGCGAGCAAAAGCCAGGCAGGCTGGCTCCACAGCCGGGGATGGCTAGGGGGCAAAGGGGGTTTCCTCTATACGCAAGTAACCTTCGCTCGCATCCAGGGTGGCCGGGATGCCTAAGGGCAGGGTAGCCACGTTAATACCGTGTCCGCAGGGAAGCCCGTAGAGGCAGGGGATGCCTAAAGGGGCCAGGCGCTCCCGCAGAAGTTCCTCCAGGTCCCCACATCCTATGCATTCCCCGATGACCATGCCCGCGGCGGCCGCCAGCTTTCCAGCCAGGAGGAGCTGGGTGAGCATGCGATCCAGTCGGTAAAGGGGTTCGTCTACTTCTTCCCAGAAAAGGATGGCTTCCCGGGTGTCTATCTCGAAAGGAGTCCCTAAAGTAGCCGCCAGCAAGGACAGGTTGCCGCCGATAAGGCGTCCCCTGGCCTGGCCGGGGGTGATGGTGAGGGCCTTTCCCGGGAGGGGATATAAAGTAGAGAAGCATGGGGAGCCCGTTAACATACTCAGTAAGGAGGCTTCGGTGTAGGGGGTCAAGTCACCGCCCAATTCAGGATAAATCATGGGACCGTGAAAGGTAACCAGCCCGGCCCTCTGTATTAAAGCCAGGTGCAGGGCAGTAATATCGCTGTATCCGAGGAAGATTTTAGGATGGGCCTGTATAAGGTCATAATCGAGGTGCGGTAAAAGGCGCAGGCTGCCGTAACCGCCGCGCAGGCAGATAATGGCTTTAATCCTGGGAGAAGCAAACATGGCTTCCAATTCAGCCAGGCGCTCCTCGTCACTGCCCGCCAGGTATCCCCCGCCGGACTCTAGCGGGCGGTGTAATACTACCTGAAACCCCCAAGCTTTGAGGCGCTCTATTCCCCGCTGCAAATATAAGTCGCACTTTAAAGGGCTGGCCGGAGCAACAAGGCCGATGGCGTCACCGGGCTTTAAAGGTCTGGGCTTAAGCATTTTCTCCTTCTCCCTTACCCCTTCCTCTCCAAATTTATATTCCACCATGCAAGTCCACCTTCGGCATTTATTTTTTTACCAGGGCTGGCGTATACTATAGGCATGAAACCAGTTTTTGAAGTTTTTGTGAACAAACTTGACAGCTTTTGAGCTGGCCAATTATGATGAACGTGAGGTGACCAGGTGGTGCACTACTGGGGCTGGAATTGGGGTATGAATCTTTGGATGCTCCTGTGGTGGCTCGTTATTGCCGGTATTATCGTTTTAGCCGTTTACGGGGTAGTAACCCTTTTCACCCGGGGCCGGCTGGGAAAGCCCCTGGGATCGACGGCGGAGCCCGATCCACTGCGCATCCTTAAAGAACGTTATGCCCGAGGGGAAATCAGCACGGAAGAATACCGCCGTATGCGTGAAGAATTAAAAGATTGAGGTTTAAAAGCAAAGGGGGAGGGTTCTTGCGACGGCAGATTAGACCTGATAAGGGCTTGCAAGCCCGCATGTTTTTGACCATGTTTCTTCTGGCAGCCCTGTACCTGTTTTTTGGCCTTGTCCTGTGGCAGGCAGGGGTGGGCTATGTGGGCATGGCTGTAGTTATTGGCGGCATGCTCGTAGCCCAGTATTATTTTTCCGACCGGCTGGTTTTGTGGTCCATGGGGGCGGAAGAAGTCAGCCCCAGGGAGGCACCCGAGCTCCACGCCTTGGTGGAAAGGCTGGCGGTCCTGGCCGATATTCCCAAGCCCCGTGTAGCTATTGTACGTACACCTCTGCCCAACGCCTTTGCTACCGGACGCGGCCCGGCCCATGCGGTGGTGGCAGTAACGACGGGATTGCTGGAACGGCTTGACCCACCCGAGCTGGAAGCAGTCCTGGCCCATGAGTTGAGCCATATCCGCCATAGAGATGTGGCGGTCATGACCATCGCCAGCTTCTTCGCCACCGTGGCCTCTTTTCTGGTCCAGCAGTTCTACTACTGGGGCTGGTGGGGCTACGGCGACCGGGATGAGCGTGAAGGCCGTGGGGCGGCTATGTTAGTTTATCTGGTTTCCCTCGTGGTATGGATTGTCAGCTATTTCCTTATAAATGCCCTTTCCCGTTACCGGGAATTCGCCGCCGACCGGGGCTCGGCTTTGCTGACGGGAGCCCCTGGCCAGCTGGCTTCCGCGCTGATGAAGATCAGCGGCGTAATCCAGCGCATTCCCACCAGGGATCTACGCCAGGCCGAAGCCCTAAATGCCTTTTTCATTGTCCCGGCTTTGAGGGGGGAGAGCTTACTGGAGTTGTTTTCCACCCATCCTTCCCTGGAACGCCGGCTGGAATACCTGCGGCGACTGGAACGTGAGATGGAGGGGCGTTAAATGGGCTTCTGGGATATTTTGCTGGGCCGCAGCCGGGTGCCCCCTGCGCGGACCGAACCCCTCTTTGCTCTGACTACCGCCCGGATTACTTTAGAGGCCGAGACGGGCTGGTCGCCGGTGGGAAGGGCTGGTTTAGTATTGCGGCCCGCAGAAGACAGTGCCTTTGCTTCTGCTGCAGAAGAGGCCCAGGATTTGGTGCGGCTGGCCTCCCGGGAATTGGGCAGTCAAGTTGAAATCCAGCAAGACGAGTACGGCTACACGTGGTTTTTATTTAAGGACCCTGACTGGGAAGACCTGGTGGCTTTAATCCATATGGCCGGGCAGGCGCTGATAGAAAACGGTTTCGGCGACCGCCTCCTGGCCGCCGTTTTCCGCTTGGAGAAAAAGGGAGCTTCTGCTCCCGTCCTCTACCTCATCTTCAACTATAAACGGGGCGCTTTTTATCCCTTTCTTCCCGTGCTCCATAAGGAAAAGGAGCGGGACAGCGCGGGCGAGATGCGCCTTTTCGCCCTTTTGGAAAAGGAACTCCCCTGGGAGAAAGATTTCAGCCGCTGGTACCCTTTGTGGAACAGCCCGGTTTAAAGTTCAGCAACCTATAACGAGGAGCGTGAAAAGCAAATGGGCATCCTATCCCGCATGTCCACCATTTTTAAAGCCAAGATCAACAAGATTCTCGATGCAGCCGAAGACCCCCATGAGACATTGGAGTACTCCTACCAGCGCCAGCTTGAACTCTTGCAGAAAGTCAAGCGCAACCTGGCCGACGTGGTGGCTTCCAAGAAGCGCCTGGAACTGCAAGTGGTGCGGCTTAAAGAGAATATGGAGCGGCTGGAGAGACAGGCCAAGGAGGCTTTGCAACTAGGGAGAGAAGACCTGGCCACGGCTGCCCTGGAGCGCAAGCAGGTGCTGGCTGCTCAACTTGAGGGATTGGAAGAGCAGATTAAAGGGCTGGAGCAGGAACAGGAAAAGCTGGCTACAGTAGAGGCGAGATTGCAGGCCAAGGTGGAAGCTTTCCGCACCAAAAAAGAAGTTATCAAAGCCCAGTACTCGGCGGCCCAGGCCCAGGTAAAGATCAGCGAGGCAGTCACCGGGCTTTCGGAAGAACTGGCCGACGTTTCCCTGGCCATCCAGCGGGCAGAAGAAAAGACGGAAAAGATGCGGGCGCGGGCGGAGGCCATTGATGAACTGGTGGCCAGAGGGGTCTTGGAGGATGCCCTGGAGAGAGGAGACCCCTTGGAAGCGGAACTGCGCCGGGTTTCTGCTGCGGGTAAAGTGCAGGAAGAACTGGCCCGGCTCAAAAAGGAGGTGGGGAAGGAGTGATTATCCGCATCCTCACCGAAGGCCAGTACCGGGTAGAGAATGAGGCCTTGAGCGCACTGGACCGGCTCGATGATAAACTGCTGGATGCCGTGGCCAATAACGATGCAGAAAGTTTCAACCGCCATTTCGGGGAAGTTCTGGCTTTGATCCGCGGCCAGGGCGCCAGGGTGCCGGATACAGAGCTGGTGGAGTCGGACCTCATTTTGCCGGCTCCGGACACCACGCTGGAAGAAGCCAGGGAGCTCTTCGCCAGCTATCCCCGGAATCTCAGGGAATTCTAGCGCCTCCGGGGGCGCCACAGGGAAACGGCCGGCCAAACCCGCTGAGCCGCGGCGGTGACGGCGTCGAAAGGGTAAAGATGAGATCTTTAAGGCATTCCACTTGCTGCCCGGGACTTTACCGGCATAGATCAGGGACGCGGACGAGCAGATCACGCAACGTCTGAAGGGCCCAAATTAGCGCCACTTTTTGCTGACAAGGCCTGCTTAGGCTGGGAAGCGAGCGAGCAACCCTTCGCGGCAGCCAAACTTAACGAGGCCCAAAGCGAAGGCGGGGGCGGGGACGGGGACAGGAGGTCCGAGACCGGCCCTATCGACAAGGACGTCGGCTGACGAGGGAACCCCGCCTTAAGGCTTTAAGGCCGAGTAATAGTTTGGCCCGCGAGAGAAACCATAAGCGAGCCCAAGCCAAGCAGGCCTGAGATTGAAAGTGGGGATGCGCCAGCCAAAGGGCATGCCTGCGGTACTGGCCGGCAGCAAAATAAAGGTGTCCATGACCGGCAGGAGGCAGGTGAAAAAACCCGGGGCTTCGCCGTAGCGTTAAAACCCTCTTTCCGCTACGGCGAATTCCTTTTTTGGAAAAAAGTTTTCGGGCTACGCCGGCAAGGCAGGAAGCCGTTTTCCGCCTAAAGCGAGGGCGGGCGGCCTAAAGGATTTTACTCAAAAAAGATTGGGTCCGGGGATTCTCCGGGTGGTTAAAAACCTTCTCCGGCGGACCCTCTTCCACGATCTTGCCCTCGTCCATGAACATTACCCGGTGACCCACCTCGCGAGCAAATCCCATCTCATGGGTTACCACTACCATGGTCATCCCTTCCCTGGCCAGGTCCCGCATGACTCCCAGCACCTCTCCCACCATTTCGGGATCCAGGGCGGAGGTTGGTTCATCGAAGAGCATAACGGCAGGCTGCATGGCCAGGGCGCGGGCGATAGCTACCCGCTGCTGCTGGCCCCCGGAGAGCTGATCCGGATAAGCCCTGGCCTTATCTTCCAGTCCCACTTTGCGCAAAAGCTCATAAGCCAGCTCTTCGGCCGCTGCCCGGTCCAGTTTCTTCACCACCACGGGAGCCAGGGTTATATTTTCCAGCACATTTTTATGGGGAAAGAGGTTGAAGCTCTGGAACACCATACCTACCTTCTGGCGGACCAGGTTGAGATTAGTGGAAGGATTGGTAAGTTCTACCCCGTCAATTATAATAGAACCTTCCGTAGGTTCCTCCAGCATATTGAGGCAGCGGAGAAAGGTGCTTTTGCCCGAGCCGCTGGGGCCGATGATCACCACCACTTCGCCGGCTGCGATGTCACAGTCGATGCCCCTCAACACTTCCAGGCGACCGAAGCGCTTTTTCAGCCCCCTAACACGTATCATCGTTGATGTCCAACCTCCTTTCCAGGAAGTCTACCAGACGCGAAATGGAAAAGGTCAGGACTAAGTAAATCAAAGCTACGATGAACCAGATTTCAAAGGGCCTGAAGGTGCTGGCAATGATAATCTGTCCCCGGCGGGTGAGTTCGGTAATGCCGATGACCGACAGCAGGGAGGTGTCTTTTAGTAAGGCGATGAATTCATTGCCCAGGGGAGGAATAACCCGCTTAAAAGCCTGGGGTAGAATAACATAGCGCATGGCCTGGCTGTGGGTCATGCCCAGGCTCCGGGCAGCCTCCATCTGCCCTCGATGGATAGACTGGATGCCGGCCCGGAAGATCTCCGCCACATAGGCCCCGCTGTTAAGACTGAAAGCAATAATGGCCGCCAAAAAGGGGGGAATCCGGGTAACGGGAGATCCCAGCTGTTCCAGAATTTGAGGGAAACCGAAGTACACAATAAAGACCTGTACCAAAAGTGGTGTGCCGCGTAGGAAATCCACATAACAGGTAGCCAGAGAGCGGATGATTTTTTGCTTGGATAACCTCCCCAGCCCTACCATAAGGCCCAGTATACACCCCAAAGACACGGCAAAAAAGGCGATTTTTATTGTTTCCACCGCTCCCCCGACGAGATAGGGAAGGGAGTTGAGGATTAGACTCAAAAGTGCCACCTCGCCCGTAAGACATAAAATATGCGTAGTACCGGCCTAACCGGCCACTACGCATTATATACTACCATAAACTTAACCGCTGGGAAGCGGCATTTTTTGATTTACTTTGGGGGTTCTCCGGGCAGGAAATCGGGCGGTGCTTCGCCGAACCACCGGCGATAAATCTCGGCGAATTTACCGCTCTCCTTGAGTTTCTTAAGGCCGTCGTTGATTTTTTCCAGGAGGTCGGTTTTGCCCTTGGGTATAGCAATCCCGTAAAACTCACTGTTGGCCAGGTCCCCTACGATCTTTACCTTTTCCTTGTTGTTCCCCTGCTGGATAAAGTACGCGGAAACCGGATAATCGTTCACAAAGGCATCCACGCCGCCGTTGATCAACTCCATAAAGGCATCGTTAACCGTATCATATTCGGTTACTTTGGCATCCTCTATGTTGTTCTTGACGTACTTGGCCCCTGTGGTGCCGATCTGGGCGGCTATTTTTTTGCCCTTGAGATCGGAAAAACCTTTGATGGTGTCGTTGTCCGACCGGACGGCGACGCAGAGGCCGGACTGGTAATAGGGCAAGGAGAAATCTACCTGCTGTTTGCGCTCATCATCAATGCTGATGGCCGAGATAGCCATATCCACATTTCCGGTTTTCACCGCAGCGATGATGCCGTGGAAGCCCATATCTTTAAATTCCACTTCGAATCCCTGCTCCGCCGCAAGGGCATTCATGAGGTCGATGTCAAATCCTACAAATTGGCCCGTCTTGTCATCCCGAAATTCAAAGGGAGCGAAGGAGGCTTCAGTGGCTACCACGTATTTGGGCCTCGACGGACCGGGCTCTTTACCGGAAGTCTGCTGCCCCGATTGGCCGGATGTGGTATTCTTACTGCATCCGACGGCCGTTATCGCCAGCAGTAGAGCCACTGCTAAAAAGAGTAAACTCTTAAAGGATGTCTTCACTTTCCGGACCCCCTCCTTTGGCATGCCTGCTCATAAACCCCAAACGTCACTGATATTCGCCAAAAGGGGCAGAACTCCTGCTGGAAAATGAAATTTCATTGACAGGTGGAGCTGCTCATGGGAAAATCAAGTTTGGTGGTTTCGGGTGGGTAAGGAAATTGTTTCGGCTTTAAGCCTGCTGAGCGTTGCCGCGGTTTGGGGCGCAACCTTTTATTTTGTGCGGGAAGCCCTGCAAGATATAGCCCCCTTCCACTTCCTTTTTTACCGCTTTACGGCCGCCTGGGTTTTTCTGCTGCCTTGGGCCGGAAAAACCTGGCTGCTCCAGGATAAAAGGACCTTAATGCACGGGTACGCGGCTGGCCTTTTTCTTTTTGGCGGGTACGCCTTCCAAACGGTGGGCCTTAAATACACTTCTGCCTCTAAAGCCGCCTTTATTACCGGCCTGTCGGTGGTAATAGTACCCCTCCTGGAGGCCGTTATAAAGAGGAAAGCACCTCCTACAAGGGTAGTCGCAGCTACCGGCCTGGCGGCCGCCGGGCTGGGGATGCTGTCCCTCGAAGGTTCCTTTACTTTATCCTACGGCGACTGGCTGGTCTTCCTGTGTGCCCTCTGCTTTGCCGGCCATGTAGTGTTCATCGACAGGGTCACTCATCTTCACGGTTCCACGGAGCTGGCCCTGGTCCAGCTCCTCACCGTAAGCCTTTTGAGCGCCTCCTTCTTGCCCTGGGAACCGTCCCGGGTCGTCTGGTCGGCAAAGGTTATTGAGGCACTGCTGGTGACGGCCATCCTGGCCACCTCTGCGGCTTACCTCATCCAGGTCAGGGCCCAGCGCCACCTCTCCGCTTCGGCTACGGCTGTTATCCTGGCTACCGAGCCGGTTTTCGGAGCCTTGATCGCCTGCATCTTCGGGGGCGAAGTCCTGGGTCCCAGGCAAATACTGGGGTGCACCCTGATACTCCTGGGGATGATGTACGTACAGGAAAGGCCACCGCGGCGAAAGGAGTTCACCGACGGGACACAAAGGGATTATCCTTGATGTAAAACCTCAAGGGCCAGTCGGCAGCCTGGCTGATGCCGATGCGGGGCGCGGCTACAATCTCCGGCAGGACCTCACCGGGTAAAGGAGGGTAAAAGCGGACCAGCCCCTCTACCGCGCTGGTACCGTTGAGGCGGCGGTCAATGCCCATGGCCTGGGCCAGCTTGCCGGGACCGCTGCACAGTTGCCGGATGTGCGGGGTGCCTCGCCGGCGCGCCATGAGCTCCAGCCCGGCTATCGGCTCCAGGGCCCGCAGAAGTACGGCTGCCGGAACTTCCGCTTTATCCGTTGTTATATTCACACAATAGTGCATGCCATAAATCAAATACACATAAATAAAACCGGCGGGGCCGAACATAACGGCGTTGCGCTTGTTGCGGCCACGGGCCGAATGGCAGGCGGGATCTTCCCGGCCCAGGTAGGCCTCGGTTTCCACCACCCGCCCCACGGTTAAACCTTCCGGAGAAAAATGGGCTACGTAAGTTCCCAATAATTCCTGCGCTACAGCCCTGGTGTCCCGGGCAAAAAAACTATAGGATAACGGTTCCTGCTCCCAGGGATGCAATCCTTCCCACCCCTAGTTATTTTAGCTCCCAATTTCCACCTCGTAAAGAAAATTTATTCCGCCGGAAAAGAAGTCAACTCTGTTTAATAACGCCTGGCACCTTGCCCTTTGATACCCCGAATTTTGGCCACCAGGAGCAACAGGGCAGGATAAAACAAATAGAGGGGGAGGAAATAAAAGGGCCAGGTACGGCCGGCGAAGCGCAGCATTTGCTGCACATTCTCATAGACGTGGGGTGCAAAAAAGGTCAGCAGGAGCCAGGTGGGCAGAGCCAGGGGGCGAAAATCCTTGAGATTAAAAAGCTGGGCGGTTCCCAGGGTGAAGACATAATAAACAATGCTCAGTTTTAAAAAGGTGGCGGAGGTCCAGATGAAAATGATCAAGGGGTCCATGCGCTGGAGAAAGTCGCCGATGTTGATTAGCTGGATGGCCACCAGACTGGGGAAAATGGTCCTGGCCGATTCCGCCGCACCCAGAACGGCGATGTTGCGCACCAGGACGGAGGCGAGGAGCAGGGTAAGGAAAAAGACGGCCAGGGCAAAAGGGCGGCTGCTTTTCCTGGGGTCCACCACAAAAGGGATGAAGGCCAGGAAAAAGACGGTTTCTCCGAAAGGGAAGGCCAAAGAAGCGAACACCCCCCTGATAATGGGGAGAGGGCCTTCGGCCATGATGGGGAGCAGGTTTTCCCAGTGAACCAGATCCGGAGTAGCCAGGGAAAGAATATTGAGGGTTAAAATGGTAAAGATGAGGAAGGGAGTTAAGAGTTCGGCCAGGCGGGCGATGGTTTCCAGGCCCGCACGGACGGCCAGGGCGGCCAGGCCGGCCATCACACCGATAAAGACTATCAGGGGTGTGGTGGTCATGATGGCAATTGTGTACAATTCACTGACATTCAGTAAAACTAATGCTGCCAGGTGAAAGGCATACCAGAGAAAAAGGACATTGAATAAGGTACCTAAGAAGCGGCCCAGGATGCGCGGGGCGTACTGCAAGGGAGTTTCCCCCGGGAACCTTTTTCCCAAGCTGGTATAAAAGTAAGCGAGACCTACGCCCAGGGCGCCGGTTAAAAGGAAAGTAATCCAGGCGTCCTGCTTGGCGGGGCCCACGGGTATGATCAGGGTAGAGGTACCGATGAGGAAACCCATGACCAGCATGGAAAATTGCCGGCTGGAAATCCTGCCCTCTTCGCGCATAAATAAAATCCGCCCTCCTGGCTAACTAATATTTCCTTTGGATGCTTTTTCTATGTAATTTCAGTATAAGATGTACGCCGAGCCCCATACTAAAGGCAGGCACTCCTATACAAGAAGGGATGATCTGGCCTTGCTGAAGGCCCTGCGCCGCCTGTACAAATTAACCCATGCACGCAAGCAGAAAAAGGCAGCCCAGGCCCGGAAAGTGGAGAAATATGAAATACCCCTTTCAGGGAACTTACAGGCAAATTTAAAACACCTGCAGGAAACCTTGGGCCAAAGCGAGGATTTAATTATTCGCGAGTTGGACCTGGCCGGGCAGAAAGCAGCCCTGGTATACTTGGAAACCATGGTGGACCGTAACACAATTCAGCGGGATATTTTGCCCTCCTTAAAACAATTGCGTCAAGATAAAGGCCGGCCAGGAGCAGCCAATTTTCTGGAATTGATAGGCCGGGATGTAGCCGTAGGCCATGTACAAGAGGAGCTTCTATGGCGCGGATTATTATATGGCCTGCTGGATGGCCGGGTGGCCCTGCTGGTGGAGGGCTACAACCGCGCCTTGCTGCTGGAAGCTGATAAATGGGAGAAAAGGGCGGTAACCGAGCCGGAGATCGAAACGGTCATCCGGGGCCCCCGGGAGGGGTTTACCGAAGACCTCCCTACCAACATCTCTTTAATCCGGCGGCGGCTGCGGACGCCCAAGCTGCGCTTTGAAACCTTTTATTTGGGACGGACCACTCATACCCGGGTGGTCATCAGTTACCTGGAGGGCTTGGCCTTAGAAGGGGTGGTGAAGGAACTCCGCCGCCGCCTGCAGCGCATCGACATCGACGGCATCCTTGAAAGCGGCTATATCGAAGAGCTTATCGAGGATTCCCGTTTTTCTCCCTTTCCCCAGTTGGCCCGCACCGAGAGGCCGGATAAGGTGGTAGCCGACATCTTGCAGGGCCGGGTGGCTATTTTAACCGACGGTTCTCCCTTTGTGCTGACCCTGCCGGTAAACCTCTTTACTGAAATCCAGGCTCCGGATGATGTGTATGAACGATGGGTCACCACCTACGGTATTCGCCTTTTCCGCCTTTTCGCATTAGTTATTTCCCTGTTGTTGCCCTCTTTATATGTAGCCGTTACCACTTTTCACCAGGAGATGATGCCCACTACCCTGGCGGTGGCCCTGGCGGCCCAGCGGGAGAGGGTGCCTTACCCGGCCTTTGTGGAATCCCTGATCATGCAAATCATTTTTGAGATCCTGGTGGAAGCCGGTGTGCGCTTGCCGCGGCCCGTAGGCCAGGCGGTAACCGTGGTGGGGGCCCTGGTTATCGGCGAGGCGGCGGTGCGGGCCAACCTGGCGTCAGCAGCCATGGTCATTATCATATCCCTCACGGCCATCGCTTCTTTTACCAATCCCACCTTCGGCCTGGGCACCGCCATACGCATGCTCCGCCTGCCCATGATATTCCTGGCCGGAGCCCTGGGCCTCTTCGGCATCTTCGCAGGCGTTTTATTGATTTTAATCCACGTCGTTTCCTTGAGGAGCTTCGGCCTGCCTTACCTTACTCCGATAACCCCCTTTATCTGGGAAGATCAAAAGGATGTTATCTTCCGGGCTCCCTGGTGGGCCATGTATACCCGGCCCAAGCTGGAAGGGGGCCCGCGCAATTTCTTCCGGATAAAGCCGGGCATCAACAAACCCCTGCCGGCCCAGGATAAAGAGCCGGAGGCGGAGCTGGAAACTTTCATGGGCAGAGATAAAAGGATTCCCGGCAAAGTCCCGAGGGGGAAAAAGCCACCCGGGAGGTCGGAGCGTTAAATGGGAAAACGCACCATCTTCTTTCTAGTTCTGGCTTTTATGGCCTTCCTTCCGTCCGGCTGCTGGGACCGGCGGGAGATTAATGAACTGGCTTTTGTGTCTTCAATGGCCGCCGATTTAGAGGGGCAACAGCGCTTCGTTACGGTGGAAATCATCCGGGCCGCCGCCGTAGGCGGCGGGGGAGAAGGGGGTGGCGGAGGTGGGGGAGGCGGTGGCGCAGCAGCCCGGCCCCAGCGCAACGTGGTTATAAGCAGCGATCAGGGGGACACCATCTTAGCCGCCGCCCGGAAGCTGGCAACCAAGCTGCCCCGCCGCGTCTACGTGGCCCATACTACGGCCGTCCTGGTGGGAGAGGATATGGCCCGCCAGGGTCTCCTGGAAGTTCTGGATTTTTTGGATCGCCACCAGGAATTCCGGCGCTCCACCTTGATTCTTCTTACCCGGGGACCAGCGCGACAAATTTTAGTCCAGGCCCAGGGGGGATTGGAGGCCGCCCTGGGCCGGGAGATCCTGGGTTTGAATAAATGGGTGAGGGTTAGCGGCTACGGTTTTATCCCCAGTATTCACGAAGTGCTTGTAGACTTATCGGGCGGGGCGGCCGCCGCCCTGATACCGGTGGTTGAATTCAGCCCCCAGCCCCTCCCCCCCCTGGTCGGAGGGCCAGATTCCGGGCCGGGCGTCCGGACGCCTGAGCCGGAGATCATTCGCACCCTGGCCTTAAACGGCGCGGGGCTTTTTCACCACGATAAACTGGTGGGCTGGCTGGACCAGCGCCAGGTGCGCGGCTGGGCCTGGGTTCGGAAGAAGGTGGGCCGGGCCATCCTGGAGTTAGAGTGCCAGGAAGATAAAAGGAAGGTTTCTGTTGAAATTACCGAGGTGAAGAGCAATACCAAGATGGAGGTCAAGAATGGCCAGATGCAGGGCCAAGTTAAAATCAGGGTGGAAGGCAATCTGCTGGAGCAGCAATGCTTCCATGACCTCACCACCGAAGAAGCCCTCCGTTCCCTGGAGGGCCAGATAGCAGCGCTTATTACGGCCGAAATTAGCAGCGCCCTGGGCCAGGCTCAGCAAGTGGGTGCCGATGTCTTTGATTTCGGCGGAGCCCTTTTCCGTAAGGAACCCCGGCTGTGGAAGCAGGTACAAACCCGCTGGGACGAGGAATTCAAGAAATTGCCTGTGGCCATCCAGGTGGAAGCCAGGGTGCGGCGTACGGGCCTCACCTCGCGCCCCTGGCAACCCCAGGCGCGTTAGCCGCCGGCTCCATTTCAATTCTCGGCAAGGGAAAGTTTTTATGCTCAGGCTGCTTCTCATCATCGCTCTGTATATTGTAGTTTTCTTAGTAGACGGGCTTCCCCTCATCCGGCGTCAGGACTGGCGGGCCTTCCTGGTCTTTACGGGCCTCTGCCTTCTGGGGTTGGCTTTTGCCATCCCCTGGTCTTTCGGCCGCCGGGTGCCCTTTCCTTCCCAAGCTTTAATCCAATTCTTTGAGCCCCTGGCCCAAAAGGTTCTCGGTCCCCCTGAATAAGCCCGGACTTCAGATGTTGGCAGCAGGAATTTCACACGGCAAAAGCGAATTCTCTCCTAAAGAAGGCAAATCGCCATGGACGGGGTGAATAGCTTGCCGGTTAATGTTATCGAACTGCTCAAAGAGAAGATCCGCCAGGAAGGGAAGGTCATTTCCGAAGATATCCTCAAAGTGGATTCTTTTTTGAATCACCAGATCGATCCGGTCCTCATGCTTAAGGTGGGAGAGGAGTTTGCCCGGCGCTTTGCCGGGGAAGGAATAAGCAAAGTACTGACCGTGGAGGCTTCCGGAATAGCTGTCGCCCTGATGACCGGTCTAGTCCTGCAGGTTCCGGTGGTTTTTGCCAAGAAGCGGCAGCCTTCCACCATCGGCTCCGGGGCTTATTGGGGGCAGGTGCGTTCTTTTACCAGGGAGGAAGTGGTGGATATCGTGGTGGCCGGAAGTTATCTGGGCCCCGGAGACCGGGTGCTCATTATTGACGATTTTTTAGCCTCCGGCGAAGCAGCGCGGGGGCTGTTGGCGATTATCCAGCAGGCGGGAGCCGAACTGGTGGGTGTAGGTATTGTGATTGAGAAAGTTTTTCAGAGTGGCGGCCAGTATTTGCGCCAGCAGGGTATCCGGGTGGAGTCCCTGGTGCAAATAGGCAGCCTGGCCGGGGGGAATATAGAATTTTTGAACTGAAGGTCCACATAAAAAACCGGGGTTTGGCAGATGATTCTGCTGGGAGGTGAGGTCAGGTGGTGGATACCAGCGTTCAAGCTGAACTCCAGAACTGCATTCGCCAGGCCCAGGACCAGTTGATGAAGATGGGCGAGGTCATCCATGCGATGCCCTCCAACCCTCAGAAGCAGCAACTGGAAAGCATGTGCTCTAAAGCGGGCAGATTATTGCGGGAAGCTCAGGACCGATGCGAAAAAATACTGTAGTCAAAGGGAGATCCCGGGGAAAGGTTCCCGGGGTTTCTCTCATCTATTGATAGTTGGGCTTTGATGGCCGAAGGAACCCAGCCCACCTAAAGCCCATGACCGGCCGCCCGGGTTTATGCGCTACGAGCCCTCCCGCCCTGCAGCCATGTATTTAACGTTCCCGACGGCCATCCCCCTTGCTCGCCGATTGCCTCCGTGACGGTGTCCTTAGGATAGGCCCTGCGCCTCCCAACCGTCGGGGAAGGTCGGTCTGGGGGTTTGCCTGCCTCGGCTCCTGGCGGGCAAAAGAGAGAGACTCTCCAGCAACTTCGCTCACTCTCAAGGAGAAAGCATCCCACTTTTGGATTCCGGCCTGCCTGGCTTGCGCTCGCTTATGGTTTCTCTCACGGGCCAAACTATTAGTCGGCCTGAAAGCTTCAGGCGAGGTTCCCTCGTCAGCCGACCTCTCTGTCGATAGGGCCGGTCTCGGACCTCCTGTCCCCGCCCCCGCCTTCGCTTTTAGCCTCGTTAAGTTTGGCCGCCGCTCCGGTTTAGTCGCTCGCTTTCAAGCCTAAACAGGCCTGCCCTGCAAAAAGTGGGGATAACTCAGAACCCGTTCTTCTGTCAAGCGTCAATGAAAATGTCAGGTAAAATTCGTCTGAGATTCTGTCAGGGTAGAAGTGGTATAATTAGGCCTGC